>NZ_RCVN01000020.1 GCF_003697915.1 Staphylococcus pseudoxylosus
TAAACTCATGTGTAAGAACCAGTAACTTAACAAAATTAAGAAGTGGTTCTTTAGAGAAGTATCTTCGTCCACCTGAGCCCTTGCTCATGTGTAAGAGCCACTAACTCAATTAATTGAGAAGTGGCTCTAAAAATAATTATATTAACCTTTTAATTGAATTTTATTATCTACTAATACTTTGCCATCTTTAATTACTGTTTCTGCATGATTAATACCATAATGATATGGAATATATTCATGGTTAGGTGCATCCCAAATTACAATATTTGCTCTATCGCCTTCATTAATTGTTCCAGCATCTACATCTATTGCTTTTGCAGCATTTACCGTTACCGCATTCCAAATTTCATTTGGTGATAGTTTTAATTTTAGCGCAGCAATAGACATTACAAGTTGTAAATTATTGGTAACACAACTACCAGGGTTAAAATCTGTTGCAATTGCAATCGCGCCATCATTATCTAGCATACCTCTTGCATCTGCATAGGTTTCTTTGCCTAAATAAAATGTTGTCCCTGGAAGTAATACAGCTACAATATCACTTTGTTTTAATTTTGCTTTACCTTCTGTACTTGAAGCTACAAGATGATCTGCAGAAATTGCACCTTCATCAATAGCTAACTCGAGTCCACCTAATGGATCGATTTCGTCAGCATGTATTTTCACATCAAAGCCTAATGCTTTAGCAGCTTGCATATATTTTCTTGATTCCTCGATGGTAAACACACCTGTCTCACAAAATATATCCGCAAAATCTGCGTATGGTTTAACTTCAGGTAACAAATCAATCATTTCTTCCAAGAATGCTTGATTTGATTGCGCATCTTTAGGAACTGCATGAGGCCCTAGGAAAGTATGCTTCATATCTAAATTGTATTTGTCTGCTAAACGATTAGATACGCGTAACTGTTTCAGTTCGTTTTCTTTATCTAAACCATATCCACTCTTACTTTCTACAGCTAACACGCCATGCTCAATCATAGTTAACAGATTCTTCTCTGCCTTTTTAAACAATTCATCTTCAGTAGCCTTGCGAGTCGCTTCAACAGTAGATAAAATACCTCCACCTTGTTCAAGAATTTCTAAATATGAAACACCTTGCCTTTTAAGTGACATTTCATGTTCACGTGATCCTCCATGCACAAGATGTGTATGAGCTTCAACAAGTGCCGGTGAAACTACTTTCCCTGTTGCATCAATAATTTCATGCGCTTCATAATCATCCGTATGATTACCTGCATAAACTATTTTGCCGCCTTTTACAACAACAGTTCCGTTTTCAATGATATTGAGCTCATCTAATTCTTTTCCTTTTAATGGACGTTCAGTTGATTTTGGTAAAATAAGTTCTTTTATGTTTTGAATGATTAAATCGTTCATTATTTGTCTCCTTTACCTGTAATCATTGGGATTTTTATACCTTTTTCTTTTGCTACTTCAATTGCAGATTCATATCCAGCATCAGCATGTCTCACTACACCCATACCCGGATCCGTAGTAAGTACACGTCCTAAACGTTTATCTGCGCGTTCAGAACCATCTGCAACAACAACCATACCAGCATGTAACGAATACCCCATACCAACGCCACCGCCGTGATGGAATGAAATCCATGAACCGCCTGCTGCAGTATTGATTAATGCATTTAAGATTGCCCAATCACCAACAGCATCAGAGCCATCTTTCATTCCTTCAGTTTCTCTGTTTGGGCTTGCAACAGACCCTGAGTCTAAATGGTCACGTCCAATTACAATCGGTGCAGAAATTTCGCCGTCACGTACTAATTTATTTAGCGCTAAGCCCATTTTGGCACGTTCTTCGTATCCTAACCAAGCAATACGTGATGGTAAACCTTGGAATGCTATTTTATCTTGAGCTAAATCTAGCCAACGGATTAATTTTTCATTGTCTGGGAAGATTTTTCTCATTTCTTCATCAGCGCGCTCAATATCTTTAGGATCTCCGCTTAAAGCTGCAAAGCGGAAAGGACCTTTACCTTCACAGAATAACGGGCGAATATATGCAGGTACAAATCCAGGGAAATCAAATGCATTTTCTAATCCATCATTATATGCAACTTGTCTAATATTATTACCATAGTCAAATGCAACAGCACCATTTTTTTGGAATTCAAGCATATATTCAACATGTTTTCTCATAGAAGATTGAGCTTCTTTAACATACTGCTTTGGATCTTTATCACGAATTGCTTTTGCTTCTTCCAATGAATATCCCTCTGGTACATAACCATTTAGTGGATCATGGGCACTTGTTTGGTCCGTTACGATATCAATTTTAAAACCTTTATCTAAAATAGCCTTATGTGTATCGACAGCGTTGCCTACTAAACCAATTGAAAGTGGTTCACCTTTATCACGTGCTTCTTCAGCTAAACGTAATGCTTCATCTAAATCATGTGTTTTCACATCACAATAACGTGTTTCCATACGCTTATCAATACGTGTTTCATCAACATCTACACCAATTACAACACCACCGTTCATTGTAACAGCAAGTGGTTGTGCACCACCCATACCACCTAATCCAGCAGTTAACGTTACTGTACCGTTCAACTTACCATCAAAATGTTGATTGGCAAGTTCACCAAATGTTTCATAAGTACCTTGAACAATACCTTGAGAACCAATGTAAATCCAACTACCTGCCGTCATTTGGCCATACATCATTAATCCTTTTTTATCTAATTCATTAAAGTGGTCCCAGTTTGCCCATTCTGGAACTAATACTGAGTTTGAAATTAATACACGTGGCGCTTCTTCATGTGTTTTAAATACAGCAACCGGTTTACCTGATTGTACTAACATGGTTTCATATGCTTCTAATGAGCGTAATGTATCTTCAATCGCTTCAAATGCTTCCCAATTTCTAGCTGCTTTGCCAATGCCACCATAAACTACCAAGTCTTCTGGACGCTCAGCTACTTCAGGATCAAGGTTGTTATATAACATTCTTAAAACCGCTTCTTGTTCCCAACCTTTACATTCAATATCTAAACCTTTTTTTGCTACTATTTTTCTCATGAAAAATCACTCCTTAATTTAATAAAATGTTCCTTTGTTTAAAATATCCATAATGCAAATGGAATAGTAATAAGTAATGTAAATACCACTCTTTCAAACCATATGATTACTAGTTTACCGACTGATATTTTAACTTCCGTCGATAGAATGACTGGCACTACACTTGAAAAGAATATAATGGCCGAAACACTCATCACTGCCACTGTAAACCTTGTCGCTAAATCTGCACTTTGAGCTATTGCTGCTGGCAATAACATCTCTACTATAGAGATTGTTGAAGCTTGTGCTAAAACCGCAACGTCACTTACAGGAAATATACTTATAATTGGATAAAAAATGTAAGAAATATATTCAATAATTGGTGTATATTCTGCGACGATTAACCCTAAAAATCCTATCGACATGATAGATGGTAAAATAGCAATCGTCATTACTACACCATCACGCAAATTCTCTATTACATTTTCTATCAAAGTTTTCGAATTTTTGACAGCTATCTTAGCTTCTAACCATGATTCTTTTAATAATGGCATATCTCTACGAATTTCTTCTTTGTACGGTTGGTCTTGATACGTCGTTGTCTTTTCTGTTCTTATAGGTGGGATTTGTACCGTTATTGCAGTTACAATAAATGTAACTGCTAAAGTAAACCAAAAATAAAGGTTCCAATATTGTATAATACCTAATGTATTTGCTACGATAATCATAAAAGTAGCAGACACGGTAGAGAACCCTGTTGCGACTACTACTGCCTCTTTGTGCGTATATCCACCATTTTTATATACTTTATTTGTAATTAATAAACCTATAGAATAACTACCTACAAATGAAGCAACAGCATCTACAGCTGATTTCCCTGGAGTTTTAAAAATAGGTCTCATTATCGGTCTACAAATAACTCCAATAAATTCTAGTAATCCAAATCCTATTAAAAAGGATAAGAATATTGCACCTATAGGAATTAATACGCTTAAAGGTATTGCCAATTTCTCATATAAAAATGGTCCAATACTTTCTTTTAATACAAAACCAGGTCCAAAATCAAATACCACCATAAAAGCAATAAATACCCCTATGACTTTAAATAAACTAAAGACTATATCTGTTTTAGACTTATTCCATTTCTTATTGATAAATGGATGTGCTGCGCCAATCAAAATTAAAATCAATACATAGTACGGTAAGATTGGATTAAGCAATTTCGATATCCACTGTACGATATGATCAATCATAATCGTTGATTGACCGCTAATAGTAATTGGTACAAAGAAAAATATAATACCAATAAGACTATAAACGAAAAATTTCCACATGTACTTCACGCCCCTTACATGAAAGTACGCCTCCCTCTATATTTCACAGTATAGTATGTTATTATATAGACTACCAATATAAATAAACTAATTATTAATAACTTAAAACTATAAATAAAATTTTTAGAGGTGTCTGAGATATGAAGATTGTTCAATTAGAATATTTTGTCGCAGTTGTAAAATACAATAGCTTTACGAAAGCAGCTAATTTTTTACATATTAGTCAACCATCACTGACTACTACGATAAAAAAGATGGAATCAGACTTAGGTTATGATTTATTTACACGAACTACTAAAGATATTAAAATCACCGAAAAAGGTATCCATTTTTATAACTATGCTCTACAACTCATACAAAATTATCATCAAACAATAGAGAAAATGTATGATCTCAATATGGGACATGTGCCTAAAATCAAAATATCTATTTTAGAATCTACAAACCAATGGATTTCACAAGTGCTAGCAACACATAAAAAGCAAAATGCAGACCAGACTTATCTAATTTCAGAAATTCATGATCAGACTAAGATCATAGAATTACTTATTAATTTCGAAAATCATCTCGCTTTCACAAACGAGCAAATCATTCATGAAGATATAACTTCCATACCATTATATGAAGAGTCTTATGTATTAATCACACCCCAAAATGCATTTCCATATAAACGAACGACATCAATCGCGTCTTTACCGCTTATTTTACCAACGAAGGGTTCCCAAGTGCGGAAACATCTTGATGACTATTTTAATCGAATGAATATGCACCCAAATATTGTGATTGAAGCTGATCGCTTCGAAGCGGCAACCAACTTTGTCCATAGAGGCTTAGGTTATGCAATTATTCCACGCGTTCATTATCAATCTTTTAACGCACGAGATTTAGATGCAATAGATATCCGCCCGACATTAAGCCGCTCTATTTACATCAATTACCTAAAAAAAAGAAAGCACTCTGAACGCGTGCTTTCTTTCATTGACCAATGTATAAACTATTGGAATTTTAAAGAATAAAATGATGGAAGAAATTTGCTGATAATTTGGCTGTTCTATTATCGACATCATATTTAGGATTAGTTTCAGCAATGCTTATTGTTGAAACTTTTTCATTCGGTATAATACGTTTTGATAGTTCGAGGACAACATGTGGGAATAAACCTAGAACACCATTGGCACTCACACCTGGTGCAAATGCACTATCAATAACATCCATACATATCGTAAACATGATGGCATCATGATCATGAATAAAACGTTCTACTTTATCCTTAATTGGAGGAGAGATTTGATGCAGCAATTCTTCCGAATAAACATAACCGATACCTTTAGTTTCAGCATAATCAAATAATGCTTGTGTATTACCACCTTGTTGGATACCTAATACAAGATAATCAACATTGTCGTCCTGTTCTAATATTTGCCTAAAGCTAGTACCAGACGTGGAACCTTTTGCCTCTCTCGTATCAAAATGAGCATCTATATTGATAACACCAATCGATGCATCTGGATAAGCTTCACGTGTTCCTAAATACTGCGCATATGCAATATCATGCCCGCCCCCTAATAGGAATGTTTGCTTATGTCTTTTTATCGATTCGGCTACGAAATGGGCATACTCTTCTTGTGTTTCTTCTAGAGTTTGATGATCATGTTCTACATTACCATAATCATATACGTTACATTTTCTAGTTACGGGTAAATTAGCAAACACTTTTTTAATTGCATCAGGCCCTTCTTTTGCACCTGTTCTCCCTTTATTAAGTTCGACCCCTTTATCTACTGCATAGCCTAATAAACCTACACCTTGACGTGTTTCATTGTAGTCGTCCTCAATATTGCGAAACTGTATCGTTTGAAAATGTCTAAATTGCGATTCATCTGTTTCACTATCTATTCTGCCTGTCCAAAGATCACGTTGTGCTAGTTTATACATAATTCTCCTCCTTTAATTACTTAACTACCACTTAAAGTATACGCTTACATTTTAACCAATTCAATTTATAATTATCTTTACCCAATTGCCCACATGATAATTTACAAAAATCACCAAAAATTATTTCAATTAGATGTTAGATAATGTAAAACTATTACATTTCAATGATAAATCTTTAATTTAATTTATTTCTCGACCATAAATATGTATAATTAAGAACGAATGATTTTCCGAAACCCTATTGGAGGTTACATAATGAATACAAAACGTATACCTGGTTTTCAATGGGCAATGATGATATTTATTTTCTTCATTATAGCCTATGCATTACCGATTATACTTAAAGATTTTCAAAGTACAGTACCATTTAAGAGCTTTGTCTTTGACATGAGTACCTTAGCGCCAATAATTGCTACTATAATTTGTCTTATCGTTTTCAAACAAAAGCGTACGCAATTAGCGAGCTTAAAACTCACTATTGATTTAAAAGTAATTGAACGTGTCATTTTAGCACTTGTGTTACCATTACTTATTTTTATCATTGCTATGGTAAGTTTTAACATCTTTGCTGATAGTTTTGTTCTATTACAAACGAAAGACTTATCTGTTTCAATTCTTTCTATCATAATTGGACAAATTGTAATGGCATTCTTTGTGGAACTTGGTTTCCGTTCATACTTACAAAATATCGTTGAAAATAAAATGAATACATTTTTCGCCTCTATTATCGTTGGTTTTATGTATTCTATATGGAACGTTAATATTGCCTTTAGTTTTGATTATGCAATTTATAGTTTCCTTTACTCGTTTGCCTTTTCAATGATTGCTGGGGAATTGATTCGTGCTACAAAAGGACGTACAGTTTATATCGCCACAATTTTCCATGCGTCAATGTCATTTGGCCTTGTCTTCTTATTTAATGAAGAATTAGGTGAAGTTTTTGCTATGAAAGTCATTGCATTGTCTACAGTTGCGGTCGCAGTTGTATATATTTTAATTAATCTAATCATCCGTGTAATACTTTATTTCTTCACGAAACGTAATTTAGATGAAGTTGAAGAAAACAACTACCTTGATCATGTTAATGAAGATGATCAAAATCTTACTGATGACGTTAAGGATAGAGAACATCAAGATGATAGCTCTACTACTGTAAATGAGATTAATCAAAATGAGAACCATCAACAGCAATCAATCTCAGACGACTCCGTGGCACATGGTTCGGCAACAACAGCAGTACAAAATCATACTAATGATGACGCAACAGCTGGTTCTAACTATACAGAAGAGCACACAACTGATACAGAAGAAGATAATAGCCGTGCTAATATCATTAAAGAAAATACACCTTCTGTCGATTCAAGTGAATCGGATGCAATGACGCATCATAACGAACCACAAGAAAATAACAATACAGTAAACCGTCATACTAATAGTGCTGTTGAAGCATCGACAGAGAAAGCACACCCAAACGCTAAAGATGCATCACCACGTCAACATGACACGAATGTGCAAGAGACTAGAGCACAAGATGACAACCCAAGCGACAATGACAACAGTAACCAACGCTCACCATTTGATTTAAAGAGTAAACGTGGTCACCGTCGTTAATATATAAAAAACAAGAGCTAAGACATAAATGTCTTAGCTCTTGTTTTTTATTACGACTACCTTTAATCAAGCTTTAAATACATGAATCATTTTAATCTTTACTATAATTAAATTCAAATGAAGGTAGAGGCAACCATTATTTATTAATAATTTTAACTCCAGCTTCCGTTCCAATAATTGCTTGATCTGCAACATCTAAGAAATATCCTGTTTCTAAGACGCCTACGAGGTGTATTAAATATTCGTGCATTTCGGCAGGTTCTATATTTTCATTTAAATCAACATCCAATATATAATTACCATTGTCTGTAATAAATGGTACATCATCTACCATGCGACGTATGACCTTTAAATTATCATATGATTTTATTTTTTTAGATACGAGCAACCAATTGAATTTATCAACTTCAACAGGTAATTTAAACGTTTGACCAAGATAATCCACACATTTACTATCATCCGCTAAAACGATAAATCTATCAGCCATGGCATCAATGACTTTTTCCCTAAATAAAGCGCCACCGCCACCTTTAATCAAATTCAAGTTGTTATCAATCTCATCAGCGCCATCAATAGCAATATCAATTACTTCGACATCATTAACATCAACCACACGTATTCCCAATTCTTTTGCAATTAATGCAGTTTTATTGGAGGTACAAACGCCAGTTATATTAATTTGCTCTTGTTCCAGTTTCTCTGCAATTTTTGGGACAAGCAATTCAATTGTTGATCCAGAGCCAATTCCAACAATCATACCGTCTTTGATTTGGTCTAATGCATCATTAAATGTACTTATTTTCAACTGTTTCTTATCCATAATGCTTCCCCTTTTATACTGTACTTTTATCCTTATTGTACATGAGATTCATTAAAATACATAGTTCAAAAATCATTTTCCAGAGTAATTCATATCTTTACTTGCATATTCATTATATTGTTTTAAAATTATAGTTATTAACTATCTGGAGGTACAAAATGATGATTTATACTTTAGAAGCTATCTCAACAGGTAAAGTTGAAGATTTACCTTATAGTACTAAACGGCCAATGCGCTCAGCTTTAAATAAAAAGAAATTTGTCGGTAGCATGTGGCTATCAAAGACCGGATTCGTTGAAGATGAACAAGAATATAAAGGTCACGGTGGCCCTAATAAAGCTGTTTGTCTATACAGTAAGAAAAATTATTCACTGTGGGAACAAGATGTGTCAGTACTTCCAGAATATGCGATGTTTGGCGAGAATATCACTGTCTCTGATTTGGACGAAAAAGATGTACACTTTGGAGACCAATTCAAATTAGGCGATGCAATATTAGAAGTATCAGAGATTAGAGAGCCATGTTGGAAAATTCAAGAAAAGTACAAAATCCCTAATTTAATTAAGCGTATGTCGACCTCTGGAAAGACTGGCTTTTATTTTAGAGTTTTAAAAGAAGGTTATGTTCAAGAAGATTCAAATTTGGAGTTAATTAAACAAGCCAATAACGAAACATTACTTTCAGTTTTTGACTTAAATCAAATCTATTATAGTGATAATAAAAATATTGAGCGTTTAACCTATGCTTTAAAAAACCCATATTTAACAGAAGAAAGAATATCCAAACTAGAAAGATTTTTAACACGAGCTAAAAAATAATTAAGGGAGCGGGCCAGAAATCATATGTAACATTTGATTTCTTACACTCGCTCCCTATTTCTGCTTTATAGATTAAGGTTAAATACCTTAATCTACCAATCTCGACTCATCGTAAACTATTTCATTTCTCTGAAATTTTATATGATGTTTTAGAATAATATGGCTGATTCGCCTCTAATATAGATGGTGCTTTATCTCCATATAAATTAATATCATTCGGAATACATTGTGTTTCTAAAGTAAAGCCAGAGTGCGCTTTGTAAATATTGAAGTCACTTTGCCAACCTGTTGTATCATTAAATGTAAATATAACAATATTAGGCATGTCTGTTTTAACAGTTAGTAAGAAATGTTTGTTCTCAACTGTCATCTCATTGCCACCTATATCGAACGGATGATCCACACCACCAAAACGTTCCATTTGTTCTTTAACTATTGCATCTTCACTATTAAAAATATCCTTAAATTGGATGTTTTGTTCATTAAATATATCTACTAGGTTAATCGGGTCTTTCTTCTCAACAATATTATTTTCATCCAATGTATACATATCTAATTTAGAGCTTGAAATACTGTGATTATCAATAACATTATTGTCTCTATTAAGATTGAAGTATACATGATTCATTGGATTAAACAACGTTTTTTGATTAGATGTAGCTTTGTATTCAATCGTCCATTTATGGTCAACATCATATGTGTGAACGACTTCTAAATCTATATCTCCAGGAAAGTAGTCGTCTTCACTTTTTAACACCGTAGTAAAAATCACTTTAACTTGGCCAACTTGCTCTTCAATTTTATAATCAAAAAAGCGTTTATCTAAACCCTTTGGGCCTCCGTGAATATTGTGGGGACCGTTATTGGCTTCAAGATTGTATTTCTCACCATCTAGTTCAAATGTTGCATTTGCAATTCTACCACCATATCTTCCAACAGTAGCACCAAAGTTATAAGGGTTTTCAATATAAAACTCATCTGCTTCAACTACATTACCTAGTACAATATTGTTATCGTCATACTTCCATGAAACAATTCTGGCACCATAGTTGGTGAAAACTATTTTCGTGTCTTCATTATCAATTTTAATCAAATCAATACCATTACTTTGACTTTCTACTTTTGCAAACATCCTCAATTACTCCCTTTCAAACCCAACGCCGTTTGTTTAATAGCGATAGGTGTTGTCATGAATAAAACATCAATTTCAAATGCAAGCTAAAAATTGCGAAACTTGAGGGGCTCAAGTGTATTATTTGGCAATTTAAAGACTTCATTGTATATCGGACTATTACGAAAACAATAACTAAAATCGCTTATAGTCAAACTATACTGTTACACACACTTTAATCATTGCGATATTTGACTGTAAGCCTTATTTCATAATTCACGCTTCCCTCAACCATAAATTATGATTTAGACAACCAGTTAAATATAATAAGTTATCAATTGATATGTATATAAAAAATTTCTTATCTATAACATAAGTCTCTTATATTGTAACAATTTATACAAATAATTAGCTATACTATTGTTGAATTTTATCAAACAATATTGAAAATTGTTATAGTTTTTTCTATTTTTCACTATTTTTTCATGTATTTTTGCTTATTTCAATATTATCTGAGTTAAAGCTACTAGATAAGGATGAATAACCGATAAATAAATTTAAAAAGCTAGAACAATTTTATGCTCTAGCTTCTTATTTTAGTTTTTTAATTTTTTTTATTGAAAATGCGTTTCACCGAACTCACAAAACCTTTATCAAAACTTAAAATTGTATCTTTATAACTACGTACTGCAATCCATAATAATACAAATATCGTTATGATTGACAAGCCTACACTAACCACAATTTCCCAAGTCGCAACATCTGGTGTAGATGCTCTAACAAACATAACAAAGGGTGACATAAGCGGAATAAAACTAACAATTTTCACAAGCAATGTATCTGGATTCATCACACTAAATAATGAGATATAGAAAGCAATCATACTAACTAAAGTCATAGGCATTAATGCCTGATTAATATCTTCAATTCGTGACGTAATTGACCCAAGAATTGAGGCTAAAATTATATATGAAAAAATACCTATAATCAACGATACAAAACCTACAACAGCTAATTGAAGTGTTAGTTCATTGGGTTCTACTTTAAATCCTTGTAACATATCACTGATGTCAAATGTTAAGAAGCATATCACACCTACTATTACAAAAATACTAATTTGCGTTAATGCTACTGCAATTACCCCCGCCATTTTAGCAAAGAGATGTGTTACCGGTGATACACTTGTGATAATCATTTCGATGACACGTGATGTTTTCTCAGTTGCAATTTCCATTGCAACTTGACTTGCGTAATTAAATATAATGAAGAACATGAGCATAATACCAAGATAAACGATTGCAGTATTAAAGCCTTTTTGCGCTTCACTTAGATTTGAACTTTTAGCATTATTAGCAATTACTTCTGATGAGACATCACTTTGAGCTTGTAGTTGCTTTAGTTCTCCTTGAGATAAATCTAGACTATTAGCTACAAATTGAGTTTGAATCGTCGATAATGTTGCCTTTAATTTTTGTTTATCTTGCTCTGAAACAGTATCTTTACTTAAAATTTTACCTGATAACTTTTGGTTATCATTTAATTTAATGATATAAGCTTTATCTAATTTTTCGCTTTCCACTTGTGATCTAGCCTGTTTTTCAGATACTTTATTAAATTTCGCGCCTTCATCCAGTTGATTTCCCTGAGACTTAATAACTTTATAAATTTCATCATTAGACGATACAACCCCAACTTTATCAGGACCATTATCGAATAAATCAATAATTTTATTAATATTTGATGCGCCGAGCATTAGAATTATCACTACAGCCGTGAATATCATAAATGATTTAGCTTTCACTTTATTTTTATAAGTTAGCGAAAATGTAGCCCAAAATTTACTCATGAATATCACCTACTTTTGCTATAAAGATTTCATTAAGTGATGGTTCTACAACTTGGAAACGCTTAACAAAGCCATATCGTGTAACAACGTCGTAAATTTTTTCTGCAATCATTTCTGACTCAATGGTCGCTTTAATTTCTCGTTTATTTCTTTCTACATCTATCACCCCTGTAATAGCATCGATTTCAGGCATTTGATGTTCTGTCTCAATAACTACACGTTTATGGCCATGATTTGATTTCACTTCATCAATAGGTCCTGAAACAACAAGTTCACCTTTATTTAAAATACAGACGTTATCGCAAAGTTCTTCGACATGCTCCATACGGTGTGAACTGTAAATAATTGTCGTTCCTTCATCATTTAAATCTTGCACTGCAGATTTAAGCAATTCCACATTTACAGGATCAAGCCCACTAAATGGCTCGTCTAAAATCAATAACTCCGGCTTGTGTAACATACTTGCTAAAAGTTGAATTTTTTGTTGATTTCCTTTAGAAAGCGATTCAATTTTCTTTTCTCTATTTTCTTTAATGTTAAAGCGATTTAGCCAATAATCAATTGCTTCAGTAATATCTTTTGATTTCATGCCTTTTAACGTAGCCAAATACCGCAATTCATCTTCCACTTTCATCTTAGGATGTAAACCACGTTCTTCAGGTAAATAACCAATACGATTATATAACGATCTATCAATTACTTTATCATTATATGTGATCGTTCCTTCTGTAATTGGTGTTAACCCTAGAATCATTCTAAAGGTTGTTGTTTTTCCTGCTCCGTTTCTACCTAAAAAACCTAACATTTTTCCTTTTTCTAACGAAAGTGAAATATCATTCACAGCAGTAAAATTTTTATATTTTTTCGTGACATGTTCAATAAGTAATGACATGACATACGAGCCCCTCTCTTTTGAAATTACTTTAGTCATATCATACCATTTATTCTATTACACATACATTTTAAATTTTAAATTTTATAAGACTATAGCATTTATTTTTAGTAAAATATATCACCCAACAAAACTCACGATGTCCTTAGCTTTACATTAAATAATGTAAGCACTATCATAAAACTAAATAAGGACTTGATACTTATTGTTCATCAATAGCAAATAGGAGGCATAGCAACATGACTTATAGTATTGGCATTGATTATGGCACCGCTTCAGGTAGAGTGTTTTTAGTGGATACGTCTAACGGGGAAATTATCTCTACCTACATAAAAGAATATGCACATGACACTATCTCTGAATCTTTAAACGGTAAAGCTTTACCACACAACTATTTTTTACAACATGCTGAAGACTATACTTCAATTTTAGAAGAAGGTGTTAAACATGTATTAGATGATAGTAATATTAAACTAGATTCTGTTATTGGTATTGGCATTGATTTTACTAGTTGCACAATTGTGTTCTTAGATGAAGACTTCAAACCATTACATCTTAACCCTGAGTTAAAAGATAACCCACATGCTTATGTAAAATTATGGAAACATCACGGTGCACAAGATGAAGCAACACAAATGAAAGAAATCAGTGATGAAATAAATCCATCATGGTTGGACTATTATGGACATAGTGTTAACAGTGAATGGATGATACCAAAAATATTAGAAGTTAAACATAAAGCGCCCGAAATATTAAACCAAACTGCTTATATCATGGAAGCAGGCGATTACCTCGTAAGTTTACTTACCGATAAAAACATTCGTTCTAATTGTGGTATTGGATTTAAAGGCTTTTACAATGAAAATGATGGCTTTAATTATGATTTTTTTGAAGCTGTAGACCCAGAATTACCTGAAATTGTAAAAAACAAATGCGAAGCCTCTGTAGTACACATCGGCGAAAGCGCGGGTAATCTGAGTGAATATTATCAACAATTGTGGGGTCTCTCTGATAACGTTGAAATATCACCTTATATCATTGATGCTCATTCAGGTGTATTAGGTGTAGGTGCAATCGAACAAGGTGAATTTACGCCAGTAATTGGGACAAGTACTTGCCACCTTATGTTAGACCCTAAACAGCAACCTATTCCTGCGATAACTGGTTCTGTTAAAGATGCAATTATCCCTGGATTATATGCTTATGAAGCTGGACAAGCTGCCGTGGGTGATTTATTCAATTACGCTACAGAACTTGCGCCAAAAGCAATTGTAGATCAAGCTGAACAACATGGACTTTCTATTTTTGAATACTTAGAAAAGCGTGCTAGCGAAATAGCCATTGACGAGCAACATGTTACAGTGCTTGATTGGCATAACGGCAATCGTAGTATTTTAAGTGATAGTCATTTAACTGGAAGTATTTTGGGCTTAACATTACAAACGCCTTATGAAATGATCTATCGTGCTCACATCGAATCAACTGCATTCGGTACTAAAATGATTATGCAACAATTCGAAAATAATCATATCCCCGTACACACGGTATACGCTGCTGGTGGCATTCCAATTAAGAGCGCTCTCTTAGTTGATATTTATGCAAACGTACTTAATAAAGAAATTGTAGTCATTGATTCAAGCAACGCTACTGCTTTAGGCGCTGCAATGTTAGGTGCAAACGTAGGTGGTGCATATGGATCATTAAAAGAAACTGTACAACAAATGAAACAACCTATATATTATCGTAAACAACCAGAACCAGAAAAAGTAAAACAATATGAACGACTATTCCAAAGATACAAGTCATTACATGACTTATTAGGTAAAACACATCCCAATCTTTCATATATTGATTAGTCATTTTAGTATTATATAAACAAACATAGGAGTCTGAGATATCAATTGATATCTCAGACTCCTATGTTGATTTCTATGGTCAAATACATAACAAACAAGATGACTTTAATATTTAAAGTCATCTTGTTTGTTTTCTTGCTTTTTACTTTCATCAAATGACTCAACATCATATTTAAATTGTTGTGAGTGACGGTCATCATTTTGAAAATCCTCAGTATTGAATGAATTTGAATGCTCACTTTGTGTATGGTCTGAAGATTGAATATGTTGCCCATATTTATGACTACTGCCATATTTATTGGTCTTTCTTTCACTATCCAAACATGCAATAACAATCATATAAATACCTAATCCTAGATTAAGCAAGCCAAAAACAATCAAAATAATATTAGTTAATATATTTGTTTCATTCGGATCATTTTGCTCCATAACAAAATTAACCACATTAGCAATCAATGAGATTCCCAAATAAACTAATGGCATGATCATTGTTCTACCTGTATCATGGAACCTTCTTATTAATATGGCCCAGTTTGGAATAAACGTAGCTATAGAATAAATACCCGCATAGATGATACTTAACAACAATAAAAGCACGCCTAGTCCTACTGTAGAATCATTAGTCCCAGAAGCACTCGCTAAAATCATAAAGAGACCTGTGAATCCTATTACAATTGCAGGTGCCAAGAATATAATATGCCATAATACCATAAACCAATATTCACTTCTACGGGACCGACCAGTAAAGTTAACATAGTTTTTCCAATATAATTTAAGCGCTTGTCCAAAACCTATTTTCCTCTCCATAATCTCCCTCTTTTCATTTTCATTTGTTTAAGATAAGATTTATTTTGTACTAGATTTTAATAGGTCATATGTAAAAACCTACTAACCTTATCATAAAATAGTGTAACAAAATATAACCTTAGTAGTAACACAATTTTACAAATTTTTAAAAAAATATCGAAAAAAATTTAAATTTACAAACTATATATTGGAGGGCAATTTATGGATTTTATACAACGAGATACTGTTACAATTGCCAAAGACTTATTAGGGGTGCGTGTCATCTATCACGATGAATTACAAACTTATACTGGCTATATAGTAGAAACAGAGGCCTATGTAGGCAAAAAAGATCGTGCAGCACATGGATTTAATGGCAAGCGAACGCCCAAAGTTGAGTCATTATATAAAATGGGTGGCACCATATACGCGCACGTTATGCATACACACTTGCTCATTAATTTTGTAACTCAATTAGACGGTCAACCTGAAGGCGTATTAATCAGAGCGATAGAGCCTGAAGAAGGTATCGAGGCGATGTCACACAATCGAGGCAAATTAGGTTTTGACTTAACAAATGGTCCCGGAAAATGGACTAAAGCGTTTAATATTCCAAGACATCTAGATGGCTCTAAAATCAATGAAGGTCGTTTACAAATAGATACTAAAAATAGAAAATATCCTAAAGTAATTGAATCAAGTGGCCGTATAGGAATACCCAATAAAGGTGAATGGACAAATAAACCTTTACGTTTTACTGTACAAGGCAATCCATATGTTTCAAGAATGCGAAAATCTGATATGAAGCACCCTGATATAACTTGGCGTAATTCATACTAGCAGTAATAACTTTGTCTTTATATATAATAAGAGGTTGAGACATATAATCGTCTCAACCTCTTATTATTTGCTAAACAAACGTCATAGTTACCTGTTAATAATTCAGCTGGAAATTTATGATTTATTTCTTTCATCACGATCTAACAACCCAAATTGAATTGTTATTATAGTACAAATCACAAATATTACTGGATAAAATGAATATTTTAATACCTCTAAGTAAGATACATCACCATACTGTTCTACCATTAACATACCACTATCATGCGGTAAAACCATTAATGCACAACAAGCAAATATATCTAATAAACTTGCCATACGTTTTGGAGGAACTTTGTATTCATCACCAATTTCTTTTGCAATTGGTGCAGAAATAATAATTGCTAATGTGTTATGCGATAATGCTGCAGAGAGCACACCTGACATTAAACTGATTACATATTCTGCACTTTTACGCCCTTTAGCTTTCGCTTTCATTGCTTTAATAATCCAATCTATACCACCATAATAACGAATTAAAGCGACAAGTCCTGAAACTAAAAAGGCTACTAAAAAGATGTTAAACATGCTTTCCATACCATCACCGATAGCTCTTGTAAACTGGAATATACCTAATTGACCTTGTACGATACCTAGTAAGCCTGCCATAACAATTCCAATAATAAGTACAAGAATGACATCTAAACCAGCTATTGCAGCAATTAATACAAATAAGTAAGGTAAAATGTTGATAAAATTATAACTTAAATCCCCATCCACTTTACCTGTACCACCAACAACAGCGTAGAAAATAGCTGTGATTATGGCAGCAGGTAAGGCAATAAGGACATTCATTTTGAATTTATCTCTCATCTTAGCTCCAACACCATTAGTTGCAGCAATTGTAGTATCAGAAATTATAGATAAGTTATCACCAAAGTAAGCTCCGGCTATAACAGCTGCACCAGCTGCTGCAACACTCAAATCAGCGGCTTGTGCTACTGCAACACCTACTGGTATAAAAGCGGCTTGTGCACCAGTTGAAGTACCTAAAGTTAATGCTGCAAAACCACTCATAATAAATATTCCAGGAATAAGTAAACTTGGCGGAATAACAGAAAGTCCCATATTCACCATAGCTGTTTTACCACCCATTTCAGATGTAACAGTCGAAAATGCACCCGCAAGCAATAGAATTAGGCCTAAATTTACTATGCCTGAATTACCTGCATGTTCAGTAAATATTTGTACTTTTTTAGTAAAGGCTGTTTTTCTATCATAACAAGTCCAAGCTATAACAATACCTATTAATATTGCGACATGACGTGGCAATTGATCAAAGGCGTCTTCTTTGCCTAGAATGGTAAAAGTAATACCTACGCCTATATATAACACTAAAAATATTGCCAAAGGCAATAGCGCTAAGGCGCCATATTGTTTTTCACTTCGCATAGTTTGTTCCATAAATGAACTCCTTATTACCTAGGGATTTTATATGATATATATGGTAAATCAAAAAAGAGATAATGTCATTTTATATACATTATCTCCACTTTCAACATTTACTATTTAACCGTCACATCACCTGTATCTGTTATCAACTTAATTACATTTTCACCGTTGCCAATTTTTTTATTTTTTAATTTGCTATTTTCAATATTTAAATTTCCAATATCACTACTAAAGTCTATTAGTGTGTTCTTAGGTTGTAGTTTTCCATAATCCAACACAACATCTCCCGTGTCTGTATCAATGTTTGTAGGTTTATCTATAGGCATGTCTTCTATCGTTAACTGTCCAGTATCCGTTTTAAATTCCCCTTGGTTATACATCGTCTTCTCTAATAATATACTAGCAACATCGCTAGAAGCCTTCAGTTTATTATACTTAGAATTGTTAATTGTTAGCTCACCAACATCAGGATATACATTTGCTTCCTCTGCTTCAATATTGTTTAAATCGATTGAACCATTACTTGAATCAAGCTTCATACCTTCCAAACGCTTAGGTACAGTCACAATAACATCATTCTTTTTAATTCCTAAAAATGACAAATTAATATTAGATGTCTGCTTATTATCTGTAAGTTTTAATTCACCTTTACTTATTTGAGCATTGATTTTAGTCTGTTCATTTGAACCTTCAGAAGTTACATTAAATTTATTTCCATGTTTTACTTTGAGATTGCTATGCTCAAAATTAACTTTTAATGCTTTAATATCACTTTCTTCATAGGATTTATTAAAGTTTGTTGTTACATCCTTTGCTTTCTCCTGTTCAATTTTAAATTGTTTAATTGCCCCTAGTACACAAACTACAGTAATGATCAATCCAATTATAAAAGTAAATACTAATACTTTTCTCATTTAGTAGCACTCCCCTTTACTACTTTAATATTCCATTTCAAATATTTAACGCATAAAATGTAAAAACCTTTTGTAATCAAGTACGTTATAACAAATAATATAAGACCTAAACCAAACAAGGCACCTGTCGTATATACTTCAAGTAACATAATCTCTTGAAATCCTGCTATAGCACTTTTGACTAATAATGCAATAGGTGTAAATATGAAGCTAAGCGTTGCTACAATTAATGACAATACAATACTTAGAATGATCACAAAAGGGATTAAGATAACGAAAAAATTGAGTATACTTAGACCCATTACTGATAAAACCGCATGACTCACATCACCAATATTATTACTTTGTTCAGCCTTTTCTATCGCTGCATTTGCATTTAATTCTTTTGCTAATTGCTGTGGATCACCTAGTTCTTCTGAAATTTGATTTTCAGTCTTCCCTTCCTCCATTCCACTATAAAAGTGCGTGTCGTATTCATTTATAATATCTTGACGTTCATTGTCATCTAAATGTTTTAAATGTTTATGCAATATTTTAAGATACTCTGTTCTACGCATTAACGTCACTCTCCTTAATAAATTGATGCACGGCTGCTGAAAATGCTTCCCATTCATCTAACAATAAATTTAATCGTTCGTTACCTTGATTAGTCATTTTATAATATTTTCTTGCTGGTCCTTCTGTCGAAGGTTGGTAGTAAGTAGTTAATTCCCCACTTTTAACTAATCTTCTGAGTAATGGGTAAACCGTTCCTTCAGCAATAGTCATATACCTTGATATATTTTGAACAAGTGAATAACCATACTGATCATCCTTTTTAACTATGAGTAAAACGATAAGTTCTAATGCACCCTTTTTAAATTGGCTATTCATTAATGTCCTCCTAATATTTTAAATCAGTACTATACATTACAAGGTACTGAGTTATACTTTATTAATTTCGATTTAATCAATTTCCATACTTAAAGTTTTTATTCTATAAAGTCATTTTACTTTGCTTTTCAATTAAATTTTTCGATTATCATTTCTATGACTATCATTCTAATTTTCAAAAATGTATAATCGAAATTACGGGTTTTGTAAGCGTTCACTTTTAGACGTTTATATATGATTAACTTATGTGTTTTGTATATTATTATTAAGGGAGGAATGGACATGCTAGAGTTAGATGCTATTACTACGTTAGCCCTAGCAAGTGTATTATATCTTGTAGGTATCTATATTATTAATCATGTTAGTATTTTAAAAAGATTATGTATACCTGCACCAGTCATTGGTGGTTTACTCTTTGCTATCATTGTAGCAATTCTAGAAACAACAGGTTTATTAACTATAAAGTTAGATTCTAACTTTATTCAAGATTTCTTTATGCTTGCATTTTTTACAACGATTGGACTAGGAGCGTCATTTAAACTGCTTCGTTTAGGTGGTAAAGTCTTAATATTATATTTTATTTTTTGTGGCGTTCTAGCATTCTTTCAAAATATCATCGGCGTATCATTGGCAAAATTATTAAATATACCGCCTTTATTAGGTTTAACGGCCGGTTCTATGTCAATGGAAGGCGGACATGGTAATGCAGCTGCCTATGGTAAAACAGTACAGGACCTAGGTATTGATTCTGCAGTAACAGCAGCCCTAGCGGCAGCAACCTTAGGTTTAGTTGCTGGTGGCTTAATAGGAGGTCCTGTTGTAAAATTTTTAATTAATAAATATAACTTAAAACCTGAAAACGCTGAAGAAACGATGAAAGATTATAGTGATGTAACCGCTAATCAATATCTACATAAGCGTATGGCACCAACTACTATATTTCTAATGCAATTTGCAATTGTTGCCATTTGTATGGCTATCGGTTCATATTTAGGGACTCAATTTTCTGATTTAACAGGTATAAATATCCCTATATATGTAGGTGCAATGTTTATTGCAGTTATTATACGTAATATCTCTGAATACAGTAATTTAAATATTATTGATATGAAACTCATTAACAGTATTAGTGACGTCTCACTTAGCCTCTTTTTATCTATTGCGTTAATGAGTATTCAACTAACTGAAATTTATCAATTAGCAATTCCATTAATCATTATTGTATTGGTTCAAGTTGTATTTATTGTCTTATTCTCTGTACTGATTTTATTCCGAGGATTGGGTAAAGATTATGATGCAGCAGTTATGATTGGTGGATTTATTGGACACGGACTTGGTGCAACGCCAAATGCTATGGCTAACTTAGATGTCATAACAAAGAAATATGGCGCATCTCCAAAAGCATATTTAGTTGTACCAATTGTAGGTGCCTTTTTAATTGATTTACTAGGTGTGCCTATAGTTACAACTTTCATTAATATTTTTAGCTAAATCCATATAAATTCAACCAATCATTTCGTGACTTTAATACGTGTAAAACTCGTTAAACCAAATAAGTCATTTAAAAACAAGGCCGGAACAGTTATGAATAAACTGCGCCGGCCTCGTTTTAATTTGGTTTCATAATATTTACTGTTTTATAGCATTGTCTTTTTTTATTTAATATCTAAGCCTCTTTGTTCAATCCATGATTGTAGTTTTGGACTAAATATCATTTGTGCATGTTGTAAATCTTTGATCGATTTTGCATCAAGCATCGTCATAATTTTTTTCATGTGCTCCGTAAATTGTTCTGTATAATTAAGTGTTTCAGTGATACCATAATTTTCAACATGATTTAAAAACGGACGTGACATGCCTACTGCACTAGCACCAAGAGCAAGACATTTCACAGCATCTAACGGCGTTCTTACACCACCACTTGCCAAAATATCCATATCTTGTTGATATGCCGTACTTTCTAATAAAGACTCTACAGTTGTTTGACCCCATAAGCCTAAATAATCCATATCTTTATATGTACGTCTTTCATTTTCGATATCGACGAAATTAGTACCGCCTCTACCACTGACATCTACGTACTTAATTCCGATTTCGTTAAGACTTTTAATTGTTTCTTTACTCATACCAAAGCCAACTTCTTTAACTATAACCGGCACATCTACGCGTGCTACAATTTGCGCTAAATTCTCCATCCAGGTAGAAAAAGTTCTATTACCTTCTGGCATCACTAATTCTTGTGGCGCATTAACATGAACTTGTAAAGCTTGAGCATCAAGTAATTTCACTGATTCTATGGCTTTATCTACAGGTACATCTGCCCCCACGTTACTAAAAATGATACCTTCTGGATTTGTTTCACGTACGATACTAAATGAAGAAGCCATCTTGCTGTTTCTTAATGCTGCATGCGTTGAACCGACAGCCATCGCAATTCCAGTCTCACGTGCGATAACAGCTAATTTTTCATTAATTTGTTTCGTCCATTCACTACCACCAGTCATCGCATTAATATACAATGGTTGATTTAACGTAAAGTCTGTTAAATCACTCGTTAAATCAATATCATCAACATCAATATTAGGAATAGAATGATGTACAAACCTTATTTCATCAAAATCTGAAATTGTTGCATCTTGCTGTGCCATTGCTATTTCTACGTGTTCGTTTTTACGTTGTTCTCTTTTTATATCGCTCATTTTCCGCTCCTACTTTCAACACATTTTTATATTAAATTCATTATATCGAACTATGCTTATATTGCTATAACGTATTAAAACCATTTTTCTTTTTTAAAGTAGACTATACAACCAATACTTATCGCTAACATCATTGTTAAGACGATATAATAGCCATAATGCCATTTTAGCTCAGGCATATTTGTAAAATTCATGCCGTATATACCTGTAATCAATGTCAAAGGTAGAAAAACCACCGATACCAGAGTCAGTATTTGCATTATACTATTCATTTTAAATGAGTTATATGACGAATAATTATCTTTAATTTCATCAGTCATCTCTTGAGACATTTTCAAAATATTTTGTTGCTTTATAATATGATCTTCTATATGTTGAATATACATATGATTCTTCTCATCTACAAGTAATAGACCACTTTCTTTGATGTTATCAACTAATTCTTGAATTGGATAAACAATGCGCTTCATTTTTATAATATTTGACCTTATTTTAAATACTTCTTCCATAATGATCTTAACGGAAGCGTCCTTGAGTTGATAATCCTCAAATTCGTATACTTTATCTTCAATTTCATAAATCAAATCAAAGTAACTATCCACCATTTTATCTATGATGTGCAACGCAACATCAGATGTATGCAACCTCTTTTGATTCTCTCCCCTTAACACTTGTGTAAGGTTATTTAAAATTGAAAAAGGCTGATGATGATACGTAATCAGCACTTTATCTTTTATAAATAAATTCAACGCTTTGTCACCACTGTTATTAGTATCAATACTATGTAATACGATATATTGGTAAGTATCGTATGATTTATATTTTGCCCTAGGTGTCCCATTAACTGTATCATCGATTTCAAGTTTATTAAAGTTAAAATACGACTTAAAAATCTCGTTTTCTGGCACTGATGGGTTGTAAAAATCATACCAAACGAATATTGCTGATTCAGGTACATCATTAAAGCATGAAGCTTGCGTTAATGCTTGGCCAGGAACTTGATATTTAATTGTAATTGGCATATTTCCCCTCCCTAAATCATTTACTTTATTTTACCATGAAACCGTTCAAGTGTAAGTTTATGTTATTTTTAGTAAACTAACATTGTAGACAAGTAAAACTTGTTACCATTTGATTATTAACTTTCGACTACCAAGGAGTGTTTTCATTGCAAAACCCATTTACTATTAATCACTACGTCACACAAGATATGATTGATCACAACAATCATGTACATGATGCACAATATAATATTGTTTTCAGTGATGCCATCAACCAGTTTAATTACCAAAAAGGATTATCTTTAGAGGAACGTGAAACATTGAACTATACCCTCTTTACTGTTGAAGAACAAACTGCTTATTTATCTGAATTAGTAGAAAATGATGAATACCAAATTACTATTTATTTATACGACTATAATGAGAAAAGTGTGCACTTCTTTTCTATCATGACAAAATCAGATGGTACAACTGTTGCAACTAATGAAGCTTTGATGTTAGGTATCAATCGCAAAACTAAAAAAACATCCCCATTCCCTGCACAATACGTGAATGAAATTATTTCCTATTACGACAATCAACAGCTCATAGAATGGCCAAAGCAATTGGGCCATCGTATAGGAATTTCTAGATAAGGAGTTGAGAAATACATGACAAAAAACATCCATACGAGTATTGAATTACATTTATACGATTTATTTGACCACACTAAATTTGAACTTAGCGAACTTAATCAAAGTAAGCGCCTTGTAATCAATGGGCCTGATAGTCAATTGATTAAACGAGGCTTAGATATTAGTTATTTACAAGGCCAAAAAAGAGCGATTGATCACATTGACACCATTTTGAAGTCTTATCCAGATGAACAAGCTCTCATTTCTAATTTTAATGATTTTGCAACTAAGGTTTTAAATGATTATGACATTTCCTCACAGAAATTTAAAATGCTCGAACAACCGCCTACTGATTACGAGGAGATATTGGCTCATCATTATACTTTAATGGGTCAAAAATGCATCATCGATTCTATTAATACGACAATCCTAAATAAATAACCCTATTTTACTTTTTATAGAAATCACACTGCCAATGAAGTTATCTTTATTGGCAGTTGTTTTATTTTTCATTAGCTTAAATATAAATGAAATGGATTTCTAGTAACTACTAACTGTTGTTATATAATACCTACACATCACTATTTATGATTGTTATTCATAAAAAACAGGATGGAAAATCTAGTCAACTTTGATTTCCCATCCTGTCCGCTAAAGTGCATCACTTTAAAATACTAAAAATATGACATTTTCACTCATTAATTGTTCCAACAATTTGTTTAATTACTTTATGAGATTCTCTAATTGGTAGTAATGGAAACGCATGAACCATACGTTTATACTCATAAAAGTGAATTTCTTGTTGTGCTGAAGCTAAAATTTCAGTAAATTTCAGCATATCTGGCAGATAAATTTCATAAGTACCACCAAACATAAAAATGGGTGGTAAATCCATCAAATTACCGTTTATAGGAGAGAGCCTTGTATCATTTAATGGTAAATTGTTGGACCAATGGTTCAATATTTTCTGAACACCCTCTTTATCTACAAGTACATCTTTTCGATCTAATGCTTCTGTAATTTCTGGATTATTTAATTGTGCATCTAATAAAGGGGAAAATAAATATATTTTTTTAGGCATCGGTCGTCCTTGCTCTTGTAACTGTTGAACTAGGCTAAGCGCTAAAGCGCCACCCGTGCCATCGCCCATAATAATAATATCTTTGCTATCTACTTCTTTTAATAATTCGTTATACACTTTAAAAATAGCATTAAACGTATCATCAATATTATATTTTGGTGCTTTTGGATAGATAGGCATAACAACTTCATATAAAGTACTTAATGCAAGTTTATCCATGTATCTCCAATGAAAAGCTGACGGTTGTAAAGTATTATAACCACCGTGAATATATAAAATCTTTTTTTCTTTACTATGTCTAAATCTGAATCTAAAAACTTGTAAATCATCTAATGTTTGCTTATCTAAATCAGATTTAACATTTAATGTTTCTGGCTGTTTGTGTTTTTTATCATTAATCTTTTCACGATTTTCCATGAATTTCTCAAAATCCTGGTCTGTATTGAAAATAATAGACCTATGAGGTAACAAGTATTTATTTATAAATTTAGTTGTTAGTCTTGATTTCATTCCATAATCCATCCAATCTATATTTATTGTGCTATCATTCAATATTCTTTGTTTTATTTATTAAAAAAAATAAATGTTATGGTAAAATTAATATAATGACCAAAAAATCATAGTCATAATATAATGTGAGTAACTTAAAAACTAACAATTTCATTATTAGTATATTTAAAAGTCGAGTTAGTAATACTTAAAATGTATCAGTTATTAAACATTATAACAAAACAAAAGTCACAAAATAAATAAATGCTAGCAATACGCAGTGAAAGGAGTACTTATGGCCGATAAGCACAAACAATTCAAAGACTTTGAACACACCTTAACTAGTGAACCTATGCAACGTGGTTCACAATATGAAAAAAAGAAAAGATCGTGGGTTAGTATTATTATTCATATCATCGTTTTAATATTAATAGCGATAACTGGCTATAGTATGTTTAAAGAACCTATTTTCAATTTAGTTTTTGTTCAAGAATCCATTAATTTCCATCAACTTACTAATTTCCAAGATTCAATTAATGATTTTTCGAACCTCAACATTAATATTGAAAGTATTGATGATCTTCAAACAAGTATAGATCGATTAATATTAGTCTTTTACGTTTTCTTTATTGCTTGTATCGTTAGTTTAGTTTTAACTATTTTTACGCTCGTGTTTAATAGAACCGCATTAAAGATTGTAAATTTACTTGTAATTGCTATTATGTTGGTTATTACTTTTGGGTTTTCATACCTTATTAAAAATATTGCAACCCGTATTGCTGATTCAATGACTCAATACTACGTTTCAGTCAAACCCTCACAAATCTTAACCGAAGCAGATGCCCTACATAATGCGTTTATCTTACTTGGCTGTAGCATTGCTCTGATTTTAGTTAGTTTATTTTTTAGAAATCGTAAAACTTATAAAAAAAGAATTACTTAAATTACGTTACTAACACAACCATACAATTAGGATAATACCTAATTTGTATGGTTTTATTATACATATAATAAATAGTTATAGAATTGTATTATATGTATGAAGATACATAAAATCACACGAAATCTTGGATATGCCATAATGTCATTAAGTAGTAACTTATAAGAACTACAAAATTTTATAACATTAAAGAAAACGTCAATTTCTATATTATTCCAATAGAAATTGACGTTTATTTTTACCTAGAAGAGAATATATTCTAGGTTCTGTATTTAATGTGCTTTAACTTGCCTAATTTAATGAGACCTTACTTTTCATTTGAAATGTAATGTGCTTTACCTTTTAAGAATAAACTTAAGATAAATGCAAGTGCACTTAGTGCTGTGGCAATTAAGAATGCACTATTTACACCATTAATTGAAGCAAGTTTTTGTACAAATTCTAATATTTGTGAAGTAGCCATTTGCTCTCCACCCATTGATTGTGCCATTTCTTGTAAACGATCTTTTAAAAATGGACTTGTTTTATCTAAATCTTGTGCGTAACCAGCAGCGTATTGTGTAGTTTGTGTTGACATTACTGTGACTAATAGTGCTGTACCAATTGAACCTGCCAATTGTCTTAAAGTATTAGATAAAGCATTACCATGTGAAATCAGTCTTTGTGGTAATGAATTCATACCTGCCGTCATAATCGGCATCATAATAAAACTCATACCAAACGAACGAATAATGTATATCAACATTAAATGTCCATACGTGGTATTCATATTTAATTTTGTCAATTCCCATGTTGCATAAGTCATGATACCAGTACCTACTAAAGCTAATGGTTTAATACCAATTGTATCTAACAATTTACCTGCAACAGGACCCATAACACCCATAATTAATGCACCTGGTAGTAATAATAAACCAGATTGTATTGGTGTAAATCCTCTTAAGTTTTGTAGATATAACGGTAATAAAATCATACCTCCGAATAAGCTCATTGTTACAATCATATTGATTACTGTAGTCAAAGTAAATCCAGAGTATTTTAATACTTCCATACTTAACATTGGTACACGCATTGTGAGCTCTCTAATTACAAAGGCAATAATAAAGATAACTCCTACAATTAATGAAATCACTACTATAGGTGAACTCCATGTATTATTACCAGCTTCACTGAATCCATATAATAATGCACCAAAACCGATTGTACTGAAGATAATACCCGGGATATCCGCTTTTGGATTGGTTGTAACTTGATAAACTCTAAACCAAATATATGAAATTGCTAGTGAAACTAATCCAATAATAAACATGCCATAAAACATAACATTCCAATGGTAGTTCTCAACGATATAACCTGATAAAGTAGGACCTATTGCTGGTGCTAGAATCATCGCTATACCAAGTGTACCCATTGCAGCGCCACGTCTTTCGGGAGGGAAAATAGTCATAAATACATTCGTACCTAAAGGCATAAGTATACCAGCGCCAATCGCTTGTAATACACGTCCTGCCATCATTACTGTGAATGACCCTGACATACCACAGACTAGAGAACCAATTGTAAATAGCGTCATAGCTACTAAAAATAGTTTTCTATAAGAATATTTGTTAAATAAATAAGCACTAATTGGAATTAAAATACCATTTACTAACATAAACCCTGTCATTAACCACTGACCCGTATTCGCAGAAATATTGAAATCTGTGTTAATCTTTGGCAAGGCAACGTTTAATAACGTTTGGTTCAAGATTGCTATAAACATACCAAATATCATTGCTAATAGCACTTTACCTTGTGACGTTCCTTTACCAAACATAAAGGAACTATGCTTTTCTTTTAATTTTTCATTTACTTTTGCTTCTTCAGAATTTGGATTGATATTTTCATGATCAGCATCTGTTGTCTCATCTGAGTTATCAATTGATTGATCTATTTCTTCACTACTTAAAGTATCGTTATCTTCCAAATTCTCTTCTGTTGCTGTTTCTGACTCCATAGTTGATTCGTTAGAACCTTCTTTGTCACTTATATTAAATTTAGATTGATAATTTTCATCAGAAGCGTTATCTTCTTGCTTCATTTGTTCCATTTGTCTTTTTGATTGTTTTTTCTTACTCTTTGCCATAAAAAGATTAATCAATCCAACAAAAATGAGCGCTATGACTACGTAAATAATAATGAAGGTCATTGTCATTTATAGACCCCCCTTAATTTTTATGAATTTTAACTTCAGCGTTCATTCCTGGAACAACGTTTTTAGATGGTTTTGAATCAAGTGAGATTTTCACAGGTACTACTTGAGAAACTTTAGTATAGTTACCATCAGTATTTGATGAAGGCATCATTGAAAAGCTTGAAGCTGTAGCTTTACCAATTTCTTCAACTTTACCTTTAAGTTCAGCTTTTTCGCCGTCAAGTTTTACATTTACATCTTTACCTTCTTCAACATCTGAAATGTCTTTTTCATCAACATTTGCAGTAATATAAGAATCATCTAAATTATAAGCATAAGCAATTGGAGATCCTGCTTGCGCGATTGAACCTTCCATGCCATCAGTTTTTACGATTGTTCCATCTTGTGGCATTTTAATATCCATGTTTTGTGATTGGCCATCTTCACCTTTAGCTGCAATTTCAGCAACTTTGTCGCCTTTACTTAATTTTTCGTTGTTTTTAACATCAAATGATTTGATTTCGCCTGATGCTGGCGCAGATACTTTAATTTGCTCTCCGTCAACTTTGGCATTCTCTGTACTTACAAATCCTGTAGCTTGATTATAAAAGTGGAAACCGACTACACCAATAATCACAAGAACTACAATGGTAATGATGTTAATTAATACCATTTTTTTCATTACTCTTTCCTCCTATTTGCTTTTAAAATTCACTTTATATATTATAGATACATGTACAATAAAAAAACACCGACACTTATATAAAATGTGTTGGGTTTGCATCCACCGTGTTTTTGAAGGAGTAAAAATGAGACAAAGAGCAAAAGATAAAATAATCAAAAGTATGATTTTACTATTAGAAGAACACCCTTTTGAAAACATCACGATAAAAATGTTATGTGCGTATAGTGGTATAAATAGAACAACATTTTACGATTATTTTGTAGATAAATATGATCTTTTATCTACAATACAAATGTATCACCTACAAAAATATTCAAAGTTATTAACTTCATTATATGACAGTCAAAGTAAAGAAGAGGTAAATCACTATAAATTATATAAATTTTTCAAAAGTATTTTAACTTATATCGAACGACATTATGGATTCTTTCACGCGATATTTGTTTCACACCCTAACCGTGATTTATTTTCCGATTATGTAACACTTACTAGAGAAACATATACAAAAATCATTGTAGACTATACAAATGTAAAAAAGAAAAAGCAATTTGTTACTTATGCACTGGGCGGACAAATCGGTATTGTCTATTTATGGATACGTGAAGGCTGTCCTGAATCAGCAGATGAACTTGCTCAAATTCTTCTTGCAAATGTAATTAAATTAAGACGTTGATAAACACATTTTTATTACTATTAACATAAATATGCTTGAATAAAAAAACGCTATCTTAAGATATAGCGTTTTTTTATGTTTAAAATTTAAATTTTAAAATGACTGAGGTTTAAAAACAAAATAATTTATAATCTGTAAAATAATCAGTAAAATACCCGCTAAAATAATTATTGTAACGTAAGGTACGAAACTCATTTCTCCCATTATACCAACTAATGGAGATATTAGGCCACCTAATAACGATTGTACAAGTCCTAATAAACTTGATGCACTACCATTTCCCCCCGTACGTTCTTCCATTGCAATAGAAAACCCTAAGGTTGCTACGCCAGTAACTGGTGCTACGAGTATAATAAAACCAATAAATAAAATCCAAATTGGTAAATGTGTCATTAACGTAACTGATACAACTACAACACCTATTAATTGAATCATCGTTAATATACGTAATAATGTTTGTCTATTTATATAATCAATCAACTTACCTGTTAGTTGACTAGAGAAAATTAAGCTCAAACCAATCAATGCAAACATCACACTAAATTGTTGTGCAGACATACGATAAATATTTTGCGTAACAAAAGGCGATGCTGAAATATAACTAAATAGCATTATAAACGTTACACCCTGTATTAGCATAGGTAATACAAATCTTGGTGTCATCAATAATAATTTGAAATTTTTAAATATACTTATAATATGTGGACTATCTCTATGTTCCACCGCTAAAGACTCCGGAACTTTTAACAGAGAACCGAGTAGCATTAAAATTCCAAAAATTGTTAATATAACAAAAACCATTCGCCAAGTAGCAAATGATAATATGATACCGCCAAGCGCTGGTGCTATAACTGGAGCAACGCCATTAACTAACATAAGCAATGCTAAAAACTTCGTTAATTGTTTACCACTATATAAGTCACTGGAAATCGCTCTTGAAATAACAGCACCAGCTCCGCCACAAAAACCTTGGACAAATCTTAAAGCAATCATTACCCAAATATTTTCTACAAAAATAATCCCAATGCTTGCCATAGTAAATAATAACATGGCGACTACAAGTGGTGTTTTACGACCCATTGCATCAGATATCGGCCCAACAAATAAATTACCTAATGCTAACCCAATCATAAAGAGTGACAAAGTTAATTGTGAATTTGAAGTTGTCGTATTAAAATCAGATTGAATCTGTGGCAAACCAGGTAGGAACATATCTATTGATAATGCACCTATTGCAGTGAGTGCCCCGAGTATAATTACGAACAATAAAGACTGCTTACGTTGTTCTTGATAATTAGACATATTTATTCTCCTCACAATGATGTATGATTTCGTTGATGAAAAGGTTTATATTTTTTTAATTTCTTAAAATTATAAACATTCTTTTACAAGTTAATTTAAAGTTCATTGCTACTATTATAGCTTTAATAATGAGATATTTAAATAGTTACTTATAACTCATATAAACTGAATGTTCTTTTTAAATAATGTGATTTTAGAATCTTAAATTGAGCAGTATTTTGGTTCACCCGATCTGTGGGTCATGTGTAAGAACCACTCACTCAATAAGGCGGATCACCTGAGTATCTACTCATGTGTAAGTACCACTAACTCAATAAGGCAGATCGCCTGAGTATCTACTCATGTGTAAGTACCACTAACTCAATAAGGCGGATCACCTGAGTATCTACTCATGTGTAAGTACCACTAACTCAATAAGGC
>NZ_RCVN01000021.1 GCF_003697915.1 Staphylococcus pseudoxylosus
CACTATCTGGGTTATCCGGGTTTGGTTGATTATCTCCGCCGTCCCCAGTGTCTGGGTTATCCGGATTAGATTGATCATCTCCCCCGTCTCCAGTGTCTGGGTTATCCGGATTGTCAGGGATCGAAGTATTATCTCCATCATCACCATTATTCGGTTCTGCTGGGGTTTGTTGATTACCTGCACTGTCTTCAGTACTTGGCTTATCTGTGTTCGATTGATCTTGTTCAGTTAAGTTGCTATTATCTTCTTGTCTTTTAGCATTACTTAACGCATTATTGTTGGGATTTTGATTATCGGAAGTATTTTGTTTTTCTTCATTATCTTGAACTGCGTCAGCTGAATTAATGTCACTACTTTGATCTGTTTGAGCTTGGTTAAGTTCTTTATATTCCGGCATTGCACCTAAGTCGTTATCTAAGCCTAGCTTAGTTGTATCATCGCTTTGTACTGTATTCCCTGCGCTTGAACTTTCTGTATGATTTGTAGGATCAGAATGAATTGGCTTTTTATCTGATTGGTTTGTGTTTTCATTTGTTAGTTTTTCATTAAGTTGTTGTTCAGCAGCGTGAGTTTGGCTAGAAATTAATGTTGTACTTAAAGCTATAGCAAAGCTGGACATCACAAATTTATGCGAAAAATACCACTTCATAGATTCACCTCCAAAATTCATATCTTTTATATTCATATATAGTATATAAGAAAAAGACCTATTTTTCATCAAAACCAATTTATTGAAAACAAATATTAATCCTTTTGAAATTTTATGTAAACCCCTATTTACAAACTCTGATATAATTATTATACTTAATATATAAAATAAATTAATATAAAGGAGCATTCACAATGGGATTATTTAGTAAAAAAGACTCAACTTTAGAAACTTTTCAAAATGCAATAGAAACAAGACGTACTATTTATAGTTTAGATCAAGAGATTTCAATCTCTGATAGCGAAGTAGAAGCTATTATCGAGCATGCTATCAAACATGTTCCATCATCATTTAACTCACAATCTACACGTGTTGTATTACTTTTAAATGATAACCATAATAAATTCTGGGACATCACTAAACAAGAACTTAAAAATGCTATGGGCGAAGACCGTGATTTCCAAGCAACTTCTGACAAAGTAGATAACTTCAAACATTCTCATGGTACAATTCTTTACTTTGAAGACCAAGATGTGATCGAAGGATTACAAAATCAAATGCCTAACTATGCAGAAAATTTTGCCATCTGGTCTAGTCAAACAAATGCAATGCACCAATTTGCAATTTGGACAGCTTTAAGTACTGTAGGCGTTGGTGCTTCATTACAACATTACAATCCACTTGTTGATGTTGCCGTTTCTGAAGCTTTTGAAATACCTAAAACATGGAAACTTGTAGCGCAAATGCCATTCGGTAATGTACGTGATGCTGCTGGAGACAAAGAATTCCACGATATAAGCAAACGCTTTTTAGTTAGAAAATAATCACATTTACTTACTTCATTAGTATTTAATTATAAAATAAAACGAGAGGTCGAGCATATAAATGCTTCGACCTCTTCTAATATCAAATGATTTATCTCAATAAATTTAAACCAATGAAATTTATGTCTTAATTTCAATCAAAAGTAATAAGTTCAATTTTCTACATATAATTAACATGCTTATAAACTTCATTTCATTATCCAATTTAATTCTAAATAAATAACCAACAAATCGTTTTACTAGTTGCTAAAACGATTTACCATCGCAGTTTATTCTTTTTTATAGTTATTAATCTAAAACAACTACTAACTTTGAATTATCAGAATATTTTTAGTATATTGATGCTAACAATAATTTAAGGGGCGATAAAAATGAATATAGAAATTTTTCAATTTAAAATCGAACCGGCAAATGTTTCATTAAATGAAGAAAACATCGTTAATTGGTTTTCTAAATTTGTAACCCCCGAAACTGATGTCGTTGTATTACCAGAAATGTGGAATAATGGCTATGCTTTACCTCAGTTAAAAGAACTCGCTGACAATCAACTATCTCGTAGTTTTGAGTTCATATCAAAGCTTGCGATTCAATATAATGTTGATATAATTGCAGGCTCAGTTTCAAATGCTATGAAAGAAGATGTGTATAATACAGCATTTGCAGTTTCGAAAAATGGCTATTTAATCAATAGTTATGACAAAGTTCATTTAGTTCCTATGTTAGACGAGCCTGCATTCTTAACTGCTGGTAACGCTATACCAGAAACATTTAATTTAACTAATGGTATTAAAGCCACACAAATTATTTGCTATGATTTACGTTTCCCTGAATTATTACGCTATCCTGCTCGAAAAGATGCAGAAATAGCTTTTTATGTAGCACAATGGCCTCAAGCAAGAGTGAGTCATTGGATAGCACTTTTAAAAGCACGTGCTATTGAAAATGATATGTTTGTAATAGGATGTAACGCATGTGGGGACGATGGACAAACAGAATATGCGGGTCATTCTATCGTAATTAATCCAAATGGCGAAATAGTTGCGCAATTAGAAGGTAAGCCGGACCACATTTCGTGTAATATCGACTTAGATGAAGTTACTACTCAAAGGGAAAATATTCCAGTTTTCAAAAATCTTCGCCCTCATTTATATAAATAAATACCAAAATAAAAACCGTGAGCTTGGGAGGGACTCACGGTTTTTGTAACTTATTATTAAGGGAATGTTTTTTACAGTTATTTCTCTATCTATTTTTGGGGATGTTATTAATTATGAAAAAATTTAGTGAATTTACCGATTAAAATGATAAATTGAATGATGTTTACGATAGCTTACATGTTAATACTTTAAATCGCCTCTGTTATAGGCAATGTTAAAAATGATATTTGAATTGAGACTGGGAATGTTCTACGAATTCAAATTCGGGATTGCTTAATAAAATTAAGCGCGTTGTGTACCTGAAAGTATTATTTTACGAAATCACTAATCATTGCTGAGAAATGGTTTGTCACTACATCAGCCTCCTCTTGTTTGTAATCAATTAATTGAAAAACGAGAACTTAACTTGTAACTATAACAACTATACGAAGAAAGTACAGTTACAATATCAGTGTGTTAATCAGACCCCTGCTCAAAAGTCTAATCAACGTTATCATTCAAACAAAATTTTGATTAAATGATTTGTAAAATGTAATCACTTCTTTGTGATACAAGTACATTTAACCATGATTTTTTAAAATAATGTTAAAAATTCCCTAACTCGTTAGTTTTTATTCCTAAATGTAAGCATAAATATGATAAAATTAGTCAGATAAATATTTTAAACAGTTAGGAATTAAAAATATACAGTTACGCAATAAGACGCATAAAATTTAATTAAAATTGTATAATACGAGTAAGGAGAGAAAAGCCAATGAGTAAATTTATTGATACTAAAATAGACAACTTTGCTAAAAGTCTTCAATTACGCAACAATTTAGATCATATAGAATATTTAAAGATGCGTCTAGGCATGCAAGTTGTATTAAGTAATCTTTTTAAAACAATTGTTATTTACGGTATTTCTATCCTTTGTCATATGTTTTTATACACACTAACTGTTCATTTATCGTTTTTTATAATTAGACATTTTGCTCATGGGGCACATGCTAAAAATTCTTTAGCTTGTTATATAGAAAGTCTATTTTATTTTATTTTATTACCTTGGATAATTGGGTATATACAAGTGTCGTCGTTAATAATGTATCCTTTAGCTATTATAGGTTTAGCCTTAATAATTTTATTTGCACCATCTATTACTAAAAAACAACCTATACCCGAGCGACTTAAAAAAGGTAAAAAAACCAAAGCAATATGTGTCACATTAATGTTGTTATTAATTTCTCTCTTTTTAAATGAACCATATCAACAATTAGTGTTATTAGGTATTATTATTATTTCTATATTACAATTACCAATATTTTTCCCTAAGGAGGATTATTAATTATGAATATTTTTGCAGCAATCTTAACATTTTTCTCTAAGTTTTTTTCTCTAGTAGGAGCAATTTCAAGTGTCAATCCTTGTGCTGGTTATGTTGATGAACCTGAAATTCCTAAAGAATTAACAAATCTTTACGAATAATAGTTACTTAGAAAGTGTGTATAATATGTCAGTTTTATATTCATTATTTGTCTCAATTTTACAAGCAGTACTTTTATTTTATAATATGAAGCTTATAAGTAGAATTCATTTTTCAAAAAGGGATTATATTTCAATCATTGGGATAATAGTCCCTTCTACTTTTTTATTTTTCGTTATTTCTTCTGAAGCAATAGTTCTTTTATTTGTTTTAAGTATATTGTTTATGTATTATAAAAAGAAATTTATGGGTGTAGTTACAGCACTAATTTGTTTTTTCATCTTATATATGGCAAATTTCACAAGTTTATGGTTAAGCAGTTTAATTTCAGATACAGTAATTATCAAAAATAATTATGTACTTTTTTTAGCTATTTCATTCACTGTTTTCTCATTTATTTATGCTTATATAGCTAAATTTTTTATTACACGATTATCATTTTCCGACTTATCTTTAAACAAAATATATTTGGCTTTAGTTAATTTGTTCTTACTAACTATTCTTGGTCTAATTTATATTTATTTACCAAATCGAAATGTATCATTTGGTGACGCTAAATTTATTTCTGTTATGTATGCAGTCGTTATCATAACCACTGCTATTCTTATCATTACCATTTCTTTTAGCATTATTCGCCAAATTCAATATAAGCGAAATATGCAGGAAATCGAAAATTATTATAAATATACGCTTCAGATTGAAAAAATCAATCATGAAATGCGTAAATTCAGACATGATTATGTGAATATCCTTTCTACCCTCTCTGACTTTATCAGAGAAGAAGATATGGAAGGTCTAAGAGATTACTTTCATTCTGAAATATTACCTATGCAAGATAGTATGCAAATGAATGCAATTAAAATCAATGGTATTGAAAACATGCATGTTCGCGAAATTAAAGGTTTGTTAACTACTAAAATACTTCAAGCCCAAGAAAAAAATATTCGCATTAGCATTGAGGTCCCAGAACCAATTGAAAAAATTGATATGCCTATTATAAATTTAAGTAGAGTAATCGGTATATTACTTGATAATGCAATTGAAGCTTCTGAAAAAATCACTGAAGAACCACTTATTCGTATCGCTTTTATTAAAAATGAAGACACATCCGTTACATTTATCGTTATGAATAAGTGTGAACCAGATATGCCAAAAGTACATACTCTTTTCCAAGAAAACTTTTCTACTAAAGGAAAAAACCGTGGACTTGGATTATCCACATTAAAAGAATTGACTGATTCAACAACAAATGTTTTATTAGATACAACTATTGATAACAACTACTTTATTCAAAAAGTGGAAATCTTAAATTCTGATTCATAAGGATGTGTTACTATGAAAATATTCATTTGTGAAGATGATGAAAGACAACGTGAACATATGGTCTCAATTATAAATAACTATATTATGATTGAAGAAAAACCAATGGAAATTGAAGTTGCAACAGCTGATCCTTATGACATTTTAGAACGCTCAAAGAACATTAATGATATAGGATGTTACTTTTTAGACATTCAACTAGAAGCTGACATCAATGGTATCAAGCTTGCAAGTGAAATACGCAAGCATGATCCGGTTGGCAATATCATTTTTGTTACAAGTCATAGTGAACTGACATACTTAACATTTGTCTACAAGGTTGCAGCAATGGATTTCATTTTCAAAGATGATCCAGACGAATTAAAATCAAGAGTGATTGATTGCTTAGAAACATCTGAATCACGATTAAAACTACTTTCAAAAGAAAGTAGTGTTGAAACAATAGAATTAAAACGAGGTAGTAATTCTATTTATGTACAATATGACGATGTGATGTTCTTTGAATCATCTAGCAAATCCCATCGTTTAATTGCACATCTCGATAATCGTCAAATCGAATTCTATGGAAACCTAAAAGAAATTGATCAGTTAGATCAACGTTTCTTTAGATGTCATAATAGTTTCGTAGTTAATAGACACAATATCGAATCCATCGACTCAAAATCACGCGTAGTTTATTTTAAAAACAATGAACATTGTTATGCGTCTGTAAGAAATGTTAAAAAGATATAATACATAAAAAGCTGAGCATGTATTAATTACATGCTCAGCTTTTTATTGCTTTATTCACTTCTGCTAAAGTTGGAATACTTGATATCGCTCCGTATTTCGTAGTAACCATTGCCGCTACATAATTACTAAATTCAAGTATGCGTTCTCCTTCACTTTTCAATACTGTTAGCACGTCTACACTATCAGAAATTAATAGTCTGCTAATTAAAGCACCTATAAATGCATCACCTGCACCTGTAGTATCAATGGCTTTAACTTTAAATCCTTGTTGAGAAATTTCAGTTCCATCTTTAAAATATATGACTGCACCATCAGCGCCTTTAGTATAAATTACTGCATTAACATTTCCTTGGAACAACCACTCTATAGCCTGTTTTTCGTCTGTAATTCCAGTTACAAATTCCAATTCTTCATCAGATATTTTGACGATATGTGCTAAGGGAATAAATTCATGGATTGCTGATTTACAATCCGTTTCATTTTTCCATAATGGCAACCTCACATTAGGATCAAATACAATTGTACCACCTGCATTTGTCACTTTTTCAATCAATTCTTGATGTGCATACTTCATAGGACTTTCCACTAAATCAACTGAACAGAAATGCAACATATCATTTTCAGTTACATCGATGTTACTTACTGCATCTGTATTGTACAACATGTCAGCAGATGGTTTCCTATAAAATGAAAAGTCTCTTTCACCCTCTTTATTTAAACTCACGAATGCTAAGGCGGTATTGGCTTCATCAGTAAGACTTACATATTGAGTACCTACACCTATGTTTGCTAACGTTTCTACAATTAAATCACCAAATGCATCTTGCCCTAATTGGGTGATCATTTCAGCATTGCCACCTAGTTTTGTTGCTGTACAAGCCACATTACATGGTGCTCCTCCGACTTGTCGACTAAACTTTTCTACATCTTTTAATTTAGAATCTGTAGTATTCGGTATAAAATCAATTAATGCCTCTCCAATTGCTAGTAGACGTTTCATATAGTGTCACCTTTCAAATCATATTTTGTAAATTTTAGATAGGCTTGGCCTGATTCAGTAGATGTTTTAATGCCTGTTGCATTTTCATCTGTAAATATTCTTGTCGTCATCACACGCTCACCATCATTACAGAAAATTTCAACACTAGAAGTATCTACAAATAACTGTAGTTTGGATAACGGTGTATCTAAATAAGTGCTTCTCGTTGTACCTTCAACAGGTTCTGGTAATTGACCACTTTCACTGCGGTCTAATGTTAATTTCTGTTCCCTCTTATTATACGTAATTAGTGTCGATTCAGTCTTAGATGTTCTTACTTCAAAGTAAACTTCTGTCGCCTCATTTTCCAAAATATCGATGATTAATTCAAACTGTTTGCCTTCATACGGATGCAATTGTCTAGTGAATTTATTAGCATAACCTAGTGCAGTTTCTTCATTTGTGCGCAGTTTTTCAAGCGCTTTTAATGGACGTTGCTTTAAATTACCTGACTCAATTGTCAATACACGTGGGATAGTTAAACAATGCGCCCAACCATCTGCATCTGAAGGATAGTTGATTTCTGGTAAACCCATCCACCCAATTAATATGCGTTGACCATTTTCATCTAAGAATGTCTGAGGAGCATAAAAATCAAAACCATAATCTAATTCATGAAAATCACCATGGTTCATAGTTAAATTGTTAATATCATACTGTCCCATAATATAACCAGATTGATAAATATTATTAAAGCGTTCCCCTTCTGAGTCTATACCTTGAGGGCAAAACAGTAACATGTCATAGCCGTTTAAATTAAAATAATCTGGGCACTCCCACATATAACCAAAATCATCTAGATTCGTTTGTATCTCCCCTTGAAATTCCCAGTTTACGATATCTGTTGAACGATATTGCAGAATTCTCCCCTGTTTTTTAATATTTTGTGCAGCTATCATTGCGTAATAAACTCCATCTTGAACATGTACCTTTGGATCTCTAAAATGTTGAGTATAGCCAAACGGTGGTTCTGATATCACTGCTTTAGGAAATTTATTTACCGAACCATCCTTAGCCATTTTTGCTATATGTTGTGTAGAGATTCTATTCCAATCACTATCACGATGGTTTGCTGTATACATATAATATAAATGATCATGATATTCAAATGCACTGCCACTATATACACCATGACTATCGTCTTTCGTATCAGGTTTAATCGTTGGACCAATTGCCTCAAAATCCACAAGGTCCTTACTTTGATATGTATACCAATATTTCAATCCATGTACAGGTCCTAAAGGAAACCATTGATGAGATACATAATAATTCCCTTTGAAATAGATAAGTCCATTAGGATCATTTAACAATCCTATTTGGGGTTGTATATGAAAAGTTTGTCTATATTCTGACTGTTTAACTTGTTCAGTTAATGATTCAATCGTTTGTTGATCAACATCTTCATATTTTTGATAACGTTGTTCTTTTGTCCACTCCGTCATGGTGCGTGTCCTCCTATTTTAAAAATAATCTCATTTAAATGGTACCGGTTCCATAATATACTTTTTCATCATACCATTTTTCTTTTAATTTTTAAATGATTGTTCAACATCAATAATAATACGTTGTTCAATTTCTTGATGTTGTATCATCTGATTTAATTTGTCCATAGCTACACTACCTGCGTATTCAAAATTGTAATTTATGGTATTGATAGAGGGTGACACAATATCAGTTACTGGATCTCCACCAAACCCTACAATATACTTTTCATGCTTATGTGGCGTGTGCTCTGAATTATATTTATGTATGGCTAAGGCAATTGAATCTGTAGCACCAACAATTGCGTCATAATGAGGGTATGCTTGTAATGCCTCTACAACATCGATCATCGCCTCTTGATAATTAAATGATGTAAGTGAAATATGAGGTTGTATGTCATGTACTTCTAAACCCGCAATGAGACCTTCTTTACGTTGAACACCTACAGCAATATCACTTTCTGTCACACCAAAGAATTTAATATCGTTATAACCTTTTTGACCTAACATATCACCAACTAAATATCCAGCTTGATAATCATTATGAATGATGCAATGTAAATCATCATGTGCTTGACCAACAATAATCACAGGAACATTTATTTTATTTATAACTTCTAAATGTTTGTCTGTGATTTCTGTTGCCATGAAGACAATACCATCTACCTTACTTCTATAAAATGTTTCAAGGGCATCAATTTCTAATTGAGTATTAAGATTTGTATAATTTAGAAGCAAACTATAATTCAATTGATCACAGATTGTTTTGACACCTTTAATTGTTTCATCGACAGCAAAAGAGTTCATTCTAGGTATAATTGCCCCTATCATATTAGTTCTACGCGCACGTAAACTTTGTGCAAATTGATTAGGCTGATAGTCATTTTCTCGAATAATTTTATCTAATCTTTGTTTAGTTTTTAAACTTACTGAACCATTATTTAAATATCTCGACACTGTACTTTTTGAAACCCCAGCAATCTTAGCTATATCAGCAATGTTCTTCATATTTTCTCACTCTCATTAATTAACTATTATAAACAATACTTATTTTATCATAATGCAACCGCTTTAAATACTATTTAAATCTACGTTTATAGAAAGGTTAAAACTTACTATTATTATCTCTATATAAGTAACATATAAGTTAAGTTTTCAATATGATATAGTTGTGGAAATAACAACTTTAGGAGAGATATGTCATGGATAAAGGGAAACTGTACACCTTTATAACATTAAGTATTTGCATAATAGTGATTGTTATTTGTTTACCATTTTTTCAGCTTTTCTTCCTATAATCATATTAATTATTACCTTTATCTTTAAAGCTAAAGGCAATCATAATGATAAAGATTAACAGGGTTATTGATTATATACTTGTTTAATGGAGGGAAAACATGACAAGAACTGTAAAGTTAAATCTATTAAATTTATTTTTACTTATTGTTTTAATACTAGCGTTAACTACTAATATCTTTGAAGCTTTTTCTATTTATTTGGTCATGATACTTCCAATAATAATGTTAATAATTGGAATCTATGTATTAATCACAAATATTAACAAACAAAATTCTGATTAAAAAATAAATAAATAAAAATGGTCGAACTCAAAGCATAGCTAGGAATTCGACCATTTTTATTTTAATTATTATGTTGTCTAATTGACTAAGTGCAGTTCACTTACAGTGTCAGTGTCAATCTCAACCCCAACTCTTAATTAAGCTTTTTGAATTGTGATTGTCCATGATGCATCATCTAACTGTTCATAATTTGTAACTGGATAGCCTTGCTCAGCTGCCCAATTTGGTAATGCTTCAGTTGCTTGTGTACAATCAAAATCTATTTTTAATTCATCACCATTATCTAACGTGTTCATTTTCTTTTGTGCTTCTATTAACGGGAATGGACAAACCATTCCAACTGTACCTAACTCGTGTACCATAATTTGTGCCTCCTATAATAATTATATTGTTTGCGTTTGTGACGTTACAGCTTCATTAGAAGTTTGCTTCTGCGCTTTTTTCATAGGTCTGATAAATACAAAATAACTCATTGTCCAAGCTCCTAAGATCATTGAAGCAAGTGCAATCCAACCCTTCCATGACATCGTAGCTGTTTCTACTAGTCCATTACCGATTGAACAACCACCTGCTACTGAAGCACCAAATCCCATAAACACGCCACCAATAATACTGTTACGAATCGTTTTTTTATCTGGTAATCTCCATTTAAACTCTCTTGCACCTTTAGCTGCAATATAAGACCCTAGGAATATTCCAAGAACTAAGAAAACACCCCAGTCTAATAATTTCAAATCACCAGTTACAAAGAACTGTACCAGATTAGCGGATGGTGTTGTAATACCTAGCCCATACATTCTTCCTGTAGACTCACTTACTGGCCATGCAATTAATGCGATGAGTCCTACAGCAATTGCAGCCACAAATGGATGGTATTTCTTTTCAAATAAATAATGACGCATACCTGTGAATTTCTGTTTTAATTTAGGAACAGCAAATTTAGGTTTCGGTTTGCGTAATGTTTTGACTACGAAAAATACTGTAATAGCTGTAAGTAATGCTACCCATATCCATGTCGGTATCCCTGTAGTTTGTGACATACTCGTATTAACATTTGTAGGCTTATTTAAACCATCCATGAATGGTAACAATAAACCATATTTCGTAGCTGCAGAAGTAAATGCATAGGCGATGAGTGCCACCCAACTCCCTATTAAACCTTCACCTGCTCTATACCATGTACCGGTTGCACATCCACCAGCTAATATAATACCTAAACCAAATATAAATGAACCTATTACCGTTCCAATAATAGGATAAGTTGACTCAGGTATTTGTACTAAACCAGTTGAAGTCAAAATGAGCAATCCTATACTTTGAACTGTAATTGCTATAAGTAATGCATAAAACATTTTGTTACTCTTTTGAATATACATATCTCTAAATCCACCAGCTAAACAAAACCGTGTTCTTTGCATAACAAAGCCTAAAAGACTTCCCACAATAATGCCGCTGATTATTAACCAAGTCATATTAATAACCTCTTTCCCGATAAAATCAATAAGATTAATAATATTAGAAATCATATAAAATTTCAACCTTGCAACTCACAAATTTTTAACTTTCTGCTAACTTATATAGTAACAATATTCGAAATTCAAATTAAACATACATAAAAAAATAGTTTTTTATAAACACAGCACACTGAGTGTATAACTGTATCTATAAAAAACTAACTAATTATTTTTTATTTATTGCTATAATTTTTCATAAAAAATAATAAAGACTGTAATTCAATACCTAAATCAATATGATGTACTTGAACGTCTGATGGCGTTAGTACACGACTTGGTGTAAAGTTAAGTATCCCTTTAACACCTGAATCTACTAATACGTCAGCTACGTTTTGAGCCGCTTCTTCAGGCGTAGTCAATATCACTACATCTATATCTTCTTGTGATAATATTTCCTTTATTTTATCAAATGAACTTACTGTCACTTTACCTATTTGTGTCCCAATAACCTCTTCACGAATATCGAATGCTTCAGTTATAGTCATTTCATCATGTATTGAAAAGTTATATGTTAATAATGCTTTACCTAAGTTCCCTACACCTACAATTGCAATTTTAATCTCGTCATTTTCGCTAATTTCATTTTTAAAAAAATGTAATAAGCTATCAATATTATAGCCATAGCCTTTCTTGCCTAACTCGCCAAAATAAGAAAAATCTCTTCGAATCGTTGCAGAATCAATATTTAAGCCTTCACTGATGGCTTTAGAATTAACTCTATCAATGCCTTTAGATTTTAATGTATTGACGAATCTATAATATAACGGTAAACGTTTCAATGTGGCACGAGGAATCTTTTCGCTTTGATTAGCCAAGATCATTTCCCCCTAATTCATTATCTGTTATTCATTAATCTTATAATCACTACAACATTATACATGACTGAATAATAAAAATAAACAATGATAGTTTTAACAACACGCTGAATACTGTAGAATGATAATGAATAGAGAGGTGCAAAATCAGATGATATTATTACAACTCAATGATTTAACTAAATCATTCGACGGCGAAGACATTTTTAATAATGTGGATTTTGAAGTTAAAACTGGTGAACGCATTGGTATTGTAGGTCGTAATGGCGCCGGAAAATCTACATTAATGAAAATAATTGCTGGTGTTGAAGATTATGATAGTGGTCATATTTCTAAGAGTAAAAATTTAAAACTTGGTTATTTAACACAGCAAATGACATTAAATACAGATCAAACTGTGTTTGAAGAAATGTCTAAGCCGTTTGAAGCAATGAAAAATTTAGAACAAGAAATGAAATTGGAAACAGATTGGTTAGCGCAACATGCGGATGAGTATGATACTGAGACATATAAATCTCATATCGATCGCTATGAAGCATTATCCAATCAATTTGAACAACAAGATGGCTATCAATATGAAAGCAAAATTAAAACAGTCTTACACGGACTGAATTTTAGTGAAGCGGATTTCGACCGACCTATCAATGACTTTAGCGGCGGCCAAAAAACAAGATTATCTTTGGCACAAATGTTATTAAGCGAGCCTGATTTATTACTTTTGGACGAACCCACCAACCATTTAGACATGGAAACGACCCAATGGTTAGAAAGTTATTTAAATTACTTTAAAGGTGCCATTGTAATTATTAGTCATGATAGATACTTCTTAGATAAAATTGTGACTCAAATTTATGATGTTGCACTCGGTGATGTCCAACATTATGTAGGTAATTATGCCCAGTTTATTGATCAAAGAGATAAATATTATGAAAAACGTATGCAAGAATATGAGAATCAACAAGCTGAAATTAAACGATTAGAGACTTTTGTCGATAAAAATATTGCTCGCGCTTCTACTACAGGTATGGCTAAGAGCCGTAGGAAAATGTTAGAAAAGATTGAACGCATTAATAAACCTATGATTGATGCTAAAAGTGCCAACATTCAATTTGAATTTGATCGTAATACTGGTAATGATGTCTTCCATATAAAAAATTTAGAAATTGGCTATGCGTCTCCAATTACTAAAGGCATTACTTTTGAAGTAACAAAAGGAGATCATATTGCAATTATCGGCCCTAATGGTATTGGGAAATCAACTTTAATAAAAACCATTGCCAATATACAAAATCCTTTAAATGGGACAATCACTACCGGTGCCAACTTAAAAATTGGTTATTATGATCAAAAACAAGCCGAATTCAAATCAAATAAAACAATACTTGATTACTTATGGGACCAATACCCTACTATGAATGAAAAAGACATTCGTGCTGTTTTAGGTCGTTTTCTATTTGTACAAGAAGACGTTAAAAAAATAATTAACGATCTATCGGGTGGCGAGAAAGCACGTTTACAGCTTGCCTTATTGATGCTTGAGCGAAACAATGTACTCATTTTAGATGAACCTACAAACCATTTAGATATAGATTCAAAAGAAATGTTAGAACAAGCTTTAGCAAACTTTAAAGGCACAATCCTATTTGTATCTCATGATCGTTATTTTATTAATGAATTAGCCAATAAAGTTTACGATTTAGATTTTGATGGTGGCACAATGTATCTAGGGAATTATCAATATTATATTGAAAAAACTGAAGAAAAAGCAGCATTAAAAGCAAAAGAAGAATTAGAAAATCCAACAGTAAATGATACGGTTATCAAACAAAATGACTCATATGTTGATCAAAAACAACAAAAGCGTGAACAACGTCAAATCGAACGTCAAATTGAAACATGTGAATTAAATATCGAAACCTATGAAGAAGAAATAAATAACATTAATCATCAACTTACTTTGCCAGACGTATACTCTGATCCTGAAAAAGCAAACGCCTTAGCAATTTCAAAATCAGAAATCGAACAAAAACTAGAACAAGTCATGGCTGAATGGGCAGAATTACAAGAAAAGTTAATATGAATCCTAATTCAAAACAAAAGTTAAAGTAGAATTTTCTACTTTAACTTTTTTTCTTATCTTGAAATATACAATAACTATTCACATTCTTCTCCCTATAACAAAGGCTATCCACAAAGTTATCCTAGTTATCCACAAGTAAAAAGCAATCTTTTTTTGCGTATAAAATTCAGATAATAACTTATATCCACATACTTTACCCAAACTTATCCACAGTTTGTGCACTATTTGTTGATAAGTACGCATGTTCTCTATTGACATCAGCTTATTCTTTCTTATGTAAGCTATTATCTCAATTTGTGAAATTTTAGCGATAATGTCATAATTATCTCATAGTTATTTACATATTAATAAAGGGAGTAATACAACATGCCAACAATTTTTTGGTTCTTCATAGCTTTTCTTTTATTGGGTACTGCATTGATGATTATCTCACCCATTGTCGCCAACAAAAAACTTATGCACGATATCAAACCTTTATGGGTCAATAAACGCCCTTTGGAAAACTTCATTAGACCGAACCATACTTATCGTTATCAATTTGATACATATAAACACAAATTTAACAACGCAACATTGATTGATGAAAAAACGTGGTCAGATTTAAACCTTGATAGCGTATTTCATAATATGAATTTTAACTTTACAGCTATTGGTGAAATGAGACTTTTTGCAACTTTAAAAAATATGTTTCAAGTAACAGACGCCAAACTTCTTTATAATTTTACAACTAACATAGATTTCAGAAATGAAATCTCACTCTATTTAGCGCAAATTGGAAAAGCAATTTACCCCACTTTTCCAGATCAAATCTCATCGATTAAGCGCAATAACTTTTTTATGCTTTGTACATATTTACCATTAATGTTTATAATTCTATCCATTTTTACACCTATTATTGGCATAACTTTAACTATTTTTTCCGCAATTTTTAATATGATGTTAAGCGGATTCCTAAAAAAGACCTATGAACAAGATTTAAATTCAATGTTCTACACATCAACCGTTATTAAAAAAGCGTACGCCATCCAACAACACGAACTTGTACCTAATATAGATGTTGACTTTAAACATTTTATTACTGCACGCAAATTTAGTGGCTTGTTAGGCCGTGTGAACTCAAACGACGAAACATCTGTGTTTTCGTTATTATTCAAATTAATCTTTATGATGGATTATCATCTGTTTCATTTAATTCAAAACAGTTTTAAAAAGTATGAAGATGAAGTAATGGCGTGCTATGAATACATCGCTCATATCGATAATCATTACGCCGTGGCTTTGTGGAGAGAAACGCTAGATCATTATACAGTTCCTCAGGTTATAGAAAAAGATGTTATTCATTTTAAACAATTAACACATCCATTGATTAATGATGCAGTTCCAAATGATTTAGCAATAGACAATCACATTTTATTAACTGGTTCAAACGCATCGGGTAAGTCCACATTTATGAAAGCTGTTGCACTAAACATCGTATTGTCACAAACAGTTAACACTGCTACAGCTAAAGCATTTAATTATAAGCCCGGTATGGTTTATACCTCAATGGTAAACCAAGATGATATCTTAACAGGTGATAGTTATTTCATGACTGAAATCAAATCTATTAAACGCCTATTTGATATCACTACAACTGAAAAAGTTTATTGTTTTATTGATGAAATTTTTAAAGGTACAAATACAACTGAGCGTATTGCTGCATCAGAGTCTGTCCTAAGTTATCTTGATCAACTTGAAGGCTATACTGTTATTGCTGCTACGCATGACATTGAACTTTCTTCTTTATTAGACAATATATATTCAAACTATCATTTTAACGAGTCTATCACTGAGGATAATATTTCTTTTGACTTTAAGATTAAACAAGGTAAAGCTGATACCCGAAATGCGATAGAATTACTTAGGATTATGTCATTTCCAAAGAAAATTTATAATCGAGCAAAGTCAACAGCAAACCATAATACTTAATTAAAAATTGTTTTTTGCGTTTCATTTGATATTGCTTATAACTACAAATAGAGAGGATGGATACATAATCCACCCTCTCTATTTGTATAACTTAGACCTAACTTATTATAAAATTTCGATCTTAAATTCATGATTTATTCCGCATTAACCATCCACGTAACACCAAATGGATCATTAAACATACCGTAGAAATCTGACCATTCTGTTTTACCTAATGGCATCGTCACTTCACATCCTGCTGCTACTGCTTTATCAAAGAAGGCTTTTGCTGTTTCTTTTTCCGCTTCATTCGAACCATCAAATGTAAATGTAACAATCGCGCCGCTATTATCTATTTTCTTGTTCTTCCACGTGTCACTACAATAGAATGTTTCGCCAAGTATATTAAAAGAGGCATTCATTGTAAAATCTGCATCCACTTGATATTCTTCAGGCATATTGGCGAACATTTCATGGTCTCCACCTACACGTTGTATATCCGTTGCACCAAAATGTTCTTCATAAAAATTTAACGCGGCCAAACTATTTTGAAAATTAAAATATTGAACTGCTTTCATTATTAACTTCCTCCTTGTGGTGTTAAACATCAACACATATTAAAACAATTATTTAAATCTCTATAAACTACCTATACCCATATTCTGTTGTTATAAAGTTTAGAATTTTAATTTTTTCACCACGACCTTAAATAGTTCAAAACTTAAAGAACAGCAATCAATTTATCTAACATCCATAAGTCTGATAAACACAAAAAAGCCCAAGACATTTATTGATATCCAGGGCTTTTTTGAAAGTAATTACCTAATATTAAGTTCGTAATTCTCACTAATTATTTAACTGTAAATGCTTCAATATCTAAACTGTTAACACCATTCAATGTCATATCTGCTGTAACACCAGCATTATATAAATAGTGAGCCGCTGCCCCAATCATAGCAGCATTATCTGTACATAGTTTAGGGCTTGGTATTGAGAGAGTGATATTATGACTTTCACAAGCTTCAGCTAATGCAGATCTTAAACCTTTATTACTCGCTACACCACCTGCAACTATAAGTTGGTTTACATTATAAGCTTCACATGCTGATATAGATTTACCAACTAATACTTCAACAACGCTATTTTGGAAACTTGTGGCAACGTCCGCTTCGTTAATTTGTTCACCTTTTTGTCGAACGTTATGAAGTTTGTTTATTACTGCACTTTTTAATCCACTAAAACTAAAATCATAACTATCTTTGTCTAACCAGACCCTTGGAAAATCATAACTATCTTGGCCTTGAGTTGCTAATTTATCAACTTGTGGTCCACCTGGATAACTAAGTCCAATGGTTCTAGCTACTTTGTCATATGCTTCACCTACAGCATCATCTCTAGTTTCACCAATAACCTCAAAGTTCAAATGATCTTTCATATAAATCAATTCTGTATGTCCACCCGAAACGATTAAAGACATGACTGGAAACTGGAGTGGCTTTTCTAAATGATTCGCGTATATATGACCTGCTATATGATGGACTGGAATTAATGGTTTGTCATATGCAAATGCTAATGCTTTCGCGGCATTTATACCGACTAGTAACGCACCTATTAAGCCAGGACCTTGCGTGACTGCTACGGCATCAATCTGCAGCATGGTTACATCAGCAGTGTTTAACGCTTCATCAATAGTAGTTGTGATACCTTCAACATGATGCCTACTCGCTACTTCTGGTACGACGCCCCCAAATCTTTTATGGCTTTCAATCTGACTTAGGACGATATTACTTAGTATATCTGTTCCATTTTTAATAACACTGACACTTGTTTCATCACAACTGGATTCAATTGCTAATATTATTGTTGTCTCATTCATTTAAATTCACCCACATAACTATTGCATCCTCACCTTCACCATAATAATTTTTTCGCTTACCACCATATTGAAAGCCTAAGTTTGTATAAACATGTTGTGCAATTTCATTATCCACACGCACTTCTAAACTCATTACATCACATTTAGTTTGGACATAACTCATTGCATATTTGAGTAATAATTGTCCAAGCCCGTAACCTCTATATGACTCATCAATAGCAACCGTAGTTATTTGTGCTTGATCTATAACAATCCAAACACCTATATAGCCAATTATTTTTTCGTTAAATTCTATAATGAAGTAATGTGCAAATTCATTTTTTTCTACTTCATGATAAAATGCATCAATTGACCAACTGCTATCATTAAAACTATTTCTTTCTATATCAAATACTTGAGGGACATCTCCCAAATCCATTAATCGAATATTTAACTCTTGTTCTGTTGGTTTAACCAATTTCTTTCAGCCTCGGATACTTTAATATAGTTTGGTTTAAATTGATGTACATCAGTTGGTTGATCTATGAGTGCTTGCATATACTTGGCTTGTGGTAAATTTGGAATACAAGTGCTATCTAATAGGGCTTCTAACTTTTCGCTATCTACGCCAATAAATTTATATGGTTCAGCTAGCTCGTGTAATATATCTAACAGGCGCTTAATTGTAATATATTGGTCTTCAATAATTTGCTTTAGTTGTCCATTTTCGTTTTTATAAACGCCTGTATAAACAGCTTCACGTCGCGCATCAAATATAGGTACAATTAAACCTGATTCTTCAGGTGCTGTTGCAGCAAGTGCCTTCAGTGAAGATACACCGTATAGTTCTGCATTTAATGCATAGGCTAACGTTTTCGCTACAGTAACTCCAATTCTCAGACCAGTATACGAGCCTGGTCCTTCTGCTACAATAATGGCATCTATATCATCCTTTGATATTTGACTGTCAGTAATCACTTTGGAAATAGCTGGCATCAATTGTACCGAATGGTTTGTTTTCTCGTTAGTATTTATCTCGTTTAACACTTTATCATCTTGTGTTATGGCAACGGATAAGGGTTGATTGGATGTGTCAATTAGCAGATAGTTCACGTTCAACATCCTCCTTAATTCTATGATAATGCTTTCCTTTAGCATCTATAGTTATCGTGCGCTCAGTAGTATGCTCCGTTTGGATATTAATAGATAAATAATGATCAGGTAAAAATTCTGCTATAAATTGACTCCATTCAATCAGAATTACGGCATCATCTTCAAAATATTCTTCAAATCCTAAATCTTCTTCTGAATCTTCTAATCTATAACAATCCATATGATGTAATTTTAAATCTGTACCTTGATATGACTTTATTATATTAAATGTTGGAGAGTTAATGTTTCGCTGTACGCCTAAAGCTTTTCCGATAAATTGGCTTAAAGTTGTCTTTCCAGCTCCTAGGTCTCCATTTAGTAAAATTAAGTCCCCGGCAGATAGATATTTTGTTAACACATCACCAAAATGTGACATGTCATTGATATTATTAATTTTTATCATTGTCCTCTCCTTTCACTTCCAAATTCATTTGGATGAGTAACACTTATGCTTTGGCAGTCACTGTTATACAATAAACTTTGTAAAGCTTAAACAAAAATTTTGCGTCTATACATGCTTATAACTTTTTATCTACATAAAATTAACTATTATAGTTTAACAAATTTTTTCCAATATTACTTCAAAGTGAAACAAGTTCTTACTAAATTAGAATAGTTTGAATTGATAGAAAATTACAAAAAGTTGTTGACATCGCCAATATGATGTAGTAAATTTAATTTATCAAATTTTTAGACATTTCAAATAAATCAAAAAAATAAACCATTCTATCGAGAGGAGTATAATAAAATGACCAAACATACAATGCAATATCAACCAACAACTTCAAATATTTTAGTCATTTTATTATGCTCATAGGACTGGAACTTTAGTAAAGAAACTACTAAACGTTTAAGTCCTTATTCTAGTTGAATGGGACTTAAAAGCGTCCCAATTATTTATTGGGACGCTTTTTTATTTTCAATTTTATGGGGGAATTAGATATGAGAAGCGATATGATCAAAAAAGGAGATCAGCAAGCTCCAGCAAGAAGTCTTTTGCACGCTACTGGTGCATTAGAAAAACCAACAGATATGAACAAGCCCTTCGTGGCAATTTGTAATTCGTATATCGATATTGTCCCAGGACATGTACATTTGAGAGAATTAGCAGATATTGCCAAAGAAGCAATTCGTGAAGCAGGCGCAATTCCCTTTGAATTTGACACAATCGGCGTAGATGATGGTATCGCAATGGGCCATATTGGAATGAGATATTCCCTACCCTCTAGAGAAATCATCGCTGACGCTGCAGAAACTGTAATTAATGCACACTGGTTTGATGGCGTATTTTACATTCCAAACTGCGACAAAATAACACCTGGCATGTTATTAGCTGCAGTAAGAACAAATGTCCCAGCAATCTTTTGCTCGGGTGGCCCTATGAAAGCAGGATTATCTTCTGAAGGAAAAGCCTTAACCTTATCATCAATGTTTGAAGCAGTAGGTGCTTTTAAAGATGGTTCAATTTCAAAAGAAGAATTCTTAGATATGGAACAAAATGCATGCCCTACTTGTGGTTCATGTTCTGGAATGTTCACAGCCAATTCAATGAACTGTTTAATGGAAGTATTAGGACTTTCCCTTCCGTACAATGGTACAGCATTAGCAGTAAGTGAACAGCGCAGAGAAATGATTAGAGAAGCAGCATTTAAATTAGTAGATAACATTAAAAACGATTTAAAACCAAAAGATATCGTAACACGAGAAGCAATTGATGACGCATTCGCATTAGACATGGCGATGGGTGGTTCAACAAATACTGTATTACACACACTTGCAATTGCTAACGAAGCGGGTATTGATTATGATTTAACACGAATCAATGAAATTGCCAAAAAGACACCTTATCTTTCAAAAATTGCACCTAGCTCTTCATATTCAATGCATGATGTACACGAAGCTGGTGGTGTTCCTGCAATCATCAATGAGTTGTTCAAAAAAGAAGGTACACTTCATCCAGACAGAATAACAGCTACAGGCAAAACATTACGAGAAAATAATGAAGACAAAGCAATTTTAAACAGCGATGTTATTAGGCATCTTGATAACCCTTATGATAAGCAAGGTGGATTATCCATTTTATACGGTAACATAGCGCCAAAAGGTGCAGTTATAAAAGTTGGTGGCGTTGACCCATCTATTAAAGTATTTAAAGGTAAAGCAATTTGTTTTGATTCACACGATGAAGCAGTTGAAGCCATTGATAATCATATTGTTCGTGAAGGCCATGTAGTCGTCATTAGATATGAAGGTCCTAAAGGTGGTCCTGGAATGCCAGAAATGTTGGCCCCTACTTCCTCAATTGTAGGCAGAGGATTAGGTAAGGATGTAGCTTTAATAACAGATGGCCGTTTCTCAGGTGCAACACGAGGTATCGCAGTAGGTCATGTATCTCCAGAAGCCGCTTCAGGTGGCCCAATTGGTCTCATCAAAGATGGTGATGAAATTACAATTGATTTAACAAATAGAACCTTAGACGTTGAAGTAGCAACTGAAACATTAGAAGCTAGAAAACAAGATTTAAAACCATTTAAAGCAAAAGTAAAAACAGGTTATCTTGCACGTTACACTGCTTTAGTAACAAGCGCTAATACAGGTGGCATCATGCAAGTACCAGAAAATCTAATTTAAGGAGTGAGCACTATGTCTAGACAAACTGAAACGCTTGAACAAGAAATGTCAGAAAATTTCGATTATTTAGAAGCCGCTGAAACTGTTGAACCTGAAGTTGAATTAGAACAAGAAACAATAGATGAAATGAAATCTGGTTCAGAATTGCTCGTTGAAACTCTTGCGAACGAAAAAGTAGATTTTATATTTGGATACCCTGGTGGCGCGGTTCTTCCGCTTTATGACACTTTTTACGAAGGTAAAATCAAGCATATTCTAGCAAGACATGAACAAGGTGCTACTCATGCAGCAGAAGGTTATGCACGTGTATCAGGCAATACTGGTGTAGTTGTTGTAACGAGTGGTCCAGGGGCAACAAATGCTATCACTGGTATCGCTGATGCTTATAGTGATTCGTTACCTTTGGTAGTAATCACTGGCCAAGTAGCAACACCAGGCATAGGTAAAGATGCCTTCCAAGAAGCAGATTTACTTTCTATGACAACGCCAATAACAAAACATAACTACCAAGTAAAAAATGTTAATGATATTCCGAAAATAATCCATGAAGCTTTCTATATCGCTAATAGTGGTAGAAAAGGCCCAGTGGTTATCGATTTCCCTAAAGATATGGGTATTTTATCTACTAACGCTCAAATTACAAACGAAATAGAATTACCAGGTTATACAGTACCAAATCAACCAGCAAAGGAAGATATACAAAAGCTTCGTGATTATTTAAAAAGCGCTAAAAAACCCGTTGTTCTTTCTGGTGCAGGCATTAACCATGCAAAAGCAAATGATGTATTTACTGAATTTATAAATAGACATCAATTACCAGTAGTTAGTACATTACTTGGGCTTGGTGCAATACCATATGAAAACCCCTATTTCTTAGGTATGGGCGGTATGCATGGATCATACGCCAGTAATATGGCATTAACTGAATGTGATTTACTCATCAACTTTGGTAGCCGTTTTGATGACCGTTTAGCTAGTAATCCAGATGAATTTGCGCCAAACGCTAAGATTGTTCACGTAGACATCGACCCATCAGAAATTAATAAAATAATCAAAGTAGATTTGGGCATTGTTGCAGATTGTAAAGCTACATTAGAAGCGCTATTAGATTTTGATAGCTATTCAATTAAACACGAAACATGGTTAGCAACTTGTAATGAAAACAAAGTAAATCAACCTTTTGCCTATCAAGAAGATGAGCAAGGTGTTTTCTCCAAGCCACAACGCACAATTGAGTATATAGGCGAAATCACAAATGGAGATGCAATCGTAACAACCGATGTGGGCCAACATCAAATGTGGGTTGCTCAGTACTACCCATTCAAAGACCACGGACAACTTGTAACAAGTGGTGGTTTAGGAACAATGGGATTTGGTATCCCTGCTGCTATTGGAGCAAAACTTGCAGAACCTGATAAAACAGTTATTTGCTTCGTAGGTGATGGTGGTTTCCAAATGACTAACCAAGAAATGGCAATTTTAGAAGAATATAACCTTGATATAAAAATTGTAATTGTTAATAACGGAACGCTAGGTATGGTTAAACAATGGCAAGATAAGTTTTTCAATAAACGTTTCTCACATTCAGTATTTAATGGTCAACCAGACTTTTTAAAAATCGCTGAAGCATATAATGTCAAAGGATATATCGTTGATGATCCTGCACAATTAGAACAACAAATTGATGCGGCTTTCCAACATGATGGACCAGCACTAATCGACGTTCGTATTTCACCAATCGAACCAGTAACTCCTATGGTACCAAGTGGTAAAGCCAACCATGAGATGGAGGGACTATTATGAGAAGGACATTTAGAACTAAGGTAAGAGATAAAGCTGGTACATTAAATAGATTAACGAGTATTTTTGTCCGTAGACAATTTAACATCGTTACACTCTCTGCGACACCTACATTAGAGGAAGGTATATCTGATATAACGTTTGTAGCAGAAGTACCAGATACAGATGTATTACGTAATTTATTACAACAACTTGAAAAGCAAATTAACATCATAGACGTTGAAGATATTACCGAAACCAATACTTACAATAGAGAATTGGTATTGGTGAAATTACAAAAACCAATAAATCAACAAGACTTACAAAAAGTAATCAAACCTTATGATGCGCTAGTCTCTATATTGAAAAATGAAGATGAGTATACTTACCTTCAAGCTTCAGGTCCACAATATACGATGGATAATTTATTAGATGATCTATCATCATATCAAATTGAACAAGTTTCAAGAACTGGTTCAGCAGCTTTAGTATAGTTTTGAAACAACAATAACTAAATTTTTAAAAACATGGAGGATTTTATTATGACAACAGTTTATTATGACCAATCAGTAACGAAAGACGCTTTACAAGGTAAAAAAGTAGCAGTCTTAGGCTATGGATCTCAAGGACATGCCCACGCTCAAAATTTAAAAGACAACGGTTATGACGTAATTATCGGTATCAGACATGGACGTTCTTTTGATAAAGCAAAAGATGACGGCTTCGAAGTATATCCTGTAAATGAAGCAGCAAAACAAGCTGATGTTATCATGGTACTTTTACCAGATGAAATCCAAGGACAAGTATATAAAGAAGAAGTTGCACCTAATTTAGATCCTAATAATGCATTAGTATTCGCTCATGGATTTAATATTCATTTCGGTGTCATCCAACCACCAGAAGACGTTGATGTATTCTTAGTTGCACCAAAAGGACCAGGACATTTAGTGCGTCGTACATTCGCTGAAGGTAGCGCAGTCCCTGCCCTATTCGCCGTTGAACAAGATGCTAGTGGTGAAGCTACTGATTTAGCATTAAGCTATGCAAAAGGTATCGGTGCTACACGTGCTGGTGTATTAGAAACATCATTTAAAGAAGAAACTGAAACTGATTTATTTGGTGAACAAGCCGTTTTATGTGGTGGTACTACTAAATTAATTCAATCTGGTTTCGAAACATTAGTTGAAGCGGGTTATCAACCTGAAATTGCATACTTCGAAGTGTTACATGAAATGAAACTTATCGTTGATTTAATGTATGAAGGCGGAATGGAAAACATGCGCTATTCAATTTCTAATACAGCAGAATTTGGCGATTATGTTTCTGGCCCACGTGTTATCACACCAGATGTAAAAGACAATATGAAAGCTGTACTAGAAGATATTCAAAAAGGAAACTTCAGTGATCGCTTTATTAAAGATAATGAAAATAACTTTGAAGAATTCCATAAATTACGCGAAGAGCAACATGGACATCAAATCGAAGCAGTTGGTAGAGATCTTCGTGAAATGATGCCATTCATTAAATCTAAAAGTATTGAAAAATAAATAGACACTAAATTTATTATCTCGTGGTAAGAAGAATCTCATTAGGCATAATCACACTATAGTTTTTCCCCTCTTTGAGATTCTTTAATACTTACGACTTAATAATTGTGTCTAAAATTTAGTAATAGGAGATGTTGAAAATGAGTAGCCATATTCAAATTTTTGATACAACACTTAGAGACGGTGAACAAACACCTGGAGTAAACTTTTCATTCGATGAAAGATTGAAGATAGCAAAACAATTGGAAAAATGGGGCGTCGATATCATAGAAGCTGGTTTTCCTGCATCAAGTACTGGTAGTTTCAAATCTGTTGAAGCAATATCTAGAGCCTTAACTACAACTGCAGTTTGTGGATTAGCACGTTGTGTAAAGAAAGATATAGATGCTGTATATGAAGCTACAAAAGAAGCTGCAAAACCGAGAATTCATGTTTTTATAGCGACTAGTCCAATACACCGAGATTCAAAATTAATGATGTCTAAAGAAGAAGTATTAGCTTCAATCAAAGAACATGTATCTTATGCGAAACAATACTTTGATGTCGTTCAATTTTCACCTGAAGATGCTACAAGAACAGAACCATCATTTTTAATCGAATGTGTTCAAACAGCTGTAGACGCCGGAGCCAGTGTTATCAATATACCTGATACTGTAGGATTCAGTTATCCTAAAGAATATGGCCAAATTTTCAAAACACTGCAAGAATCTATAACAACGAATCATGAAGTAATTTATAGTGCGCATTGTCATGATGACCTTGGACTTGCTGTAGCCAATAGTATGGCAGCAATTGAAAATGGTGCAAAACGCATCGAAGGTACACTAAATGGTATTGGGGAACGTGCAGGTAATACAGCTCTCGAGGAAGTTGCGCTTGGCCTTTACGTTCGACAAGATCATTACAATAATCAGACAAAAATCAACTTAGAAGAAACGAAACAAACTTCAGATTTAATTGCAAGATTTGCGGGTATTCGAGTCCCTAGAAATAAAGCCATTGTCGGACAAAATGCATTCAGTCATGAATCTGGAATTCATCAAGATGGCGTTCTGAAAAATCCAGAAACATATGAAATTATGACGCCACAACTAGTTGGTGTTAAAACAACTGAACTACCTCTTGGTAAACTATCAGGTAAACATGCTTTTGCAGAAAAATTGACAGCTTTAGGTTACGATGTAGAGCCTGAAGATCAAAAAGCCTTATTTAAACAGTTTAAAACAATTGCAGACAAGAAAAAATCAGTCACAGATCGTGATATTCATGCATTGATTCAAGGCACAGAGCATGAACAAAATGCTATATATAAAGTAGAAACATTACAGTTACAATTTGTATCTAATGGACTACAAAGTGCCGTTGTCGTCATTAAAGATAAAGATGGCAATACTTATCAAGATTCAAGTATTGGTACGGGATCAATTGTTTCAGTATACAACGCTGTTGATCGTATCTTTGATCGCAAGACAGAACTTATTGAATATCGCATAGATTCGGTAACTGAAGGTACAGATGCTCAAGCAGAAGTACATGTACAAATTAAGATAGATGATCAAATTGTTACTGGTGTAGGTATTGACCATGATATCTTATTAGCTTCTTGTAAATCATATGTTGAAGCACATGCCAAATATGTAGCAAATACTCATGAGGAAGAAGGTATTCACTCATGAGCCATAAGATTGTAGCCCTTCCAGGAGATGGAATTGGACCTGAAATATTGAATGGTTCATTAGAAGTATTACAACAACTAAGTAAATCCTTTAATTTTGATTATGATATAGAAACACATGATTTTGGTGGCATTGCCATTGATAACCACGGTGAACCACTTCCAGAATCAACATTAAATGCTTGCAAAAATGCAGACGCAATTCTATTAGGTGCTGTGGGAGGACCTAATTGGACAGATCCTAATAATAGACCAGAACAAGGTTTATTAGGTATTCGTAAAGCATTAGGTCTGTTTGCAAATATACGCCCTACTACAGTTACAAATGGCACTAGTCATTTATCCCCTATTAAAGAAGAACGTGTTGCAGGTACAGATTTCATTTTAGTAAGAGAGTTAACTGGCGGAATCTACTTCGGTGAACCAAAACAATTAAATGATAACGATGCGCTCGATTCATTAACCTATACTAGAACTGAAATTGAAAGAATTGCTAGAGTTGGGTTTGATTTAGCTCAAAAACGCCATAAAAAATTAACTTCAGTAGATAAAGAAAATGTTTTATCCTCTAGTAAATTGTGGCGTCAAGTGATTAATGACATTGCAGTTGAGTATCCTGAAGTTGAAGTGAATCATTTACTTGTTGATGCTTGTGCCATGCACTTAATCACTAACCCATCACAATTCGACGTCATTGTTACAGAAAATCTATTCGGTGATATTTTAAGTGATGAAGCATCTGTTATTCCAGGTTCTCTAGGCCTATCACCTTCTGCAAGTTTCAGTGAACATGGACCTAGACTTTATGAACCTATACATGGCTCAGCACCTGATATTGCTAATCAAGATATTGCTAATCCATTTGGTATGCTACTATCTGTTGTAATGTGCCTTAGAGAAAGTTTAAACCAAAACGAGGCAGCTGATAAATTAGAAGCAATTATTTATCAATTAATTAAAGAAGGTAAAACAACACGCGATCTCAATGGTGATTATCATACGTCTGATATTTTTAATTACGTTAAGGAAAATCTTTAAAAAAGGAGGAGATGTCATATGGGTAAAACACTATTTGACAAAGTTTGGAACAAACATGTCTTAACTGGTAAAGAAGGTGACCCACAGTTATTATATATAGATTTGCATCTAATACATGAAGTTACATCTCCTCAAGCTTTTGAGGGATTAAGACTTAATAATAGACAACTACGTAGACCAGACTTAACTTATGCGACGCTTGACCATAATGTGCCAACTGTAGATATTTTTAATATTAAAGATGAAATTGCAAATAAACAAATTACAACATTGCAAAATAATGCTAAGGCTTTTGGTGTTCATATCTTTGATATGGGTTCAGATGAACAAGGTATTGTCCACATGGTTGGACCTGAAACAGGTTTAACACAACCAGGCAAAACTATAGTATGCGGAGATTCACACACTGCAACACATGGTGCATTTGGTGCAATAGCTTTCGGCATTGGTACTAGTGAAGTAGAACATGTTTTTGCTACACAATCACTTTGGCAAACCAAACCCAAGAATCTAAAAATTGAGGTCACTGGACAATTACCTACTGGTGTTTATGCAAAAGACATTATTCTATATCTAATTAACCAATACGGTGTTGATTTTGGTACGGGATACGCATTAGAATTTGCTGGTGAAACCATTCAAAACTTATCTATGGAAGCGCGAATGACTATTTGTAACATGGCTATTGAAGCAGGTGCAAAATATGGTATGATGGCCCCTGACGAAACTACATTTGATTATGTTAAAGGACGTCCCTATTCTACTAACTTTGAATATGATGTTGATTCTTGGCGTGAACTCTATACAGATGAAGACGCTGAATTTGATAGAGTCATTGAAATGGATGTGTCTGATTTAGAACCTCAAGTTACATGGGGTACAAGTCCAGAAATGGGCGTAGGTTTCCATACACCTTTCCCTGAAGTTAAAAATGTTAACGATGAGCGTGCTTATAATTATATGGGTCTTGAACCTGGTCAAAAAGCTGAAGATATTAATCTAGGTTATGTATTCTTAGGTTCATGTACAAATGCTCGTCTTTCTGACTTGGTTGAAGCTAGTCATATCGTAAAAGGAAATAAAGTGCACCCTAACATTACAGCTATTGTCGTCCCTGGATCACGTACTGTAAAAATCGAAGCAGAAAAATTGGGGCTTGATAAAATTTTCAAAGAAGCAGGTTTTGATTGGCGTGAACCTGGTTGTTCCATGTGTCTAGGTATGAATCCTGACCAAGTACCTGATGGCGTACATTGTGCATCAACTAGTAACCGAAACTTTGAAGGTCGTCAAGGTAAAGGTGCACGAACACACCTAGTTTCCCCTGCTATGGCAGCAGCTGCAGCAATTAATGGGAAATTTGTAGACGTAAGAAAGGTGGTTGTCTAATATGGAAATTAAACCTATTACTACTTATACAGGTAAAGTGGTTCCATTATTCCATGATAATATTGATACCGATCAAATTATACCTAAAGCACATTTGAAACGTATATCAAAATCAGGTTTCGGCCCTTTTGCATTTGATGAGTGGCGCTACCTAGATGATGGATCAGATAATCCAGACTTTAATCCAAATAAGCCCGAATATAAAGGGGCTTCAATTTTAATTACTGGTGAAAACTTTGGTTGTGGTTCAAGTCGTGAACACGCGGCTTGGGCGCTTAAAGATTATGGTTTTGATATTATTATCGCTGGTAGTTATAGTGATATCTTTTATATGAATTGCACTAAAAATGCTATGTTACCAATCGTTTTAGATGAAAATGCAAGAAAATATCTTGCACAAGCAAGTGAAATTACTGTAGATTTACCAAATCAAACAGTTTCTACATTAGATAAATCTTTTGATTTTGAAATTGATGAAACTTGGAAGAATAAACTCGTTAATGGACTTGATGATATTGCATTGACTTTACAATACGAGGATGCAATTAAAGCCTATGAAACAGCAAAAACGTATTAAATAATTACTAAATTAATAAGTAAAGGTGTGAAATCATATGACTGTAAAAACTACTGTGTCTTCTAAAGATATCGATGAAGCTTATTTACAATTAAAAGATATTGCTAAAGAGACACCATTACAAAAAGATCATTATTTATCTCATAAATATGATTGTAATGTTTATCTTAAGCGTGAGGATTTACAATGGGTAAGATCATTTAAACTTAGAGGTGCATATAACGCAATTATAGCGCTAAATGAAATTGATCGCCAAAACGGCATTACATGTGCTAGTGCTGGTAATCACGCTCAGGGTGTAGCATATACTGCTAGTAAGTTGAATTTAAATGCAGTGATTTTTATGCCAGTAACTACCCCATTACAAAAAATCAATCAAGTGAAATTCTTTGGTGGCAGTAATACTGAAGTAGTTTTAACTGGAGATACATTTGATGATTGCTTAAAAGAAGCTCTTGTTTACACAGAAGAAAATAAAATGAACTTTATTGATCCTTTCAATAATATTTTTACAATTGCTGGACAAGGGACACTAGCAAAAGAAATACTTGAACAATCAAAAGAAGACGATATTCAATTTGATTATTTATTTGCTGCAATCGGTGGTGGCGGTTTAATTTCAGGCGTAGGTACTTACTTTAAAGAACATGCTCCTGAAACTTCAATTATTGGTGTAGAACCTGCTGGTGCAAGCAGTATGTATGCTTCAGTAGTTTTAGAAAAACAAATTGTCACATTGCCTGATATAGATAAATTTGTTGACGGCGCATCTGTAGCACGTGTAGGTCAAATCACATTTGATATTTGTAGAAATGTAGTTGATGACTATGTTCAAGTACATGAAGGTGCTGTTTGTTCAACTATTTTAGACATGTACTCAAAACAAGCCATTATTGCAGAACCTGCTGGTGCGTTAAGCGTCGCAGCACTTGATCAATATCAAGCAGAAATCAAAGGCAAAACAGTTGTATGTGTAGTCAGTGGCGGTAATAATGATATTAATCGAATGAAAGAAATTGAGGAACGTTCCTTATTATTCGAAGAAATGAAACATTATTTTATTTTAAATTTCCCACAACGTCCTGGTGCATTAAGAGAATTTGTTAATGAAGTCCTTGGACCTAAAGATGATATAACCAAATTTGAGTATCTTAAAAAATCTTCTCAAAATACAGGCACAGTCATCATAGGTATTCAATTAAATAATCACAAAGACTTAGATAACTTAAAAGCAAATGTAGATGAGTTTGATAATTCTAATATTTATATTAATGAAAATAAAATGCTTTATTCCTTACTAATTTAGTTATGCATACTAAAAGAGTCTCATTGTTTATATGAAATGATTATATGTCTATTATGGAGCCTGGGACATAAATCCCAGAAAAATAGCACTCAGATGATTTAATTCATCTGAGTGTTTCTTTTTTGTTTATCCAATACTTCGTGATGTTGCCTCTCTTGCTTAGGCTACAGCTTCTAAAGTCCCACTTTTAAATCTAATTTCTAAATTTATTAAAGTAGACTTGTGACTCTCTTATCAGATTATATTTCATTGTATTAGTGGGACTTATGCATGAGCTTTGCTCATGTACTCCATCGAAATCGACAATGACTTTCAGTTGAAGTTAAGCTCTTCGCGCATAAAAAAAAGACCCTATTGGGTCTTTAATTGCCTGTAAAGTCCCACTTTATTAATTTTGACTCTAATTTATTAAAATAGAATTGTGACTTCTTATCAGATTATATTTCATTGTACTAGTGGGACTTATACATGAGCTTTTGCTCATGTATTCCGCTTTGCCTACTCTTGCGGAACGTAAGTCTGCTACCTTCGGCGCTAAAGACCTTTCT
>NZ_RCVN01000022.1 GCF_003697915.1 Staphylococcus pseudoxylosus
CTCATAAAATACTAATTTGTGTTATCTCTAACACTTGTTTTGAACCAACAATTTATTGTTGTGTTCGGAATTAACGTTGACATATTGCAATTCAGTTTTCAATGTTCATTTCTTCAACCACAAGAAACAATTTTACTCTCTTTGACTTGGAAAGTCAAGAACTTTTTTAAATTGTTTTTTGTGTTTCGTTTGTATGTTTGTCGTTTTGTTTCGTCCGACAAGTAAATACTATACACGCATAAAAACCTTTTAACAATGGTAAAATTTACACTTACTCTCTTTAAAAATCTCCTTACATCGACAAAAACCAAACTTTAATCCAATATTTGTGATTAAAGTCCTTTTTTTAGTGTTTCCCACTGCTAAAAAAGGACTAATATACACAAAAACCCTCTTATAGTCATACTTTACTTTATTTTACATTTTCTTAATTTTATTTATAAAAATAAGGCTATCCCCAAAAGGAATAGCCTTACACACTATTTACTATGCGTTTCATGCATGGCTACATCTCTGTTCTTCCCATTATAGCTTTAGATAATGTAACTTCATCTGCATACTCTAAATCTCCACCTACAGAAAGGCCTTGCGCTAATCTCGTTACTGTTACACCAATCGGTTTTACTAGTCTCGAAATATACATAGCCGTCGATTCTCCCTCTAAATTAGGATTCATCGCTAGTATCAATTCTTTAACTTCTTCGTCTTTTAAGCGATCAATCAAGCTAGGTATATTAATATCTTCAGGTCCAATACCGTCCATAGGTGATATAGAACCATGCAATACATGATACAACCCTTTATATTCACGCATCTTTTCCATTGCAATAACATCTTTGTCGTCTTCTACTACACAGATGACAGATCGGTCTCTTTGCTTATCTTGGCAAATATAACATGGGTCTTGTTCCGTAATATGCCCACATACACTGCAATAAGTTAATTCTCTTTTAACATCTACAAGTGATTTGGCAAATTGAACAACATCGTCTTCTTTCATATCTAATACATGAAACGCCAGACGTTGAGCCGTTTTAGGTCCAATGCCTGGCAGTTTCATGAAACTGTCAATAAGTTTCGAGATTGGTTCAGGATAGTGCATGCGATCACATTCCAGGAATGTTTAAGCCTTGCGTGTGCTTACCTAAACGTTCTTGTGTAAGTTCATCTGCTTTATTCATCGCTTCATTTGTAGCAGCAATCACTAAGTCTTGTAACATCTCAATATCATCTGGATCTACTGCTTCTTCTTTGATTTCTACATCTAGTACTTCTTTATGACCTGATACAGTTACAGTTACCATACCGCCACCAGCTGTACCTTGCACTTTTTCTTCTTTAAGCTTTTCTTGCTCTTCGCCCATTTTCTTTTGCATTTTTTGCATTTGTTTCATCATTTGTTGCATATTTCCGCCACCGCGCATAATTATATCCTCCTTAAAACTTTTACATCACTTTGTTGTGATTTATCTTTTGTCTCATTATACATGCCTTTTTGAACATTGTCATGTATCACTCTTCATCTATAACATTTACAGTACTTTCACCGAATAAGTCTTTTGCTTTTTGAACAACATCTACTTCCTCAGGACTTTGAGTTGGATTTTGTTCGTCATTTCCCGCTTCTGTTGTTGAACCGGTTTTTCTATTTTGAAGATATTCTGTTCTCACTCTCATCCATTGATCTGCTGGCACCCCAACTACTTTAACTGTTTTATCTATAATATTACAAACGACATTTTCAATGTTCTCTCGTTTTTCATCATCTTTATTAACAATTTCACAATGAATTTCTTCTTCAAACTTGATAAGCACATGGGTCTCACTAGCCGCAACCGGTTCAGAATTTTGTAACAAGCTAACTAAAGATTTCATATCGTTATTTTTTGCATGATCGACAACTTCTTGCCAATGATCTTTCAATTGTTTGATATCATCTTTATTCGCCTTATCTAAAACTTTGGCAATTTGTTGCATTGAAAAGGCATTTTTAGATTGTCCACCTTTGCTAGAAGTACGCTTCGTTTGCTGCGGTGGTGTACTTGTTGCTATACCATTTGCTCTAATTGATTTAAGCTCATTTTCAAGTTGTTCCATTCTTTGTAGCAATACATCATTATTAGGCTCTGTTGCAACACCTGTTGTAGCAACTGTTTGAACATGTTCAGGTGTTTCTTTAATCATTTCAGCTAATTTCACTAACAACACTTCAAAATGCACACTCTGATTCACACTGAAACGAATCGATACAAGTGTATCGTTAATAATATCTATCATTTTGTATAGTACATCTAACTCAAAATGCAATAATGCATCATATTCCGTTTCTACATTAGAAGTTTTATTCATAATCGTATCTCTAACAAAATAAATCATATCATTAATCAAACGATTTACTTCTTTACCTTGAGACACAAACTTATGGTACGTTGCAAAGGCGTTCCTTACATCCCCTTCTACAACCTCTCTAAATAATTCATCTAACGCTTTCGCATCTACACTACCCGTGACATTCAAGGCATCTTCTAAGGTCAAGTGCTCATCACCAAAAGCAATAGCTTGGTCCATAATACTTAGCGCATCACGCATACCACCTTCAGAAGCTTTCGCTATAAAATCTAATGCCGCTTCATCATAATCAATTTGTTGTTCTTCTGCTACAAATTTTAATCTCTCTACGATTTCATTTTGACTAATTGCTTTAAAATCAAATCTCTGTGCTCTCGAGATAATTGTGGGCGGAATTTTGTGAGGTTCTGTTGTCGCTAATATAAAAATCGCATGTGCTGGCGGTTCCTCCAACGTTTTAAGCAATGCGTTAAACGCGCCAGTCGTAAGCATGTGAACTTCATCTATGATATAAACTTTAAATTTCGACTCACTAGGTGCATATTTAACTTTATCTCTAATATTTCTAATTTCATCCACACCATTATTACTAGCTGCATCAATTTCAATAACGTCTGAGTTTGTACCACGAGTGATACCTTTACAGATTGCACATTCATTACAAGGTTCTCCATCTGTACGCTCAAGACAATTAATAGCTTTGGCAAACACTTTGGCGATACTTGTTTTCCCCGTGCCTCTAGGTCCGCTAAATATATAAGCATGTGATTGTTTACTTTTTGAAATCGCATTGCGCAGCGTTTTGGTAACATGTTCCTGTCCTACAACATCATCGAAACTTTGCGGTCGGAACATTCTATATAAAGCTTGATAATTCACTTTCGCACCTCCAATTACATTCATCAATCATTATAGCATTGTATTTTCTACTTTGAATATTAGTTAAAAGCTTCTGAATAAATTACATCACCTTTGGGTTGTTCAAGTAATGGATCCCATAAAAATTTAACCATAAAGAATTTCGATGGCACATCAAACGGATTAGAAATCTCAAAATCTTGTGCCTCTTCATAACCAAACTTACCATAATACGATGGGTCTCCCAATACAATAATCGTACTATAGTCTTGTGCTTTAGCCCGTTCTTCAACAGCTTGAATCAACGCTTTTCCTATACCTTTCCCTCTATAATCTGCTAATACAGATAATGGCGCTAACGCTAAAGCGGTATAATGGTTGTCTCCACTTACAATCGAAATTTCAGATAACATGATGTGACCTATGACTTCACCGTCATCATTTTTAGCTACAACCTCTAGTTCATAATTATATTCAGGTGCTTCCCTCAATTTTTTCACCAATTCTTGTTCATCGTGATTCGATTCTGCCACATCTGAAAAAGCCGCTTCAATAGCATCTAAACTTGTATCATAATCATTTTCAGTTAAAGTACTTAAGTATATTTGCATGGCTATCCCCTCAAAACGTTTAGTTTTATTTTTAAACATTATAACATCAGTTAGCACATTTCATTTGTACGGATACTAAAACAACATTAAAACATTGCTTATATTTTAATATAAAAAAAGAGCGACTGCTATCAAAAGAAGTCACTCTTTATATATGTATATTTGAATTTCATTGTTTTTTAAAATTAAAACCGTGCACCTTCGCTTCGAATACGTATCATAAACGTAACCAAAGTCGACAGCTAAATCTCGGCAACCCTACGGCACATACGATGATCCACTTAATGCTGCTTCCGTCAGGACCTGACATGGTTCATGGGTTCATATTGCATAGGACCGAGATCTTCAAACACTACGTGCTTTGGGCAGACTTCACAAAAACGTACCCTTAGCAAAGGAATTCAGTCTCGCGTAAAGCGGATTTCGAGTACAGGGAACCGCTACCTCCCCACCTAGCACGGCAAAATATATCATACTATATTCTTCTATCTGAATGCAAGCATTAGCTTTTCATTTAACAAACAGATTATTAGAACCATTCACAAAACGGTCACCTTATAAATAAACATTATATTTTGTGACGTCTTGAGAAATCTTTAAATTTAAACTCTGTAGCTAAATGTCTAGAAATATTATATTGGAATTGTGTAGTATCTTTGAGATGTACAATCCCCCGTACAGTGGCTGTATAAGGTGGCGCCACGTCACCAAACATCTCATACTCCAACTCGCCGAATGCTTCAAATGTTATTGATTTATTTGAATAACTAATGTCTAACCCTAGCACATTCTCTACATATGCATATAGTGACGTTTGTACAATATCCAAGGTCAAACCTGGAACAATTGCTTCTATTAAATAATCTTCATCAATTATCTTTACTTTGTCATTAATTTTTCTAGTACGAATAACATGCCACAGTACTGTGCTTTGGGTAACATTTAAAGCTTCCTTCACCCTTGGTACATCCCCCGCATGTATTCGTTCTAAAACTTTCACTTCAGTTTCATGTTGTAACCCTAAGCCTTGTTGCACTTCTCGAAAGCTCGTTAAATCTGCAAATGGAAATTCTGTTAACCCTTGATATATTACAACCGAGCCTTTACCACGAATTTTTTGTATCATTCCATCTCTCACTAGTAAATTCAAAGCTTTACGGACAGTTTCACGTGACGCATCATAATTTTCTACCAGTTCATATTCTGACGGTAATTGTGTACCATAAGATATGCGCGATTCGATGATGTCTGCTCGCAAAGTTTCATATATTGTAATAAACTTTTTTTGTGTCATATGCGCTCACTCACTACCTTTTTACAAATTATTGTGCTACAACTATTGCACCAAAGCCATCTATCAACCCATCTGAGTTATTACCATGTTGCATCATCACTCGACCTTCAACATTTAAGTCCTCTGGTATAGTAACACTTTCTTTTGAAAAGTTCGCCACAACTAACCAAGTTTCATCTTTATAATGTCGTTTATATATAAATAACTCATCGTGTTCCATGTACAATGGTTCAATACTACCATAAGTTATAATATCGTATTCATGACGCAAGCGAATTAAATCTCTATAAGTATGCAAAATAGATTGATCATCTTCAATAGCAGCTTCAACATTGATTTGCTCAAAATTATTAGGAATATCTATCCAAGGTGTTCCTGTCGTAAATCCTGCATTTTGCTCGCTCGTCCACTGTACAGGTGTGCGTGAATTATCTCTAGATTTTTTACCTAATATTGTTAGTATTTCATCTTCATCATAACCAGCTCGCTTCATATTATTATAAGCGTTCAACGATTCTATATCTCTGTACTGGTCAATACTACCAAAGCCAGGATCCGTCATACCTATTTCTTCCCCTTGATATATATAGGGCGTCCCTTGCATCATATGCAATACAGTCGCCAGCATCTTAGCACTTTGTTTACGGAACGTTTCATTAGTATCATTTCCAAAACGAGAAACAACACGCGGTTGATCATGATTACACCAAAAAATTGCGTTCCAACCGCCACCTTCATAAATGCCCAGTTGCCATTCCATTAGTATATCTTTTAATTTATGAAAGTCTAATTTTGCATTTGACCATTTTTCGCCATTAACGTAATCCACTTTAAGATGATGGAAATTGAAAACGCTATTCAACTCTTGACGTTCAGGCGACGTATATTTTATACAATGATCAATTGTTGTAGAAGACATTTCACCCACAGTCATTAAGTCTTTATCTCCAAAAGTACACTCATTCATTTCATGTAAATATTCATGTACATGTGGACCGTCTGTATAGAATTCTTTACCAATTTTTTCCGAATTTTTAAATTCACCTTTTGAAATTAGGTTAATAACATCAAAACGGAAGCCATCTATACCGAAGTCTATCCAATGATTGATAATATCATATAATGCACCCCTTACTTTGGGGTTATCCCAGTTCAAATCCGCTTGTGTTACATCAAACAAATGTAAATAATATGCATCTGTCTTTTCATCGTATTTCCACGCATTCCCTCCAAATTTCGATTCCCAATTTGTTGGTGGTTGAGTATCAGATGACCTTTTAAAGAAATAGTAATCTCTATATTCACTATCGTTATCAGCGTATGCCTGTTTAAACCATTCGTGTTCTGTAGATGTATGATTTATAACAATATCCATCATTATCTTTAAATCACGTTTATGAGCTTCAGCAACAAGTATTTCTAAATCTTCAATCGTGCCGAACTTCTCATTTATTTTGTAATAATCACTAATGTCATAACCATTATCATTCATTGGAGATTCATACACTGGTGTTAGCCAAATGTAGTCTACACCTAAATACTGTAAATAATCTAATTTTTCAATGATTCCTTTCAAATCACCTTCACCGTTACCTGTCGTGTCATTAAATGATTTCGGATATATTTGATAAACTACTGACTTTCTCCAATCACTTTGACTCATGGAATTACCACCTTTACTTATATTATTTAAAGAAGAAAAACCCGCTAAGTCGTTTTAGCGAGTTTAGTTGTATTGCTTTAAAGTACTTATTCTTCTACCATTTCTTTTGCTTTATCTTTACTAAATTTTGACAAAAACACTGTTAGAATTGCCGGAACTATAATCGCCAAGAAGGTACATACAAGGTAGATGCCCCAATACTCACTTTTAATTGAGATGAAAGCAGGAACACCACCGACACCAACACTACCAAGTACGCGCGTTGCACCAATGATTGCTCCTAACACACAAGATGTTGATATCGCTGCGACAAACGGATATTTCAATGGTAAATTGACACCAAATAATGCCGGTTCCGTCACCCCTAAGAAACCTGAAACACCAGAAGTCATTGCCAAACCTTGTTCCTTGCCCATTTTACGTCTTCTATAAACAAACCAAGCGCCGAACGCTGCCGACCCCTGACAAATATTAGATATCGCCAAAATTGGCCATAAGTATGTTCCACCGAGCTCACTACCCATAAGTTGGAAATCAACAGCCAAGAACATATGATGTAATCCTGTAATAACAAGTGGTGCATATAACAAACCATAAATAGCGCCACCTAACCAACCAGCATGTTCAAAGATGAACGTCACACCATTTGTAATACCAGTACCTAGCCATAACGCTACAGGACCAATCACAATAAAGGCTAAGAATCCTGTTATTAGTAATGCAATTGGACCAACAACTAACATTTTAATTGAATCGTGAATATGTTTATTTAAGAATTTTTCAATTTGCGCTAAAACATATGCTGCAAGCAAAATCGGCAACACTTGCCCTTGATAGTTTAGTTGCTTAATTTCTAAACCAAAAATATCCCACGTAGGAATGTTACCTTTTGCAATATCATACTGCGAAACAAGCTGTGGATTCATTAAAATCAAACCTAACACTAAACCAAGTATTGGGCTTCCTCCGAACACACGCATACTACTCCAACCAATCAATGCTGGTAAGAATATGAAAGCTGTACTAGCAATGACGTTAATAATATTTGAGATATCGCCTAATTGTGGAAATTGTTCAACAAGTGGCTTCGATCCAAATAAATCTTCCATTGTGAGTAAATTATTAATTCCCATAAGTAAACCAGCAGTTACAATCGCTGGCAAGATTGGTATAAAGATATCCCCAAGTAATTTAATCAATCTTTGAATAGGATTGCCCTTTTTAGCTGCCGCCGCCTTTACATCATCTTTAGATGATTCACTAATCCCCGTTTCTGCTATCAGTTGCTTATAAACTTCATCTACCGTTCCCGGCCCAATAACTATTTGATATTGGTTATCCGCTTTGAACTGGCCTTTCACTAAATCGTTATTACTCAATCGATCTTTGTCCACTTTATCATCGTCTTTCAAGACAAGTCTTAAACGTGTAACACAGTGTGTGGCTGTGTCCAAATTATCTTTGCCCCCAACAGCTTCGACTATATCTTGCACGTCTTTCTTTTTAACGGCCATGACGATCCACTCCCTTATACTTTTAACATTACAGAAATTATAACTTGTCTAGACAAGTTTTGCAAAGGCTTTCATAAAAATCTACGCAAAACTTTTAACCCATCGCACAAACGCCTATAACAAACTGCATTATCACTAAAAGCAAGAAGTAGCAATCTAACGACTTCACTTAGTTATCAACTGTTTATACTTCATCAAAACACATTTCTTTGTCATTGAAAAAGTTACCATTTTAATTTTATAACTTTAAATTCCTCATCAAGTAAAGTACCGATAAACATAATTTTCTAGATACCTTACTATATAATCATGCAGTCTTAAAAAGCACATCAAAAAAAGGCAAGCATTCAATACGAGATTGAATCCTTGCCTCATCTATTCATTAGTCTTGGTTTTAAAAATATAATGGCGGAGGAAGAGGGATTCGAACCCCCGCGAGCCGTTAAGCCCCTGTCGGTTTTCAAGACCGATCCCTTCAGCCGGACTTGGGTATTCCTCCAAACACAATACTCATCATATTATAGCCATTTGTAAAAGTCAATCAAAATTACAAAGTTACACTAATGTTTTTTCATTTAAATAAGAATCTACAGAATCCGCTACCGCTCTACCCTCTTGTATCGCCCATACAACTAAACTTTGTCCTCTTCTAGCATCGCCTGCAGCGAATATGTGCGGTTGGTTTGTTCTAAAATCTTTGTTATCAGCTACAATTTTATTACGTTCTGTTTGAATATTAAAAGCGTGTGGTACTGTTGTTTCAGTACCTACAAAGCCTATAGACAATAGTACTAAATCCGCTGGCCAATGGCGCTCAGTACCATCTACAACTACCATGCCTTCATCAGTTTCTTCGAGAATTTGTGTATAGACACCTTTGACATTACCAATTCTATCTACATCGTAGCGCATTGTTTGCACACCATAAGCACGCGGCTCAAAACCAAAGCGTGATTGATATTCTTTATGCGCATAATCCATTTTAAACACAGGCATTGCCAACGGCCAATACGTATTCTCATCAAATTCTATTTCTTCTGGTTGTTTTGTATATTTATTAAATTGTACGATTGATTTACAATTTTCACGCAATGCAGTAGCGACACAGTCTGCTCCTGTATCTCCTGCTCCGATTACGACCACATTTTTACCTTCAGCAGAAATAGAGGGTTCATCGATTTCACCGTTTAAATATTGACCTTGTTCTGTTAAATAATCCATCGCAAAGTGAATACCTAATCCCATGCGTCCTTCTAAAGGTAAATCTCTTGCGTTTTGTGAACCGGTACATAAAATAATTGCATCATATTGCTCGTTAAGCGTTTCTTTGCTAATATCCACGCCAATTTCTGTATCTGTTTCAAAGCGTATACCAGATTCTTCCATCACTTTTATTCGGCGACGTACTACATCTTTATCTAATTTCATATTAGGGATACCATACATCAACAACCCTCCAGCTTCGTGCGCACGCTCGTAGATTGTTACGTTGTATCCTAATTTATTTAATTCATCTGCAGCAGTTAAACCGGCTGGACCACTGCCTACTATAGCTATTGATTCATCTTTACGATGCTCTGGTACTGTCGGTTTCACCCAACCATTTTCAAAAGCTTCATCTATAATAGTTCTTTCAATCCCTTTAATAGCTACTGATTCACGATTAATCTTCATGACACAAGATTGTTCACAAGGCGCTGGACAAACACGCCCTGTAAATTCAGGGAAGTTATTCGTTTCGTTCAACCGTTCATAGGCAGTTTTGAAATCCTGTCTATAAACAAGGTCGTTCCATTCTGGAATATAATTACCTATAGGACAACCAATGGTTTCTCTACCAAATGGTTCTCCTGTTTGGCAAAATGGTGTACCACAATCCATACAACGAGCACCTTGTTGTGCCGCTTCGTCTTTCGTGAATCTTTGTTGAAACGCATCGTGACTCTTCAAACGATCAACCAAAGACAACTCGTGCAATTGTTGTTTGTCATAATTCATAAATCCTTTGAATTCGCCCATGATAAATCCCCCTTCTACAATTAATATACGGCAGTCAATTGTTGCTCTGATTCTATATATGTGCGCTTATCATTAAAAGCATTCAATAAAGCTTGATCAAGTTCTGTTGCATTTTGCTTTTGTAAATCGATTTTTTGCATCATTAGTTTATAGTCTTTAGGGATTACTTTAACGACTTTATCTGCAACATGTTCAAAGTTAGCTAAAATATTTTTCGCCTTCGTACTATTTGTATACTTCACATGTTCTTCTAACATAGACTTCAAAACATCATATTCTTCTTCGACAGTGATGAAATCGAAATCTAAGCTGTCCAGTTTATTTTCTGATTTAAATTGCTCTATGTCAGATGGGAAGATATAACTCACGCCGCCACTCATACCTTGACCAAAGTTTTTACCTACATCACCTAACACAACAACTCTACCACCAGTCATATATTCAAGACCATGATCACCAATACCTTCAACAACTACTTGCACGCCACTATTTCTAATACAGAAACGTTCTCCAGCTTTACCACTTATAAAAGCTTTACCGTGAGAAGCACCATAAAAACAAACATTACCCACGATAATTTCGTCTTCACGTTGTTGGTTTGGCGCCTTAACAATCACTTTACCACCAGATAAACCTTTACCTACATAATCATTAGCGTCTCCTGTATGATGAATCGTTAAACCACTTGGTGTATAAGCCCCTAAACTTTGACCTGCATGACCAACCGTCTCAGCATAAATCGAATCTTCAGGCAACCCATCTTTACCATGCACTCTTGTAATGGCACTACCAGTGATAACACCTACATCACGTTGTTCGTTTTTCAATTGATATTGACCACTAAATGATTGACCACTTTCAATCGCAGCTTTAGCATCTGGATAGAATTCTGTTAAATCAAAGCCTTCGTCGAGACGGTGGTTTTGCTCTACTTTTTTAAATCTTTCGCCTTCGTGTTGATACAACAATGCTTCAACATTCATCGATGCTGCTTTAGGACGACTGTTAGCTAGATTGCTCTTACGTGTTAATAAATCAGTTCTACCTACAAGTTCGTCTACAGATTTTAAACCAAGTTCAGCTAGTATCTCACGCAATTCTTCAGCAACAAAATGCATAAAATTAACTACATGATCCGCTCTACCGTTAAACAAGGCTCTCAAATCTTGATTCTGTGTAGCAATACCTACAGGACAAGTATCCTTATGGCACACACGCATCATAATACATCCGAGTACTACTAATGGCGCAGTAGCAAAACCAAATTCTTCAGCACCTAGCGCACATGCATAAGCAACATCTTTACCTGTAAGTAACTTGCCATCGGTTTCTACTTTCACTCTTGATCTTAAACCGTTCATCATTAGCGTTTGATGTGTTTCCGCTAGACCAATTTCCCATGGCACACCTGCATGTTGAATACTCGTTTTAGGAGAAGCACCTGTACCTCCATCATATCCACTAATAACAATCTTATCTGCGTACGCTTTAGCAACACCAGCCGCAATTGTACCTACGCCTGTTTTGGACACAAGTTTCACCGTAATGTTTGCGTCTTTATTTGCATTTTTCAAATCATGTATTAATTGTGCTAAATCTTCTATTGAATAAATATCGTGATGTGGCGGTGGTGATATTAAACCTATACCTGGTGTTGACCCCCTTACTTCAGCTATCCACGGATATACTTTAGTACCTGGTAATTGTCCGCCTTCCCCTGGTTTAGCGCCTTGCGCAACTTTGATTTGTATTTCTTTGGCATGTTGTAAATAATCACTCGTCACACCAAAACGACCGGATGCAACTTGTTTAATTGCACTAGAACGGTTACGGCCTTCTTCATCTACAATATAGCGTTCCGGATTTTCTCCACCTTCACCGCTATTACTCTTACCACCCATTTGGTTCATTGCTTCAGCTAATGTTTGATGTGCTTCTTCAGAAATCGAACCATAACTCATCGCACCTGTGTTAAAACGTTGAACAATAGCACTTGCAGGCTCAACTTCACTGATATCAATAGCTTGTTGCTTTTTAAATTCCATCAAGTGTCGAACGTGATCAGTACGCTTATGATTAACTTCATGTGAAAATGATTTGAATTTTTCATAATCATTTAATCTACATGCATGTTGCAACAAATGAATAGATGTCGGGTTAAAGGTATGATGTTGACCTTGTTTACGCCATTGGAATGTACTTCCTGATTCAATATATTTACTGGTAGGTGTTTGTCTTGCTTTATTTTCCTTATCTATCATATCTATGGATATGCCTGAAAGTTTAGTTTGTGTGCCTGTGAAATATTTTTCAACAACTTCAGATGATAAACCTACTGCTTCAAAAATTTGTGCCCCTTGATAACTTTGAACAGTAGAAATACCCATTTTAGCCATAACTTTTATCACACCTTCAGATAATGTATCTGTATAGGTTTGAACATTTTCAGAAATATCCCCTTCTAAACGCTGATTTCGCACTAACTGTTCAATCGTACGTTGTGCTAAATAAGGTACAATCGCATTTGCTCCATATCCTAGCAAGCAAGCAACATGATGTACTTCTCTTGTTTCTCCTGACAAGGCTATTATACTCGTGCGCATACGTAACCCTTCTCTAATCAACAACTGATGAATATGACTTACTGCTAATAGCATCGGCATCGCATATCCTTCATTAGCATTCACTAATTCACGATCATCTAATACTATGATTTCTTTGCCTTTTTTAACAGCATGAATCGCTTTATCTCCTAATTCCTCTAAAGCTGCCTCTAAATCATTTTGATAAATCGTAGATAAATGTGTAACATTAAATCTACTCTGTTCAATGACTTCTAGTTGCGATTCTGTTAAAACTGGTCGTGCTAATTGAATACGGTTCAATACATCTTCATTCGGATTCAATAAATTTCCTTCGCTACCTAAATAAGATAGTTCACTCGTAACTATTTTTTCACGGTAAGCATCGATAGGTGGATTCGTAACTTGCGCAAATAATTGCTTGAAATAATTAAATAATGTCTCATCTTTTTCATTTAAAGCCGCAATCGGCACATCATACCCCATTGCACCTATTGGGTCTTTCTTATTTTCAACAATTTCAGTCAGGTATTTATCCATTTCTTCTTTTGTATAAGCGAACTGTTTTTGTAAACGCGTTAAACTTTCATCGCTCCATTCAGAATTTTGATATGCTACTTTATCCAATCCTAAATCTACCTTAAATTGGTTCAACCAACTTTCATATGGATGTTCATCTGCGATACGCGCTTTCAATTCGTTATTTTCTATTACTTTATTTTGTTTGAAGTCAACCAGCAACAACTTCCCTGGGTTTAATTGACCTTTAAACGCTACATTATCTTCTGGTACATCTACCACACCGACTTCCGAAGAAAAGACGATATAATTATCTTTCGTAATCGTATAGCGTCCCGGTCTCAAACCATTTCTATCCGTCAATGCACCAATCTTATCTCCGTTACAAAAAGAAATCATCGTAGGACCATCCCAAGGTTCCATCAGATAACTATAAAACTCATAAAATGAGCGCACATTAGCATCATTAGCTTTATTGTATAACCAAGGTTCTGGAATCATCAGCATCGCTGCTCTTTCAGGCTCCATAGCTAACGATAAAAATTCTAATGCATTATCTACAATGGCAGAGTCACTACCATCTTCATCGACAATTTCCTTAACCTTATCTTTATCGTCACCAAATATTGTTGCTATTAAATCATTTTGTCTTGCTCTCATCCAGTTCACATTACCTTTTATAGTATTAATCTCACCGTTATGCATGAGCAATCTGTTAGGATGCGCACGTTTCCAACTCGGAAACGTATTTGTACTAAAACGTGAATGCACAAGCCCTAACTTCGAAACGTAAGTCTCATGATTCAAATCTTGGTATAACGCTTTTATTTGATCTGAACGTAACCAACCTTTGTACACAATGGTTCTATGGGATAAGCTTGTAAAATATAAATTCAAACGTTGTTGATTAGCGTAATTTTCAATTTGTTTACGCGCTAAAAATAATGTTCTTTCTATGTGCGATACATCGTTTAACGCAACAAATACTTGTTGTATATGCGGCATAGTTTCAACTACGTGCGATGCGATTGCATTCGTATCTACAGGAACATCTCTATAACCAATGACACTTAAGCCTTCTGCTTCAAAGTGAGCATTAAATTGCGCTTCATGTTGAGAACCAGCTATCTTCTCATTAGTAAAAAACATGCCAACCGCATATTTACCTTCAGCCGGCAAATCAAAGTCAACTTTTGTTGCAAAGTATTCATAAGGCACTTCTGTCATAATACCGGCACCGTCTCCAGTAATACCATCAGCACCAATTCCCCCACGATGATCTAACCTACGTAACATCTCTAATGATTTTTCAACAATCTCGTGATTTCTCTGATTATCCATATTGGCATAAAATCCTATACCACATGCATCATGTTCTTCGCGGCCATCATATAAGCCTACTTTTTCACCATATTCAAGCATGACCCTCACCTCTTTTACGAAAATTCTGAATATTAAATTAAGTAAGTAAACTATATAGCAGTTGATTAATCTGTTCAATATATAAATTAGATGATATCATTCTAATTATTAGAATGATTTGGAATAGGAGTTATTAACTATGGAAATAAAACAATTAAAATATTTTATAGAAGTAGCTAAAAGAGAGCACTTGTCGGAAGCTGCACTTGAATTAGACATTGCACAATCTGCCATCAGTCGACAAATCACGCAACTTGAAAAAGAACTACAAGTTACATTATTTAAAAGAGAAGGACGTAATATTCACCTCACTGATGAAGGTAAGCATTTGTTTACAGAAGCGACTAAGATTATCGATCAACTCGACGAAACTATACGCTTGTTTCATAACCAATCTGAGTCAAACCACTTTATCATTCGCATAGGTTATGTCGAAAGCTATATTTCTCAAGTACTAACTTTATTAATTCAAGCCTTTGAAAATAAAAGTGATTCAGTAGTTGAACCCATTCTAATGGAAGAAAACGACATACTCAACGCTTTACTCACTGATCAAATCGATATCGCTTTTACAGAGTTAACGCATAACCTTAAGCAAAATCCTTCATTAAAGATTAATCCTTTATTCGAAGAAAATTTTCATATCTATGTTCCAAAAGATGATCCCATTACCATGGCAACTAATCCACCGTTAATCCAATTTTCAAATAAAATGATTTACGAACTCTACGCCTTACCTCAAAACATTAGACAAACATTGGAAAAGGTCGTCGAAACACCAATACGTACTGTTACGCATACTCAAATCGCACAATATTTACTTAATAAAGAACGTGGTTACATCATCGCCCCCTCATATCATCTTCTAGATAAAAACCCACAAAAATGGGTAGATATTTCGCTAGAACACACAGAGCTAAGACGTACGATTTGTAGCGTCGTCCGGCAAGACAATCGTAAAAACGATTTACAATTGATGCTGACAACTATAGAACAATTATTAAGCCGTAGTGCGACTTATCATTAATGCAGACTCAAAACTTCAGCCTATAAATCTTTGAATTCAACAAAACTGGGGCGTATAATCACATTGTCTAAAAATAGAGAGGATTGAGTCAGCTTGAATTCAGCTAAAAAAATATTGAAGCGCCCTTTCAATTGGGTTGTCTTTGCTTTTTGCATCATATTTTTAGGAGTTTTTATTTTCACTTTCGTGAACGCTAAATTTTACGATATACCTATAGGCCAAATTACCAATATTGAAAATAAATCTACATCCCAAATTACAGATGAACATCATAACAAAGATACGAAACATAAAGAACAGTTAACAATCAAAATACTCAACGGAAAATATGAAGGTAAAATGACTACCATTCAAAATCAATACATTGAGTCCCAAGCAGACAGTGAAGCTTATTCCACCAACGACAAAGTGTTGTTACATATTGACGATAAACTGAATAGTGCATATATCACTGAAAAGAAACGCGATAGCCTAATTGTCGCCGTTACAGGTTTGTTTTTATTAACTGTATTGCTAGTAGGACGAAAAATCGGTTTACAATCAATTTTATCGTTAGTGATTAATACAATGGTCGTTGTCTTAGCAATTTACATTCATAATCAGTACCCTGACATCAGTTTATTCGGTTTGATGAGTATCGGTATTTTCATTTCAACGATATTAACTTTAATCTTAGTTACAGGTTGGCAATGGCGAACACTCATTACAATTATCAGTACGTTACTCGGTACATTCATCTGCGTCGGCATTACACAATTAGTTATACATTTTACTGACGGTTCAGGGATAAAGTTTGAAACTATGAGCTTTTTAACGTTACCACCTAAAGAAGTATTTCTCGCTTCTGTATTAATTGGTACCTTAGGTGCTGTAATGGATGTTGCGATAACTATCGCAAGTGGTATGGCCGAAATTTTACGGCGTACGCCAGACATCAGTATGACGCGTTGGGCGTTAGCTGGACGCAATATTGGACAGGATATTATGGGCACTATGACAAATATCTTACTCTTTTCGTATTTATCAGGTAGCTTACCCATGCTACTCATATACTTAAAAAATGCAAACACCATTACATATACTATTTCTATGAATTGGTCACTTGAAATTTCCCGGGCAATCACAGGAGGTATTGGCATCGTATTAACAATTCCAATTACAATTTTATTGATGCAAGTATGGTTTAAAATGAGAGGTGCTAATCAATGAGTGCTATAACAATTTTAGGTCTAATATTACTAGTATTAATGCTTATATTCGGGGGTAAAAAAGGACTCATCTCTTATATGACACTGTTCTTGAACTTTGTCATCCTATTAATCGCAATTGTCGTCATTATATTTGGTGCACCGATTTATCTAGTTACGCTTATATTCTGTATTATAATCGCAGCATGTAACTTATTTATGTTGAATAGTTATAACACTAAAACTAAAGCTGCATTTTATGCGACAATTTTAACTACAGTCATATTAATCTTGGCAATTTATTTTTCTGTTTCAATCGGCGATTTGCAAGGCTTTACGACAGAAGAACAAGACGAGACTTATATTTTTTCAATGAATATCGGTATCGACATGGTCAAATTCATGGTCTTTACAATTGTGTTGGCAGTCATTGCAGCCGTGATTGATTTAGCGATTACGATAAGTTCTCCAATGTGCGAATTAAACGAAACAAATCCTGAATTAACGCAGAAAGAACTATTTCATTCTGGCATGCGCGTTGGCAGAGAAATATTAGCAACTTCAGCAAACACCATTTACTTAGCTTATTTTGGTGGTCAACTGACATTATTTTTCTGGTTCTTCAAACTTAATTATTCATTTGGGCACATCATTAATTCGAAAATTTTTGCTCAAGAATTTATTTCAATTCTTTTAGGTGGCATTGCTGTAGCCATTAGCATTCCGATTACGGCATGGTTAACCTCCATCTTAATTAAAAAGCAAAAGTCATCCGAAACACAAAATAACCAATCAATTTAACTTGAACCTATCGAGATTAGAACATGTATTTATGTCTATATCTTGATAGGTCTTTAATATATTCGATCTTCCAATTTGTACCTTACATCTCACATCAGACCTTATTCGTAAACATTTGATCTTAAGAACGTCTATTCAATTTATTCAATTCGCCACTGAAATATGCATTTTCCCCATGAACTACATAGTCTAGACCTTGTTCTTCTTCAACTTTATCCGCAGCAAGCTCGCTAAATAGACCAATTATTTTTGCAATAATATATGTAACGAATCCACTAAATATAATCGTTACGACTACTGCCAATATTTGAACCATTACTGCCTGTATATTACCGCCAAATAGCAACCCATTCGAAATGCCGTCATTAACTTTTTGTGATTGGAATACACCTGTTAATATCGCGCCGATAACACCACCGATACCATGGATTCCAAATGCATCTAAGGCATCATTATATTTTAATTTCACTTTGATATAATTAATCGCAAAATAACAACATACGCCACCTATTAACGCAATTAATATAGCGCTTGTATAATCAACAAACCCTGCTGCAGGTGTGATTGCTACTAAACCTGCTAGCATTCCAGACAACATACCGATTAAACTCGTCGTCTTTTTCATCCAATATTCTATAATCGACCAACCTAATGAGCCTGCACTCGCTGCTAACACAGTATTAATAAATGATGTCATTGCGATATGATCAAACGTTAACGCACTTCCTACATTAAACCCATACCAACCAATCCATACGAATATACCACCTATTAATGAAATGATAAGGTTATGTGGTGGTCGTTTATCAAAATTTTTGCCTGCACCTATCATCACTGCTAACACTAATCCTGAAACACCGGAAGTGATATGTACTACTGTCCCACCGGCATAATCTATCGCACCAAGCTGATCAATCCAACCGCCACCCCACACCCAATGCGCTACAGGGCTATATACTAAAATCACCCATAAAAACACAAAAATAAGATAAGGTATAAACTTCATTTTTTCTGCAATTGAACCAGATAATATCGAAACAGCAATTGTACAAAACATCATTTGGAATAGCATAAATAACCCTAGAGGGATGTGTGGTGATATTTCAGTTTGCGTATCAAATCCAACATGTTGTAATCCCAAATATGTAAAATCACCTAAGATTGTATTTCCTGAACCGAAACTTAAACTAAAACCGAGTATTACCCAAGCAAATGTAACAACTACAATAGCAGACATGCTTTGCATCACTGTGTTCAAAACATTTTTGGACTGCACTAACCCTCCATAGAATAAACTCAATCCTGGGGTCATTAACCATACTAATAACGTACAAAGAAATAAAAATAATGTATCATTCATATTCATACTGCTCACTCCTTTGTAGAAGATCATACCCCCTAACAAATTAGATCGCAAAAATGCGTCACATAAGATAACACAGCGTGTTAAGTTATATGACGCTCTCATTCTCTTTTTATAAATTTTGTTTCAAAATATATACTGGACGCCCTTCTAACTGTGAGGTTCCTACGTTTTGGTAGCGACATTGTTGATATAATTTTTGAGCTATTTCATTATCCATATTTACTGTCAAATAGATTTCATCAACATCAGGAAAATATTGCTTTAAATAGCTCGGTAACGATTGAATGACTTGTTTACCATAACCACGACCTCGATAATTCGAATCAATGCTAAATGATCTGAAAAATATCGCGTTTTTATTGTTTGAATAAGGTGCAACGCCATCCCCTTCATGCAATGTAAAGAAACCAACGCATTCCGACCTCGCATTATATACTAATGTTGGGTGGCGTTCTTCATCATTAGTAGCAAGCTTAATATTTTCTTCGGGGGTTTTTGTAAACTTTCTATCTTCTGCTGAAATATTGAACTGTTTTATTTCTGAAATAAGCGCCTCTTCATAAGGTACAATATCAATAGTTTCGCAATGTTCTGATTGTGCATCAATCCACGTTAAAACTGCTGGTGCTATTTTATGACGTTCTGATTTATGTATCCATTGCATATCTGTAATTTCCTGATCAGGTTCAATCGCATCCCAATTTATATTCATCGTAGTGCGATAGCAATTCAGTTCGGTTCGTGTATTTTTCTGAGGATATGCTTCTCCAACGACTGTTTGAAGATAAACAAAAGATGATTCTGGTAAATCAATTTGTAATTCTTCTTGGACTTCTCTTTTGAGTGCTTCTTTATATGATTCATTCGCATCTATCTTACCACCAGGGAAATAATACTTTTCTCTATTCCTAGCTTGAACGAGTAATAAATACTCATTATATTCAACTACTAAACAAACACATTTAATCACTTTGCACCACTCCATCCCCTATATATAATCGTACTATTTTTATATGAACATCGCTTATGTTATCATATTTCAATATTGTATACACCTTATGTTTTAAGCAACATTAGACACTTATATATCAATTGTAAGTTTATAAAGTGTTATAATATTAAAACAAGATATACATTTTTAAATGGAGGGTTTAATAGAATGGCTAAGAAAACAAAAATCAATCGCATTTCAAATACAGTTAATTTTGTAGGTATTGCAGTAGAAGGTTTCAATTGGTATGCCTATCAATCCAAAAACAAAAAACTCATCTATGCTAGCATGGCAATTACAAGCGTGGGCGCAGTGCTAGATTTTTATACCGCTTTAAAATCACCACGAAAATTCGCAAAAATATTTTCAACTTTTACACTTGCAAGTACGCTCTTCACAACAGCGAAACGTGTTAAATCTTTACGCAAAGAGAACGCATCATAACATAGTACACTTTCTGTTAAAATAACATAACTTCAATGTCACAAGTCGTGCACCATTCTAATTTATGTTAAAAACTCATATAAAAAGCTCGTATTACAGTTACACGTTTCATACTGTAATACGAGCTTTTTGCTATATTTATTTAGTGAATATATTTATACGATTTAACTTGTGATGCTGGAATTGTTCTATAAGTCACTGTACCAGGTGCAGCAGAATAATTCATTTCAGATACAGTAATACTACCGTTCGAATTTACTGATTCTACAAAAGCAACATGACCGTAATAACCTAAATCTGATTGTAAAATAGAACCCACTGTAGCATTATAATCCACAGTATAACCATCAGCTGCAGCACCAGTGTCCCAACTATTAGCATTCCACCAATAAGTACTGATACCTTTACCAATTTGTGCACGTTTATTAAATACGTGCCAAGTACATTGTCCCCAATCATATAGATTAGTATGGTTGAATACAGGTGAGTAATACCCCGATGATCCTGTAGATCCTGTTGAACCAGAACCTCCAGTTGATGCAGTACCTGATACTTTCAATTTTTGACCAGGGTAAATATTAAAGTTTGTTAGACCATTTAGACTCATAATTTTTTGGTATGTAGTGCCATATCTTGCAGCAATCGCTGATAATGAATCACCACTCTTAACTGTATAAGTTGTTGTACTTCCACTACTTGTATTTCCTGAAGTATTCGAACTACCAGTTGATGCAGTGCCTGATACTTTCAATTTTTGACCAGGGTAAATATTAAAATTCGATAAACCATTTAAACTCATGATTTTTTGATAAGTCGTTCCATATCTCGCAGCTATACCTGATAATGTATCACCTGATTTAACTGTGTACGTCGTTCCAGTTGATGTGTTTGAAGTCGTGTTCGAACTTGATGTCCCTGACACCTTCAATGATTGGTTTGGAAAGATAACATTTGAACTTAAATTATTCAATGACTTCAATTTGTCCACTGAAGTATTGAATTTATTCGCTATTGACCATAATGAGTCGCCACTCTTAACTTTATAAGTTGTAGCGGCATCTGCGTTAGTTGATGAAACTGCTGCTAAGGCGCTTGTGCCTATTACAGTAGCAATAATTTTTTTACGCACTTATGTAAACCTCCTACTATATATCTATTACACTTCGTGTCTATACTCACTCTTTTATTATACATTGTAAAAATGTACATTAGTATATTATTTATATGACATTATGATTACAAACGAGAACGTAAAAATATAAAACCTGTAATATACAACTTATTTATGACCGTTCAAACGTTAATATATTGACATTATCAATACCAAAATAGTTATCTAATATCGCTAAATAATTATCACTTGTCACAGGTTTCTTCACTTTTTCACCATAGTCTGTAATAGTTAAATGGGAATTAGACAATGTTATACGGCCATGATCGGTTGCTTTACTTACTATTAATTTTTTCACAAATATAGAACTAGGGTTGTGTTGATTATACGTTATACCTTCTTCAAAATCTGAAATATTTTTAGGTGCATCCGTCGCTTGATATTGTATTTGCCATCCGTTTTCTTTATACTTACACATCTCAATCGTTTGTGTATCTATATAAGAAGCTCTGAAATAACCATTGATATCAGTAACGACTGCTTGTCGATTCGATAAAGGCATTGCCTCTTTAGGTACATCCGCATATCCAACATCAACTAAATAGTCTTGTTGATTTATCCTTACCTTGAGCGCCATATGAGAACCTGCCATTGCCCAACCATTTCCTGTATTAATTGTCGCTGATATCATATCTACATTAAATCCTTTTCCAACTAAATAATTTTTGAAAAAGCGATTTTGTTCATAACAAAAACCACCTCGATGTTCTTGGAGGATTTTGTAGAGCATAGACGCATCATTAAGTGCAATCGGTTGCTTATTTTGGACATTTATATTTTCAAAAGGCACATGCGAAACATATTGATGAATATAATGATTTAATGATAATAAATCAATTCGATTATATTTTTCTGTATCAATTTCTAAATAATTCTCTAAGTGACTAAAATCTGTCATCTTAATTCCCCCTCAACCTATACTATCCTACAATACACATACATTTTAATCTAAGAACATTATTTCAAACAATTTTTTGGATTTTCAAAAAATGGCTTAGTTCCTGATTTGTACACTATTAAATACATGGTATGACAATATATATAGGTCATGATAAGTTTGACATTAATCCAATATACAGATAATGTGTACTTTCGATACTTTTTAAATAACATCAGAAACCAACATAACTTGATACGTTTTAATTTCTTAGTAAAAGACGTATGACTAACTATTAAAAATTCTGATTTTTCTAACATTATAAAATAATATATCTAGGGGGTTATCACTTGGCTAAAGATCAAGAACAACAAACAAATCAACAAGATTTACGTATACGAAGTAAAGTAATTAGTGAAGGTGTCAGTAGAACACCTAACCGTGCTTATTTACGCGCACTCGGTTTTGAAGATGAAGATTTCCAAAAACCTATGATTGGGGTCGCAAGTACTTGGAGCGAAGTTACGCCATGTAACATGCACATTGATGGTCTAGCACGTGCATCTAAACAAGGTATCAGTGAAGCAGGTGGCTCTCCGTTAATTTTCAATACAATTACAGTTTCAGACGGTATCTCTATGGGAACAGACGGTATGCGTTTTTCATTGCCAAGTCGTGAAATCATTGCAGATTCAATAGAGACTGTTGTTAGTGCTGAAAACCTTGATGGCGTTGTAGCTATAGGTGGCTGCGATAAGAACATGCCTGGTTGTATAATTGGAATCGCTCGCTTAAATTTACCTGCCGTATTCGTTTACGGTGGAACGATTTTACCCGGAAAATTAGATGGCAAAAATTTAGATGCCGTATCTGCATTTGAAGGTGTCGGACAATATAATAATGGAGAAATTGATAAAGAGGCTTTACATAAAGTAGAATGTTCTGCGTGTCCTGGTGCTGGTGCTTGTGGCGGTATGTTTACTGCTAACACGATGTCATCAGCAATTGAAGCAATGGGTATGAGTTTACCAGGTAGTGCCTCACATCCTGCTGTTTCTACAAATAAAGCAAAAGATAGTAGAGCAGCCGGAAAAGCAGTTTATAAATTATTAGAAAAAGGTATTTATCCAAAAGATATCATGACTAAAGAGGCTTTCGAAAATGCAATTACCGTTGTAATGGCGTTAGGGGGTTCAACAAATGCTATTTTACATCTACTTGCCATCGCACATACAATCGAAGTAGATTTAACCCTAGATGATTTTGAGAGAATCCGTAAACGCGTGCCTCATATTGCTGATCTGAGACCAAGTGGTAAGTATGTAATGGCACACCTTGACGAAGTGGGTGGTATCCCTGCTGTTATGAAGTTACTTCATGACAAAGGATTAATTCACGGTGATTGCTTAACTGTAACTGGTCATACAGTAGCTGAAAATTTAGCTGATCAAGCAGACCTAACTGATAATAAAGAAATCATAAATTTCGAAGAACCTAAACATGCAACTGGGCCTCTTGTTATTTTAAAAGGTAACCTGGCTCCTGAAGGGGCTGTAGCTAAAATCTCTGGCCTTAGTGTCACTTATATCAAAGGACCTGCACGTGTCTTCGATTCAGAGGCGAAAGCCACTAAAGCGATACTAAATGATGAAATCAAACCTGGAGATGTCGTCGTTATTCGTTATGCAGGTCCTAAAGGCGCGCCAGGCATGCCTGAAATGTTATCTGCATCCTCTATTCTTGTAGGAAAAGGGTTAGGAGAATCTGTAGCATTACTTACAGATGGTAGATTTTCTGGCGGTTCACATGGACTAGTGATAGGTCACGCTGCGCCAGAATCTCAAGTCGGTGGACCAATGGCGCTCTTAGAAGAAAATGATACGATTACCATTGATGCAGAGAAACTTGAAATTAGTTTCGACGTTTCCGAAGAAGAACTTGAACGTCGCTATCAAAATTGGGAAGTTCCTCCTCTAAAAGCAACAAAAGGCACACTCGCTAAATATGCCAAACTTGTCTCTTCGGCATCAAAAGGCGCAATTACTGACTAAATACCATTATAATATCAAGCAAAAAGGTCTTATTACAAAGTGTTTTCTAATACATTGTAATAGGACTTTTTTATATAATGTTCATTTATTCACAAAAAGACACTTTAGAATGCGCAATTGTTTATTTATTTTATTTTTAGTCATCGGAGAATGATTTTTCACAACTTAGGGAATATCAAACAAAATTGAACGCAATTGTATTATATTTAACTTAACATACCAAAGCGAGGTGAGTTACATGAGCTTTATCATTGATATCATCAAAAAAATCGTTGGTTTATTCACAGGTAAATAATTTCTAAAAATTATTTGAGACCGAGACATTTAATTGTTTCGGTCTCGTTTTTTATTTTGCTCGTTACTTTATAAACTATGTAGTGTTTATTCTCGTACTCCAAGCCATTCAAATTTTAGTATACCCATTTTAATAGCGTCAAAATATTGACCCTTCACACTTCTTGCTTGTCTAATTCTAGCTTCTTCTCGCATGCCCACTTTTTGAGCAAGCTTAATCATTCTTTCATTACCTGACCATGTCGAGATGCCCAATCTATGAACAAAATCTTTCTTAAATAAATAATCAATCCACAGTTGAAATACTTCTGTGCCAATACTAGATTCCCAATAATCACTATTGTAAATAACAATACCTATTTCTAACCAATTAGTATTTTTATCTATCCAATATGAACCGACAGTCCCTATAAAATGACCTTCTACCATAATTGCTAAAGTACTTTCTACATTGGGGTAGATATAACGATTTTCCTCTAATGCTTTAATAAACGATAATTTATCTATGTGCGGTTCCTCAATATATGGACCATTCCAATTTTTTGCCTTTTGTTCAAGCTCCTCATATTTCCAATAATAGAAATCATCCATAATCGATTCATCAAGCGATGCTAAAACACCTTTTGAAAACGGTATCACCATACCCCCTCCTAACCTCATCATTACGTGTTAGTATACTTTAAACTAACCAATACTCAAAATACAAAAAGGGCCAGGCATAAACCAATAATTACAAATTGATTTCAATGCCTCGCCCTCTTGATTATAAAGATGAATTTAACCTTGTTATACCGTCATATTAATCTTTAGAAAAATAATGTTTTAATCACACGGAATAACGAACCTAATAAATCAAATAAGTCTCCTGTCATGACCATTACCTCCATTATTTAAATTTTAATTTTATTTAAGCATCAAATTGCTCGTTACGAACTAAATCTGCTGCTAAATTATGCCAAAACTGTTGCAACTCTTCAGTTGGATGATTGGAATCCGTAGAATCTTGTCCAACAAAATCAACATGGTCCCAACCGTGTTTAATTGGAGTCACTTGCCATATACTTTTTTTCACTTCATTTGTTGCTTCCGTAAAGGCTTGATTAAATGGATGTTGTGATGAAATAGTAGATACTAATCCGTCATTTTCACGCCACTCTTTTTCTGCAGCTTTACCAATTACATTGCCTGTTATCGTAAATGGTAGAAACATATTAATGTCTGATTTTTGATTTCCAAGTAAAGTAGGTCTTGTTGATTCTCCTGTATAGGTTTTATAGACAATATTAGGGTTTAACGATGTGTTTTTATTTAATTTAGCAGCGCCTTCCCTCGTCAAATCATAAAAACCGTTATCTTTTGTTTTCCACAATCCACTATTTTGAACGCGTTGTACATATTGCGCGTATGTTTCTCCTTCTCTCTGTTTAAGTCCCCATTGGCCAAAACCAAAATCCACTTTTGAGTTTTTATTACCTTTGAATTTGGAGTAATCAAACGCTAATTGTCTAACAAGAGCTTCATTACCTAATGCATCTGCAGCATGTGTACCATTATGCGGTGTACCTATGGTAGTAATTGAATTCACCATGTTATCGTTATTCCCTTGGAAAAGTGGAGAAATTTCACCGCCATGCTCTTTTTGATATTCTATTTCTTCTGGGTTACCATTACGTAATAATTCTTCAAGTTGCCTTACTGTTTGACCACCCATACTATGGGCTACTAAGTGCACTTTTTGACCTGGTTGCCAATCTTTATATACACCTTCATATGTTTTACCATAACGTTCATGACCGTACTTCTCAGCATGGGCTACACCATAATCTACCGTACCACCCTTGATATAGTAATAAAGCTCAACTGCACGATCATAGTTACTACTTAATGCACCAATACTCGCCTCGTATGCTTCATAACCATTACTTTCTAAATCTTGGCGGATATCCAATTTATCTCCACCCCAATAATGCGCTAATACTGCCGGGTTAATATCATCAGTAAAACCATTGAAACCATGTACTAAAATGATAGGATCTTGGTTTTGATACTGTCCTTGTTTCGCAGTTTTATTAGGTTGTTCACTCGCTTTTTCTACATTTTGTTGAGTTTGGTTCTTCGGCGTTGCTACCGCATTTTCTTTCAACGTATTTAATGCTTTCTCAGGATTATCCTTATTATCTTGTTCGGAATCGTGATTTGCAGCTTGATTTGGTAATTTATCTAAGGATGTTCCCTCTTTTTTATTTTCATCATTTTTGACAGGTTCATTTAATGGCGTTTGATTGTTTTCTACCATTTTGTTTTGTTTAGCGTCTTTATAATCCACATGAGCTTCTTGTTGCTTTAATTTATCTTTTGCGTTAAATTCTGCATCCACTTCTGGCGCTTCTTGTTCTTTCACTTTATCTTTTGCATTAAATTCTGGGTCTACTTCTGGCCCTTCTTGCTTTTTCACTTTATCTTCTAAATTGAATTCTGGATCTATTTCCGACGCTTTTTGTTCTTTCACTTTATCTTTTGCATTAAATTCTGGGTCTACTTCTGACCCTTCTTGTTTTTTCACTTTATCTTTTGCGTTAAATTCTGGGTCTACTTCTGGCCCTTCTTGTT
>NZ_RCVN01000023.1 GCF_003697915.1 Staphylococcus pseudoxylosus
ATCTGGATTATTAGGACCAATCGTTGATTTAATTGCTGCTTTAGGACTTTAATTTATTAATATAATTGAACACAGTCAGTACATTTGTTATAAAAATCAAACAAAACACTTTCGTAGAATTTATTAAGCGAAAGTGTTTTTTACTTCAAGACATTCATAATCATTTGCTTTTTTAAAATAAACAGAAAATAAAACTTAACAATCACGTATATATATATATATCCCGTCATATAATTATAAAACCAAAATATATATATTTAGGTTAACCTAAATATATTGTTAAGAGGTTGAAAATATGTCATAATTGCACACATGCTTTTTAAGTGAACAAGTAAATAATGATGACATACGTTACTACATTATATAAATGTGGTGTCTATCATATTCACTTAACTAGGATACCCCAATGATTGGAGATGATAAAATGAAAGGAAACAATAATGTTCTAGAAAGAAATAACGCATTATTCAATAAATATGAAGCGTTATTGAAAATGATTCAACAAGGAGAAGATAGTCAATTTATATATAGTTTTTCTTGTTTACATCCATATGAAAAAAGTGAGTTTTTCTTTTTAGTGGATGAAGAAGAAAGATTATATATGTATCACTTTCTAACTCCTGAAGAGATGGCACAAGTTTTAAGTAATGCCGAAAGCCTAAAACATGATATATCCATTGTATTTAAAGAAATGCCTAGTGATTTGACTAGAGAAGCAATCTTAAAAATGTCAGATGACGATGCAACTTATGTCTTAAATTTATTAAATAATGACCAAAGATCAGAAATTTTCACCTCCCTACCAGAACAGAAAACAAATGAACTTAAAAATTTAATGAGTTATCACCACGAAACTGCTGGTAGTATCATGACAACCGAATATATATCAATTTCACCAACAATGACAGCTGGAGATGCATTGAAGCACATTAAGACGCGTTCCGGAAAAGTACAAACGATTTATGTAGTCTATGTAGTAAATAATGATAATGAACTTATTGGAGTGCTTTCTCTCAGAAACATTATTAATTCAGACCCTGCCCAACGCATTAGCGATGTGATGAATTCAGATGTTATTAAAATTGAGAGTTTTATAGACCAGGAAGAAATAGCACATGTGATGCGTAAATATGATTTCTTAGCTATCCCAGTAGTTGACAATTATAATCATCTAGTAGGAATGATTACTGTAGATGACATCATTGATGTCATCGATAAAGAAGCAAATGAAGATTATCTAAAAATGGCCGCTCTTGACCATGTGAGCGATGCAGAAGGCACAGTTATCAATAGAGCAACTAAACGTTTACCTTGGTTAATATTACTTACCTTTTTAGGGATGATTACTGCCACTATATTAAGTTCTTTTGAAGATACTTTAGCCAAAGTGTCACTACTCGCAGCGTTTATTCCTATTATTAGTGGTATGTCCGGTAATACAGGTACACAATCATTAGCTGTATCAGTAAGAGGCATATCTACAGGAGAAATGAAAAAGAAAAATAAATTTAAACATGCTCTAAAAGAATCAACGAGCGGCTTAATCACAGGCAGTGTATGTGGGTTTATCCTCTTTTTAGTTATAGTAATTATTTATAGTCAGCCTTTATTAGGCTTGATTGTAGCTATCAGTTTAACAATCGCTATGACAGTAGGTACTACAATTGGTTCATTAATACCCTTCTTTATGACTAAGATAGGTATTGATCCAGCTGTCGCTAGCGGTCCCTTCATCACAACAATTAACGATATTGTAAGCATGCTAGTATACTTTAGCCTTGCTACAACATTTATCAGTTCTCTCACTTAAACTATGTTCTATTAAAAAGCGCCACTACTCAACCATTTGAGTATGTGGCGTTTTTTATTCACTCCCATTTAAGTCACTCGATATACTGATTAATACGCGGTTTGGGTAGAGCCTGAGTCAGGCGCTAAATCTAAAAAAAGATTTCATCGCCCCATTCCAAGTCAAGATGACTAAGCGTGGCAGGAATAAAAGATTTATCTGAGCTGTAATGCTTATGTAAGCACTACTCATATTCACAAGTGGAAAACCTGAATAAAACCTCATGCAGAAGCCTTATCTTCACAAACAAAAAACGGTAAGGCTAGACAAGCATCTAATTTCACTAATTAGATATCGCTGTCTTGGCCTCACCGTTTATTAATTATTGAAGTTTTTAATTTTTACGTAAAGTGTAAATGTCTCTCGAGTGCTATGACTTTTCTTTATTTTTTCAATCCATCTGTAAGCACATCTAAATTATATTCAAGATATTTCAGATAAGTGTCTGCTTGCTCGCCTTTTTTACCTATTTCATCTGAATAGATTGGCTTTTTATAAATAGGTACACCAGTTTCGTTGGATACTGTTTTCATTGGACGTGTATCAACGTTAGATTCTACAAATAAAGTAGCCGGTTGATTACTTTTTATAAATTTAGTTAAATCTTTGATTTGGTTCGGCGTGCCATTTTCATCCGTATCAATTGGCCAAATATAGCCTTCTTTTAGATCATAACGGTCAGTCAGATATTGAAAAGCTTGTTCACTAGCTACAAATACACGATCTTCTTTAGGAATACTACCGAGTTGTTGGCTATAGTTATCCTCAACGTTATTTAATTTCTTTAAATATTCTTTTTCATTAGCTTCATAATAACTTTTATGTTTAGGGTTTCTTTCTGATAATGATTTTGTAATATTTTTAATCATTTTTTCCCCAACATTTGGGTCGATGAAAGCATGAGGATTTACTTCTTTGTTACCATCTTCATCTTTAATGTATTTAGGTGAAACCCCTTCTGATGCTTTAATAGCATTCTTTTTAGAAAAATCGGTAGAACTTAAAGCCTTAGAGAGCCAACCTTGATCTCCACCTTCTAAATTCAACCCATTATAAAAAACTAAATCAGCTTGAGATAAATGTTTAATGTCGCTTGGTTGCGGCTCGTAATCATGTGGATCTGTACCAGTAGGAACAAGATTGGTTACTTCAACATGTTTCCCACCTATTTCTTTAGCCATATCCTCAATCATTGAAAAACTTGTAACGACTTTAACTTTATCTTTATCAACAGCTTCCAGCTGATTGTCAGAATCGGTGTCTTTTTGATTATTGCCACATGCTGATAATATTATCGTTAATAAAGCTGTAGCTAAAATTAATATTATTTTTTTCATTGTGAGACCTCCTGTCTATGATTTAATCATTTTCCATAGCAATCCATTTTTCGGTGCTAAGAAGAACGTAATGATGAATATGATTGTAATTACCAACACGATGACTACGCCTGATGGTAAATTAAATGTCACGCTAAAGAACAGTCCAATCACAGATGACACCATACCTATCAACGCAGAAGTTAAGATCATCGTTGATAACCTTTTGGTCAATAAATAAGCCGTAGATGCTGGCGTAATTAATAATGAAACAACTAAAATGACACCTACTGTTTGTAGTGAAGCTACGGTTACTAGTGTTAATAAAATCATAAGCGTATAATGAATAAACTTCACTGGTAAACCAGACGCAGCTGCCATTGTCGGATCAAAACTAGATAGTAAAAATTCTTTATAAAACACAATAATCACTATCAATACAATCGCTACTACAATAAATGTGATAGTTCTATCTTCAGGTTTCACGGTTAACACGTTACCAAATAATATTTCAGTCAAATCGATAGCTGACTGTGCTTTAGTAATCAGTAATACACCTAGCGCTAAAAATGAAGAAAACACAATACCTATTGAAGAATCGCTCTTAATCTTACTGTTTTGATTAACAAAACCAATACCTAATGCCGCTAACACCCCAAATACAACGGCTCCATAAAAGAAATTAATCCCTATCATATAAGAAATCGCCACGCCAGGTAGGACAGCATGTGAAATCGCATCTCCCATTAAAGCAAGACTTCTAAGTACAATAAAGCACCCTATCACACCACAAATCATACCTATTACAATTGAAGTAATGAGCGCGCGTTGTAGAAAACTAAATTCAAATACATCGTGTATAAACTGACTAACCATGATGCGCCCCACTTTCTGAAGCGATTAAAATATCTGTACCATATGCAGCTTTTAAATTACTACTATTAAACACTGTCGCTACTGATCCAAAATCAATTAATCGTTTATTTAAAATAATTAAACTATCAAAATATTTCTCCACTTTAGACAAGTCATGATGAACAATTAAAATTGTTTTGCCTTTTTGAGATAACTCTTTCAACAATTCGACAATAATTTCTTCACTTGTAATATCGATACCTACAAAAGGTTCATCTAACAAAATAAGATCTGTTTGTTGAACAAGTGTTCTCGCAATAAGTACGCGTTGAAATTGTCCACCGGATAGCTCTCCAATTTGATTATCCTTATACTCAAGCATATTTACTTTTTTAAGGGCCGCTTCAGCTTCACGCTTTTGTTGTTTACGCGGTAATTGCCACGGTTTTAAAATCGGATAAAATCCTAACATCACGCAATCTAAAACTTTCATTGGAAACGTTGAATCAATATTACTTTTTTGTTCGACATATGAAATATTTTTAGGTTGCTTAGCTATTGGCAAATCGTTAAAACGGGCTATGCCTTTATGTGGCATTAAATTAACTATGGACTTAATTAATGTTGTTTTGCCCGCCCCATTAGGTCCGACAATTCCTACAATTTGCCCTTTTATAAGTTGGAAAGAAACATCTTGTAACGCTTCTGTTTTATTTTCATACGTTACAGATAAATTTTTTATATCTAGCATGAAATTACTCCTTTCCTCCTTTTCTGATATAAAAACAATAATATTAGGCTAACCTAAATTTAATATTTAGTCAATAAAATCATTTTATTCAAAAGCATTATTATGCTCCGGTGTATATATTTAACTTTGCATTTATTTTTAAATCCAAAATAATTAATAAGTCGTATGTATTTGCATAGCATATAGGTTATTAGAATTAAGAACGTAATGTACGTTCAAGGTTTAGGTGATAGCGGTTGGGTAGTTGGTGCTCGCTAAGAGGGTGCTACTGAATAAAACAAACCATGCGCACTTTTTATTTTGCATTTCGATGAATATGCGTTATATTATTGTTAACCAGTTAACAATAAAGAGGTGTACTATGAATAAAGAAAATGTCATTCAGTCGATTACTCAATTGATTCAAATTAAAGAGAATCAACAACGTCATTTTTCGTTAGATGATAACCAAGATAATTTATCAATCACACAGTTTCATATACTAGCTATTATTTTAAAAGAGCAAAATGTTAATAATAGAATGTTAAAAGAGCAACTTAAAATTTCTGCACCTGCTATTACAAAGGCTACAAAAAAATTGATTCAACTAGAATGTATTGCAGAAGATAAAACGCAAGATAATAAAAAGGTATATTATAAGCTGTTAGACAAAGGAGTCGCATACGCAAACCTACATGAACATATGCATAATCAAATTATAAATAAATATTTATCCATTTTAGAGAAATATAATGACGAAGAACTAGCAACTATTGATAGTTTTATTAAAGATTTAACAAATGAATTAGAGGGGTAACAACGTGGACAAAATCATATTAAAAGAGCAAATTGAAAACTTATACAATGATATTTTAATTAATTTAGATATAGACCAAATTCCCACATACTTTACAGATGATTATATTCAAATTACTGACCACAAAGTATCTAATATCGACGAATTCAAAAATCATTTAACTAAGCTAAAAGAAGTCGTTAAAGAACTTTCAATCAATCACTTTAAAACTATGATCATTGATGAAAAGCAAAATATTGTTTATTTGAGATATGATGTATTAGTGGAAAAGAAAAATGGTTTTTTAGGCAAAATTGAAGTTTTTGCAGAATTTACCTTTAATAAATTCGGTAAAGTTAAGCGTTGTAATGAATTAACTCAAGCCTATGAAACAGAATTGTCTGGAATTGGTAGTATTTCCTAATCAGTACCTCTGTTTAATGTATATATAGATAATATTTCTATCTCAGGAACAGGAGATGTTGCTGTTATACAAAATCGCTATGAATCAAAAATTATTGAAATGTAAACAACTTCATGTATCATACTTTATAAAGACTTACATGAGACAAATCATAGCTCATATTTTATAAATCATTAATAATATTGAAAATATTACTTTCAGAGGACACTATTTTCAAAACTAGTTATGTTAGATAATAAAAGTTCTTCAAAGGAGCATTTTATGAAAAAAAAGCAAATCAGTATAAAGGATATTGCAAAACAGGCGAATGTATCTACCGCATCAGTATCTAGAGTTATTTCTAACAAACCGGGCGTAGGCGAAGAGACTAAAGGACGAATACAGCAAATCATGAGAGAAATGAATTATAAGCCAAATATTAATGCTAGAAGTTTAGTTAAAAATAATACTGGTAATATTGGTGTCATTGTCCCTGGTGGATCTAATACCATCCATAATTCTTTCTTTTTAACAATTATTGAAGGTATTTCGCGAGTAATCGATAAAACAGAGTATAATTTAGTTATTTCATTTACCACTAAACAACATAAAAAATTATTAGATACCAATATAGTTGATGGTATTTTAGTATTTGCACCAAGAGAAAATGAAATTGATTTAAATTGGTTAAGCAGCTTAAATTTACCTACAGTGATCATTGGTAGCTTTATAGAAAACTCAAAATTCGATTGTATCAGTGCAGATGAAAAGGCTGGTGTAAGGCTTTCTGTTGAAAATTTATATCAAAAAAAGCACAGAAAAATAGCACTAATAAATGGGCCATCTACTTCTTATCAAAGTCAAATATACGAACAAGGATACAAAAACGTTATCAATGAGCTAGGCATAAATAATTATGTATTAGAATTAGAAGAATTTGATATTAAGGGGCAGGAGAATATAGTTAAGCAATTTTTAAAAAAACATCAAGATATCACAGGTATTGTATGTTCATCCGATAATCTTGCCTTAGGTGTAATGAATATAGCTAAAGACTTAGGTATATCAATTCCTCAACAACTATCAATTATTGGCAGCGATAATACTCCTATTACAAATTTAATATCTCCAAAACTGTCCACTACTCATGTTGACCTAAAACAAATGGGAGAGACTGCAGTCTCTAGATTGTTTATCAAGTTAAAGTCACCTACAGATCACAAGCACAATATCAATTGTATTTTTCCTATGAATTATATAGAACGTGAAACAACAGCTTTCTTAAATAACTAAGAAAGCTGTTGTTATTTAGAAAACACTTATTATCGATGCCACAATTAAAGCCAAACAAAAACCATAACTGATAACCATAGCAGTCTGTAATAAATATGGTCTCTTTTCTCCTTTATTAACATCCTTTTTAAATAGAAGCATAGTCATTAGTAATCCTGCTACCGGAGTGGCTATAGATGTTGCAATGTTTGAAATATATATTAGTTCTATCGGAGAACCCCCATAGCTAAAACTTATAATAGCAGATATAACTAAAACAATGACTGCTCCAATTTGAATAGATTTATGATCCAAGTTAGTTGGTTTATTAAACCCTGCATTTAATAGCACAACCGAACGATGTGTATTACCTAACAATGAGGAAAACGCTGCTGCCAGTAATGCAATTCCCATAATAATAGGGGCAAATGTTGTTCCTAGAAATGGTTTTAATAGATCACTTAATTGAGTTGGTGATGAAATAGACAAGTTATATGGATGTAATACTATAGCACCTACAAGCACAATAGCCGCACTTACAACAATAATGCCTATAACATGCGCTAAAGCATCTGCTAACATTCCACCATTATATAAATCATCTTTTGACCATTCCTTCTCTTTACTGAGATACGTTCCATAAATACCAGTTGTTATAGAAGCGTGTGTACTTATAAATCCTAGCGCTAAATATAAACTTCCTGCAGGAAAATACCAATGTGTCATACCTTTTAATGTCATAGATACGTTAGGTCCGCCTACACTTGCTAACGAAATGTAAAAAGCAATAATCATTCCAAAAATACACAACAAGATTAATTTCTCAACTTTAGAATATACATTTTTTGAAAAATAACAGTACAGTAGTACTAACAACATGATAATTGCGCCTATTTTCCAATCAATTCCAAAAAGTAAATTCATTGCTGCTCCTGTTCCAGAAATATTGCCAATTGTAAAAAAGACACAGGATAGAAATGTTGATACACCTACCACGATAGCAGCTGTTCTTCCAAAATAATGCCTAATCGCCTTTATTGAAGGCATTCCTGTTAACAATGTAATACGATAAGATGCTACCACAAAGGTAACCCCCATAAATGCAATTGGTATAAACAGCCACATTAATGCATACCCATAAGAAGCACCAACCATTGAAGCTGTTGTTATGACTCCTGGTCCAATAACAACACCAGTTAAAACAATACCAGGCCCAATACGTTTAAGTAGTTCCCAAAAATTTAATCTTTTTTTATTTTTCAATAATATCACCACAGACTAAATAAAGAGTAACTCACTCTCCTTATTTCAAATTTAGTCAATCATTCCAACTGTTTTTAACCCTTGAGTAATTTCATCTTTTTCATTTTGAGTTAACGGTTCTACAGGTTTTCTAGCATGGTTTGTTCTGATTATTCCCCTTTGATACATCGCTTCTTTCATTCTTAAATGTGAACTAGAGGAAGGTTGATCCATTTTATAAATTGCATGCTTTAATTTAAATATTTCATCATAAACTTCCTTCGCTGCAGCAATATCATTATTTTTAACATGTGACACTAGGTCTGATATTAAGTTAGGAACAAAACAACCAAACCCGACAAGGGCTCCTTCTATTCCTTGGACTAATGTCGGCAATAAGTATTCATCATGACAAGTTAAAATAGCACAATCGGGCGCTTCTTTTTGCAATGTACGAACATGAAGTTCGTAAGTTGCCATGTCTCTTTCTCCTAATTTAAATGCTACAACATTGGGGATTTTAGATATTTCTAATAATTGTTCAGTTGAATATGAAGATTTAGTATCAGCTGGATATTGGTGAACTACTATCCCTATATTGATTGCATTTGCTACATCTTTAAAGTAATTAACAGGAGCATCTTTTTGCATACTAAATCTTAGCCATGAATGTGGAGGCATTAGTAATATGCCCTCTCCACCTGCATTTTCTACTGCTTGAGCATGTTGAATCGTTTCTATCGTTCCTTCTGCAGAAACACCTGATATTACTGGAATTCTACCTTTTAATTCATCTGCAGCAATACTAACTACTTTCGCTCTTTCTTCAGGTAATAAAGTCATGATTTCGCCTGTATGACCATTAACTACAATGCCATTAACTCCCTCGTGACTAGCAACCCACTTCACCAAATCTCTAAAACTCTCTTCATCAATTGAATCATCTTCATTAAAAGGTACTAATACTGCTGGAAAAACGCCACTCCATTTTTCTTTGTTTTTCATATTTACACCCCATAAAGTTAAATTACGTAAACGTTTACGTTAAAGAGTATTCTATGGTAAGCGCTTACACAAGTCAAGGAATTAGTCTATAAAATCTATTTATATTTAATTACAGTTTATTCAAAATACATTCATTTATAAATCGTATTTCAAAAAATGTTTTAATTTATTGTTAATCAATCGTATAAACAAAAAACTTCCTACCTAATGTAGAAAGTTTGAAGGTCTATTCATTTTCTGAATTTTTATTGACGATTGCTTTTTTAGATGGAATGGGAACAATGAAACTAGAAAAAGGTAATTTACTTATTAAATAAATTGATAATACTGAAACACATAATACAATGATATATGAAGCAACAAACGTAGATGGATTATTTACAATATCAACATATGGCGTTTGTCTGTATACCATAATTATAAAAACATGAATTAAATAAATCCCCATAGAATAATTCCCTATAACCGTTAAAGTTTGAGTTAGCAATGTATGATTTTTAACATGATTATAAAATATGATTAATATAGCAAGAAAAATTGGTATATATACGACATTAGCAACATTTGTCGAACCATATAAATTTGTAACATCAATTTTAATAATTAAATCGATAAATAGAAGTATTCCAATGATTTTGAAATATATTTTATACTTTAAAACAATATCATTAATTTCCTTATAATACTTCGCATAACCGATACCGAGGAAAAAGAAAGATATCCAATTTAAGATAAATGCTTTACTATTAACGAACGTACTCAACATTTCACTATGCAAAGTAACTGTGCCACTACCATAGCTTAACCAAAACACATTAATAAGCGTACCTATTATATATGCAATAATAAGGGGTGCTCCTTTTTTCAATTTATGCACAAAAGGAAATAATACATAAAATTGAATCACTACTAAAATAAAGTACAAATGCATTTCCGCAGTCCCTAAAAGATAATACTTAATTATTGGTGTTCCTGCCGGATAATATGTATTCCCTAAAAACATTCTCAATATGATATATAAAGTAGTCCAAAGTATATAGGGTATTAAAATTTTTGTGAATCTAGATTTAATAAAATAAGGTAGTTCAAACTCCCGCTTTAGTGTCGAGCTTGTAAGTAAAAACGCACTAATTACTGCAAAAATAGGCGTACCTAACCTCGCTATTTGATTAAAATAAGATAAAACTGGGTCTACGATAACCCCATTAGAATTATATAATTGTGCTGTCAAATGTATACAAAGCACTAACATCGTTGCTATAGCTCTTATGACAGGGATCTCTCCATAGTATTTCATAATACTGCACCTCTAAATTTGTTATAAGCATTTTGTGAATTTAATAAAATTACAACTAATTGATGATAACACGTATTATAAAATTAAAATACAAATAACATGTAATTATAATCAAAAACACATACAATTCGTCTGCAAATAATTAAGATTTATTTATGTTCACACCATCGTCCATCAATATAAGTAGCTCTTTTATGATATTCAAAACCTAGGATGCACTTTATCTTCTTATAGTTAATATAATTGAAACATTTTGATAAAAAGAGGACAGGATGGAAACTAAAATTTTCAAATTAGTTTCTTAACCCTGTCCTCATAGTACTGATTAGATAGCTATTATATATTTATTTACTCGTAATAAATTATGCTTTTATATTTTTAGGAATAATGATTTGCGCTACAATGATGCCAATAATCATTAGAGCTACACCTGTAATCATTGACCAAGCAGCTGCTACGCTAGCACTATTTGAAACTTGTAATGCCGCGAAAATAGTCGTGTACATTGCTATACCAAAAGCACCGCCTAAAGTGGCACTCATTTTATAAAGACCTGATGCAAGCCCGACCTTTTCATCAGGAATAGTTAATATCGCAACAGTTAAACCAGGTGTCGCACATAAACCATTACCAATGGCGCAAATGACAAAACCAAACGTAACTGCTGCAATATACCATTCAGATGGTAAAATAGTTAAACTGATAAATATAATACCAATTGCAGGAAAAGCTGGCCCTAATAGTAACATTGGTTTCCCACCATGCTTCATCGCAATCTTCTCGCCTAAACGTATCATTAAAATTGCCATAATCACATAAGGCACCGTAACTAATCCAGACTGGAATGAACTCAACCCTAGTTCAGTTTGGGCATACATATTAAATACCGTTGTGATACCTACAGCCGAGTTTAAAACAAAATTGATCACAGATGATCCCATTAAACCACGATTGCGGAATAACTCAAAATCTATAAATGGTAAGTGTTTACGACGCTCAAAGAAGTAAAATATAATAGTCGAAATGACAAAGATACTTAGACAAATCATTGAAAAAGGACTTGTCCAACCTTGTTCAAAGCCTTGTGTTGCAAATAAAGTAATACTTCCTATAAGTACCGCAAATATTGACATACCTATATAATCAAATGGTCGTTTGTCTATAACTTCCTTAGCTTCTTCTTTTGTACCAAGTAATAATATAAATGCAATAGTTGCAATGAGGATAGATAGTATAAAGTTAGATTGCCAATTAATATATGTAGCAATCAATCCTCCAACCATAGAGGCTAAACCTATGCCTCCTACACTACCAATCATTAAATAACTGAAAGCTCTACGTAATGCTTTACCATTAAATTGATCGTTGAACACACCAACTGTTGAAGGTAATAATATAGCTGCAGAGACCCCTTGCAAAATTCTACCAATAAGTAGTAGTGCTGTCATATCAGAAATAATAATTAATAGTGAGCCTATAATACTTAAAACAATACCAATATAAGTCATTTTTAAGCGGCCAATTTTATCTGATATATCACCGGCACCTACCATAAAAATACCGGTTGCAAAAGAAGTGATACTGACAGACAAATTCAAAATCCCTGGAGTAGTATGATAAGTCTGTTGAACTGGTGTTGATATATTTATAAACGATTGGGCAAACAGCCAATACGTTAATATACTTAAAACAATTGCTAAAATCAATTTATTGCCAGAGCGTGAATGTTCGCTTGTGCTCATGATGTAAAACGCCTCCTAATATCAATAATAAAGCTAGAATAACGAAAGTTTCTTAAAAATTTTTCATCATCCTGCTCCTAACTGATAATATCACAGAAATAACGTATTATCGTAAGCTTTATAACGTTTTCAGTTATTTTTTAGTAGCTTTTCATATTTCAACTTATTTAAAACCTAATAATAAATTCAATGTTTGTACCACACCATCTTCATCGTTATTTTTTGCTATTAAATTAGCTGCTTCTTTCAATTCTGGATATGCATTGTCCATCGCAACTTTATATTTAGCTGCTTTAAACAAATCAATGTCATTTAATCCGTCCCCAAATGCTATTGTTTCTGCAGGACTTATTTGCAATAATCGTTGTATTCGACGAATTGTTGTCCCCTTATTGACACCTAAATCAGCAATGTCAATCCACTCATCATCTGAAGCTATAATATAAACCTCTGACTCGTAATGTTTTATTTGACTAGCTGTAGTCTTACAATTTCCCATAGCATCATGAACTGAAATTTTTAAGAAATCATCTTCAACTTCAGCGAAATCATTGATGTACGTTACGTTTTGAAATGAGCCATGCACAATTTTCTTTTCAATTTCTGGTATATGATTTAATACATAAGCGCCCTGTTCAGTACAACCTAATATGGTTTGTGTTTGGTCAATATCTTGAATTGTCTGTATAATTTCTTTCCCTTTTTTATTTTCAATTTTGGCATTATAAATAAACGCTCCATTATATTTAATCCTCGTTGCACTATCTCCAACAATAAATGTATCTTTGGACAACTCTCCAATAATACTTTCCACACGCTCACATTGTTTTCCAGTACAAAATACAAAACGAATTTGATGTTCTTCACAATTTTCTTTTAATAATTGAAAAGATTCACTATTAAATTGACTGTCACTATTTAAAAAAGTACCATCCATATCTGCAACAATAAGTTTAATGTTCACTTTAATGCACCCCTATGATTTATATTTATGCTAATTGTATCTATTTGTTATCAGAAAAAACAATATTTACATTCTATAAAACGAGCATTCTATTATTAAGAGAAAAAATTGATAACTTTTACCATATTAATAGTTGATATATAATAAATATATAAATTTATTATGAAAAAATAATACAAATAACGCTTTTATTTAAGGGGAGCAAATATTATGGAGCTCAGACATATGAAGTACTTCGTGGAAGTGGTTAATTTAAAAAGCATGACTAAGGCAGCGTCAAAACTGTTTATTACGCAACCTACCATTAGCAATACAATCAAATTATTAGAAGATGAATTAGATGTTACTTTATTTCACAGATTTAAAAATCAAATTTATTTAACAGACGCAGGCGAAGCATTTTTCTTCCAATGTAAAGAGATGCTAAAAATGTATGATAATATTCCTAACGATTTAAGCAATTTATTAGAAATGAAGTCCGGCCATTTAAGAATAGGCATACCCACTATCATTAATATACGAAAGTTGATTAGTTTAATTTCTCAGTTCCATGAATCTTACCCCAATGTAACATTTCAACTTTTTGAAAATGGAAGTAAAAAAATTGAAAATGATGTTTATTATGGAGATTTAGACATGGGGATTACCGTTTTACCAACTGACACTAAAATTTTTAGTACTTTTTCATTTTTAGAGGAGTCTTTAAAACTCGTCGTACATAAAAACCATAAACTAGCCGATAAACATAAAATAGATATAGAAGACTTAGTAAACGAAGAGTTTATTTTATTTAATTCTGACTTTTACCTAAACGATAAAATTATTAATATTTGTAGAAACCATGGATTTAATCCAAATGTCATTTTTGAAACAACTCAATGGAGTTTTATTGGAGAAATGCTTTTAAATAATATGGGTATTTGTGTGCTACCAGAAGGAATTTTAGAATTATTAGACTCTGATTTAACAGCAATAAACATCAATGAAGCATCGATGAAATGGGAATTAGCGCTTATTTGGAGAAGAGATACAATAGTCGATTCACTTACTAAAAATTGGATTAAATTTATACAAGAAAACTTTTTATTGAATGATTAAAGAACAAGGCATTTGTAAATTTTATACCTTTATAAATTATAGATATTTTATAGTTATAACTGCTCCTCCTATAATTTAATGTGTAATAAATAATAGAAATGGGAGCTAAGTTATGGAAAATTATAAGTATCCGAACGACAGTAAAATCATTAGTACTGATCAAGTATTAATTAATGATTTAAACAATTATAATACCTTATTTGGTGGCGTATTAATGAAAAAAATTGATAATAACGCTACTTTATCAGCACGAAGACATGCTCGGGTTAAAGAATGTGTGACTGCATCCACTGATTCTATAGAATTTTTACATCCAATTACCCAATTAGACTCTGTTTGCATTGAATCTTATGTAGCTTACACAGGTGAAAAATCAATGGAAATATTTTGTAAAGTAATTGCAGAAGATATGATAACTGCTGAACGAAAAATAGCTGCAGTTGCCTTTTTAACATTTGTTGCTCTAGACGAACACAAAAAACCGATCAAAGTAGCAAATATCACACCTCAGACACATGAAGAAAAATTATTGTATATGCATGGAGAAGATAGAGCAAACATGCGAAAGAACAGACGTCAACAAAGTAAACACCTTATTCAGTCACTTAATACAGTTAAGCCATGGGCATTGGAGGTTGTAAATAAATGATAAGCGAAATGGAAAAACTACAACAAATTAAAACGAATCTGTCTCAATTACAAGTTCATTCACCCGAACTCTACTTAAAATTAGAATATATTGCCAGTTTAACTAGACAATTGAGTATACATTATAAATATTTAGGGCTACTTATGTTCTCAGAAGACGCATATGTTATTGAGGAAAATAGACCCACTTTAATTAGGGATTCTGTTTTAAGTTTATATGAACAAGAAGTTGAAAAAGTAAAAAGTAATGATGCATTTAATGATTTCTATGGCATGATACAAAATTTTCAAGATATAGCTTATTCACAAGTATTTCTCATTATTTTAGGGGCTGAACCTAGCTTCGTATTCCACAATACGATTATTAAATAATTAGAACAAGCTTTTAAAAAATGAGGTGTACTTTATGAGCATATCCGAGTGTAGATATGTATGCGTCAAACATAACCAATCCTTTACAGTAGGTACACTATATTGGTTATTTCCAACAGATGTTACAACTTTAGATGAAAACTATGCTTACGTTTCCAATGATGGCCAACTATTAACAGAATCATATAAAACAAATTATTTTATAAAAGCCAATAATTTAGTAAATCATAGTTGTTAGTATAAAACATGCTTAATATCATTATACCGATAACACAACATCACTCCCTGTTCCCTAAATTACCAATAGTAATTAAAACCAAACACCAAAACGCCGTTTCCCTTATCCTAGCGTTTTGATTCTGAAACTATATATGATAAATCGTTGGATAATGTAAGCATTGACATAGATTAAAATGGCCGAGACATCATTTTGATGTCTCGGCCATAATCGTTATATTGACAGTATTTATCATAATCAAAAATTTTATATATTATTTAAGTTTACTTCTTTATTTTCTTCCTTGTTTTCAATAATATATTTTAATTTTTCGGCCAGTACATTGCCGAAAGACTCCGAATAAGTATTTGTCATATGATCTATATCTCTATAAATGTTAATATTGCCAATTACTGGTGTATATTGATTGTCTACTTTAAAAAATTCAGTAGGGTCAAATTTGTATAGTCTCTCATCATTTTTAGCAAAATCTTTCCAATATGATGTGTCTTTTTGGCTTTCAAAGTCATTCATTTTTTTGATTGTCTTCTCTTCACCAAATTTTTCAAATTCTTCAGGAACACTAAAATCATAAGTTGGAATATCTCTTATAGCAAGCACATCCATACCATACTCATCTTTTACAATATTCAGTTGATTGATCATTTGATTTTGAACCCATTTACTATCACTAGCAGCAGAAGTTGCATGTGAAACAACTAAGTCTATATCTTTATGATGCTGTAAATAGTTGTTAACATTTTCAACCCATTTTCCTTTAGGGCTATCATCTTCATAACCAGTAGAAAAACGTGTTCCAGAACGTGTAATATTCAATATTCTATAACCATTTTTATCTGCAGCTTTAATAAATCCACCAAGCCAATGCTCAGAGTGAGAACTTCCAACTAGAGCAATTGTAGCTTTATAATTTTCTGTTTTACCATATTCACCTACTTTTACATCTGTTTCTTTAAGGTTTTGATTACTATTATCGAGATGAGATTCAGGTAAATCATCAAACACTTTTGCAAAATTTGGCATAGGTGTTTGCTCTTCAATTTCTTCACTTTTGGCCACTGCATCTACACCCGGATAGTCTTTATGACTTATTTCCTTATCAGAGCCACTGTTTTTCACTACACCCATCACAAATAATGACACGATTAAAATTAAATTGACTGATAATACTTTACCTAATTTTGAAAAAGCTTTTTTATTATTTTTACCATTTCTAATAGGAGCTTCAATAAATCTCGTCATAAAGAAAGATAAACCAATGGATAATAAAATAATCATAATACCAGATATTAGTCCTGGCTCTTCTGCAATTTTAAACTTATAGAAAGAAAGTAATACCCAGTGCCATAAATAAATACCAAAGGATATGCCACCTAGTTTGGTCATAATAGGTAATGCTAAAAATCTTTTTACACCATATTTTGTATCCACATTACCTGAAAGAACGATAAGCAATGCACATGTCATTGGCCATAAGGCAATATAGCCTGGGAATAGTTTAGACACATCGAATAAAGCACCTGTTAATATCAATCCTACTAAACCAACCCATCCAATAATAGCAGCTACTAAACGATTGATTTTGATTCGTCCTAAATTAACACATAATAAACCACCTAAGGCGAATTCCCATACCCTTGTAAATGTAATAAAATATGCAAAAGGCTGATTTACTTGGGTAAGGTATATAGAATAAATAAATGACACTATCGATATGGTTGTTAGTAAAAAGTTAACAAGTTTTTTGCCATTCGATAGTGCGTATTTACGTACTAAATATAAAACAAACGTAAATAATACAAACCAAATAAGATAAAATTGACCTTGGATAGACATGGCCCAAAAATGTTCAAGTGGACTCTTCATTTGGTTAGCATCTAAGTAATCTGTACTACTAAAAGCAAGTTGCCAATTTTGATAATAAAATATAGAAGCTAGTGCCTCTTTAATCGTTTTCGTTAAAATCGTAAGCGGTAAGAAGAAGAAACTTAACACCAATGTCACCAAAACTATAAACAGTGCCGATGGTAAGAGACGCTTCAATAATTTAGATATGTATGGCCAAAACTGATATTCTCCAGTTTTATTTATAGTTGAGATAATAGATGTTGTAATTAAAAAACCTGATATTACAAAGAAGACATCCACGCCTCCCGACACTCTTCCAAACCATATATGATAAATAGCGACAAGTAGTGCTGCTACTATTCTTAGTCCTTCAATTTCAGGACGAAATTTGCGTTCAATATCAATTAAATTTTTATTTTGATTCATTTTAATCCCCTTAATAAAATATAACTCATTGCTTCTTACGACTTATTTGATGATAGAAAACATATAAGCGCGTGACAGAAGCTTGACAACCGCTTTCTGTCTCCCCTCTGTCTGCGCTTCGATCCAATCACATGACACAAATATTAAAAATCACATAACTTTTTTCAACAGAAATACCACTACACATAGCTACTTCTCATCATTCATTTCGACGAATTTTAAGCGCTAAATTACCATTGATAGTTGGATAAATAGTAGCTGTTGTTGAAGATATTTTTATTTTATTAGTAAACCCGTATTTAATATTTATTGCTTTATAATCATCATAAACAATTACAATGTTATAAACACCTGTAGGCAGTGTCTCCAATAGATGTTGATTTAACATGATTGTAAAAAAACCATCTTTCAATGACATGGCTTCGTAAGTTATATTTTGTTTATAATCCGTACGACTTTCTAATTGAATTTCTTTTATTCTGTTATCTTTCAAATTATTAACTTCTATTTGAAGGTACATAGCTTTTTCCATCACTTGTAAATTTTTTAGGTTTGCAAATGGGGGGGTTATTCTAAAATCATAGCCATCCATAGCTTTTGATTCATAATGGTTAGCAGCTATTTTTTCTAGAAATTTATGGCCCCTTTTCAACCATTCAAAGTACGCTTCAAATTTATTAAAATCATTGTCATAAATTGCTGCTACAGCAGAATTAAACTTAGCATCAATTTGTGGCACAATGTGTTTTTTGATATATACATTTTCAAATGCTGTTTTAATCATTTCAAAAATTTTTATCTTAGTTGCTTTTGGTGAATCTAAAAAGATATGAGAATTACAACTTGTTAATAAATCATATTCTAAATTTCGCAATAACAACTTATCTCTACGTTTTTTGTCTTTCATATTCAATATATATTCAAATATAGTTAGATCACTTTCTCTCTTTTTAATAAAATGAGTTCTTCTAACAATCGAAATATTATCTGAGTAGCGATTAATATGCACTCCAGTACACGTTGTAGTTGTCACTTTTTGCGCTTTTTCATATACTCTCACAAAAAATAATTTATCTTCTCCAAAATGTAAATTTATTGGAAATTGTATATCATTTTTTTCAATTAACTTACGCTTAATAAACTTTCCATCAGGCCCTAAATAATAATATAAATAGGGAATTTTATAACTTTGCTCATTAATGTATGTCTTAGCTGTCATAAATCTCGCATGAACAGATTGATTTTTCTCTGTATGCTTAATGACTTTTGAAATAATTAAGTCGCTCTTATGCCATTTTTTATTCATTGAAATCGTTTCCAAAATATTCTGTTCTAACCAATCATCACCATCCAAAAAGTATAAATACTCACCGATACTATGTTTAATACCAGTATTTCTAGGTATAGATGGTCCGCCACTGTTTTGGGCTAATCTATACTTTTTAATATTAAATTTATTATATCGTTGCAATATTTCCCATGTACCGTCGTTTGAACAATCATCAACAATAACTATTTCATATAAATCTGCGTCTAAACTTTGTTCCATTACTGAGTCCAAAGTTTTTTCTATTGTATTTTTATTATTAAAAGTAGTAATAACAATAGAAAAAATAATCTTTTTATTTTCGATTATAATCACCTTTTCATATTTATATTAATACATTATGTTAATTTAAATATTATTATAACAATTTATACGTTATAATTGTTACAACTTATTAAATTTATTGGAGGCCAGTAACTTGCGACATATTAATCAAGAAGGTTCTATGCTCTATATTTCTTTCAATCAACAAAATAATAGTATTGGAAAATTATATGTAAAAAATGAATTTCATTCTATTTCGTATAATCCAGTAGATGAATTTTGTAATTTTGAAATTGATTTAAACGAAATTTTGAAAGCGTTTAAATCGTATAATAGAAGTAAAATTTTTTTAATTATGGAAGAATCCGATGCAATTATTACGACTCAAAAAAATATTAAGGTAACAGATGAGCAATCTTCTGTTTTTAATTTATCAGAGATTTCAGATGGCTCAGATGTTATTCATCCGTATGTCACCAAAAATGGTTTTTTACATCTTTCTATGGAAAGTTATGTACCACAAAAAGTATTCTTTTCAAGACGTCATATTGATGCACTAAAATTTAACAATAGCGAAGCTTATATTACAGGGGAATTTTCAACATTAAATGCCGTTGTACAAAAATCAAATATCGTAATACGCACGCGCTTTACGGAACGCGAAACTGAAATACCTTTGCCGATCACTTTGAAAAGTGAAAATAAGCGAACACATACTACTAATTTTAAATTTTCAGTAGATATTTATAATGAATTGATCAACTTTATGAAATATCCTTTTGAAATAGAAGATGTTATAGATATTTATTTGAAAGTTGATGTACAAGAATCAGCTGAACCACTTCTAACTAAACTTGGTAATCCTAGAATTTTTACAGAACGGTTCCTTAAAGGGGAAATTATTACAGATTATAAAGAGGAAATTGTTTCTATCACACCCTATTTCACAATGAAAGGTCGGAACTTATCTTTTCGCATAAATCGTTATAGCATTGAAAGTTACCTGACTTATCTTCAAAGTCTGAAAACACCTTCCTTAAAGAACCTATCAGTAAAATCAAAAAATAAAGTTTGGATTATCGGAGAAAAATCTTATAAAGCTCAAGATAATGGATATCATTTCTTTAAATATATGAGAACGTATCATCCAGAATTACCTGTTTATTACATTATTGATGAACACTCAAATGAAGCAAAAAATGTATTGCCGTTTGGTAATGTCATTTACTATCAATCTCCCGAACATTTTTCGATAATGTTGCAAGCAGATTATATTTGTTCAACACATCATCCAGAATTATTGTTCCCAACTAATAGCGCAGCCTATACGAGAAAAATCACTGCCACTAGAGTGTTTTTACAACATGGTGTCTTAGGCACTAAAAATTTAACTCAGATTAATGGTAATCAATTAAAAGACTTCAATGTAGATGTCTTTATAACAAGTTCAGAGCGCGAAAAAGAAATTGTAGTTAGAGATCTAAAGTTTGATGAAGCACAAGTTAAAGTTACAGGATTAGCTAGATTTGACGAACTGTTCAATAAAGATATTCAAACAAAAAATCAAATTTTAATTATGCCAACATGGAGAGATTGGTTAACTAACTATGAACAATTAGAATCCTCTGAATACCTAGAGCGTATGAATACTTTAATTAATAATGATAAAGTCAAAGACATTGCGGAACAAGGCACAAAAGTCATTTTTTGCTTACATCCTAACATGCAACCATTTATTGATTTATTTGATGTACCACAGCATGTTACAAGCATTAAGCAAGGCGATGTAAACGTTCAACAACTTATTCAAGAAAGTAAATTGATGATTACAGATTATTCTAGTGTTGCCTTTGATTTTAGTTTTTTAGGTAAGCCTGTGATTTATTATCAATTTGATAAAGATCACTTTTTAGGAAAAGAACCGTCCCACATTAATATTGAGGAAGAACTACCTGGATTAATCGTAAATAATCAAAACGATTTAGAGGCACAACTTACTAGAATAATAGCAAATGACTATACAACAGATGAAAGCGTTAACATAAAAGCGCAACGTTTCAATAACTTCAATGACCGTCATAATAGTGCACGCATCTACACAGAAGTTAATCAATTTAACACAAAAAATCAATTTAAAAGTAAGTTGAAATACGATATTTTATCTCAACATTTATTTAAACGTTTTAGAAGAGATAAGCGTTATTTTAAAGTTATGGATAAGTATAATAGTGCAGTATCTAAAATGGTTCCGGTTAAGAAAGATTTAGTAGTATTTGAAAGTAATGTTGGTAAATCAGTTAGCGACAGTCCTAAGGTGATTTATGAGGCTTTAAAACAACACAGCGACCAATATCAAATTGTATGGGTTAGCAACACACAATACCCATTTAATGATGCGAACGTTAAATCAATAAAACGTTTATCACCAGAATATTATCACTATTTATCACGCGCTAAGTATTGGATTAACAATCAAAATTTCCCTTACTATATTAATAAGCCGAAAGATACGCTTTATATTCAAACTTGGCATGGAACTCCACTCAAAAAAATGTTGAATGATATAGAAACTTTTGCAGGTCGCGATGATGGATATAAAAATCGCATTAATCATGCAATAAAATATTGGGACTATCTTGTATCACCAAGTCCTTATGCGACAGAATGCTTTAAATCTGCTTTTGATTTTCATAAAGAGATACTAGAGGTTGGGTACCCAAGAAATGACGTATTTTATCAAGACGAAGCTATATTAGAAAATGAAAGCATTCATATTAAGCAAAAATTAGGTATTCATGATGACCGTAAAGTGATTTTATATGCTCCGACATTTCGTGACGATGAACTTACAAAAGCCAAAAAGCATATCATCAATCTGCAAATAGATTTATATGAAATGCAAAAACGCTTAAGTGACGATTATATCTTAATTTTACGTCCACATATTATTATCAGTAATGCATTACAGTTAGACAGTAGTCTAGATGATTTTGTGATTAATGGCAGTGACTATAATGAAATTAGTGATTTATACCTCATTGCTGATATCTGTATTACTGACTATTCATCAGTTATGTTTGATTACGCTAATACGAAAAAATCATTATTGTTCTTCACTTATGATCTTGAACACTATAAAAACAGTCTTAGAGGATTCTATTTTGATTTTGAAAATCAAGCACCTGGACCACTTTTAAAAACAAACGAAGACTTAATTCAATCAATAGAAAACATCAATCAAGTTCAAGAAACTTATAAAGCTAAATATGATGTATTTTATAATCGTTTCTGTACTTTTGAAACTGGCACTTCTGCTAAAAGTATAGTTCAACGCTTCTTTTAAAAACATATAAGGGAGTAGCACAGAAAACATATTCTATAAGCAGTGTTTCTGTCCTACTCCCTCTAATATATTTTATAAAACAGCATGACGGAGGTTTACATATGTATAATCAGCTTACAATCATCTTACCTTTTTATAACAACGAATCACACCTCAAACAATGCCTAGAAAGCCTTATTAATCAGACAAACCAACACTTTGAATTAATATTAGTTAATGATGGTGCACAAGATCTATCTGAAAAGTACTTATTTGAAACACTAGAAAATTATTCAAAGCAGCCTAAATATATTAAATTAGATAAAAATCATGGTCATGCCTCTGCAAGAAATAAAGGCATCGCTCATGTTGAAACACCCTATTTTATGTTTTTAGATGCTGATGATATCATCACACCTTATACCATTGAAGTATACTTAAAGTATCTCAAACAGCAAGATGCAGTTATTTCGAAAATACAAGATTTTTCTTTAAATATACCTAATTCTTATCTTGATGAAGATCTAACTGTTCATTACAAACAGATTGATAAACACCCAGACTTTTTACTAAAACAAGATTCAATCAGTAATATTATATTCAAAACGAGCATTGTACAAAATCATCATATAAAGCTTAATGAAAAGCTAAATATTTACGCTGATTGGTCATTCATTTTAGAATATAACAATTATGCAGAAACATTTGTTCAAATTGAAGGCATACCCTTTTACTTTTGTGGGGAGATTTACGATCCTTTTAAAACTGAAAAGTTGAGAGCCCAACCGTTTGAATCTATATTTCCAGACTATATCGATGCCTTTAAAGATGCTATTCAACGTGTTAATAGGCTCAATAATAAAAAATCATTAAAAAAATTTATAATACAGCACATGGTAGACAAACTGCATTTTTGGTTTGAACCAAATAATCAAAATAATGCTGCTCAATATCAATTCGCTAGCAAAATGCTAGCCGATATCATACCGATGATCAAACCAGTATTAAAATCAGAATCACCTTTATTTAATTTAGAATTACGATTTATCCAATTTGGCTTTACGCAACTTGCCATCAAACTTAATTACAAAAGGTATCGTTTACGCTTTTATAAAGCAATTTTGCTGAATAAACCGAATAAACATTATGCTAAGTATGTCTTGTTTAATAAAAATTCTGATGTGTCCCAACAAACTGTAGTGTTCGAGTCGTTCGGTGGTAGTAGTTACAATGACAGCCCTAAATATATTTATGAGTATATGAAAGCACACTACCCAAACTTTCATTATTATTGGGTGTTTAGAGATACTGAAAACATAGCTGTACCAGAGGGTGTTAAGCCTATACAAAAACAAAGTGCTGCATACTACGATATTTATAAAAAAGCACACGTCTGGGTCTCTAATGCACGATTACCATTATTTATTAAAAAGAAAAGTAATCAACTCTATATTCAAGTCTGGCATGGCACACCTTTAAAATTTCTAGCAAATGATATGACAGTAGTTCGCATGCCTAATACAACAACTGCCACATATAAGAAATATTTTTATGAGTCTACAAGGCGTTGGGATTATTTAGTATCACCGAATGCTTATTCTACTACTATATTTCAATCCGCTTTTTGGATGGCACGTAATCAAATTTTGGAAATTGGTTATCCTAGAAATGATTTACTCATCAACCATCAACATGATCAAGAACTACATCGTAAAATTAAAGATAAATTAGAAATCCCTTCAGATAAAAAAGTGATTTTATACGCACCAACTTGGAGAGATGACGAATACAGTACAGAAAATAAATATATTTCTAATTTAAAACTAGATATCAATCAACTTCGAAATCGCTTAGGGGAAACATATGTAGTTTTATTGCGAATGCATTATTTAATTTCTAATGAGCTAGACCTTAGCCAATATACAAATTTTGCGATTGATGTTTCAAAGTATGACGATATTTCGGAATTATATCTGATTTCCGATTGCTTAATCACAGATTATTCTTCGGTCATGTTTGATTTTGGTATATTAAAGCGTCCTCAGATTTTCTATGCCTATGATATGGAGAAATACAGTACTGACTTGAGAGGTTTTTACTTTGATTATCTGAATGACTTACCAGGCCCTATTTATACAAATACAAAAGATTTAATTGAAGGATTGGAAAACATCCAACAAATTGAGCAACAGTATCAGCCAAAAATCAATCAATTTTATAATCGTTTCTGTTCAATTGAGAATGGTAAAGCATCGCAATACCTCGGAGATTTGATTGCAAATAGAATACAGAATGCAGGCAATTAAATTTTATAAGCTGGCAATAATAGAAATAGAAGTTAGTGACGTATTTGGTTTAAAGCTTGCTGTATAACAGAAAATCATTTTTTAAATTTGATGGTGGTTATATTAATTCAAAATTATGATAAAAACAGATAATATTTTAATAGGGCGTATCTAACTATAGAACCATTTAGCGTAGTATGATTTAATAAATGGGATAACGTCACTTTACCTTTTCATTCTAGAAACTATGACCTATATCATTAAAAGTTCCGAGACATTTATCGATGTCTCGGAACTTTTCTTATTTTATAAAAAAACCATACGCTATGCGTATGGTGCAGTATGGTTATACCGTTGTATTAAAAATTGCATCTCTCCATGCTAAAATAATATTTGGTCATCCAACCAAAATAAACAACACGAGGAGATGCAACTTATGTCATCAGACACAAATAG
>NZ_RCVN01000024.1 GCF_003697915.1 Staphylococcus pseudoxylosus
TTTTTATCTGTTATAATATCGTAACCGTCTTCTTTGAATTTTTGATCTAGATTCCCATTCTTTTCTCCAAAATATTTAGCTCCCCCACCTAATAATACATCTATTTTATGTTTTCCATTGATTTTTTCATTATAATAATCTTTAGCGATTTCATTTTTATTATCTCTATAGACTATTAAGGCCAGAAGAACTTCGTTTCAAAAACCCCAACCATTTTACCAAAAATGATTGAAGAATATAAATTAGCTGAAAATAAATAAGTATATTAGCAAACTTTATCACCCGACTTATTAAATACCTTTATTTTGAATTTTAAAGGGGTATTTTAAAGATTCAAGGCAAATCATATAGTTTTTATGTCTAAACACTTACATAAGCTCTTAAAATGCAAATATACGCCTGATAAGTATGTTTTAATTTCACCAGCAACTTTTAGATCAAAATCGACACTAACTTTTTAAAAAACCGAAGTATCAAACTCAATATTTCTGGTATAGATGTCAAAACCAATTCTCTTTTAACTTCTTTCACATGTTTTTCTTTGTTGTTCATCAAATCGCCCCATAATCGTTTCAATTCTATCAAAATGGCAACTAATAGTTCTATCTCTAATCGTGCTTTTGTGTTTGAACATACTCTGTTGTTAAGTTATTGATTGAAAATATTATGTTGCTTCATATTTTGCCGACGCATATGAAGCGCATGTATTTCTTCTAATTCAACTTTAATCGACTGCATAAGATAGCCTTGCATTGCATCAACGGTTTCATTTTTTTGTAGCAGCATCGCTTTAAATCGTTTTAATACACTCACAAGTTCAAACTCAACATCTTCTAAACGGTAAAACGTATCATGTGTATTATTAAATGACTTTTTGCCTTTGAGTAACACACTCTTAATAATACGAATCTCTCTAATTTCAAACTTACTTAAATAGTTTTTGATTTGTTGCGGTAGTTCTTCGAGTACTTGAAATTTAAGTGCATCATTATTAAATTCGGATTGTTGGTGATTTGTATGATCCGAATGATTATGGTTTGTTTGATTGTTGTATATATCATTCAAATCATTCGTATCATTATTTTTAGTCTTTATATAATCAGTATTACTTAAGTCAGTATAATTAGGGTCTAAGTTTTGGGATTCTGGGCTCCCATTGTTTGGGATTCTGGGCTCCCATTGTTTGGGATTCTGGGCTCCCATTATTTGGGATTCCTTGTTATCACTAGGTTCATCATTATTTGAAGTGCTATTTTGTATTTCTTTTTCAATATTTATATTCGTTTCAATTTCATGAAGGTATAGTTTGTTTGGTCGATTAAATCCAGTTTTAACTTGTTCTAATAAACCCACTTCTTGTAATTCTTTTTTTATTTTAGTTATTGTATTTTTACTTTTATCTAATACTTCTTGAAGATTTTCATTTGTAAAAATAAAATATATATCTCCATTTTGATCTATCCAATTATTTTTAATAGATAAGCTTACTCTATCATTAAGAATTGCATAGGTAACTTTTGCACTGTCACTTAACTTTTTATATTTTTCATTGATAAATAATACTTTATGTAGCATATAGAAATTTTGACTGGCCTGATTTTTTATGTTTTTTCTAGACATAATAAAAACCCCTTTCCTATTCAAATTTTGGATAGAGGTAATAAAACATTACAAGAACACATAAATTTTTTGCTTGCACTTTGATGATATATTTGTATATAATACAGATATCAAAATATTTATAAACGTGCTGCAACGTTTTATTACCAACCCCCAACTATTACCAGTAGTTGGGGGTTTTTGTTGTATTAAGGTTATTATAGCACTTTGAATGAGCTTATAAAAGGGAAAATGTAGGATTGTCAAAGGTTTATAAAGGGTTCACAAACCTTTGATAACAACCATCAACCCTTGATGAATACTTGATAAAAGAGTTAATAGTTTTATATTTTGGGTTTATCAATCGCTTTATTATTAAGCATGATAAGCTTATAATATATCGTAAAAGGTTGATAAACATTTTATAAAGGGTTGATGATATGAAAAGTGTGAAAATATTGAGTGAAGAATTAGGTGTTAGCAAGCAAACTATTTTTAATAATATTAAACGATTGAATATAGAAACAATAAAACAGGAAAATACTTCGTTTATTAAAGAAGATAGCGATATAGAAAAAATCATTCAAAGAGTAAATGAAAATAAAAAGAAATATGGTTTTGAAAGTTCTACTGAAGATAAACAAAAAAAAGAGTCGGATAATATTAATGTTGAATCCCAAAGTGATACTCAGATAGTAGAAATTCTTAAAAATCAGATTGATACTTTGAATGATCAAATTGAAAAACAAGAAAGTCGTCATGAAACAACAATTGAATTCTACAGGAAAGAGTTGCAGGAAAGATCAAAATTGCTTGAGAATCAACAAGTTCTGGCATTAGAAAGTAACAAAAAGATTCAAAAGTTAGAGAATCAATTAGAAGAAGAACGACAGCTTAATTATTTTTTTGATACAACAACTAATGATAGACAAAACGTCAATGCGCAAGAAGCAACTTTTACTGAAGAATCTCCAAATATCAACCAACAACAAGAAGAAAATCAGCCATCAGAAACAGAAGTGGAACATACAGATATACCTGAAGAGAAAAAGGGTGAAAGTATAAAAGAAGATGAATTACCAAAAAATGATAAACCATCTGAAGAAATCAAGAGTGAGCCTGGTGATAGGGAAGAGGAAGCACCTAAAAAGGGGTTTTGGAGTCGTTTGTTTGGCAGCTAATATAATTAAAAGGCACTAAAAGTTTATAAACTTTTAGTGCCTTTTTTATATAGTGATAACTTCTTATAATCATTCGTTATGTCAAGCTCTAACAAAAACGAGATATTACATAATTGTTAGTGATTTATCAGTTTAACACATAATTTTGTATAGCGTATTTCACACCATTTTCATTATTATTCATTGTAATATATTTTGCATGTTTTTTGATTGCATCTGTAGCATTATCCATAGCAATAGAATTATCTGTAATATTAAACATAGGTAAATCATTTTTTCCATCGCCAATAGTATAAACATCATTCATATTAATCTGAAGATAGTTACATAATTCTTTAACAGCATAGCCTTTATTTGTACAAGGCGCCATAAACTCTATTAAATATGGAGCAGAATTGATTATACAGAATTTATCATAAAAAAAGTCTGGCAAAGTGCGATAAACATTATGAACATCAATTGGTTCAATAATATATTGTACTTTGAATATAGCTTTTAACTTGGAAATGTCTTCGACTGCTAGAGTACTTAGTTCCATATTATTCAAGTGAAGATCGAATCTAAAAATGTATGAAATAGGTTCTTGTAATGTATAAAACTTTGTTCTATCTAGGATGCTCATTTCAATATTATGCTTTAAAGCAAATTTTTGTAATGTAAGCACATCCTCATTAATAATAGGGAATTCGGAAATAACTTGTTTTTGTTGATTAAGGATAATTGTTCCATTTAATGCTATAATATACATTTTTTCTAATAAGTATGAAGGTATAAAATTACTTATACCTTCAATTGGCCTACCTGTAGTAACAACAATTATAATATCTGTTCTATTTACTATTTTTTCTAGATAATTCAATTGAATCTTTGAAACTTTATTTTTGGAGTTTAATAAAGTTCCATCCATATCTATTGCAATTAACTTCATATTAACCTCCTTAAAAATTCCCGTTATTTTGGGAAAACCATTACCTTGTTATATGATTCATGTTTATTGACGGTTAGGTCGAAAGCTTTTTGTATATCGTCTAATACAAAGCGATGAGAAATTAAATCTTGTAACTTAATTTTTTTGGATTGAATTAAATATAAAGAATAATTCCATGCTTTCCCTGGAAAAGGTGTAGCATAAGAATTCCAAAAACCTTTGATAGTATATTCTCTACGAAAAATGTTTTCGAAAGCACGTTGAGATAAGTTGACTGGAGAATATGCTATACCTTGATAACCAATCAAACCACCTTTTTTAGTGACTAATAGACATTGTTCTTGAGTTATTACTGATCCTGCACACTCTATGGATATATCAACACCTAAATCGTTAGTTAACGAAAAAATTTCTTGTTCTATATCTTTGTAAAGTGGATTTATTATATCTGTCACACCATATTTTTTACTTTCATTTAGCTTTTTATTATCAATATCAATGCCAATTATCTTTTTAACTCCAGCTAAATTTAATAACTGAATAGTTAATATACCTATTGTGCCTAAGCCAAATACTGCTACTACATCACCTAATTGTGGTTTCAACCCTAACACTCCATATGAAGCTACAGATAGAGGTTCTAGCATCGCACCTTCTTCGTAGCTAACTTCTTCTCCTATTTTAATCACATTTTCTTTTGGGACTTTAATATATTCTTCAAAACCTCCGTATTTGTGGCTACCAAATAAATCGTAGTCTTCACAGAATTGAAATTTACCTTGTTCACAATAAAAACAATTATTACAAGGAATTAAATGGGCGATTGCTACACGATTATTAGGTTTAATAGTGTTAACCTGATCTCCTACATCAGCTACAATACCTGAGATTTCATGACCTAGTACCATAGGAAGTTCTCTTGTCCATTTCGTTTGCATTTTATGAATATCAGAACCACAAATACCTGCTGCTTTAACTCTTACTAAAACTTCATTTGGTTTGATTTTTGGAATTTCTATTTCTTCAATTTCAAAGTGATTTAGTTCTTTTAAAAGGGCAGCTTTAATAATAATCACTCATTTCTTAAATTAGTTTATATAGCAATACTTTGGAATATGATAATATACTCCAAAGTATCGTCTGAAATATTAAATTATAGTAAAGCTATCGAATTTTTTCTTTGTATTTAAAAAAGGTAGATAAAGCTCATTGTAGTATCTAGAAAAATTAGCATGATTCTTTTTATTAGGCTTATACACTTCAAAACTTTCTTCAGGTACTTCTTTTATGAAATTTTGTTTTAAATTAGCAACAATAGCAGCACCTTTTGCTACAGCTTCATCTATTTTATAAGCTTCTATATCGATATTTAAAATGTCAGCCTTTAACTGTAACCATAAAGGATTTTTTACAGCAGGGCCAATCACTTTAATACATTTTGTGGGTTCAGTCTTTAGGTTATCGTAAATATCATTTAAAACTCTTAATTCTAAACATAAACCAACCAAGGTTGAAAATAACAAATCTTTTTTCGTAGTCGAATCTCTTAAACCATAGTATAAAGCTTTAGCATTGAAATCACGATCAGGTGGACCACTTCCTCTCAAATGAGGAATATAAAGAATTAACTTTTCTAGTAAATGATTAGGATTATCAATATATATATCATGTAATTTAGAAGTATGTTTTTCGAAATCATCCAAATTTGTTAAAAAAGTATTAATAAACCAATCAATGCTATATCCTGCTGTAGGTAGTGAACTATAGATAGTAAACAGATTTTCATTTACATATACGCCGTTAGATAATGCATTATTTTGAGCTAAGTCTCCCAATATAGGTTTACTATTTAATAATAGTAAACCTTCAGTTGTACCAGTAGAATTGAGCATTTCTCCAGTTGACTTTAAGTTAGTACAAACTGATCCTGCCATATGATCATGTCCTCCTATTGCTACAGTGGTTTCTTTACTTAAACCTAATTTCTTTGAAATCTCAGGTTTAAGATGAGCAATAGCTTCGCCACTTTCTACAATTTTTGGAAATATATTGATATCTAAATCGTAAGTAGATAGAATATCGTTAGACCAAGACTTGTTTGAAATATTCATTAATAATGTTCTAGAGGCTAAACTTTCGTCTGTTGCGTATTCACCTGTTAACTTGAACGCAACAAACCCAGATAAGCATGTCCATTTTTTCATTTGGCTAAAACTATTAAATTTATGATTTTTCAACCACATTAACTTGGTTAAACTATGATTACTATGTGATACGATTCCTGTTGTTTCATATATATATTTAGAACCTAAATGTTTATTGATAATTTTAGCTTCTTGTTGTGAACGAGGATCGTACCAAGTAATTGTCGGTTTTAGGGTGGTTTCCAAACTATCATAAAGTACAATGCTTTGTGCTGCACTTGAAATCGATATGGTTTTAATGAGATGCATATCTTCAATTGCAGTACCTAGCTTTTTAATGGCTTTTTTCAAATTACTCCAAATAACATCCATTAAAAATTCAGATCCATATTCGTCATATTTTGTTGGGGTTGGGAACTTTTGTACTGTTATTAATTCAAAAGATGGAACTTTAAATAAGCATGCTTTAACATTTGTTGTTCCAATATCAATACCAATAGTATACATTTACAATCACACCTTGTTTAGTGCACCTAATTTAGTTTTTACTACATCTTGTACATTTTTCTGAGCATCTAATAAAACACTAATTAAATTATATTCATTGTTGTTTTGTTCATAGCGTTTACCAACTGTAGTAATGAATTCTTTTCTTAAATCACTAGCTAAATTCACTTTTCTTACATTGTATGATTTAAGCTGTTTCAAAATATCATCTGAAATACCAGATCCACCATGAATTACTAAGGGAATCTCTACTTTATTATTTATTTCGTCTAATAATTCAGTGTTTATTTTTGGTGGCTCATCTAATCCGTGAATGTTGCCTACAGATACTGCTAATAAATCAATCCCAGTTCTATTAACAAAATCTTCTACTAACGTTGGGTCTGTTTGATCGTCTGATTCATCAACCATATCGTCTTCTTTACCGCCCAATTCACCTAACTCTGCTTCGACAGATACACCACGTTGATGACAATATTCAACAACATCCTGTGTGAATTTAATGTTATCTTCATAATCTAATCTTGAGGCATCAATCATTACGGAATTAAAACCTGCTTCAACAGCTTTTTGTATATCTTCAAATGTCATACCGTGATCTAGATGGAGTGTCACAGGTATATCTACTTTATCTGCAGCTTTTTTGACAATATCTGCAATGAAATCATAGCCTGACAATTTAACATTTGTAGGGGCAATTTGTACAATTACTGGCATATTAAGTTCATTTGCTCCATTTATAATTGATAAAGACATTTCTAAATTTGTAGTATTAAACGCTGGTGCTGTTAAGTTATTTTCATCTAAATAATTTAAAAATTCGCTCATTTTTACTAATGGCATTATTAATTCCTCATTTCTATTTATTCTTAATTATAATTTTTATAGCTTCTTTGTTGGGATTATTCGCTAAGTTAATAGCTTCTTGTACTTGTTCTAAATCCATAACATGTGTAATCATATTTTCTACATCAATTGTGCCATTTTCCAAGACAATTAAAGCTTCATTGAATTCGTAGGGCGAAACACTGTATGTTCCAACTATCGAAATTTCATCAGCAAAAAAACGACTAGCATCAATAGTAACTTCTGAATTATTGTCAAAAGGTGAAAAGACGATAATTTCGCCACCTCGACGTAATAGTTTTACAGCTTGTGGTAATAATTGTGAAATACCTGTAGCTATAATGATTTTATCTACGCCTTGATTATCGGTAACCTCATTAATAACAGTATTTAAGTCCTCATTGTTGATATTTATTGGATAATCAATGCCTAACTTTTTAGCAATTTTTAATTTATAAGCAGACATATCTGTAATAAAAATATTTCCTAAATTTTTTTGTTTTAATAATTGAGCATGTATCAAACCTATAGGACCAGCTCCCATAATTAAAACATTATCTCCAGGATGAAAGTGGGCTGATTTTTGACCATGTATACAACAAGCAACAGGCTCAGCCATAGCACTAACTTCATAACTCATACCTTCTGGGATTTTTTTAATACCGTTACGTACATGACGTTCAGATAAGCGAATATATTCAGCAAATCCTCCGGGTTCAATATTGGTTTTTTTAAATTCAGGACACAATGTATAATGTCCACGCTCACAATAATGACACGTCAAACATGGAACATGTATACCACCGACTACACGGTCACCTATTTCAAAATCTGTTACTTGTGAACCTATTTCAACAATTTCTCCTGCATATTCGTGTCCCAATATCGTCCCTGGATTTACAGATTCATGAATTGCTTTATGGATATCGGTACCGCATAAACCGCAGGCATGAACTTTTAATAAAACTTCATTAGAATCAATTTTTGGTATAGCAAAATCTTTAACTTCAAACGAATCTTTGCTATAAAAAACATTAGCTTTCATATTTTATACCTCCAAGTGCTTTAATAATTAATTTTTCAAGTTACCTTCTGCATCAAAATCTTTGCGAGTAAGTTTATAAACCCACCAGAGGAATAGTGCAATAACAGGAATAGCAATTATTGCCCAAATATTACCTTCAGATAGCATTACTAGCCAATACCTTAATGGATTTCCACCATCTAAAAAGCTATTAATCAAAGAAGATGCACCTTCAGGGAATTTGAAGTCAACACTTTTAGCAACTTTTGTTACTAAAGGAGCAATATAAGATGAAATATATAAATCTGCTATGATTATTGGTATACCAATAATCACAGAGCGAATGATGTTTCCACCACAAGCCAAGACAACCATAGCCATAGGAACCGTTAATACAGATAAATCACCTAAAGGAATGATTTTATTACCCGGTAAGATAACAGCTAAGAATATTGCTATAGGCGTTAATATTAAACCAGTTGCTATTATTGCAGGGTTACCTATAGTTACAGCAACATCTAAACCAATATTGATATCTTGTCTGTCTGGAAATCTTTTTTTCATTATGTCACGTACAGCATCTGATAATGGTATTAAACCTTCCATCAATATTTTAACCATACGAGGCATAATCAACATAACAGCACCTAAATTAATACCTAATTCTAATACTTTCCCAAACTCGAAACCTGCAAGGACACCAATAACTAATCCGAGTACTAATCCAATCATCATTGGTTCACCAAAGATTCCAAAACGTTTTTGTACACTGGTAGGATCAGCTTTTAATTTATTTACACCTGGTATTGAATCAAGTATTTTGTTTCCAACATAGCCTATTGGGAAGAAAATAGCAGTTGACATTGTAGGTATAGAAACACCTGGTAAGTTAAATCTTTTATGAACATAAGGTGCTGTCCAGTCCGCAAGTTTTAGTAAAAATATTGTTGCTAAACCGGCTGCTATAAGTCCCATAAAGAAATTACCAGTAGCTCCGTAAACTAATGCTCCTGCAAAAGATATATGCCAATAATTCCATAAATCAATATTGATTGTTTTAGTCCATTTCAACGCTAGTAATATAAGGTTAAGAACAATGACTAAAAGTATAACGAATGGTGCTAAAGAGGATGCAAAGGCAATTGAAGCTAATGGAGGCCAACCTGTATCGACAACTGGCAAATCAATTCCTGTACGTTCTACCATTGCTTTAGCAGCTGGACCAACACTATTAATCAACAAATCAAATATCAAGAATATTCCGACAAATCCCATCCCAATAGTTATCGCTGAACGAAAAGCTTTTGCAACTTTAACTCTTAAACAAACTGCTAAAATAAAAATTACAATTGGCAGCATAATTGTTGGACCTAATCCTAAGATATATTGAAATCCATCAAGTATTTTTTGCATGATTATTCACCCTTTAAATGTTCGACAATTTCGTTTAGCACCTGTTCTTCTCCAATTCCAGTAACCACAGGCATTGCATTTACAACTTTAGTGTTTAGTTGAGCTTCACTTTGAGAAGTTACTACAATTAAATCTGCAGAGTCATCTAAACTAGGTAATTCACTTAATATAGCTTGTCTCGCATCTACATTAATTCCGTTCTCTTTACAATGGTTTGTTACTTTTTCTGCTACAACTGTAGATGTTGCAATCCCACTTGAACATGCAAATATAATTTTTTTACTCATAATTTATTCCTCCAATAATTAATTAGTTAATTCTAATTTTTCATATACATGATTTAATAGTTTTTCTTTATTCATTTTCATTAATTCTTCTACTGCACCAGGTTTATTAACAAGGTCCATAATTTGGCTTAATATATTTAAATGTTTATTACTCTCAGTCAACGCAAGTAAGAAGATAATATTTACAGAAATAGTTTCAGACTTAGTTACCATATCGTAGAAGGGAATAGGTTTTTTAAGAACTGCTATTGCTACACTATCTTCTTTTACGTATTGTGGTTCTGTATGTGGAATAGCGATTCCATAATCATAAATACTAAGACCAGTAGGTGCTTTTTCTTCTCGTTCTAATAAGTTCTGTAAAAAATCAATTTCAACTTTATCTCTATTTAATAGTTCTTTTGATAAAATCTTTAAAGCTTCTTCTCTATTACTTACATCAAAGTCTGTAAATGTAGTTTGTTCAGATACAGAAATTTTAACCATTATAACGCTCCTTATCTAAAAAATTTTTCAATACTTTTAATAGTTCTTGTTTATCTCGACATGCTTTTAATTGGTTTATATACTCTTCGTGATCAGCTAGAGCGCCTAATTCTAAAACAGATGGTATATGCTTATGCTTATCAATAGCAGCTATAATACAAATCAATGCTGTTTTTCTACCATTGGGGAATTCGATAGCATTATCTAACTTCAGAAAGCTCATTCCTAATTTATTAACACCATCTTCTGTTTTAGCATGTGGTATAGCCAATCTGTTTGATAGCATTATATAATTTGAATCTTTTTCGCAAAGTTCAATAACTTTATTAACATATGCACCTGATATATAATTCCTATTTAACAAAGGCGCAGAAGCTATACGTATAGCTTCTTTCCAATCTGATACAGAATGGAGTATATTAACGTTTTCTCCAATTAAATCTATCAATGATAAATTATTATCAGTTTTAGTATCTTGTTTCTTTATTGCATTATTTTGTTGAAAGAGATAATCACTAAGTGATTCTAATAACTTATCTCTATTTATAACTTCGGCGTATTTATCAATAATTTCCATTACATTATTAATATTAATTTTTGATAAGGCAAAACCATATAATGATTCAAAAACTTCAGTTTGAAGCTTTCTAATTTCCATTTCATTCATAACCGGTTGTACTGTAAATTGTGTTGCATTAGTCTCTATATGACGTGTTGTAAAAACTATATCTACATTTTTTTCATAGTTAATAAATTCTCTAATAGACATTGGATCTAAAAAAATGAAATCTTTAAAATAACCTATTAAAGTTGCATGTATCATATTTGAGACCGACAAACCATTAGGACAGACAACTACAGCGATAATTTTTTTCTCAAAATCAATTCCATATTGCTTTAACCATCCCCCAAGTATAATCGTTAAATAATACATTTCACTTTGTGGTATTTTTTTAGCCATACTTTTTTCAAGTGGTTTAATAGAGCGTTCTACAAGTTGATTTAAATTTTGCAAATTATAATCATAATCAATTTCTAAAGTATCGTTAGCATTCAAACCATATTTAATACGATAATAAGCAGGTTTCATGTGTAAATATAATTTTTCTATTAGCTTTTGACGATCTGGTATGGTAATAACACTAATCTTTTCAAAGTTTTCAACAAATTTTTCTAAAGCTTTGTAGATAAAACTAAGTTCTTTTTTTGTTGAAATGATTTGAGGTGTCACAATATTCATCACCATAAGTTGTAAGGTAAGATAAAATAGTTCTTTTCCTTCAATAAAATTATCAAATACACTTTCAACAACACTATATTCACTCGTTTCTATTAGGTTGGGGAAGTCATCAAAAATGGTATCTTCTATTGTTTTGTTTTGTTGTATACGCTTTTCCCATATTACTAATGAATATGAAATAGTCGAAACCATTGTATCTGTAAATTGATGACCTAGTAATTGCTCACATTCTTCTAATTTTTCCATATAGAAAGAAGCATCTTTATAAGTAATATAAATGTATTTTTCAAGCAATTGTTGTCCTTTTTTTGTTGAAGCATATTTTTGTATAATATTAAATAGTAAACGCCTTTTCGCATACTCTTCTCCAACAAGTATGTACCCCTGTAACCTTGAATAAAATAGTTCTATATCATAATCAATGATCAAATTTTTTGCCTGTTTCAAAATATTCATAATGGTGTTTTTACTAAAATGTAAAGTACTTGTTAGATGAATAAGAGATATGTCTTCTTCTCTATTAAGCAACAGAAGTAGTAACATTTCTACTCTCTCTTGGCCAGACAAAATGTAAGTTCTTTCATCAAATCCTAAAGAGGATTCAATAATGTTTTCTGGTAAAATAAAATAACCATTTTTAGTTCGATGAATCTTCTCGTTGTAAATACTTTCTAAATAATCATTTATTTTTTCAATACTGTAAACAACTTGTCTTTGATTGATACCTAAGTCATATTCTAAAGTTTTTATAGTAGAGTCAGGCTTTTGAATTAACATTTTTAATATTTGCGTACTACGTTTATCCATATACACAGATTTTCTTCCCCTTTCTAAATAATAACTTCAACCTCCCTTCTTGATAATATTAATTGTAAGCGTTAGCAATTAGAGAGTAAATTCTATTTCATACCAATGTTTGTTTTGTGGATTGTATCACAAAAAAATTCAAGAAAAACTCAAGTTTCCTTTTGTTATATTGTATATATTTAAAACCTTCGTTTTTGACACAAAACTTCTTAACTATAAATTAAGAGGTTTTTCTTAGATATTAAAGTCTATAAACTTGTGTTATAATCAATGTATCATAAATATCAAAAAATACGAGTTTTTAGACGATGAGAGACGTGTTTATTTGCATCGAGAACTAGATTTCATTAGTAAGTACCCATAAAACGATAAAAAGAGGAGGTATTCAAATGGCTAAAATTGGTTATGCGCGTGTATCAACACAAAATCAAAGTCTTGATGGACAGATTGATACACTTGAAGAATATGGTTGTGAACGTATATTTAGCGAGAAAGCGAGTGGTCGTAAAACTAAAAGAACGGAACTTGATAAGTGTTTAGACTATTTACGTGAAGGAGACATCCTAGTTATCTATAAACTAGATCGCCTTGGACGTACAACAAAACAGTTAATTGAATTATCGCAATGGTTGGATAAAAACGGCATTGATTTACACATTATTGATATGAATGTATCAACTAAAGATGCGATGGGCAAAATGTTCTTTACAATGATGAGTGCATTCGCTGAACTTGAAGCTAATTTATTAAGTGAACGAACTAAAAAAGGGTTAGAAGCAGCAAGAGCAAGAGGGCGAAAAGGTGGCCGACCATCATTACCAGATCACAAAAAGCGTGAGATTAAATTCTTATATAACGAACAGAAGCTTACAGGTGAAGAGATTGCTGAACAAACAGGCGTAAGTCGCTCTACAGTATATAGGGTGATTAAGGATTAAATTCGATGAAAAAATATATTATTTAAGGCTCTTATAGATATATCTAAATCATTTATAAAAGCGTCTTCTGCAAAATCTATAATATCCCATTCTAAAGTTGCGTCTTCCCAATTTTTACTTTTTGAATAAGCGAGTACTTTTTGTTGCAACTTTAGAAATTTATTTTCCAAAATAACATTCCCTATCAATATTGTATGTGTTTCTAATCAAGTATACTTTTTATCGATTCCGATTAAAATGCTTTTTAATATAAAAGGCTTCAATAAAAAAGGTATTGTAGTGTTATAAGTGGAGGATCCTTTATATTCGCTATGTTTTTCTGGTTATGGATTATTAGACTTACTTAACTCGTCAATTCAAAGTTCATAGCAAGATATGTTATGTATTGAATTGGGGTATTAATATATAAAGGGGGCTAAAAATGGATGTACAAGGTTTATATACTGACCTAAATAATCATATAAATTATCTTACTAACATTGATTGCAAGGATACATGGGATAATGAAGAAATGTTGAGCATACAAGGAGATATAGCCTATAAATTAGACCAAATAGTTCAAAATTATGATAGCTTAAGTAAAGAAGATGCAAGGAGTTTATTAAGTGAAATTGCTTTAGTAAATCGTTTATTGGCAGATTCTTAATGAATAGTATATTCACTTTCAGTTCCTATAATTTTTTATTAGTAAACCACCTTTTCGGTCGAAATGTTGTTATATCAACGTTTTAACGACTAATCGAAAAGGTGGTTTTATTCATGAAATATACATCGTTGATTTGACGGGCTTTTGAGCGTTAACTGTGGTTAGCGTTTTGTATTTTTATTCAAGGAATTTCATTATTAATCAAAACACTACCTAATATAATAATAAAGTCTGTTTTTTTAATATATGTCTTTTTATTAATAAAAAGACACCTATTACCAAAGATTTAGGATTTATTTAATAAAATATGTATAAAAATATAAAAAACCAGCCGAATTAACGGCTGTTCCATATCTATTATGTTTGCATTTATAATTTTATAAAAACACCTCTAATTTTAATGAAGTTTTAACCCTAAATAACTTGGGTAATTTTAAATAGGCTTTTAATTTATCAAATTTCTTTTTATAAACCCAAAGTTATTCTTTTCAACCGTTTTTAATTAAACGGTTGTTTTTTATATAATTAACTATATTTTAATAAATTATAAGGGTGATACTATGATAAATATTATTTCAGCAATTGGTTCTTTAGGTACGTTTATTATGGCTATATTTTATTTCATTTCTGTATCTATACAGCTTTATCAAATGAAAATTAGCTTTATCCCTGCGCTAGGATTCAATCAAACTTTATTGGAATTAAATAATGATAATGAACTAATAATGAATAATATAAAAACGGATAATACAAAGCATGAAGATTATTTGAAATTGTATAATTTAGGAGGAGGAGCTGCAAGAAAAATTAAAATAGAAGTTATATTAAATGAGGATCAAACTATACAAGAAAAATTTATTAACATGTTACCAAGTAGTGAAAGTTATTATTTGCCTGTTAATAAAGAGGTATTTGATGAATTTGAGCAAACTATTCAAAATAGCGGATATGAAACAAACTTAAGTATCAAATTAACTTATTATCATAATATTAGCAGGAAGCCTAAAGAAGTAATGCTTCATGCAAAAATAGATGCATTTAACACTTATAGTGACAAAAGTATTTATGAGTTACAATTTACAGAAAGGTAATGATTATTATAAAATATTTTTTGTATTGATGTTTATATTTTATATAAATAGGTTATATGGCATGATAGATAGGTGTACTATCTCAACGTTAATTAATATTTTCATTCTCTAACGATAATAATTTTTTTGTTTTTTGACCATGCTTTTGGGAGAGCGTGGTTATTTTTATTACTCACCATATTTTAGTTTCTTCTTTTGAACTTTTATGTTCATCGTAATTAAATTTTAACATATCCCTAATTCCATATTCCTTGAAAATTTATCTTTTAACATAGCTTTTTTAACATAGCTTTAGTTATATGTTTTTTAATATTATTTATAATGGATTGATAAACATATAATGCTTTTTCAAAATCTGTAGTATTCATAATTATGACCTTTAGCCTTTTTTATTATTAATTCAACTCTTCGACACTGCTATCTAATTTTATTGTCCAAAATATCTTTAGTTAGCTTAGTATGTTCAACGCCTCCAACATTACCGTATCTACAGCTATTTCTACCTCATGTTCTTTCCCTTCATCATTTTTATACGTCTCAATTGAGTTTTTGAGATTGTTATATTTAAAAACCTTATGAAAAAGAAACTTTATTAAATGAAAAACTATGACGGTTTATAAATAATGATTCACATAATCGATGATTCTTAGAAAACATATTAAAAAGGACCCCTTGTTGAATATGGAGTCCTTTAATCATTTCAAAATCAAATATTGCCTTAATATAGAAAATATTATGGGTTAAATGAATATTAGTAATACTAATATTTGTTGCAAAAAACATTTAATTAAAGGTAATTCTTGATTAATAATTCATTTTATGACGAACTTTGCGCTTACTTAACCTAAAATGTTAAAACTACTCTGTTATTAGAAGAAACATATTCATAATAATGATTATAATTATCTTCACAATAATTTAAATTTCTGTAAATCACATCATATTAGGAGTTGGCATAATATTTTGATTATTTTCATTTTCTGGAATATTAGCAACTACTGCTTCTGTTGTAAGGAACAGAGATGCTATGCTTGCCGCATGTTGTAAAGCTGAACGTGTTACTTTTGTCGGGTCTACAATACCTTCTTCAATCATATTAACCCATTCTCCTGTTGCTGCATTATAGCCAATACCTGGAACTTTATTTTTAAGTTTTTCAACAATTACTGATCCTTCAACCCCAGCGTTTTCTGCAATTTGTCTCATTGGTGCTTCTAAAGATTTTAAAACAATATTTATACCAGTAGATTTATCACCTACTGCATCAATATCTTTTACTTTATTATATATGTTAAGTAATGCTGTTCCGCCTCCAGCAACAATACCTTCTTCAACAGCTGCTCGTGTTGAATTTAAGGCGTCTTCAATTCGTAATTTTCTTTCCTTTAATTCTGTCTCTGATGCAGCGCCTACCTTAATAACAGCTACGCCACCAGCTAACTTGGCTAGTCTTTCTTGCAGTTTTTCTTTATCAAAATCAGATGTTGATTCTTCTATTTGATTTTTAATTTGTTGTATACGATCATTCAATTTTCCTTTGTTACCATGACCATCTACAATAGTTGTGTTATTTTTAGTAACTTCAACTTTATTAGCCGATCCTAGCATATCAATTGTTGCATCTTTAAGTGTTAGTCCCAAATCTTCGGTAATGTATGACCCACCTGTTAACACGGCAAGGTCTTCTAACATTGCTTTTCGTCTATCTCCAAATCCAGGAGCTTTAACAGCTACTGCAGTAAATGTACCTCTCATTTGATTTATAACTAAGTTTGTTAGTGCATCACCTTCCACTTCTTCAGAAATAATTAATAGCGATTTGCTTTCTTGAGCTACCTGTTCAATAATCGGCAATATATCTTTAAAAGAATTAATTTTTTTATCTGTTATTAAAATGTATGGATTGTCTAATTCAGCCGTCATTTTATCTGAATCAGTAACCATATATGGAGATTGATAGCCGTTATCAAATTGCATACCTTCTACTACTTCTAATTCTGTTTTAAAACTGTTAGATTCTTCTACTGAGATTACGCCATTATGACCTACTTTATCCATAGCTTCAGAAATATATTCACCAATTTCTTCATCTGCAGCTGAAATTGTTCCTACTTGTGCGATTTCAGATTTATTTTTTACACTATGAGAAATTTCTTTTAATGAATCAACCGCAACGTTTACAGCTTTATTAATACCTTCTCGTACTCCTACAGGATTAGCACCACTAGACACATTTTTAAGGCCTTCTTTAATCATAGCGTGTGCAAGAACAGTTGCGGTAGTAGTACCATCACCAGCAACTTCATTTGTTTTATTAGCAACTTCTTGTACTAACTTAGCTCCCATATTTTCATAAGAATCTTCAAGTTCGATTTCTTTAGCTATAGTAACTCCGTCATTTGTAATAAGTGGTGAGTTATTCTTTTTATCTAATACAACATTACGTCCCTTAGGCCCCATTGTAACCCTTACTGCATTGCTTAATTTATTAACTCCATTTAACATAGATTGTCTTGCATCTTCTGAAAATTTTAGTGATTTAGCCATTACAAATAATACCTCCTAAAATTATTTTGATATATTAAATTAGAAATAACTGTTTATTCAATAATTGCTAAAACATCATTTTCACTGATTACTAAAAAAGATTCATCATTGTAATCAACCTTAGTACCAGCATAATTTTTATAAATAACATAGTCTCCTACATTTACTTCTGGCTTTTTTCGACTTCCATCATTTAATAGGAAACCTGGGCCAATAGCGATAACCTCTCCTTCATAATTATTTTCTTGTGCGGAATCGGTTAATACTATTCCACTTTTTGTTGTTCCTTCATTTTCTTTTTGTTTAATAATAATTTGGTTGTTTAATGGTTTAAGCATATTTTGCCCTCCTTAAAAAATAATGTTAGCACTCTAACTACCTAAGTGCTAACATTATTTTAATCAAATTTAGTCAAATTTTCAATAATTATTGACAAAAAAAACATAAAATGTTAGTAATAATTATAGAGTTATCCTATGATAATTTTAGAGGAGTTGATATATTATGTTTAAAGAAAAACTTGTATATTATTCTCCAAAGTATTTAAAAAATAATATTATTTCTAAAAATAAAAATCATATGAATAACACAGCTTACAACGACCCTTTCATTGAATTTTCATTTCATTACGATTGGAAATCTTATAATGATTCACTTAATATAAGTAAATATATAAACACTATAAACAAAGAAAAATAATTGATTATCATAAGATAACTCGAAATAAAAGCATGGAGTAGCGTTAAAAATTACTGTGTTGGTGATTTGTCGCCTCTAATTTCAAATAATGGGAGAACTTAAATTGAATAGAACAAACCAAAAGGCTATAACTTTTAAATTAACAAACGAAGAATACAAAAAAATCCAAGACTTATCAGCGTATTGTCATATGTCTCCGACTGAATATGCTAGGCATCAAGCACTCGGAAACCAAATAAAGCCCACGATATTACATCAAGAAACTAATGTTGATAAAGGGGTTAATTTTATTTCGGAGGATAAATACGAGAAACAAGTGTCCTATTCAAAAAAACTCAAGCGCGCTTATAATCAAGCAACGAATGAACTTGAGTCAGAACGACTTAAAATCAATACCATGAATCGTTTACTTCCATATGTACAATCCGATGGATCAATTGATACTAACGAATACCAAAAAGATAGAACCTTGATTTGTAATCTAAAGCAATTAGGTTATTGATAACTCGTATTATTAATTTCACCTTCTCAAAACATATTAATTATAATGATTATCCATGCTTAAAGCCCCACATAATATATAGGTGGGGCTTTCTTTAATGAACGTTTATACTTTGGACCACGTCTTCTCCTGGCATTAATTTAGGTAACCTCACTTCTAAAATACCGTTTTTATATTCAGCGTATATCTTTGGAACGTTAACATTATAAAAAGTAAATTGTTCAAATAGAGGGACTTTCTTTTCCTCTAAATAATCATATTTCTCTCCTCGAATGGTTAATATATTATTAAAAAATTTTAAATTCAAAAGGTTTTTAGACGAATTAGGAATTTTAGCTTTCAAAATGTATTGATCATGTTCTTCTTTAACATCACTATCGATAGAAACATTAAAAATTTCAGTTGCTAATTTTTCTTGGAAGTTTTTAAAGTAATGATTAAAAGTTTCTAAATTAAATGCTTTATTTGACATAATAATCATCCTCCCTAAAAAAGTAAATTTAATATTGACAAAATAATAATAACATGGTATATAGTAATTGTAAATTATCATATGGTAATCAAAGATACGTGTTTAAATCTTTGTAGGAGTGTGATAATTATGATTTTAAACCAAGTAGTTCAACAATTAAAACATGGTAAATTACCTAATTTAGAAGATAATAATTATTTTGATTTATTCAAAAATATGAATTTTGAAAACTATAATAAATTAAAAAATTCGCTAGATCATAAAAAAACTAGAGTTAGCTAGAATATATCATATAGCATTCTGATTACCATATGATATAACGTTATTTGAGGAGGCGATATTCTTAATTTAATTTTAGTGTTTTAGTATTAACATTTAAAATGTTTTAAAAATTAAGAATTAAAATCAGAGGAGGAGATTCATTATGAGTAATTTATTACCAAATAATAACTTTTTTGATTTATCACCTTCAATATTTTTTGAAAATTTTACAAGACCTATTTTCCCAAACTTTCCTAATACAGATATTAAAGAAACTTCTTCAGAATATATCCTTGATATTGATTTACCTGGCATTGAAAAAGAAAATATCAGTTTAGATTATCAAGGTGAGACTTTATATATAGAAGCTAAACAATCAGATGAAAATAATGAAACTGATCAAGAAGGAAATATCATTAGACAAGAAAGAAATACAGCATATATAAATCGAACATACACATTGCCTAATGTAGATGAAAACAATATTAACGCAAAATATACGAATGGTGTATTGCATTTAAATTTGAAAAAAAATAAACAAGATGTAACATCTACTAAGCATATAGAAATTGAATGAAAATAGCCTATAAGTACCAATTAGATGATCTCCTGTGACTAAAAGACAGTCATTCTATAATTTAGAATGACTGTCTTTTTAATTTATAAATAGTTAAGTTATTTTTTGAATCATACTTTTAAAAAAACATTGTGTTAAAAATTAAACAAAGAGATATAAATCACATGAAAAGATTATTATTTATTTTTAGCCATGGACTATAGTTATTTAGGAAAGAATACTAAAAAGAAAAATAGAATGTAAATTATCGTGTAGTTAATTATTAGCTAATTAATTGTTTTCCTTCTGTATTTATCTCTAATTTGTGGAACACATTATTAATCACTAAACAAAATCGATGATTGATATGTATTCAGATAATATCAATCCAGTTTTAGTCATATATTTTTCAATTTATATTTCACGATTTCAATTTTGCATTCTTCTCCACTATGGTGTTATAATACCTTTAACGAAGATTATATGCATATATGCACCAATCCCCTCACTATTTGCGGTAGTGAGGGGATTTTTTGATGCGGCTTAACGTCGCCTTCTATTTATTGCGTTTACTACTAAGCCAGTAAGTAAAATACGCAACTGCACAGCCACTAATGACTGGTGCAATGATGTGAACGAAGATCATAAGCATATTAAGCACCTCCTTCCGTCGAAAATACCGCCGGAAGTTAAGGCGACTCTATTATTATATCATCTGTAAACACGTAAGCATATGCACTTCCGATAAGTTGAATTATGTAAATTATTATCAAAAAAAGATTAACGTTATCGATAACGTTAATCTTTTTTGATAACAAAGTAAGTATGTGAAACATATTGAGAAGTTGTTGTTTATTTTATTGTGTTTCCGCCATCAATCACAATATTTTCTCCTGTAATGAAGTTTGTAGCATCACTTGCCAAAAATAAAGCTACAGCGGCAACTTCTGATGGGTGACCAAAGCGACCTAAAGGGATACCGTTAAGTTGTTCTTGTCTCTTTTCACCTACCCAAGCTTTATCACCCAATTCAGTTGCAATAATAGTTGGAGAGATTGAATTAACATTAATACCATATTGGGCCCATTCATAAGCTAAACTTTTTGTGACATTAACTATTGCTGCTTTTGTAGCACCATATGCTGTGTGATTATCTAAAGCAATTAATGCATTTTGACTGGACATATTAATGATTTTGCCACCTTCATTTTGTTCAATTAGGATATTTCCAACTATTTGTGCCATTTTAAATGAGGCAGTAAGATTCAAATCAAGTGTTTTTTGCCATAATTCATCTGATATCTTTTCTGCATCATCTAATAAAGCAATACCAGCGCTATTTACGAGAATATCTATTCTTCCGAAACGTTCCTTAATAGTATTGATAGTATTTTTGACTTGTTCAGCGTCTGTAATATTACATTTAAAACCAAAAACATTGTCTTTGTGTTGTTCTAAATTTTCGACGTCTTGTTTCATATCAATTACAGCAACTTTAGCCTCTTTTTCAACAAATAAATCAGTGATAGCTTCTCCTATACCACTTGCTCCCCCAGTGACAATAGCGACTTTATTAGTTAGATTAAAATCTTTGTTAAAATCTTTAAATTCATTCATAAAATGTAACCCCTTTCTTTATAATGGATTTTCCTCTTGTTAATCCGTTATTTCAAGTAGGCACATTTTTGTGAGTTAGTATATTTAGAAGTTCTATTTATATAATTAACGCTCATAATAAGTTTCTTGAAAATCTGATTGTAACTTTTCGTAGTCTTCTCCCCAAGTTCTCATCATTTTAATAAGAGGTTTTAAAGTCTCTCCCAGTTCTGTTAATGAATATTCCACTTTAGGCGGAACTTGATGATAAACTTTTCTATGAATAACGCCATCTTCTTCAAGTTCGCGAAGTTGTAAAGTCAACATTCTTTGAGTTATTCCAGGCATTAAACGTCGTAATTCATTAAAACGTCGAGTTTTCATTAAGTGATATACGATAAGTCCTTTCTATTTTCCTCCAATTACATCTATAGTAATAGACACTGGACACGCATGTGGATTAGGACAATTAGGCTTTTTCATTATTTTCCTCCTATTTACAGTATAAAATTTGTCACTACATAACAAATATGTGCGTACTTACATAAATTCATTATATATCATAAGATATAAATACCCTAAAAATGAATATTGGAGGTTGTTATAATGGCAAATAAATTATTTTCATCATTTAAAATTAAAGATGTAGAATTAAAAAACAGAATCGTTATGTCCCCAATGAGTATGCACAGTTCTGACGAAGAAGGAGAAGTGAAAAACTTTCACTTAACACACTATACTTCAAGAGCATTAGGACAAGCTGGTCTTATATTTCTTGAAACGTTAATCGTTAATCCAAATGGACTGGTTGGACCAGGAGACTTAGGTATATGGGATGACAAGCACATTAAGGGTTTACGTAATCTTGTAGAACAAATTCAAAGTTTTGGTAGTAAAGTAGGCGCACAAATTGGGCATGCCGGAAGATTAGCAAAAAAAGAAGGAGTTGACCTTATAGCTCCATCGCCTATACCATTTAATGAAAGTAAAAAGACACCTGTAGAAATGACGAAAGAAGATATTCACAAATTTATTATAGAGTATAAAAATGCTGCTCGACGTGCAAAAGAGGCTAATTTTGATGTCCTTGAGATCCATTGCGCACATGGTTATTTATTAAATGAATTTTTATCCCCTTTATCAAACCATCGTACAGACGAATATGGCGGTAGTTTTAAAAAGAGATATCAAATTGTAAAAGAAATTATAGATGTAGTTAATGAAGAATGGAATGGTCCTTTATTTGTCCGTATTTCAGCCACAGACTATCATAAAGATGGAAATACAAATGAGACTTACGTTGAATATGCTAAATTAATGAAAGTTCAAGGTGTAGATTTGGTTGATTGTAGTTCGGGTGGCATTGCTCCAGTTAAAGTAGATAGCTATCCGAATTATCAAGTTCCAGCTGCTGATAAAATAAAAAATATAGTTAATATACCAACAGGAGCTGTAGGATTAATCACAACAGGAAGACAAGCAGAAGAAATCCTTAAAAACAATCGTGCAGATTTAATATTTGTAGGACGTGAATTCCTTAAAAATCCATTTTGGCCCCGTCAAGCAGCAGAAGAATTAAAAGTTGATATTGAAACACCCGTGCAATATACACGATATGGCTCTAAATGGTTAGCTCATTAAATAAATATTAGCAAATACAAATAGTACCAATAAAAACGTTAGCATTTGTATTATAAAAGGAAATGATAGCGTACGTAGATTATATATGAAATTTGGTGCAAAACATCACTTAGATTTTGAAGATAATATAAATAATATTGTTACACAATCAGAAAAATTATTATGGAATTTTAGATTAGTATTAAATGCATATCATATACATTGTAGGTATGATGTGTTTTCGATACAAATGAGTGGCCTTGTTAGAATCTATAAACTCATGTTTTTTGGTTTTTATGATACATTAATTATAAGACAAGTTTTGTTACTTAAATATATACACAAAACCTCTTGGTGTCATTTTACTTGCTCTATGAGAATTATATTACCTGATAAATGAGAAAATTGTAATATTAAAAACCCTTCTTTTATATAAAAGAAGGGTTTCATAAAATAATTATGGTTCTGTTGCAAAGTAAAAAAATATAGCTAACCACTAATTTATCATGTCAGTGT
>NZ_RCVN01000025.1 GCF_003697915.1 Staphylococcus pseudoxylosus
CCATTGATTTTTTCATTATAATAATCTTTAGCGATTTCATTTTTATTATCTCTATTTGTTTCATGTGCTCCAAAAGCCGCTGGGGTAGCATCTGTAAGGTCTGAAGTAACAACGAGACCTGTTGATTTTTCATTTTTTTTAGCATACTCTAACACAGATTCTAATTCTTTTTTATTATTATCAACTGACACAGCACCATTATATGTCTTTTCTCCAGTTGCCATAGCAGTTCCAGCTGCAGCAGAATCAGTAATATTCTCCTCTTCTGTATTCTCAGGATCTGTTGACATTTGACCTAACAAATTACTATCAAATGCTGTTCTTTCAATTTTTGATGTTTCTGGATTGTCCTTATAATGACGATAAGCACTATTAAATTCGGGACCCATACCATCACCTACTAAAACAATGACGTTCTTTGGCTTATCTTTATCTTTTCCCGACTCTCCAGTATATGTATTACTAGTCAAAGCTGTTGAAATTACTAACGAAGCTACTAAAGTCTTTTTGATATTTAACATGTATTTTACTCCTTAAAAATGTGATTTATTAAACTTATCATCTGTATGTAAATAGGATGTTTATTTTAAGAAAATGTAAAAAACCCTTCCAGTTAATTAACTGAAAGGGTTTAAAGAAAATAGAACTTATAAACAAAATTTCTTTTACTATTTTTCATTATATTTTTTAAACAACAGGACAGCATTATGTCCGCCAAAACCAAGACTGTTACTCATAGCATACGTAACATTTAAATTCTCATATTCATTAGCAACCAAGTTAATATCGCAATCTAAATCAGGTTTTGTAGCATTGATAGTTGGAGGAATCTTACTATCTCTAATAGATAAAATAGAAAATATTGCCTCAATAGCTCCAGTAGCACCAAATGAATGCCCCATCATCGACTTAGTAGAGCTTACTTTTAAAGATTTAAAGGCTTCACCGAAAACTTTTTTTATAGCTTGTACCTCTGTAAAATCTCCCAATGGAGTACTTGTACCGTGAGCATTTAAGTATTGAATATCTTTAGCTTCTATTTGTGCATCTTCTATTGCTGCTTGTATTGCACGAGCACCTCCTTCTCCTTCAATAGCTGGAGCTGTAATGTGATAGCTATCCCCTGTTGACCCATAACCAACGACTTCCGCATAAATTTTAGCGTTTCTTGATTGTGCTGACTTTAGAGATTCAATAACTAAAATACCTGCTCCTTCTCCTATAACAAAACCATCTCTTTCCTTCTGAAAAGGGCGGCATGCAGTTTCAGCATCATTATTTATGGATAAAGCATGACTTGCACTAAAACCAGCAATACCAATTTCGGTAATTGGCGCTTCTGTCCCACCAGTAACCATAGCGTCAGCATCCCCACGTTGAATAATCCTAAATGCTTCACCGATGGAGTTTGTACCTGTAGCACATGCAGTTACAGTAGCACCGTTTGGTCCTTTAACACCTAAATCAATTGAAACTTGGCCAGTCGCCATATCAGGTATAAGCATAGGTATACAAAAAGGACTCACACGTTTTGCACCTTTATATTTTAAAGTACTATGAGTTTTCTCTAAAGTTTCTACACCACCCATACCTGAACCAATCCATACGCCTATATTTTTTGCATTATGCTCGTTAATATTTAAATTAGAATCTTTAACAGCTTCTCGAGCTGCTACCACTGCATATTGTGTAAAACGGTCCATACGCCTAGATTCTTTCTTAGATATGTAATCATGTATATTAAATTCTTTCAATTCACCGGCTAAGTGTACATTATACGGTTGAGTATTAAATCGGGTTATTTTATCGATACCATTAACTCCATTTAATGTATTTATCCAAGTGGTCTTAGCATCATTACCTAGAGGCGTAAGGGCCCCAACACCTGTAACTACCACACGCTGATTTCCGTTCATAAAAAATCCTCCTTACGAATTTTTAAAATATGCAAATTAATATTAAAACAACTTTCATTATAAATAATCCTCTAACATAATACGTTAAGACTAAGTGAAATACAGATCTATAAGTTTTTCATAAATATTTGATAAAAATATATTTAAATATTTTATATCATATAAATACATACCCTGTTTAAAATTTTTATATTAACTAAAAAGTACATTATGTAGAAAATCGAACTAAATATTCTAATAAGGTTGTGTTGCTAATAATCTCTGTATACGCTTATGTATGTGTTCTGTAATAAACTTTGACACACTAAAACCCCCTATGGTTAGGAAGTTACAATGCTACTAGAAGTATCAGACATTCATTAATTTAAATGTCTTTTTTTATAAATAATTAAAACTAGTCCAGCTCTACTATATCTTTTCACTTTTCTCTTATATATATATCTTTTACCATCATGATTAAATGAATCTCTCCATATTAACCACTAATATATCCACTTCTGATAAGTTAAATTATGTCATTCAAATCTTAAATGGGTGTATTTACTTAGATTGAAATAATACAATTTCTACTTTTCTTTCTGTGTATACACTATACATATGGAAGTTATACATGTGGAAGTTATATATGTATAATGTATACACATATATCATATTTGGTATTCGTATAATATCATGCTAGTATAATAAATATATATAAAAGGACAACATGCGCTAACATGTTGCCCTAATGAGGCTGTTAAAAAGACAAAAATAACCTTTTCGAACCTGTCAAAGTTGGAAGGTTATTTTTTTGGTTATTGCTAATTAATACTAAACCAATGCTCGTCAAAACCATCATAAGCATTTCATAATCAGACATGCTACACCTTTCTAGCAATAAAAGAGGTAACTACAATTCCATTTAAAACTCGCTACTAAAAATTCTTCAAATGTTACTCGGTTGCTAATTTAACTTCAACTTTTTTTCTTTTTTTCATATAATAATCTATTTTTTCCAAACCAAGATTGATATAAAAATATTATTATGACTACAAAATAAACTAAAATAGTTATCGGAAACATAGACATAACTACCCTAAACAGTACTACTGTTTCTCCTAAATTAACAGTCCAAATATCCACTACCATTTCAAAACAGCCCCATACCCCAAACATAGAAACTATTACTATAATTAAAAACAACAACCATCGAAACCATATAGGGAATACCTTAGTTTCTTCTATAGTTGCTCGATTGATGTTAAATATTGATTTGACTTTTGGAATAAATGTGACTCGTCCTTCTCTTTGTTTAATTAAATCCACATCTTCTTCATATTCTTTTTCGTTATCTTTATATATTAACGCATCTTCATCTTTTGATTTAATTCGGTTCAATACTACATATAATACTTTTTCTCCTTTTGTATGTTCTAATTCTACCTCATAATACCTCTTGTTTTTTGTCCAAAGAGGCATTAAGAAAAAAGCATACACCATAGAAAAAATTGTTAATAATAAAATCAATTGATATATTTCACTTTTGTATTTAATTAAATCTTCTGTTTTAGTGTTTATAAACAAATCGCTAAGCCCTAATAATATAAATAAATCTATCAATAAAACAGCGAGTATAAATCGAAAGATATTATTAAATACACGTGTCCATTTTTCTTTATTTTGATTCATCACCATTTCTCTTCCTTTAAATTGGCTAAGTATAACAACCAATAATGGAATACCTATACTAATGGTTTGTAAAATAATCTTACTGATTTCTAGTTGCTCTTTAATATTCATTTTTTCAAAGTCCTTTATTTTTATTTATTTGAGAGATTAATAATAGCATCTCTAATCTCTCCTTTTAATTGCTCATCTCTTTTATATCCATTTAAATTAATATATCCAGCATCATCATTTACATACTGTAAAAAACGTTTAAACGTGTCCATGTATTTAGCAACTTCAGAATATTACTCTTCTTCAGTTAAATTAATATTTATTGTTTTAGTTTTTTGATTCTTGTTCACCCTTTTCGCCACTCTTCAAAATTAGTAATTACTTATCAAAAAATACATTCTTATACTGAGTAATTTCTTAGTAAACACTTTATCATAAACAACTAAGCAATTACTCATGCCTTATATGAGAAAATCATTGATTATAAACAATGATCTAAGGACTCCTTTCGGGAGTCTATAAGGAGTCCTTAGACTCCCCATTCTTCTATCCTTTGCGCCACAAGGGGTAGAAGAATTATTGATTTCTCATCAAGATGCCATGTAATATTATACTTAAGTCAGATTTTATAAATATATAAAATTGCTGAAAGTACTCCTATAAAAGCATTTATAATAAATGAGATATTCATTTTGAACCCCAGCTATGCTGGGTGCCATCGTGATGGCATTGTTCACCCTTATCCTGTTGTCTGGGACTCCTTTTCGAGACTCCTCTAGTTGAATTCTTAGCCACATAAATGCATTTTCAATGTTCTAAAAGTTTAAATAACTCCCTTTCTTAAAACGTATATTAGGCTTCGTTTTTTATCATTACAAATACTACTAATAAACTTCCAATAAAAAATGACCTACTGTATTAATTTATAATACATGTAGATCATTTTTCACTCACAATATTATTTTATAAAATTCGAAGTATTACATTAATCTTCCAAGGCCAATATTTAAACTTAGCAATGAAATGCTACTTGATAATGTCGTAACATATTATGTTGTACTATGTTACGACATTATCAAAAACCAAAACACAATATATTATCTTTTTAGCAAACTTTATCACTCGACTTATTAAATACCTTTATTTTGAATTTTAAGGGGGCATTTTAAAGATTAAGGCCCGTTACATATAGTTTTCTACCTAAACACTTACATAAACTCTTAAAACGCAAATATACGCCAGATAAGTATACTTTAATTTCACCAGTAACTTTTAGATTAAAACGGGTACTAATTTTTTAGAAACCGAAGTATCAAACTCAATATTTAATGTATAGATGTCAAAACAAATTCTCTTTTATCTTCTTCCGCATGTTTTTCTTTGTTGTTCATCAAATTGCCCCATAATCGTTTCAATTCTTTCAAAATGGATTTTAAGTCTATACGTTTTCGCAAACTATATATTATTTTTACTTAGATTTTGACGCAATATTATAGATATCCATGTCATGAAATTCTTCTTTTTCGCCTTGTTTGATATCATCAATGCGTGAAAATCCACTTACTATAATGACAAAAATAAGCATAACAAATAGTCCTTTAAACCAACTGTTAACTGTCATAGGCGTTTTCCTTTTATGAAAGTACAACCTCAGTAATAATCCTACGATAATGGCCAATAATAGTTCCGTTGCTAAACACGCATTTGTGCTTAAATATGCTCTGTTGTTACGTTATTGATTGAAAATATTATGTTGACTCATATTTTGCCTACGCATATGAAGGGCATGTATTTCTTCTAACTCAGCTTTAATTGACTGCATAAGATAGCCTTGCATCGCATCAACGGTTTCATTCTTTTGTAGCAACATCGCTTTAAAACGTTTTAAGACACTGACAAGTTCAAATTCCACGTCTTCTAAACGATAATATGTATCATGCGCATTATTAAATGACTTTTTGCCTTTGAGTAACACACTTTTAATAATACGTATCTCTCTAATTTCAAATTTACTTAAATAGTCTTTGATTTGTTGTGGCAATTCTTCGAGTACTTGGAATTTAAGTGCATCATTATTAAATTCGGATTGTTGGTGATTTGTATGATCCGAATGATTATGGTTTGTTTGATTGTTATATGTATCATTCATATCATACGTATCATTATTCTCAGTCTCTATATAATCAGTATTACTTAAGTCAGTATCATTAGACTGTGAATTTGGAAGTTCTTGACCACTTAAATTCATAGTTCTAGAACTTCCAAATTCATTGTTCTGGAACTGTGAATTTGGAAGTTCCTTGGTACGACTGCCTTCAACATCATAATTGGGTTTTAATAGATACAATCTATTGGGTTTATTAAGGCCAACACGTTCTTGAGTTAGTAAATTAAAACTTACTAACTCTTTTTTCAATTTTATGATTTTTTGTTCTGCATAACCTAAGTATTCGCACAAATGTTTATTACTGAAAATAAAGTAAATGTTATTATTTTTATCTACCCATTCATTTTGGATGGATAATTCAAAACGATCTTTTAATAACGCATACATAATTTTGGCTTCTGCTGACATTTTCTTAAAATATATATCTTCAAATAAATATTTAGGCAGTTGATAAAACCTTTCAGTTTTTACTTGTGATAAATTGTATTTCTCAAAATTGGGCATAATAAAAACCTCATTTCCACTTTTTTTGGATTGAGGTAATAAAACAATTTTTACGTAAGTTATATGTTTTGTGCTTGCACTTAGATGATTAGATATATATAATACAAGTATCAAAAAAATATATAAACAAACGAATGCGAATCGTTTTATTACCGAGAGTCGATGCTACGCCAATAGCATCGACTCTTTTAATATTCATAAAGTAATATTAACACTTTTATGGTCGTATATAAAGCGTTTTAAGTGTAGTTAAAAGCACATTATAACCTCAAAATAGTATTATTTATTATTTTGGTGCCTAATTAGGCACCAAAAATATCCAATAGGTAGCTAATTAGGCGCTTAGGTAGTGAAATAGGTGGTAAAATTAGGCGGTAAAAGATGAAAAAATATTTGCTAGGTGGTAAAATTTAGGTACTAAATTAGGTGCCTAAGGGTGGATGTTATGAAAACTATTAAAATGGTTGCTGATGAATTGGATGTAACTAAACAAACTATTGTTAATAATGCTAAAAGCTTAAATATATCTTTTGAAAAAGAAAATGGAATTAATTATATTAATGATAATGATTGTTTGAAAATTATAGAAAAAATCACTAAGAAAGAAAGAACAACGCAAAATAAAGAATCAGTAAAAAAAGAAATGTTTGATGAAAATACTGCAGAAGTTGAAAAGCATATATATAATAATTCAAATAGTTCTGAGACATTAAAAGCAAAAGCAAATGAATTAGAAAAGCAAATAGAAATCTTTGAAACTAGAGCTAAAAATGATGAAAAATATATTGAGAATCTAACTAAACAACTAGATCAACAAAATAGCAATGTTAATACATTAAATAAACTGTTGGAGAATCAACAAATATTAGCTTTAGAAAGTAATAAAAAGATTCAAAAACTAGAAAAACAATTAGAAGAAGAAAGACAGCTTAATTATTCTTTTGATACAGTGACTAATGATAGACAAAACGTTAAACCGCAAGAAGCAACTTTTACTGAAGAATCTCAAAATATCAACCAACAACAAAAGAAAAGTCAACCAACAGAAACAGAAGTAAAACATAAGGATATAACCGAAGAGAAAAAGGATGACAGTACAAATGAAGAAGTATTAGCGAAAGATGATAAACCATCTGAAGAAATAGAGAGTGGGCCTGAGGATAAGGAAGCAGAACCATCTAAAAAGGGGTTTTGGAGTCGTTTGTTTGGTAGCTAATATAATTAATTAGGCACTAAAAGGTTATAACCTTTTAGTGCCTTTTATATAGTGAGAACTTCTGATAATCATCGATTATGTAAATTAAAACCCCGACCTTTGGTAAGAGGTCGAGGTTTTGTAGATAATTTTATCTACAAGTAGCAATTAATGGTTTAATTATTCTGTTATAACTTTTAAATTTACATCTATGTTATTTCGTGTAGCTTTTGAATAAGGACAGAAATCATGTGCATGTTTTAGATGTCTTTCTGCTTCTTCTTGAGATAGATTACTTACTTTAGCTGCTATATCCACTTCTAATTTAGGGCTTTCAGCTTCAGGATCATCAACTAAACGTACAGTTAATGTCACTTCCGGATTAGCATTTTTGATTTTATTTTGTTTTAAAATTAAGTCAAAAGCGCCATTAAAACATGAAGCATAACCTGCTGCAAATAATTGTTCAGGATTAGTCCCATTATCAGTATTTGTTTTGTCTGGTGGAACTACGGTTAAATTCAGCGTTTCATCGTCTGTTTTAACATGGCCATTTCGTCCACCTTTATTTGTAGCACTTGTTTTATATTGAATTGACATAATATCACCTCCTTTTATTACTATTAAATATTGTTTTAACAGTATTTTCATCACTTACGAAAACTTTATCTGCCATATTAACAAATAGTCCTGAATCTATAACACCCACTATTGAATTTATAGATTTTGTTAAATATAGTGGATTATTTATAAAACCAAAATTACAATCAAGAATATAGTTTCCGTTATCTGTAACATAAGGTTTATTATTAATTTGACGTAATCTACATGAAGCACCTAAGCTTTGTATACGTTTAGAAGTAATTTCCCATCCAAAAGGTATTACTTCGATAGGTAATGGGAAAATCCCCAATTGTTCTACGAGTTTCGTTTTATCAATTACGATAATAAAATTATTAGCTGCATCACCTATAATCTTCTCTCGAATTAAGGCTCCGCCACCTCCTTTAATCAAATTAAAGTTAGCATCAACTTCATCGGCACCATCTATAGCTATATCTATATGAGTTGTTTTACTAAATGATGTAAGTGGTATGCCTAATTTGTGAGCTAATTGGGCAGTTTGTATAGAAGTAGGTATACCTGTAATATCAAGCCCATTTTTAATTTCAGAACTTAAATATTCTAAGACATATTTCATGGTAGATCCTGAACCTAGCCCTATAGTCATACCGCTATCAATTTCCATAATTGCCTCTTTAGCAACTCTTCTTTTTAATTCATTATTATTCAATAGACCATCTCCATGTATAAAGCTCAAACAATTTATTTTTTCCAATATCTTTCAAATAAATTGTTCATGTGCATTTTCATAAGCTCGTAAGCTTCAAGTTCATTATGAACTTCAATTGCTTTAATAATTTGTTTATGTTCCTCAAAATTTATTTGTCTATAATCAGAACGTGTAACTGTTCTATCTCTTAAGAATTTCCACATTTTTTGATGTTCCATTGCCTCACTAATGTCATTCATAAATTTGATTAATAATTCGTTTTTGGTTGACTTGGCTATAGTTTGATGAAATTCGTCATCAGTGAGAGGATTATATATACCGCTAATTGTTTCCTCTTCCATTTTAGTTATTATTTTATTCAAATGCTCTATATCCGCATTAGTTGCTCTTTGCGCTGCATATCTGGATATAATAGGTTCAATTTCCATTCTTGATTCAATTATTTCTTCTGGTGAAATACTATTTAAAACATTAGATGAATCATCTTCAGTTGTCGTAAGCTTTGGTTTTTGGACATATGCACCTTCACCTTGTTTAGATAAAACAAAACCATTTAATTCTAAAGCACTGATTGCTTGTCTTACTGGCGCTCTACTTACGCCAAATTGTTCACATAAAAATTTTTCAGAAGGGAGCTTATCTCCTACTTTAAACGTTCCTATTTCTATTTCATGAAGGATTTGTTCGTAAATTTGGATGTATAATTTATTACTAGATACACGATTAAAAGCCATAAATAACACTTCTTTCTATTATATTTTGGTAATTATTATTTTATCATGTATCTTATTATCTAACATACTTAGTATGTATTTTCAGCATCAAGTATTATTAGACTAGTCCATATGTGATCCGCCATTAATATCTATATCTTCACCAGTGATATAAGATGCTTCTTTGGAAGATAAAAATGCAATTGTTGTAGCAATCTCTTGTGTTTCACCTGGTCTACCACTTGGAATAGTAGCAATCACTTTTTTTGCTTCGTCTTCTGGTAAAGATTTCCAAATATCAGTATTAACTAGTCCCGGAGCAACACAATTTACAGTAATTCCATGGCTAGAAACTTCACGCGCAAGATTTTTTGAAAAACCTAATACGGCTGCTTTAGATGCAGAATAGTGCGCTCCACCAAAAACACCGCCACCTCGTTTTCCAGAAACAGAGGATAAACTAACAATACGGCCGTAATTTTGTGATTTCATCGGCTTTAGTACAGCTTGAGTTGTTAAAAATAATCCAAACATATTTACCGTGAAAATCTTTTGCATATCTGTTAAAGTCATATCTTCTACTGTGACTTTTTGAGATATACCTGCATTATTAACTAATATATCTATTTTTCCATAATGATCCATAACGCTTTCTATCATATTATCTACAGATACTTTATTAGTAACATCTAATTCAATACCAAATGCCACGCCGCCTTGGTTCTCAATTTCATTAACTACTTCGTCTACTCCCTCTTTATTTAAATCGGCAATAACTAATTTTGCACCCTGTTTAGCGAATGTTAATGCGATTTCTTTACCTATACCTTTTGGTGATCCACTTCCTGTAATAATTGCTACCTGATCGTCTAATCTAAACATTTTATTGTCTCCTTTTACTTCTTCATTAAATTTTTAGCAGTATCTATAATATTTTCTTTAGTAATTCCGTTAATCTCTAATAACTTTTCATAGGGTGCAGATTGCCCAAATTGATCTTGTACACCTATTCTTCTAACTTTGCCATTACCTTCTTCAGCAACAATTTCACTGACAGCACTTCCTAAACCATTGATAATATTATGATCTTCTACTGTTATAATTTTCCCGATGTTTATACATTCTAATATGGCTTCTCTATCAATTGGTTTGATTGTATGCATGTCCAGTAATTTAACTGAGATATCCAATTCTTCTAATTTTTCTGCTGCTTTTATTGCAATGTTTAAAGTATCTCCATTAGCTATGATTGCGATGTCTTTACCGTTTTTTAAATGTTTTGCTTTACCAATTTCAAATGTTTCATTCTCATCATAAATAATTGGTATTTCTCCACGTGTGAATCTTAAATATACAGGACCATAAATTTTAGAAGCTTCTCTAATTAATTTTCTTGTTGAATGATAGTCTGCTCCCATAATAACTTTCATATTAGGAAATGTGCGCAAAACCCCCATATCTTCGATAGCTTGATGACTTCCGCCATCTGTTGCAGGTGTTAATCCACCGTGAGAACAAGCAATTTTAACATTTAAGTTAGGATAACAAATTTCTTGTCTTACTTGTTCTCCCATTCTAAGCGATCCAAAAACAGCATAAGTACTTACGAAAGGTACTTTTCCAGTGGTTGAGAGTCCAGCTGCTATGCCAGCGGCATTTTGTTCTGCAATACCTACGTTAATATGTTGATTAGGTAATTCACTCATAAATTTTCCTGTTTTACATGAACCTCCTATATCTGCATCAACTACTACTATGTCTTGATTTTCTTTACCTAGTTCTAATATTTCATCTCCAAATGCTACTCTAGTTGCCTTAGCTTTTTGTTCCTTAATTAAACTCATATTACAGCACCTGCCTTCTCCAATTCGTCTATCGCTTTATTATATTCTTCTTCATTAGGGGCTTTACCATGCCAAGACACGCTGTTTTCCATAAATGAAACACCTTGGCCTTTTGTCGTATTACAAACGATACATTTAGGCTTATTATCATTTAATTCTCTTATTTCATCTAAAGCGTCTATTACTTCTTCCATATCATTACCGTTGATACGTTTTGTATAGAATCCCCATGTTTTAAATTTCTCTTCTAAATCACCATTAGGCATAATTTCATCTGTAGGTCCGTCAATTTGCAGTCCATTATCATCAACAAAAACAATCAAGTTATTTAGTTGATACTTAACAGCAGATTGTGTTGCTTCCCATATTTGTCCTTCTTGGCATTCTCCATCTCCTAGAACCGCAAAAACTCTATAACCTTTGTCATTCATTTTTCCAGCTAATGCCATGCCTACAGCGCAAGACAATCCTTGACCTAGAGAACCTGTAGATATATCTATACCAGGGCATTTTTTGGAATCGGGATGCCCTTGAAAAGGTGATTTGTATTCTCTCAAAGTATGAATTGTATCAAAAGGAACAAATCCTAAAGTTGCTAAAGCTGAGTATTGTATAGGGGCAACATGGCCCTTAGATAATACAAAACGATCTCTATCTTCCCAATCTGGATTATTTGGGTCTATATTCATTTCACCAAAATATAAAGCGCTCATGAAATCTGCGGCTGATAAAGATCCTCCTGGATGTCCAGATTGAGCGTCATGAACCATTGTTAAAACTGTTTTTCTTAATTCATTTGCAGTTTTTTTAAGTTTTTCAACATTTAAATTAGTCATTCTATCACCTTTCCCAGAAAAATATTCGAACTTGTATACTAAGTATCTTATGACACAAGATTACAATAAAACGTTTTCATTGTCTAGCCATAATTTCAAATAGGTCTCTATTGACAGAAAATAGGCATAAATATATACTCCTTATATACTTAGTATACAAGCTTACAAAAACCGATGCTTATTTTATTTAGGCATTGGTTTTATTTACTGCATTTTGTAAGCGTTATCAAATATATGTAAGGAGTTTGTTTATGCCATTAATTATTACAAGTATAGGTATTTTAATTCTTTTAATTTTAATAATGAAATTTAAGATTAACACGTTTATAGCATTAATTATTGTTGCTTTTTTCCTTGCTTTATCTCTTCAAATCCCTCCTGATAAAATTGCTGATTCTATTGAAAAAGGATTAGGTGATACGTTAGGTCATATAGGTCTAATTTTTGGTTTAGGCGCTATGCTAGGTAAATTATTGTCACATGCAGGAGGATCACATCAAATAGCAGTCACATTAATTGATAAATTCGGGGTTAAAAAAATCCAGTGGGCTGTTATTGTAGCTTCTTTCATAGTAGGGATTACGTTATTTTATGAAGTAGCGTTTATATTATTAATACCTATTATTTTTACAATCGCACGAGAAATTAACATGTCTGTGCTAAAACTAGGCTTTCCAATGGCCGCAACTTTACTTGTTACGCACTCATTTTTACCTCCACATCCTGGTGTTACAGCTGTGACGCTTGAATACGGGGCTAATGTTGGACAAGTTTTACTTATTGGTATAATTGTTTCAATCCCCACCGTGATTATAGGGGGAGTGTTTTATCTTAAATTATTACAAAAGATAAACCCGTTATTATTAAATAAGCCGCGAAATATTTATCAACTTGAAGATAATTCAATTCCTGAAAATATACCAAGCTTTATTTCAAGTTTGTTAACGGCACTTTTCCCTGTTATTTTAATGGCTTTAGGAGCTATTATTTTAGCTATTAAAGATTTTATTGGGATTAACCATAATATTTTTTTTGAATTTATAAGTTTTATTAGTAATGCTTCAGTAGCTATTTTAATTTCGTTGTTATTAGCTATTTATACTATGGGTATAAAAAGAAAGATTGCTGTTTCTGAGTTAATGAACGTATGTACTTCTGGTATTAACACTTTAGGCTTTCTATTTCTAGTTATTGGCGGAGGAGGTGCTATCAAACAAGTTTTATTAGATGGTGGCGTAGGAGATTATATTGCTAAAATTTTTGAAGACTCTACAATAAATCCTATAATATTGGCTTGGATTATTGCTGCTCTCTTACGTGTTTCTTTAGGTTCAGGAACAGTAGCTACATTATCAACAGCAGGTTTAGTTATACCTATATTAAGTCAAACACCTGATGTAAATTTAGCGCTTGTTACACTAGCTACTGGGGCTGGAAGTTGTATTCTTTCTCATGTAAATGATGCTATGTTCTGGATGATTAAAGAGTACATGGGGATGACGATAAAAGAGACCTTTGCTACATATACTGTTATTTCAACGATTATTTCCTTTGTAGGGTTAGGATTTATATTAATATTGGATATATTTATGTGAAAATATTGTATCTATATTCATTTTTACACGAGTGCATAAAGTATTATAAACCATCGTTTTTGGCACAAAACCTCTTAATATAAAATTGAGAGGTTTTTCTTACATATTTTAGTTTCTAAACCTGTGTTATAATCAATGTATCATAAATTTCAAAAAACATGAGTTTTCATACGCTGACAGACGTGTTTATTTGCATCGAGAATTAGATTTCATTAATAAGTACCCATAAAACGATTAAAAGAGGTGGTATTCAAATGGCTAAAATTGGTTATGCACGTGTATCAACGCAAGATCAAAGTCTTAATGGACAGATTGACACACTTGAGGACTATGGTTGTGAACGTATCTTTAGCGAGAAAGCGAGTGGTCGTAAAACTAAACGAACGGAACTTGATAAGTGTTTAGATTATTTACGTGAAGGAGATATCCTAGTTATCTATAAACTAGATCGTCTTGGACGTACAACAAAACAGTTAATTGAGCTATCGCAATGGTTGGATGAAAACGGTATTGATTTACATATTATTGATATGAATGTATCAACGAAAGATGCGATGGGCAAAATGTTCTTTACAATGATGAGTGCATTCGCTGAACTTGAAGCTAACTTATTAAGTGAACGAACTAAAAAAGGCTTAGAAGCAGCAAGAGCAAGAGGGCGAAAAGGTGGAAGACCTTCATTACCAGATTATAAGAAAAGAGAGATTAAATTCTTATACGATGAGCAAAAACTTACGGGTGAAGAAATTGCTAAACAAACAGGAGTGAGTCGTTCTACTGTATATAGAATAATAAAAATGAAGTAGTAAAAACAAATAATCACAGGAAGAAAACTAATGAAAGGAGAATCTCTAATTTGAAGACTCTCCTTTCATTAGTTTTTATAACCTATATTATAATTTAACGAGAATTTTTGCTTGTGATTTATCGTTTACAAGTTGTTCAAATCCTGACTCTACAATATCATTTAACTCAATTTCATCAGTAACGACGTCTTTTACTTTTAAATTACCTTCGTTAATTAAGTCTATTGTTTGTTGAAATGTAGTAGGTGTATAAGCAATCGTCGAAGTAAGTTTTACACCTGTATTCGTTAATTGCATTGGATTCCATTCAATAGGATGGCCGAATATAGAAACTATAACAACAATACCTCTTGCTTTAGTAACATCTATTGCAGATTTAAGTGTTGGCGCTACACCAGCTACCTCAAATGCTACATCAACGCCATTATCAGTGTATTTACTAATAATATCACTTGGGTTTGATTCACCAGAGTTTATCGTATGAGTAGCACCTACTGCTTTAGCTTTATTAAGTCGCTCTTCCGATAAATCGAAAACAAATATTTTGCTAGCACCAGCTGCTTTAGCTGCTATAGTTGTTAATAAACCGATTGGCCCTGCACCAAAAATAGCAACAGTATCGCCAAATAGAACTTCGCCTTCTTTAATTGCTTGAACTGCAACAGCCGTCGGTTCTACAAGGGCACCTTCTTTATCAGAAACATTATATGGTAATTTATAAACATTCTCTTCTGGGGCGTTTGTAAATTCTGCAAATCCGCCATCAGAACCTAAGCCTATAAATGAATAACCATCATAAAGATCAATATTTTCTTCTTTTTCACGATTTGAAACTGTAGGATTAATGACAACACGATCGCCTTTATTAAATTTTGTAACCTTAGAGCCAATATCATCTACTACGCCTGCAAATTCGTGGCCTAATGTAACAGGTGCTTTTTGGCCAAGGAACGGGTCTGGTTTGTCTGTTGAAATAAATATAGGACCTTCTAAGTATTCATGTAAATCTGTGCCACAAATGCCAGCCCAAGACACTTTAACTTTAACCTCATTATCTTGTAACTCTTTAGATTTTCGATCTTCAACTCGTACATCCTTTTGACCATACCAAACTGCTGCTTTCATTGATAAAACCTCCTTGTTTTAGTTAATTTAATAGTATGCCTTTTAAAAGTTACTTTCAAATAAACTAACCTTAGATATGTTTTTTCTGATAATGGATAAATTATTATCCCACGAATACTTAAATATATTTGAAATATGTATGGTTTTATACTATTCTTCTTTCTTATGCGTGTATATTGTTACAAACAATCACTGGTAACAGTCCTTCTACTATCCTAAACTTATTATTAAGAATAACAAGTACTATTACTATTTCAATGAATTTAAAATTGCATTATTAAACTCATTGAGATCATCTGGCGTTCTACTAGTAATTAAATTTCCATCAATCACTACTGGCTGTTCTAAAATTTTTGCCCCCGCATTTTCTAAATCCTTTCTAACTGAAATAAAACTTGTAAGTTCTTTCCCTTTAATTAAATCAGTATCTATTAGTAGCTGCGGGCCATGACAGATAGCAAAAGAAGGTTTGTCTTCTTCTAAAAAGTGTTTAGTAAATAAACCGAATTCACCTTTTTCATCAGAACGTAATAAATCTGGAGAAAATCCTCCAGGTAACAGTATGCCATCAAATTCTGAAGGAATCGCGTCTTCAATACTTTGATCAACTTTATATTCCGTACCATGCTTACCTGTTATAATTTGTTTGTTATCCTCACTGATAATTGTTAAAGTATGCCCTTCATTTTTCAAAGCTTCTTCAGGACTAGTTAATTCAATATCCTCAAATTGATCAGTAACCAATACAGCTATATTCGCCATAACATCTCTCCTTTATCTTGTTTATATACATAATTTTACAGTTACTAGAGTATAAAATAAATAACGCACAATTTTGTGCGTTATTCTTATTTTTCTGAAATATTATATTTAGGTGTTAATTTTAACTCTTCTATTCGACGCTCTCCCCAATCATACATTGCATCGATAATAAACATTAAGCTTTCACCTATTGAAGTCAAAGCATAAAAGGTATATTGGCGGTGGTTAATTGTTTCATTATACCTATAAATAACTCCATCTTCCTCCAATTCTCTCAACTGCTTAGTTAATATACGATGTGTAATCTTAGGTAATAAACGCATTAACTCATTGAAATGATAAGCACCTTCATGTCCTAAATGGTATAAAATAACTATTTTCCATTTTCCACTGATAATTGAAAGTGTATATTCTTTTGAACAGCTATAATCTCCATTTTCTAGCCTTTGTTTTACATCCTCTCTTATATTCATATCTCTCATTGTTTATCCCTCTTTTTCTCCATGATTATATAAATAAATGCCCCAGTTATATAATTCTTCTGCTAATGGTTTTAGAGATTTTCCTAATTCAGTTAGTCTATAATCTACTTTAGGCGGCATAACTGGATAAATGGTACGTGTAATAAGTCCATCTTTTTCCAATTCTTTTAGCTGATTGATTAATACACGTTGATGTGCGTTTGGAATAGCTTTTTCAATTTGGTTTAAGCGTAATGGTTCTTCTCGTAATAACTCCCATACAATCATAAGTTTCCATTTCCCACCAATAATATTTAATGCAAGTTCTTTTTCGCAATTAAAACTTTGATTTTTAAATTCTATCAATTTATTCAATCCTTTCACAATTTATACTGTTAAATTAATCAGTATCTCAATTTATACTCTGTATTTACTTAATGTTACGTAAAGATTATATTATAGCAAAAGGAGGTCATTATATGAATAAATTATTTATAAATGGTCAATTCGTAGAAAGTAATTCTACAAATCAATTAGAAGTTATTAACCCAGTTACAGAGGAAATAATCGATACAGTTACTTTAGCAAATGAAAATGACACTAAAAAAGCAATCAATGGTGCTAAAGAGGCACAATTGAAATGGGAACAGGTTAATATTGTAAAAAGAGCTAAAATTGTTCAAAATTTAGCTGAGCAATTAGAAAAAAATAAAAATGAATTGGCTGGAATTTATGTTAAAGAACAAGGTAAACCACTATATGCAGCTATAGGTGAAATAGAGAAATCTATTGAGTATATTAATTACATGTGTAGTTTAGCTAGAAAAAATAATGGGGAAGTTTTACAAAGTGAAGTAGAAAACGAGACAATAATATTAACAAAAAAACCTGTAGGTAATACTGCTGGTATCATTCCTTGGAATGCGCCTATTTTTGTTTTAATGCGAAAACTTATTCCAGCTTTAGTTACTGGTTGTTCTATTGTTATAAAACCAAGTGAGGAGACACCATTTGGCGCGTTTAAAATTGCTGAATATATCCAAAAGACTGACATTCCAAATGGTTTAGTCCAAATCATAACAGGAACAGGTTCAGAAGTTGGTAACTTATTATCACAAAGTGAAGACATTGACCTCATCTCAATTACAGGTAGTACTGGTGCCGGTAAATCAGTTATGGCAAGTGCAGCAAATAATGTAAAAGGCGTGAACTTGGAACTTGGCGGTAAAGCGCCTGCGATTGTTACAAAGAATGCCGATATTGAAAAAGCAGCTAGTTATATTGTACAAGCAAGAATTAATAACAGCGGCCAAGTATGTACATGTCCGGAACGTATCTATGTAGCAAAAGATATCTTTGATGAATTTATAACACTCGTTAAAGACAAAATGAATAAAGTTCAACCTGGAGATCCCTATGATAAAGATACGACAATGGGTCCTATTATTAATCACAAACAATTAGACTCAATAAACGAAAAAGTACAAATTGCAGTAGCTGAAGGTGCCACGATAGAATTAGGTGGACATATCTTAGATAGAAAAGGATTTTTCTACGAACCAACAATTTTAACCAACCTTTCCAAAGATTCTATAGTTATGAAAGAAGAAATTTTTGGCCCTGTACTTCCAATCGTAAGTTTTGAAAATTTTGAAAAAGTATTAGATGAAGCAAACAATTCTGATTATGGCCTTTCTTCTTATATTTTTACAGAAAATCTAAAAGAAGCGATGTTAGCAAGTGAAAGACTAAAATTCGGCGAAGTTTATGTTAACTGTGAAGCCGAAGAAGCTATTGTTGGTTATCATGCAGGATGGCGTCAATCAGGACTTGGTGGTGCAGATGGTGTGAATGGTTTTGAAGAATATTTAAATACAACCGTAACCTATATTCGTTATGAGTAGGTTAGGAGATTCATTAGTATGATAACTACAGTTATAGATCAATGTTTAATACTATTAATATTCCTCGTCATTGGTTTTCTATGTAGCAGAAAAAATTGGATTCATAAAAAACATATGAGCAGTTTATCGAATTTATTAACTAATATTGTATTACCAGCAGCTATATTAACTAGCTTTAACGTTAATATAGCTGCTTATAATTTGAATTTCTTTGTTATAATCATTTGTATCAGCTTATTCTTAGTAGCTTTTCCCTTTCTTCTTTCTAAATTGCTTGTTTCCTTCACGCACATGGAACTAGCACTGAAAAAGGTATGGATTGGTTGTTGCACATACTCAAATATACTATTTATAGGAATTCCTATTATAGGTACACTATATGATGAAAAAGGCTTATTTATACTTGTCATTTACAATACAATATCTAATTTATTTTTATTTACATTAGGTATAAGATTATATAAAAATGATGTTAACTTTAAATCTATAGGCCCATCACTATTAAGCCCTGCACTTTTAGCTTCTTTTTTAGGCATCTTACTATTGATATTAGATGTTTCATTACCTAAAACATTAACTACTGCACTGGATGAATTGGGGAGTATGACTGCTCCTTTATCTATGATTATTACAGGTGCTTTGTTTGGGTTAATCAATATTAAGAAATTTATGGTCTCCAAAAATATCTATATTTTTTGTTTTGTACGTCTTATCGTGATACCTGGGCTTGTATTTGTAATTTTAAATACGTTTATAACAGATAAAGTTATTTTAGGTGTGATGGTACTTTCTGCAGGGATGCCTGCCGGGGCTACCAATACATCCTTAGCAACGATATATTCTGATAAGGGGCCTGAAACTTCTCAATATGTGGTTATGTCTTCGATACTATGCATCATAACATTACCTATTTTAATGTATGTATTGTCATTGTAAATTTCTCACTTTGCATTCCTCTATACTATGATGTTATAATGCAATTAACAAAGATTATCAGGCATGTATGCACCAAATCCCCTTACTATGGCCGTAGTAAGGGGATTTTTTGGTGTGGCTAGTCGCCTATTCGTCATTACGCTTGCGTAGCCAATGCGCAAATAGCGCAACGAGACAACCACTTGCTGCTGTGGTCATGATGTTTACAAAGATTTCAGACATCGCGTATGCACCTCCTCTCTACGTCAACTTGACGCCTGAGAGATAGGCGACTCCACTATTATACCATCTGTATCTTTTGAAGCATATCTACTTCCGATAAGTCGAATTATGTTTGATTATTCATCGTTTAAAAACTTAAATAAGACTATACTAATTAT
>NZ_RCVN01000026.1 GCF_003697915.1 Staphylococcus pseudoxylosus
TCATGTGTAAGAACCACTAACTCTTTACATTGAGAAGTGGTTCTTTAAAGTGGGACTTTATAATAATCTATGATATCGTATTAGATTTTTATGATTTAAAGTTGTTGATCTTTACTTAATTTATGGTAGCCTTTCAAGAAGAAGCACATGGTCATAAACAATAGGAATACAATACCAATAACTACTGAAACCACAGTTTCTTTATTAAATAACATGCCAATTAATACCATAATAAAGAACGCCATCGTAATGTAGTTTGTAAATGCGCCACCTGGCATTTTAAATGGGTGACCTTCCACTTCTTCAGGATGATTTTTTCTAAATCTTAAATGACTAATTAAAATCATGAACCATGGTACCATACCAGGTAAAATCGAAGCACTATAAACATATACGAATACACTATCCGCACCTTTGATAAATAACGGCAAGATTACATTAAGTAAAGCACCAATTAAAATACCTGTTGCAATTGCAAGCACCGTCCAAATAGGAACGCCATTTTTCATAACTTTCCCAAAGAATTTAGGTAACATTCCTTTTTGAGATAAATTTAATGACATACGGCTAGCACTAAATATACCTGAGTTACAACCTGACATCGCAGCAGTAAGTACAACAAAGTTGATTAATCCAGCTGCAAAAGTGATACCTACTTTAGCAAACGTAGCTACAAATGGGCTACCAATGTTTCCTAATTCATTCCACGGATAAACTGTAACGATTACAAAAATTGCACCAATATAGAAAATCAATATACGCCAGATAACACCGTTAACCGCGCTCTTGATATTTTTTTGTGGATCTTTTGTTTCACCGGCAGTAATACCAATTAATTCAACACCTTGGTATGAACCGATAACAATTGAAAGTGCAAAGAAGAAGCCAATCCAACCGTTAGGCATAAACCCACCATGTGCCCATAAATTTGAGAGACCGATTGCTTCTCCACCATTTCCTAGACCAAAGAAGATAAGACCAAAACCTGCCACTATCATTAAAATAATTGTAACTACTTTAATCATCGCAAACCAAAACTCAAATTCACCAAACGCTTTAACAGATACAAGGTTTGCACCGGCTAATAACGCTACAACAATAACACCCGGTATCCATTGTGGTAAATCTGGGAACCAATAGTTCATATATTCTCCGACTGCAATAACCTCACTCATACCTACAACTACCCATTGGAAAACGTTACTCCAAGCCGTTAGATAACCTGCTACTGGATGTATGTAATCACTTGCAAAGTTAGCAAAAGAACCAGAAGTTGGATGTAAATAAACCATCTCTCCCATTGCTCTCATTACTAAGAATAAAAATATACCTGCAATTAAATATGCAAATATAACAGAAGGACCTGTCCATTTTATAGTGCTTGTAGCTCCCATAAATAGTCCTACACCAATCGTTCCACCAAGTGCAATCATACGCATTTGACGTGCACCTAGACCCCTCTGTAATTCATTATTATCTTTCATCATTCAAACCCCATCTCTTTCAAATATAAGTGGTAGTAAATCCACTTATTATGTCGCTATTATACTATAAATTCAAAAAATTAAAACAATTATTTTCGAGTTATGTAAGTGCTTACACGCTTGTTTGTCAACGGTATACGGTTTTACATTGAAAAGTAAAGCTTTTTTAAAAAATTATTTTTCTTTAAATCAACTATAAAAACAGAGCAAAAATTTAAGTCTAAATAAATTCATGTAGAATTTGTGAAAAAGTTCACAAAATATTATTGCCATAGTATACTTATAAATAATTATAGAAAGTGAGGATAAAAAATGAACGAAAAAAACATTAAATGGGATAAAGTATTTTATGGAAAAGCTTGGATTGACCACGTAGTTGACACCATCAAAACTAAAGACATTTTACAAAGTTTTTATTTTAAACGCTATTTACTTCGTGCCATAATGGCTGGTTTTATTCTAGGTGTCATTACAGTCTTCGTTTTACTTATTAAAGCATCACTAGACACTCATCTACCTTCTGGCGTTATAAATATCATTGCATCTATAGCATTTAGTTTTGCTCTAGTACTTATCTTATTTACCAATTCAGAATTACTGACGAGTAATTTCATGTATTTTACAGTGGGGTTATATTATCATGTCATCAGCCCTACTAGAGTTTTTAAAATTTTCACATTATGCTTTATTGGTAATGCATTGGGTGGCTTTTTATTTTTCTTATTATTACATCATTCTGATGTGATGACCACTGACATGTTAATACAATTAGAACATACAATTGAACATAAAACTTTAACTGCTGGTTTTACTGCAATATTGATCAAAGGAATTTTTGCTAATTTCTTCATCAATATTTCTTTAGTTATAGCAATGCAAATAGACGATGTTTTAGCTAAAATGTTCGTTATGATGTTTGGTGTATCTATATTCGCATTTATGGGTTATGAGCACGTGGTTTACAACTCTGTATTATTTGGTGGTGGTTTAGTCTATCAAAGTAGTGAATTAGCACTTATGCCTGTTATCATCAATTTATTAGGTGCAGGTATTGGCAATTACATCGGAGGCGGATTAATTATAGGGTTGTTTTATGCTTATTTAAATGATCATCACCAATATGAACGTAATATATCTAGATAACTGCTAATACAATAATTCATCTGTTTTATATGGTATAATTTTCAGTAGATTTTATTACAAAGGAGTTATATATGAATAAACACTTAATGAAACGTACGCTTACGGTTTCCATTATATTTGGTGTGTTATTTTTCTTTTTAAATTATTTTAGTGAATCTGACAGTTCAGTTGGCCCTTTAATATTAAAAAGTGTAATGGTTATCTTTGTTTTTGGTATTTTATATTATACTTTGTTTTCTATTGTAAATTCTCCAGAACGAAAATATAAATTTGGTATAACTATTCCGATTGCATTATTAATCGCGATTATCATAAGTGCGCTCTTTTCAGCAATAAAAGCTGGAATTATTATTGGATTAATCTTAGGTGTTATTGCTGGTTACGTTTGGGAATTTCTAACAAAAAATCAAAACGGTGGTGACAAATAATGAGTGTAATTTTAGGAATCGTCGTAATTATTTTATTAATTGTAAGCTTAATTCCAAATTTGAAAGCCTATAAAAAAACAAAAGAAACCGGAGAAAAGAATCCCCGGTTTGCTATCATGATAGGTATAGATGCTATACTGCTTGTTCTTGTTTGTGTAACATTAATATTTCAACTTTTATAAAACAGATGACGCTTATCTCATAAAGCGTCATCTGTTTTAGTATATAATCAAAACCTATCTTGTAGTACTAAATAATATAAAGCAATAGCACCTAATAAATAAACCATAGTACCGACCATAAATGAACGAAATTGTATATTGAAAGGAATCTTTTTATTAAATATAGGTCCTAAAACTAAATTACCTATAGCTAATATAATAGGACCACCTAAGAAAAATATTAATAAATAACCATTCATAAAACTAACTCCTATCAGCTTCAAAACATAATGCTATGATTTCATCCGCAGACAAATCTTTCCCTATATATGCAATATGACTAAAGTCTTGTAATTCCGTCATATCATTCGTATTGACAATAACATCAAGGCCAGCAGTAACAGCTGCTGTTGCACCATTTACTGAGTCCTCAATTGCTAGGCAATTTGCTGGGTTATAATTTAATCTTTGAACAGCAGTGAGATATGGATCTGGGTTAGGCTTAATTGACTCTACATCTTCACGCCCTACAATAACATCTATATACTCGCTCAATCCTAAATTATCAAACGTTGGCTGAATATCTTCACGATAGCTACTTGTGGCAACTGCCATAGGGATATGACGTTTTTTACAATATTTCATAAGCTGATGCATTGCATCAACAATTGGTAAAGAAACACTCGTTTCATTATGTTCTAAATAAACCTTTTCCTTATCATTCGGGCCAAGTTGTGCTTCCAAATAACTATGTAATTCCGTTGCAGCGCCTCCTATAGATTGACGATAAAAGTCTAATGAGATTTCTTGTAAATTGTGCTGAATTAAGTGCTTATTAATAATTTCAAACAGATGTTTTTCTGTATCTATAATCGTGCCATCAAAATCAAATACAACTGCCTTGTACATAATTACGCCTCCTATTTAATATGGGGTCACATTCATTTAATGATAGCTTATCATATTTCAGATTTGAATTAACTAATTATAACCATTTTTATAACACAAGTGAATAATATTAAAAATGGTCTAATCCATAGTTTTACTATGAATCAGACCATAAAGTTATTTTTATTATTTAATTGTCTGCTTGGCGAGACACAGTTCATAAATCAACCTAGTCTCTAATTATTTTTTATCGTTTATTCCAATATTTAGCTAGTATTGGTCCAGTAATATTGTGAATCAGACTAAACACAGCTCCTGGAACTGCAGCTAATGGACTAAAATGAACGGTGGCTAATGATACAGCCAGCCCTGAATTTTGCATACCTACTTCTATAGAAACAGCTTTTTTATCAGCTCTTTCCAAATGGAATATTTTCGCCAAAGTATATCCAAGCGTGTAACCTACAATATTGTGTAAGATAACAACAGCAAAAATCAATAAGCCTGTTTCAAGTATTTGTGATTTACTTCCTCCTACTACTGACGCTAAGATAAGCGAAATTGCAACAACTGAAACAATTGGTAAAGCTGTCGCTGATTTAGCGGCAAAGTTCTTAAATAATTTTTGTAATATAAAGCCAATGATGATTGGAATTAAGATGACTTGGACAACTGACCAAAACATACTCATAAATGATACTTCTAACCATTGATTAGCAAATAAATATATTAAAGCTGGCGTTAAAATCGGTGCTAATAGTGTGGACACACTTGTAATTGCAACTGATAAAGCGACATTTGCATTAGCAAGGTAGCTCATTACATTACTTGATGTTCCCCCTGGACAACATCCCACTAAAATGACACCGATAGCTACTTCTGGTGGCAGATTAAATAATTTAGCAATTAAAAAAGCTGTTAATGGCATAATTGTATATTGTAATATAACGCCAATGATTACTGAACGTGGTGCTTGAAATACAATTTTAAAATCTTTAGGGTCTATTGTTAACCCCATCCCTAGCATTACAATACCTAATAAATAAGGAACCCATCCACTTAATGTTGCTAATTGGGCAGGAAAAATAAAACCTATAATTGCAGCAACTAGCATCCATAATAAGAATGTGTTGGTTGCAAATCTACTTACTTTTGATAACATCTATAAACACTTCCCTTTATGTATTAACAAAGAAAAATGTATCATACTTTATACTTCCAAACAACTTAATTTTCTAAATATTCTAAAAATAATAACTGTAATAATTGATTATGAAAAATTTTCAACTTCGTTCTTAAGACCTAGTGATTCCAATAAAAAAGAGTGGTACAATCTAATAGAAATAATAACTTGTGGAAATTTAAGTGTAATTGAATATTATGATTAATAGAGATAAAACACTTTCTATAGATATTGGGGGTATCATATGTTTTTAGATAGAACTGAAACTTTTGTGTTAAATATTGGAGGATTAAATAATCGTGCCTCAAGAAAAAATTTAACTAAATTATGTAAGCAAATACAATTTTGTAATTCATTTAAATTTACGATTTTCAAACAAAATAATTTGTATGCTTTAGAGATTAATTTACCAAAGCAGCAATTACCATATATGATTAGTTTCCTTAGTTTTCATAACTATTCTATTTATCAAATACTACAAGGTACAGATACTAATGACCTTTTAGATTTAGATCATTTATTATTATCTTCCAAACGTTTTGAATTAGTTGTAGATGGACTTCGTGATGCATTTATTAAAGACAAAGTCATCGATATATTAAATTTAATAAATCAAACCGAATATATTACATATACTTTCAATCGTAATAAGATAAACGTATCAACGTCACCCTCAGTTTTTGCAAAACTCATATATATGCTTGCTACGCATAACATCGATATACTAGGCGCTATATATCAGCCTCGTTGGACGAATAAAGCTAGAATTTCATAATTTAAATAAACTACTTATAAAAATAACCAATTTAAAATAAATATCAAAAAAGAGGAACCAAGACATTGATGTTTTGATTCCTCTTAATCTATTAGGCAATCGTTACATGAATTGAAACTATTAACTAGCTCCTATACAAGTACTGAGCCTTAAATAATTCTTCCTCTATTGCTTATATATCATTATTTTATATCGTCATTATTCACTAGATTTTCAAATGCTTCTCTTACTTGAGGCACAGACATTCCTACCACCACTTGAACATTTTTACCACTTTTTACTAATCCATGCGCCATTTGATTATGTGTAAAATACGCACTATCTTCGACCTTCTCAACATCGTTCACCGTAAGTCTTAGGCGTGTTGTGCAGTTGGTTACATCTTTGATATTTTCCTTGCCACCTAAACCTTCTAAATAATAAATCGCCTTATCTTCATACTCATTTCCTGTTGCTACTGTGCTATGATCTTCGTTCTTTTTATCTTTATAATCATTTTTATTATATAATTTCATATCTTTTTCATCTTTTTTACGACCAGGAAGTGGAATATCAAATTTAAGAATTAAAAATCTAAATAAGAAATAATAAATCGCAGTAAATCCTAACCCTATGATAATTTGTATCACATAAGTTAACCAATGATTTTGTGCTAACGGAATCCAGTTTGTTGCAAAGAAGTCTAATAGTCCTCCTCCAAAGTTACCTACTAAACCAAATCCATACATCATTGTATCCATTGTTGCAGCTAATAATGCATGCAATACAAATAAATATGGAGCTATAAATAGGAATGTAAATTCTAATGGTTCAGTAATACCAACTACAACAGCAGTTAATGTTGCTGGAATAAGTAGTGCTGCAATTTTCTTTTTATTTTCTTTAGGCGTTGTTGAATACATAGCCAAAGCAATACCTATAGCTCCAAACACTTTACCATTACCTTGCAACATAAATCCATATGGGAACTGTTCTTTTAACGGTTCGGTACTTTTAGCAAATTCATTAACATGTTCAAACCATTCTGCTTTTAAGCCATGATTGACTACAACAGGACCAACTTCAATTGGTGCATATATAAAATGGTGTAATCCTGTTGGAATTAGTACTCGTTCTAAGAAGTGATACAACCAAACGCCAATATAACCTGATCCAATAATAAAACCTTGTAATGAAGTTATACCACCTTGCACCGTCGGCCAAATAACACACGTAAGTAGTGCTATTGGTAACATAACAAAGAATGATATCGTCACCACAAATGTTAGACCTTGGAAAACCCCTAACATCTCTGGTAATCGTTTACTGTAGTATCGATTATGTATCCAAGTTATGATACTTGAAATGATAATACCACCAAGTATATTCGTATCTAGCGTTTCAATCCCGGCAATCGCTTTAAGTCCTGTTACATTTTCAACGCCTTTTTCCAAATTCGCTCCAAATGTATGCGGCCATTGCGTAAGTATTGCATTTATAAAAGTATTGAACATAAGGTAGCCCATCAATGCTGCTAAAGCTGCATGTCCAGGCGCTTTTTTAGCCAAAGATAGTGGCAAACCGACCACAAACACAACTTCCATATGATTAAAAATTGTCCAACCGCCAGCTTCGATTACAGACCAAATCTTAAACCAAGTTGTTCCATCAGCAGCAATGCTTCCCATAATCGATGGATTTTTAAATAAAGTGGCAAATCCTAAAACAATACCAAAAAATGCAAACATTAATACAGGTACAATCATCGCACTCCCAAATCGTTTAATTGCATTCATAGCCGTATAACCTCCTATTTCTATACATAAGCATTTGTCTACACATCATTCCTAATAAATCTATAAATATAATTCATTGAGTATGTGTTGTATGTAATTAATTTAATATTAAAGGAAACGCTTACATAAAGACAATAGTTTGACGCCATTCGGAACAATTTTGTATAATCAGATTATATTTTCAAAACGTGAAAATATTTTCATGAAGTGTGAGGTGACAAATTTGTTTTTAGATGAACGTGTTAACACTAATTTTAATAAATTAAATGAAAATGATTTACATATTGCACATTTTATTAATACGCATATCCTACAATGTAAAACGATGAAAATACAAGAATTAGCAGAACACACCCACGCATCTAACGCCACCATTCATCGTTTCACTCGTAAGTTAGGCTTTGATGGTTATAGTGATTTTAAATCTTATTTAAAATTCGAAACTGAACAATCACATCAATTACCTTCAGATTCAATAGAAGGTTTTAAACAAGAAATCGAAAATACTTTTACTTATTTAGAAAGAATCGATTATGATCTGATTACAGATAAAATTTACCAAGCAGAAACCGTTTATTTATATGGAACTGGATTAGCACAAATGAATGTTGCTCAGGAAGCACAGCGTATCTTACTAACGGTACATAAAAATATCATCGTACTTCATGACGTACACGAATTTAAAATGGTATTGAATAAAACAACACCGAAAGATATCTTTTTTATCATTTCTCTTTCTGGTGAATCAGGGCAGTTAACAGATATCAGCAATTTATTACAATTGCGTCAAAAATATTTTTTCTCTGTAACCACTTTAAAAGATAATACGCTTGCTCAAAAGGCGAATTATAATATCTATGTATCTAGTAATACATTTTACTTAGCAGATGGCATAGATTATTCAAGTTTTATTAGTTACCATATTTTCTTCGAAACCTTATTACGAAAATATAATGAACGTAAAGTTATAGGCGAACTGTATTAAATACACTGCCCAGCTATTGACTTGTTCGACAAGTTCAAATATCTGTATTGAAGATTGAATGATTATGTTAAGTTTGTTATTTACAACAAAAGCTCCCTCTAAAGACTGTCACATTTGGTGATTACTTTAAAGGGAGCATTATTTATTTTTAGTGCTGACCGAGCAAATCATATAAGCATTTACTTAGATACTGGTCGAAATTTTATTCAAATTTTATTCAAACCTAAATAATATTATCAGGATCGAAATAATCCAATAAAACTATTATCTCACAGTATGATTGCTATATCAGCGTACTATTTTATAAATCCGCTTCAAACGCTTCAAGCGCTAATTGTAGTTTATCAAATAACATTTCAAATCCATGTGCCGTTGAATCATGATATTCTTTCTTCTTCTGTTTATATTCTAAAGATGTTAACCTTCTTTCTCTTGGTACAAAAGCAATATAATTGAAAATCATTTGCGTAATGCCTGGTTCTCTTTCGAATATTTCAACTTCTATCGTATCTTCTGAATCACTTAATTCTGGCATACCAATTGTCATGACGATATATTCATAAGGTGTTAATGAAGCAAATGTACCTTGTACTATATTCTCTTTACCTTTACGAACATCAACAATTTTGTACTTACCATTTTGTTCAGCAGTTACTTCAATAGTTTTATTTGTTCTTTCAGTTGTCATAAACCATTGTTTAAGAAAACGTTGATCTGTCCAAGCTTGATATAATAATTCAGGTTCTACTTTAAATAATCTTTCAAGACGAATTTCAACATTCTCATTTTCTACATTGTATTTACCCACGATCGATTGTTCACCTACTTTCACTCTTATTACTATTCTAACGCATTACACTATACTTCTAAACAATTATCAAGTAAATATAGTGATGTTCTTTAATATTTATAAAGCTTTAACAATCTCATTTTATCGCTATTAGTCAGTAAACGTCAAAACTTTCATTTTCATTAAGTATCATACTAAATAAACTTTACATTTATGTTCGCATATTCTGTTAATATACTGTTTATTTAAAATAGCGAATGAGCCCGGGACATTCATATATCCCGGACCCAAATTTAAGCTAGTTTATAGTCTCTAAGTATTAAATAACACAATGAACATCAACAATTTTCAAATCATGCTTATTAACCTATAACTACAATACTCTATTGAGAGCTTAAAAATCATTGCTCAATTTGATGTTACAATGTATCTTATTTACTTTTTATCTAATCTAGGCAATCTAAAGAAGATTGCTATCAGTCCACAAACACCTAATATCATTGGATAAATAGAATACGGTACTAATTCAAATGGAGATATAGACGCCACACCTGCAGCCGCAATCAGCTGAGGACTATATGGCAACATACCCTGGAAACAACTCGCAAACATATCTAAAATACTGGCTGATTTACGCGGATCTACATCATATTCTTCTGATATATCTTTCGCTAACGGGCCTGCCATTAATATAGAAATAGTATTATTTGCTGTTGATATATCTGCCACACTGACTAAGCCAGCAATCCCTAATTCTGCACCGCGTTTAGATTTAACTTTACTGCGCACAAAATTTAACAACCAAGTAATACCACCATTATGTTGAATCAACGCAACTAATCCACCAATGAGCAATGCAATAATCGCTATATCTTCCATGCCGATAATACCTTTAGATATTGAATTTAATAAGCCAGTCCATCCAAATGAACCATAAATTAATCCGATAATTGCAGAAAGTACAACACCACCGATTAATACGATAACGACATTTACACCTATTAGTGCTAAGATAAGCACAAATAAGTATGGAATTACTTTAATAAGGTCATAATCGTAACTTTTACTTGCATCTATGTGCGCACCATTAGTTAAAAACCAAAGCACAATAATAGTAAATATCGCACCAGGTAAGACAATTCTTATATTCACCTTAAATTTATCGCTCATTTTCGTTTTCTGAGTACGTACTGCAGCGATTGTAGTATCAGAAATCATCGATAAATTATCACCAAACATAGAGCCACCAACAACAGTAGCCATTGTGATAGCTGCTGAAACATCTGTAGCCTGACTTAAACCAAAACCAACTGGCGCTATAGCAGCTACTGTCCCTACTGACGTCCCCATTGATAAAGATACAAACATACATATGATAAATAGTCCGACGATAATTAAATTTTCTGGGATTAATGATAACCCTAAGTTAACCGTCGACTGCACGCCACCCATATCTTCAGTCGTTTGAGAAAAGGCACCTGCTAATAAGAAAATTAACATCATTAAAATAATATTGGAATGTCCTGCACCTTTTGTAAAAACTTCAACTTTTTTTTGAAATGATTCTTTTCTATTTAACGCTAAGCCAACAATAGCAGCAACTAATATAGCTACATTCAATGGCATCGTAGTAAAGTCGCCTGTACTAATACCCACACCTAAAAACATACCAACAAATACGATTAAAGGTATCAAAGCCCATGCGTTACCTTTTTTTGTCTCCTCCATATATAACCAACTTTCCTAAATATTAAAACAGAACCCAACCTTCTGTTATTTTTAAGTCCAAAAAGTAAAAAAAACTCTTTCTAAATTAAGAAGAAAGAGTAAACTGTGATTCATTCTTATCTTCTAGCATGAATTATGCTACTGGATTTGGCACACGCATCATCATGTTGCCGAAGTATCATCGGGCCAGTCCCTACACTTCTCTTGATAAGTTATTATTTTATTTTATTACAGTACAGTATTAATTGTAATTCGTCAAATATGGAATTGGATAGAAAACAATTTAAAAACGATTTCATTATCTAATTCCTTCAACGTCTATTATTTCAATAGAGCTTATGTTATTTATTTAGTCTTTTTATATTTACTGCATCGGACGTTCGATAGTAAATTTATTACCTAAAGAGGCGTAATCATTACCAGCTAAGCGCGCTACTGCATTAAGCGCATCAGCGTCTATTTTACTATCTTCAAAATAAACTGATTCATCAATATGGAACATAACTACTTCACCTATAATTAAATCAGATCCCTCTTGAGGGTCACCTAATGGAATAATTCGATCTAGCTTACATTCCATTCGAATTTTGGCTTGTTCAATACCAGGTACTGCAACTAATTCAGAGTCAACACAATTAAGACTTGTTCTTTCTAATTCATTTTGATTACGAGTCAACGGCGCTGCTGTATGGTTGATTTGTTCAACTGTATCTTCATCTGTAATATGTACTACAAATGATTCCGTTTCTTCAATATTTAAAGAAGTGTCTTTCCGCTTCCCTTCAGAGCGACCTGTAGAAATCATAATCATTGGCGGTGCACTATTTACAACATTAAAAAAGCTAAACGGCGCTGCGTTTAAATGCCCATCTTTATCTTGCGAAGTAACAAAAGCGATAGGTCTAGGTATCACACTACCACTTAATAATTTATAATTTTGTTTTTTGCTTAAAGCATCTGCTCTAAATTTTTTCATAAATGATTACCTTACCTTTCAAAAATAAGGAGGTAGGATATCAATGTATCCTTTCCTCCTTATGCTTAGTATCACCGAGACATTGAAACACTAACAGTTAAATTACTGTCTCGTTAGTACATCAATTCTAATCTAATTGAGTACCACCTGTCACGCCATAAACTTGGCCTGTAGTATAACTTGATTCATCTGCTGCTAAATGTACATACACGCCTGAAAGCTCAACCGGTTGCCCCGCTCTACCTAACACTTCTTTTTGACCGAAAGTTGGAATTTTAGATTGGGGCTGTCCACCAGAAATTTGGAGTGGTGACCAGAATGGTCCTGGTGCTACACAATTCACACGGATTCCCTTGCTACCTAATTCTTCAGATAAGCTCTTGGTAAGTGAAATGATAGCTGCTTTGGAAGCGGCATAATCATGTAAGATTGGGCTTGGATTATAACCTTGCACAGATGAAGTCAGTGTGATTGTTGCACCAGGTTCTAAATAATCAATCGCTTTTTGAACTGACCAAAAAATAGGATAGACATTGGTTTCGAATGTCTCAGTAAATGATTCAGTATCAAAGCCTTTAAGGTTGTTTCTATATTGCTGATGTCCTGCTACAATCGTTACATTATCTAATCCACCAAGTTTGTTATAAGCTGTTTCAACTAAATCATAGTTAAATTGTTCATCGCGTATATCGCCTGGGATTAATACAGATTTACGTCCCGCTGCTTCAATCACTTGTTGTACTTCTTCAGCGTCCACTTGCTCAGCAGGCAAGTAATTAATCGCCACATCTGCACCTTCTTTAGCATATGCGATGGCAGTAGCTCTACCGATAGCAGAATCTCCACCAGTAACTAACATTTTATAATCTTTTAAACGCCCATAACCGATATAAGTAGTTTCACCACAATCAGGCTTAGGGTCTAATTTATCTTGTAAACCTGGAACGTCTTGTTCTTGTTTTGGAAAATCCTCACTTGAAAATTTTGTTCTAGGGTCTTGTCCTGACATATGCAAACACTCCTTATTTAAAGAATATGCTTATGCATTACCCTGATTTTTTAACTTTTAATACATCAATCAAAGATTCTATTTAGATTGTTCGTTTAAAAGTTTTTGTACAAAACTTACGAAATAATCAGGTACTTTTTCTAATATACGTTCATCTGGATCATATTTAGGATGATGCAAATCATATTCACTATTAGAACCAATAAACACAAATACACTTGGATATTTATTTGAGAAACCTGAAAAATCTTCTCCAATAGTTAATGGTTGATCCATAATACTCACATTATAACCTACCGCTTTAGCAACCTCTATCGCGTCTTCTGTTAATTTTTCATCATTAACAACCGCACCTGGTAAACGATGGTATAACGTTTCAATTTCAACACCAAATGCTTCTGCAAGCCCACTTCCAATGGCACGCAAACGTTCTTCGATATAATTACGTTTCTCTTCGTCAAAACTTCTCACTGTACCTTGAACATAAGCTTCATCTGCAATCACATTCCATGTATTACCACTAGACACTTCACCAATAGTAACAACAGCGTTATCAAATGCTGATAAATTTCTACTCACAATAGACTGTACACTATTAATTAATTGTCCTAATACAATCACTGGATCATTACCTTGTTCAGGCTTAGCAGCATGAGCGCCTACACCTTTAATTTTAAATTCAAATCGATCTACAGATGATGTAATAACTCCTGATTTCACTGCAAATTCACCAATGTCTAATGTAGGATAATTATGATAACCTAATACCGCTTTAGCACCTTCTATTGCACCTGTATCAGTAATATGATACGCTCCATAACCTAGTTCTTCTGCAGGTTGGAAGATAATGCGTACGCGCCCAGTTAATTGCGATTCAATTTCTTTTAATTTTGTCGCTACTGCAAGGATGCTGGCCATATGAATATCATGTCCACAAGCGTGCATCATACCTTCATTCGTAGATGTAAATTCATGTACAACTTGCTCTTTAATAGGCAAAGCATCTATGTCTGTTCGAACTGCTACAAAATGTTCACCTTGACCAACCTCTGCTACTAATCCCGTTTCTAATGGTAAGTCTAGGATGGTAATTTCATATAATTCTAAAATTCTTCTTAATCTTTTTGTTGTTTCATATTCTGCATCTGATAATTCTGGATATTGATGAAAAGTTCTTCTCCAATTTATGTAATCTTCATATTGTGGCATTATATGTCACACCCTTTCTTATTTTTTAAGCGCAAAATGAGGTAGTAACAAATCGTTACAATCACTACACCTGCAGCTAAATTATTCGTTAATAATATTATCGCCATTGTTAGTATTACTATAAACCCATTAAAAATTGGTGCTTTTTTAACAAATGATACAGTTCTTCTATCAAATGTATTTAAAGATATTGTGATTAATACGGTCGCTAATACCGCCATAGGTATCTGACCAATAATACTTCCAAATACAAATAAACTAAAAAGTAGAAAGCTACCAGTAATCAAAGTTGAAACTCTCGATGTTGCTCCCATACTTAAATTAAATTTTGATTGTCCGACTAATGCGCTACCACCATATCCACCAAACAATCCTACAATAAAGTTTGCAATACCTTGACCAATTGACTCTTTGTTTTTATCGCTAGGCGTATCTGTAACAACGTCCATCATGCGAGCAGTTAAGGTTGTTTGTACAACAGCAACAATGGCCATTGTTAATCCATACATAAAAATAATAAATAAATTTTCTAAGTCATACATCATTTTAGGTAAAGCAATATTTGGCAAATGTACATGTATGGAGGCTAAATTGTGAACATATTGTATATCTGGTTTGATTAACCAAGCAGCAAAGGTTAAAACAATAATAGCAACTAAAGGTGCTGGTATAAATTTTATGTATCTTTGCGCCAACCAAATAATTAAAAATGAAATTAACACAAGAACATAAGTAGTATTAGAAACTTGAAATATATTATCAAGCTGAGACGTGAATAGCAGTACGCCAAGTGCATTCATAAATCCTATGACAACGCCTGTAGGAATATAATCTAATAGTTTATTTATATGACAATAACCAAATATAATTTGGATTAATCCCATAAAAATTGTAGCTAAAATCACTGCCTGCATGCCGTGACTAGCCATAAGTGGTGCTACAACTAAAGAGACACCACTACTTGGCGCTGAAACCATTAAATTCCTATTGCCCGTGAAACTAATGACAATCATCATTAATCCAGTACTCAACAAACCTACGATGGGACTCACGCCTGCGATAAAAGAAAATGCGATAGCACCTGGCAAAAGTGCAAGCGCTATTAATACGCCAGATAGTGCATTCGACATGATATTACCTTGCCATTGTTTGATATAATCAGTTTGTGTCACACCGAATGTCACCTCCATATGTTCCTCTTGTCATATGGTATCATAATTGTCGCAATATTATATCAATTCTGTTTATCAAAATCTAAAAATATCAGCACCTTATCCCTTGCTCATGTGTATGAGCCACTAACTTTCTTAAGTGGAACACATGAGTATAAACTCATGTGTAAGAACCAGTAACTTAACAAAATTAAGAAGTGGTTCTTTAGAAAAGTAACCTTTGTCCACCTGAGCCCTTGCTCATGTGTATGAGCCACTAACTTTCTTAAGTGGAACACATGAGTATAAACTCATGTGTAAGAACCAGTAACTTAACAAAATTAAGAAGTGGTTCTTTAGA
>NZ_RCVN01000027.1 GCF_003697915.1 Staphylococcus pseudoxylosus
CGCAAGATCTTTGCTCTTGCTTAAGCGACACTAAACTCGTTTACTCGTTATACTTAGTTCGCAAGATCTTTGCTCTTGCTTAAGCGATACTAAACTCGTTTACTCGTTATACTTAGTTCGCAAGATCTTTGCTCTTGCATAAGCGACACTAAACTCGTTTACTCGTTAAGTGTCGCTAAAAATCATAAGGTATGTCTTTATCAGCAACAACCTTATCATCAACACGAACAGTAAAACCAGCCGTCTTACCTTTTTCAATTGTCATTGGTATCTTAATAGTCTTGTTTTCTTTAATCTTATATGTCTGTGCTGCCGATGACCCTTGATCATCTTTATCTCGAATATATACTTTCACTTCTTGGCTTTCATCATCATCACCAGTATATTGTACCTGGTATGTTTCAGTATATTCTTTCGTTGCAGCTTCATCATCTTTAGAATCGTCTTTATCTTTGTCATCCTTGTCCTTAGCGTCATCCTTAGATTCTTCTTTAGACTCTTCCTTACCTTTAGATACGACAAATGATATCGTAGAACCTTCATCTACTTCCTCACCTTTTGGTGATTGGCTAATAACATCATCTTTTTTGACTTTATCACCATTTCTTTCTTCTGAAACTTCTACCTTAAAGCCTTTAGATTCTAGCTCTTCTTTAGCAGTTTTAAAGGATTTATTTTCATAATCATCAACATAAACTTGTTTGGTGCCAAGTGACTCAATTAATTCAATATTACTGTTATTCACTTTTACTTTATCACCAGGTGAAATATTTTGAGATTCAATTAAACCTTTAGCTACGTTTTGTTTGCTATATGACTGTTTAACTTTAGTATCTTTTATACCTAAATCTTCCAGTTTACTGATGGCTTCAGATTTTGACATACCATATAAACTTGGCATTTCAGCTAATTGTGGCCCTTTAGACATCACAATATCAACTTTACTGTTTTGTTCTAATCGTTCACCTTTTTCAGGCTTCGTTTTAATTATTTTATTTTCAGGGTATTTATCACTATACTCACGAGTCGTTTCACCCATTTGTAATTTATTTTCTTTTAAGATATGTTCGGCTTCTTTTTCAGTTTTTCCAGTTAAGTCTGGTGTTTCTAAATATTTATTACCAAACATCCCCATCGCCATAAATCCAAATAGACCAAATAATAATAAGACAATAATTAAAGTATATAAAAATTTCTTTTTCTTAGAACGTTTCTTTCTAGGAACCGCATAGATATGTTCTTCACTGGATTGAAATTGTTGTTGATTGACAATAGGGATTTGCATTGTCTCACTAATACTTTTACCTTTGTCTTCTTCACGTGTCTTGTTTGCAATTTCTGATTTATTTATCGGTACTGTTTTCGTATTAGTGATAGAAGATTGATATCTGTCTTCTGATGCACGTTCATCTGACATAACAGTTTCTAAATCATTTTGCATTTCTCTTACTGATTGGTAACGCTCCATTTTGTCTTTTTCAGTTGCTTTTAATACAACGTTGCTCAAAGCTTGACGAATATCTGAACGTTCATCAGTTACATTTGGCATAGGATCTTGAATATGCTTTATTGCAATACTGACAGCTGTTTCTCCAGAGAATGGCGGTTTACCAATAAGCATTTCATATAATACAACACCCATTGAATAGATATCTGTGCCATTATCTGTAATATCTCCACGTGCTTGTTCTGGAGACAGATATTGGACAGTACCCAATACATGATTTGTTTCTGTCATTGTTGTTTCACTTAATGCTTTAGCTATACCAAAATCTAATATTTTTAAAGTTTGATTTTTATCTACCAAAATATTTTGGGGTTTAATATCTCTATGCACTATTTTTGTATCATGAGCGTGTTTAATACCGTTGATGATTTGATTTATAAAATTTAATATTGTATCAACATCTAGCGGATGATTCTTTTGAATGTACTCAGATAATGTTAAACCTTCAATATATTCCATAACTAAATAGAAGTTTTCATCATCTTCTGTAACATCAAAAACGTTAACAATATTATCATGGGATAATTGCGTTAAATTATGTACTTCTCGCTCAAATCTTTTGATTGCTTCTTCTTTTTCACCCGATGGAATTCTAATAGCTTTAATTGCGACACTTCGCTTGAGAATCGAGTCTTCAGCAAGATAGACTCTACTCATTCCGCCGCCACCAAGTTTTTTAGTTACTTTGTAACGTTCATTAATTATTTTGCCTATCATACCTTATCACCTTCAACCTCAGCCAACACTAAACTTACATTATCATTCGTACCTTCTGTTAATGCAAGTTCAATCAAATATTGACCTTGTGTTTCTAATTCGTTGTCTTGGAGCAATGCTTCTTGAATTTTATGATTACGCACAAAATCTGTTAAACCATCAGAGTTCAACATGAGATAGTCATAAAACTTTGTCTTTTTTACAAAAATATCCGGTGTCACCAATCTATCTGTACCCATTACTTTTGTAATGATATTACGTTGTGGATGCGTATAAGCTTCTTCAGCGCTGATTTGTCCAATCATAACAAGGTGATTCACAAAAGAATGATCATTTGTAATTTGCTCAATCTCCCTACTATTTACTAAATAGGCACGTGAATCACCAATATTGGCAACGACCACATAGTTATCAAATACTAAAGCACAAACACAAGTTGTACCCATACCTTGATATTCTGGGTTTTCTACTGATTTGTCATAAAGTTCACGGTTAATAGCTTTTAAGGTTGTCTTCAACCAAGCTTCAGCTTGATCAGCCTCGATTAAATTTTCTTCTTCAAATCTTTGTTGTAACTCTTTTGTTACGAACTGGCTAGCTACTTCACCTGCTAAATGACCACCCATGCCATCACAAAGCACTAATAATTGTTGTTCTGTACGATTGTAAAAAACGCCACCAGCATCTTCGTTTTTATCCCGATATTGTCCTGTGTCAGTAAAAAATTGTGCATTTAGCATGTCTCTACCTCGTTTCTACTTTTCGTTCCTTAGCTCTTAGTTGTCCACATGCAGCATCGATATCTGCACCTTGTTCACGTCTAATTGTTGCATTGATACCTAATCGTTTTAACTCTTTTTCAAACTTAAAGATATCTTCTTTTGGAGTCTTAACATAATTTCTTTCCGGTACGTGGTTTACTGGAATTAGGTTAACATGGCAATTTAATTTCTGTATTAAATGCGCAAGTTCTCTAGCATGTTCTACTTGGTCATTTACACCACCAAATAAACCATACTCAAAAGTAATACGTCTATTCGTTTTTTCTTGATAATAATTAATTGCTTCCATTAATTTTTCAACATTATATGCTCTATTAATTGGCATCAATCGTGAACGAACTTCATCGTTTGCACCATGCAAACTAACTGCAAAGTTAATTTGAATATCTTCATCAGCAAAATCATAAATTCGTGGAATAATACCTGATGTAGAAACTGTAATATGACGTGCACCAATATTTAAACCGTTATCGTCATTAACAATTTTCAAGAAATCCATCATTTCATCATAATTTTCAAATGGTTCACCGATACCCATAATTACAATTTGAGATACACGTTCTTCTGTTTCGTCTAATGCCTTTTGTACTGTCAAAACTTGTGAAACGATTTCACCCGCTTCTAAGTTACGCTTTAAGCCACCTAATGTAGAGGCACAGAACGTACAACCAATACGACACCCAACTTGTGTCGTTACGCATACTGAATTACCATATTCATGTCTCATCAATACCGTTTCAATCGTGTAACCATCTTGTAGTTCGAAAAGGAATTTGATCGTTCCATCTTTACTTTCTTGTTTAACTACTGTCGTCATTGTAGTCATAGTAAAACTGTTTTTTAAAACTTCACGTAATTCTTTTGATAAATTTGACATTTCATCAATACTATTTACACGTTTTTCGTATAACCATTCAAAAATTTGTTTTGCTCTGAATTTTTGTTGGCCATTACTAACTAACCATTCTTGCATCTCATCATATCTCAGTGAATAAATTGATTGCTTTTCAAAATCGGGAAGAAACTTATTCTTTTTTTTCTTTTCTGTAGTTATCATTTATTACGTTTCCTTTCTTTTTATCCTAGTAATGAAAAAGCCATCAGAGTTGAAATCTTGAGGTAAAACTTGCATTGTCTTCACTTTTTCTCCAGTTATTGGGTGTTCAAAAGCATCGAATTCAAAATCATTATTTGCTTTTAAGAACGTATATATTACGTTTTCATTCTCCATTTGTTCAATCGTACATGTTGAATAAATAATTGTGCCGCCTGGTTTCACGCTATCTTTCACATTATTCAAAATTTCTAATTGAATTTCAACTAATGATTGAATTGAATGTTGTGATTGCTCGTATTTAATTTCAGGTTTGTGTCTTAACACACCTAATCCGCTACAAGGTGCATCGACTAAAATCTTATCATACACTTTATCATATTTTTCAGTTGCATCGTGTTCAAAAGCAGAAATGTTAGATAAACGTAATTTTTTGATATTGAAATCAATTAAATCAATTTTATGTTCGTGGATATCAGTCGCATCAACATGACCTGTACCGTTTAATATTTCAGCCATATGGCAAGCTTTACCACCTGGTGCACTACATGCATCAAGCACTTTATCGCCTTCTGTTAATGACATAACCTCACCAACGAACATCGAACTTTTATCCTGAATTGATACAAGTCCATCTTTAAATAATCTTGATTCAATAATTGGTTTACCACTAATATGCAGGCAAGTATCAATTTCTTTATCTAGTTCTACTATATAATCATCATCTGTTAATCTTCTAATTGCTTCATCAACAGTAATTCTTGTTAAATTTACACGTACAGTGGTTGATACTTTATCTAAGAAAGATTGCGCAATCTCTTCTGTCTTTTCTATGCCAAAATGTGTAACCCAATGATCAACTAACCATTTAGGTAAGCTATATTCAATAGCAATTCTCTTCTTATCATCTGTAATTTCCGTGAAGTCTGGTAACTCACTGCGCATCATATTTCTTAAAATACCGTTAACTACGTTTCCATTATGTGGTCCGCCTTTATATTTAGCTATTTCCACTGCTTCGTGGATGATAGCATGTTCAGGTATTTTATCTAAGTACGCATATTGGTAAATACTCATCCAAAGTAATTGTCTTACCCAGCCTTTAAGTTTTGTCTGTACAAATGGTTTTAACAAATAATCTAATGTATATTTTCTTTTCAACGTGCCATATACAAGTTCTGTAAACAAACTTTTATCTGCTCTACTTAATTCATTATTTGATAATACTTCGTTAATAATAATATTACTGTAAGCTTTATCATTTATAATATCTTGGATTGTTTCAAATGCTAATAACCTTACATTTGTGTCTATTGTCATGATAGTACCTTCCCAACAAGCGAAGTTTGTACTCCGCTTAAATAGTTTGCAGTTAACATACGTTTTTTGCCTGCAACTTGTATATCTGTTAATGCGATAGCATCGCCAGAACCTGTAGCAACAATAATTGCTTTTTTTGTTGTTTCTATAATTGTTCCAGGTTCACCTGTCTTTCCTTGTTCAATACGACTAGCATATACTTTTAAGTTACCATCATCCATTTTTGTATATGCGACTGGCCAAGGTGAAAGACCTCTTATCTGGTTGTATATTGCTTCTGCTGACTGAGACCAATCTATTTTTTCCTGATCACGGCTAATGTTTGATGCGAATGTTGCCTCGTCTTCATTTTGTTCTATACGCTGATTCGTACCATTTATAATTGAAGGTAGTGTCTCTTTTAATAAATCTGCACCCAAGAAACTTAATTTATCATGCATTGACCCAACATCATCTTGGTCTTCTATTACAATTGCTCGTTGAGAGATAATATCTCCTGCGTCTAATTTTTTAACCATATACATAATAGAAATGCCCGTTTCTTTTTGACCATCTATAATAGCTTGATGTATCGGTGCGCCACCTCTGTATTTTGGTAATAATGACGCATGCACATTGATTGCTCCTAACTTAGGAGCATTTAATAATGATTCCGGTAAAATTTGTCCGAAAGCTGCTGTGACAATTAAATCTGCATCTAAAGCAATAAGTTTCTCTAAATCTTCTGATTGAGCTAATTTTTCTGGTTGATATACTGATAATCCATGTTTTACTGCCACTTCTTTAACTGGCGGTGGTGTTAATGTTCTCTTTCTACCTACTGGTCTGTCTGGTTGTGTTACTACAGCAATCACATTATGTTCAGCAATTAACATTTCTAATACTTTTGTTGAAAAATCAGGTGTTCCCATAAAGATAATTTTACTCATTGTCAAAATACGCCTCCATCTCAGCTTCGTCTAAAATACGCTCTGCACGCTCTGTAAATAATATGCCATCAAAATGATCAATCATATGTAAAATCATTCTAGCAATATCATCGTATGCTGTCATTTCTACTTCATTACCATGCTTATCGTTACCTTTAACCACAATCATTTTACTTCTAGTTACTTCAGCGAATACATTGGGCATACTAATGGAACCTTCTAAATCTGTCACTTTTTCTTCAGATTCACTTACTAATTGAGGATTAATCAGTTGTAACAAACCATCTATTTCCATATCTATAATAGCTACTTTTTGTTCAATACCTATTTGAGGTGCACAAATTGCAGATGCTTCAACATCATACATCGTATCTTCTAAATCTAATAACAATTGCTCCAATCGTTGATCAAATTGAGTCACGCTTGATATTGTCTTTTTAAGTATTGGGTGTTTGCTTTTTACAAGCTGCTTAATTGTCATAGTCATATCTCCTCATAAAAATTCATCACATCATTATAACTTATTTTAATAGAAATTGCATCATACATTCAAATTTAGGATTTTAATATACCGCATACATTTGTATTGTTGTATCCCTTTTCAATGCGAGCATTAAGTTCTTTTGTTACTATTATTTTCAATATAAAAAAAGAATGATTTTATCACAATTTGATAAAATCATTCCTTAAAAAATGATTCATTTTCATATTATCTATTTATATATTAAAGGTTACTATTAGATAGACAAACGATAAATTTGATTACCAAATTCATCAAAATTCTTTTCATCTAACCATTTTTCATATTGTTGTTTAATCTTTAGCCATTCGCTATCAATGATGGACAACCAACAAGTGTCCCGATTACGTCCTTTATAAACTTTATGATTTCGAAAGGTACCTTCATATTTAAAACCTAAACGTTTTGCAGCTTTGATAGAAGGTTCATTATGCGCATCGCATTTCCATTCATATCTTCTATAGCCTAACGTTTCGAAGATATAATTAGCCAATAAAAATTGAACTTCAGTTGCAATACGTGTTCGTTTTAAAATATTGGCATAATGAATATGCCCAACTTCAATGGAACCATTTGACTGATCAATTCTAAGCAAAGCAACTATACCCACTGCTTGTCCTGTTTGTCTATCAACGATTGCAAAAAAATATGGATCTTTAGATTCAACTTTTCTATTTAAGTATACTTTAAACGCTTCTAAATCTTGAGGTTGCTCATCAGGTAAATAAGTCCAATTAGGCAAATCCTCAACCGTTCCAAAATGGGCATATAAGCCTTCGCTATGTTTTGGTTTTAACTTTTCTAAGCGACAATATCGACCTTCTATCGATAAGGCACTCGGCACAATAGGTACTTGAAAACCATCTACTTGCTCACCAATAGGTTGATTGAATTCATTATATTTCATAAACTTTTACCCCCTTGATTCTACATATCCTCAAATAGTTATGTATACTATATCTTATATCTTATTTAGAACCATCTCATATGGTTTATCTAAAATACATCTTCTGAAGTTGTATTAAAAAATTCTGCTAATATTTGCGCATCTTGATGATTTAATTTCGCTTTTTTCTCCTCTATCAATTCAATCATTTCAGGACTAAGTGACGTATTATATAATGATGTAATACGATTTGATAACTCCACTACGCTTAAGCCAACCGCTTCTCTATTGCTAAGCAAACTCATATGCACAACTCCTTAAACATCCATTTTAAAAACCAACTTCAACACCGAATAGTAAACTTCACTTCTTTTTACTACAAGCTTATTTCAACTTGTTAGCAATTTAAGTAGGACTCCTTACTCTTTAATATAACTTCATTTTTCATTAAATGCAAAGTTAAAATTGATTATTTTTTGTAAATATTATTAAATTATATATTTTTTGTGCGTTTTATAAAAATTTTAATGTTAAGGTGCGAATTATATAAAAAAACAAGTAGCATAGGGATATTTTTACCCAAATTAGCTACTTGTCTAATTGATTATTCGATTCAAACGAAATCACATCATCATTTGCGGATTGTTTTGTGAGTTCTATAGGATTTTAAAAGTTTGTAAAAAGACTGATATAATAGTGTTTATTGAATGTTATACATTATTTTGATTCCATGAGTTTTTAATGGTTTTTAATTAATCTGCCCTTTTTTTGCCCTTAAAATGTCTTGCGACCGCTTCAGAAAATTTAAAACATTCATTTTTATAATGATTGCACTACGCAAAGAATGGTACAATAGAAATATATAAATAATAATTAAATAAAGGGGCTATATAATGAAAAAAGTAACTGTAATCATACCTACTTTTAATAACAAAGAAGAAATACTTAATAGGCTAATTAATTCGTTAGATAATCAAACAATGGATAGTAATGATTTTGACGTTATTTTTATTGATGACGGTTCAAGCGATTTTAATGCTTATAAAAGGTTAAAAGAAAAAACTACAAATCGTTCTAACTTTTATTCATACAGAATATCTCCTTCTGGTTGGTCAAGTAGACCAAGAAATAAAGGAATCGATTTGGCTAATTCTAAATATGTATTCTTTAGTGATGATGATGATTCTATTTTTCCACAAGCATTGGAAAGACTATATAACTTTGCTGAAGAAAACCAATTAGATGTGGTTAATCCTAAAGTTGTAAGAACTAAAGGCTGGTCATGGGGATGGAAGGAGTATCAAGGAAATAAAATTGGTGCTCAAAAAGATGGTGTAAATTCAATGGGACCTATGACGGTACCAAAACTTTATAGAAAGGAATTTCTGACTGAAAACAACCTTTATTTCTCTGAGGGAGAAAAAGTTTGGTGGGAAGACGTAATGTATTCGTGTCTTGTTTATAGTAAAAATCCTAGAATAGGTATTTATTCTGATTATCCTATTTATCATTGGAGAGAGCAAAATGCTTCTGCAGGATTTGGAAAAGATTTAGAACATAAATGGAGACAATTAAATAATCTAGCAGAATTCTTTATTAAACATTTAAATGAAAAAGATTGTAATACTATGCTCACACATTGGTATAATTCACGTGTACTTGGTGCCATACGTAAAAATTTCCACACTAAAAAAGATGAAACTAAGAACGTTGAATTTAGAAATGCAAAAGCGTGGAAGGAAAAATATGTTTCTAAAGAAATCATTTCAAACCTAGATACTAGAAGTCAATTATTAGATAAAATATTAGAAATTGGGTCATTAAAACTTGCTATTTCATATTCAGAAATAAAAGCTGATGTTACAACAAGAAGTTATATTAAAGAGATAAGTTTTGATAAAGATGAAATATTATTTACTACAGAAGCTACAATTACAGATGATGAGACTAGCAATGTTAAAATTAAAGGGAAACCTAAGGCACCAAAATTGAATCTGCCTAAAGATGTTAAAAAAGCAATACCTAAAGATTTAACTTTTTATCACGATAAAGATAGTGAAGATAATATGTATCTGCCAGCTTTAAAAGGTAGAACTACAAGGACTACTTGGAATTTATCCGAAAACGTTAAAAATAGTGAATTTATTTTCAACACTTCTTTAACTGGATTTGAAGTTACTGGTAAATTAACATTTGGATTAAAGTTAGACAAATTCATTCAAGATGATATTGACTTACATCAACCATATGATCTAGCAACAAGATTTACATATTTAGATTATTTTTCACAGAGAGCAATAGCCTGTGATGAAGATTTCAAATATACAGCAATAATAAACGGTAATACTTATTTAATATATAAGAATGCTTCCGAACTAATTTCTATAGACTTAAATTCAACAGTGAAGAACTTCTTAGACTTCGCTAAATTAGAAACGACTGATAGAATTAACGATGGAAACTATATTAAAATACCATTAAAGATTGACCACATCTATGGAGAATCAAAAACTGAATTACTAGCATCAATATATAACGATAAATTTAATGGATTCGTAGAAACAACAGCTTATTTAACAACTTATAATGGAGAAGCATATTTAGAAATTCACAATCCTGAACAACTTGAAGATGATTCAACAATTGATGTTGCTATAGGCAATAAAGCTAAAAGAATAAAAGTAACAATATAAAAAACAACCCACCTATTCATTTAGGTGGGCTTTTGCATATTCGTATAAAATTTTAGCATTCTTTAAACTTAAGTTCTCTATACTTCTTTCTCCACGACGCATAGCATTTATATTACCGTAACTTATGCCAATATCTTTGTTTATTTGATAACTCGATATTTCTTTTGTTTCTATTAGTTTTTTAATTGTGTTAAACAATTCATCATAACAATTCATTTATTAAGAATGAGGCGATTTTTTAATTTTATTTAAAATATTAATAGTAATATAACTAAGATTAATATCCCTATAGACAAACCGAATGAAATCTTTTGTTTTGTTTCTCTTTTCATTTTTATCCCCTCCTATTATAATAAGAGGTAAGGAACCCCTTTCGGGGTCTTACCTTAGAACATCTTGCGAAGAAATTCGATGAGTAGTATTGAGAAGGTTGCAATTTTCAAGTAATACTCAACGTCTTCGCGATGTTCTTTTTTTGTTCTTTCTTTTCGCCTCATTCCCTCACCTCCTATATATATTATAGCTCATTAGAACTATATAATCAACCCTTTTCTTAAAGTTTTTTACTTATTTTATCTCCACAATATCTAACAAATTAACCTTACTTAATCCACTTTCTTCATATAAATGTAGTGCTTGTGTGTGAACATCTACTTTATGAATGTAACCCTCTTTAGTTTTAATATATCCATCGACAAAATAGCGTAATTCGATAGTTGGGTCATGATACATTTTGAATATTAACTTATCATTTAAATCATTCAATTGTTGGTCACTTAATGATGGTCTATCAATCTTATTCTGATCTTGTATGTATTGCTCTAGTTGTTCGTATTGTTCGGGCAGGGTCTTGAAGGCTTGCCACTTAACCATGCCACGTCCTTGTGGTATACGTGGATTAAGATATTCTCTGGGAATATTACGGTAATCAGTTTCGTATTTATATTCATCTGGTGCATTTGGATTTATTACTTTCATATTATCACCTCATGAATATGATAGAACACTTGTTCGTATTAATCAACAAAAAATATATTTCAAAAATATTCGAAAACTAGTATCATTATATTAATGTACTTTTTAGGAGGAACACAATGAAAATTAATGATAATCTTTTTGTTACCAACTTAACTTATCAAGCTTTTTATCTTGGCGATAATGAAGGCGATTTTAAACATATTAAAAATTTAGATTATTTAGAAGATTTATCAGACGATAAATGGGTTATATTTTTAATGTTTGATATAATTGGTTTAGAAAAATTAGATGATGAATCGTTAGAAAATGATGGAATAGTTTTACTCACTTATTCTGAAATACCTTCAAAAGAACTAAGATTCGATGGTATGCAAGGTACACAAATAAAGAGTGATGGTTCAATAAAGAAAAATTATGGAATGGCTTTACCTAAGGAAATTGATTTAACTAATATTGAAAATATAAATTTAAAAATATTGTACATTCCTGATATTTTTGGAGAGTCTCCTACATTCGCAGATCACTTTCATTACATGCTAAATGAAACTGAAAATGAATTGGCAAAAATCTCTTTTCCTTTACCTCTACTGAAACGGGGTGGCATTAATGAAAGATAATGTTTTAGAATTTGAAAAAGGTGTACCATTGAATAAAAATGAAGTAGGAAAAACCATACCAGAAGTTACTACATTAAATAAATATGATATAATAGAGATAAAGAAAGCTACCATTGAAGCCTTAGTTGAATATGAAAAGAGAACTTTAGATTTAGGAGGTAGTAAACTAATGAGTGAACACGTTAAAAGAGAAGAATATGAAAACTTCAAAAATCATTTAGATAGTAAATTTGATAGAATCATAGATAAATTAGATGAGAATCGTAGAGAAACAAAAGATGATATTTTAGCTAGTAGACAAGAAATAAAAGATGATTTAAATGAATTTCAAAACAGAACGTTGACTGTATTTGGTCTAGCTGTTTCAGTTGTAGGTATTATAGTTCCAATTGTACTTCACTTTATATAATTTTGGACAGTATTACTGTCCTTTTTTTATGCAAAAATAACCACCCAGTGACATGTGTGGGTGGTTTAATATACAATATCAAGACAAGTAGAAACGTGTTTCAAAATCATACGTATAACGTTATTTTAAACATAAAAATTCATATGAGGTTTAGCCTCTTTATAATAACTTAATCTATCTTCTAAACTTCCTGTATGCAATTCTAATTTATGTCCATCTAAATCAGTGAAATATATTGATTTTTTATCTCTAATATCTCTATCTCTACCTTCAAGAATATTTACTCCATTTTCTTTTAACCAGTTATACCAATCATCAAAATTGTTATTCGAAATTGTAAATGCTATATGCGTATATGAATATTCAATTTCATTTCTAGGAATATTTTTTTCTTCGTTCAAAGCTAACCATATACCAGCTAAATTGAAATAAGCCGACGTCTTACTTTCAACTAAAATTTCAGCCTTTAAAATATCTCTATAAAATTCGATTGATTTAGCTATATTAGCAACTGAATAAGTAATATGATTTATTCCACTAATCATATTAACCCCCCTTTTTCAGAAATTTTAACATAAAAAAAGGGCAAGCACATAAGTGCCTACCCTTATAGTTTGAATACAATTAAATTATAACAAAAAAATAACCACCAGTAACATGTGTGGGTGGTTTAGGGGTCATTCTTAGTAAGTTGACCCAATAGATCATTATGTATCACAACCACTACTACACCTTATATTCGCGACTACAAAGTGTAACTTATACGGTTGTGTGCCATATTTGCAGTTTCTATCTTACTGCCAAAGTCATAGCCTTATACTACCTTCAGACAAGAAGCAAGCCCACTATGGCGGGGGGAATTATAGATACGGGACTGGAAGGATGTCACCAGCCGAGACTAACAGTCAGATATAAAGCCTCTGCCAGGCAACACACTGTACCTCTAGTGTATTTAGTCGTTTCATAGAACAACTATTTCATATATCCATTATACCCTATATAGATATATATTGTAAAATAAAAAAGACAGCCGAATTAACGACTGCCTATACATATTAAGGAAGTTTCTATATTTCAAGAAACAATGCAATTGTACCACACAAATTAAAAAACAGACACATAAGTGCCTGTCAAATAGATATAATATAGAGATATTTTTTGAAAGGTATGAAGTTCACAACGTTTATATTATCAGAATATTCTATGTTTTTCAATGGATAAATAAAAAAGCAGACACGGGACAATGTGTCTACTTCTTTTAGTAAGGTGATAGCTTATGAGTATGTACACATAATGAATATGTGCAATTACAAATTATCATAAAAATTTAAAAAGTGCCACCGAAGTGACACTTAAATATGTAATTCTATTTGATTGAAAATCATATGGGAAAGGAAAATTAATTTTATCAGAATATTTAGCTTTTTTCAAGAATAAATAAAAAACGCCACTCATAAAGAGTGACGCTGTAAAGGGAGGCTAAAACTATTTAGGATTAACCTCTTAGAAGGTCGCACATGCAACATGTTCATTGTCATATTACAATAAAAAAGACACCCCTGTAAAGAGGTGCCTCAATGAAGATTTCAACAAATATGAATAGGACGGTTGTTCATCAACCGCAAGTGTATTTTAACACATTATTTCCATTTAATCTCTCCCCAATATTTTTCGTTCTTTATTTTCTCGTCTTTATCAGTAATCTTGCACACTGCTAAGTAGAAATATCCAGCGCTTGGATTCGTTGGATATTTAAATTTAATCCACCAGTAACCATCCTTTTTAGTTATGCTTACAAAGTCGACCCATTTATTCACATAAATCCATGAACCACTATCCACAATTTCACCTTTTAATCCAGCACTACGTCTTACTTTAATCGTTGTGTTAGCTGTAAAACGTCCTGACCAATTCCATG
>NZ_RCVN01000028.1 GCF_003697915.1 Staphylococcus pseudoxylosus
AATGAGGTTATTCAGATATTTCGATGTACAATGACAGTCAGGTTTAAGTTTAAAAGCTTTAATTACTTTAGCCATTGCTACCTTCGTTGAAGGTGCCTGATCTGTAACTACCTTTTGAGGTTTACCAAATTGTTTAATGAGACGTTTGATAAACGCATATGCTGAATGATTATCTCGTTGCTTACGCAACCAAATATCTAATGTATGTCCCTCTGTATCAATGGCACGATATAAATAGCTCCATTTTCCTTTTATTTTGATGTACGTCTCATCAATACGCCATTTGTAATAAGCTTTTTTATGCTTTTTCTTCCAAATTTGATATAAAATTGGGGCATATTCTTGAACCCAACGGTAGACCGTTGAATGATGAACGTTTACACCACGTTCCCTTAATATTTCAGATATATCACGATAACTCAATGCATATCTTAGATAGTAGCCAACGGCTACAGTGATAACATCCTTGTTAAATTGTTTATATCTGAAATAGTTCATACAGAAGACTCCTTTTTGTTAAAATTATACTATAAATTCAACTTTGCAACAGAACCAAATTTTTTATATTTGGAAACAAAAAGAGTATTTAGCTAGTGAACTTTATGACTTAACAGAACAAGAAAAAAGAGAAATTAATCACAAAATGATAGACGAAATCGAGGAAGAACAATAACAAAATATAAGTGCTAACAGCTGACCTCCCGATAACACCATGTAGTTATTGGGAGGTCAGCTGTTGAATTATGCACGAGTATTTTAAAAGTTATTGTGATGACGACGATAAACGATTATCAAAAGTATAATGTTAAAATGCTTTATTATACTAATGTTATATAAACATTATACTTTCGTTATACAAATTTTAATCCTGTTAGGAACTATAAAAAATCATGAAAATTTTAATTTGCATGTAACTGGGCAGTGTCTAAAAAATAAGCCATTGGATTTGCTAAAAATTGATATCTGGATTATCTGAAAAATAAAAATCATAAAGTTTAAGAAATTCAAAATCGGTATCTGAAATGTTTTGTTCTTTCATGATTTTAATTACTTTTTGAATTCGTTGGTCGTTAGGGATATTACATAGTTCAGCAATTTCTTTTGATTTTTTATCAAATACAGAAAAAGTGAATACAAAGTTTATCGTCATAAAAACACCTCTTATTTGGCTTATATTTACGTTTTAAGAAACAAATATAATTATAGAGGTATAAAACTATATATTTTTAAAGTTTGCTCTAAATACCCCTTTAAAATGCAAATAAAGGTATTTAATTATTACACGCAAATTTTGGTTTTAGCACTACACCTTTTTTAGGTGTGTAAGTGCGCCCTTGGATATTTAAAATTATTTATTCGGGTCTACTAGGTCTACTGAGTAGATAAAGGAATAGACGCATTTATGCCGAGAAAATTTATTGTGCGTTGAGAAGAACCCTTAACTAAACTTGCAGACGAATGTCGGCATAGCGTGAGCTATTAAGCCGACCATTCGACAAGTTTTGGGATTGTTAAGGGTTCCGAGGCTCAACGTCAATAAAGCAATTGGAATAAAAAAAGATTTATGTTATTTTTATGTAAAACATATTTTACATAGTGGGGGGGGGGCGAATATGAAAAATAAAATTAAAGAGTTTAGAAAGAAACTGGCTATTAGTCAGGATTATTTAGCAAAAAGATGTGATGTTAGTAGACAAACAATAAATGCTATTGAAAATGATAGGTATGACCCTGAATTGAAGTTAGCATTTAAAATATCTAAAGTTTTTAAGAAGAAAGTTGATGATATATTTGAATACAAAGCTTTATAAGAGTAATTATATTATTACTATGAAAGATATTGTAAAAGAAGATAACGAGATGCTTTATAAAAAGACAAAACCTTTAGAAATACCATTAAGTGACAATGATTTTACTCTTTTAAATAATATGATGATTTTTTTGAAAAATAGTCAAAATTTATATGGGGAAGAAAAAATATTGAAGCTTAAAGGACATGCTTCAATTGTAGCTCAGCATGAAATAGATCATCTTAATGGAATAATGTTTTTTGAACGTATTGATAAGATAAATCCATTAGCACCTCCTAATAATGCAAATTCTATTTATTAAATAATAAGGGTAACTATTGCCGGCGAGGCTAGTTGCCCTTAAGTTATTGATATGACTGGTTTTAAGCACAAAAAAAGTTGCTTTTCCGTACCTATTAATGTATCGTTTTAAAGGAAGATGATATTTATGTCTAGAAGAGATGAGACCTTAAAATGCTTACTGAAAAAAGATTATAAAGATATTAAATTTCTAAAAGACGATGGTGAGTGGTGCTATTATCAAGTAAGCACATTTTGGTCAGGTAAACATAATGTGAAAGTTAAAGATGGTTTGTTTGGATGTACTATTGAGAAAGTATAAAGTAAAAATTTTTATAGGTACATTCGCCCTATGTTATTTACAATAATAGAGGCGAATGTATCTATTTTTTTTATTAATTATTACTTAGTCAAGTATACAATTAGAAGCTAACTATAATAAAATTTAATATCATAAATACTGCGTGATTAGGGTATACCTTAAACACTCAGTCGTTTCATTCTAAAATGTTTCATATATACAGATTTAGTGTTGAATTTTTTGGACATATAAAGTTATATAATTTATTAGTATTTTTGTCTTTTCAATTATATTTTCTTAATTATTTTCTGATACCACAGTAAAACGTTCATTTTTATGCTGGGGATTTTCTATCTCATCCACTAGTGCAAATGCAAAATCTGCATAACTAACATAACTATTGCCTTTAGAGTTAATTAATAAATTGTCTTTGCCTGCTTGATAGTTTTCAGTTTTAGGACCATCAGCATCAAAATTTGCAGATGGACTAAGAAATGTCCAAGTAATATCTTTAGAAGTTTTTAAATCTTCTAAATTTCTACCTTGTCCTTTTGCAGTTGGCACAAATATTTCAGGAAATTCAGGTGTATCTATTAACTTAGTTGTTTGTGCTTCATCAACGTATAAACTACCTGCACCACCAACGATAATTGCTCTTGTATCAGATCCTTTTAATGCTTCAATAAGTGCACGGCCTGCTTTCACATGTGCTTCTTCTTCACCAAGAGGCGCACCAAATGCGTTAATAACTACATCTAAATCTTTCAAGTCTTCCGAAGTAATATCATATATTTCTTTTTCTAAAACATTTATATTACTATTTGATAATTTTGAAGCATTTCTAACAATTGCTGTTGCATCATGACCTCTTTTAATTGACTCTTCTAATACAAGGCTTCCAACTTTTCCACTTGCCCCAATAATTCCAATTTTCATAATAAATTCCTCCTAATTTTAATTATTAAAATATATTTAATAAAAATAATAATAGAGCTAAAGCACCTATTATGAGTGATAAACAAACATCTTTAATACGTTCACCTGATTTCATTCTTACTGTCAGAGTGATAATTTGGATGAGTCATTAACAGAATGTAATTGCGTTAATGGTTTTTGGATATCAGCTCAAATGTTTGTCATTCTATAGATACATTACCATCTGTTTCTTTTATTGCTTTTTCAAGTTGGTCCTTACCTATAAAACAAAAAGGACAACTATAATCAGAATAAATACTCGCTTTCAATGAAAAAGTAATTTCTCCTTTCAATAATGTTTATTGAGGTGATTAATACAGTTTTATCTAATTTAAGCAAACGCTACTTGTAACTGTAAGTATTACAGTTACAAGTAGGGGTGGATATATTTATCCATTGTTTACTAGAATTTTGTTCATTATATTTTCTAATGTTACACTTTTTAATACTGTCTCCATTGCATCCTGTGCACTTTCCAAAATAACTTCCAATACAATTTGTATGTTTGCACCAACTGTACAGTTAATATTGGTATCTTCATGTATTTGGAATAAATTGCCTTGTTCAACAACTTCTACAGATCTATAAACATCAAATAATGTAATCTCGTCTAATGATTTTAAAAGCTTAACTCCTGCACTTCCATGAGACACTTCAATAAAGCCAGCCTTTTTAAGTTTTCCCATCAATCTTCGAATAACAACAGGGTTCGTATTCACACTTTCTGCAATTTGATTCGATGTTAAAGTATAATTTTTTTCGATTTTTATTAAAGTCAGTATATGAATAGCGACCGTAAAACGACTACTTATTTTCATATCAATCACCTCTTGTAACCATTGTAGTTACAAGATAACGCATTGTCAACTCCTTTTTATTTTATTTATTAAAATTAAATGCAATCGATTTATAAAATTCCATGATGTTTATAATTATCCTAAAGGTCTTTTTAGCTATTCAGATACAACATCTAGTTAAAAACAAAATATTTTAAAATAAAAAGGAGTATCTCTAAACTAAAGAGGCTCCTTTTTATATTTTTTATAATTTAACGAGAATTTTTGCTTGTGATTTATCATTTACAAGTTGTTCAAATCCTGACTTTACAATATCATTTAACTCAATCTCATCAGTAACTACATCTTTCACTTTTAAATTGCCTTCGTTGATTAAGTCTATTGTTTGCTGAAATGTAGTAGGTGTATAAGCAATTGTAGAAGTAAGTTTTACTCCTGTATTAGTTAACTGCATTGGATTCCACTCGATGGGATGTCCGAATATAGAAACTATAACAACTGTGCCTCTTGCTTTAGTAACGTCTATGGCAGATTTAAGGGTTGGTGCTACACCAGCTACTTCAAATGCTACATCAACGCCATTATCAGTGTATTCACTAATAATATCACTTGGGTTTGATTCACCAGAGTTTATCGTATAAGTAGCACCTACTGCTTTAGCTTTATTAAGTCGCTCCTCCGATAAATCGAAAACAAATATTTTACTAGCACCAGCTGCTTTGGCTGCTATAGTTGTTAATAAACCGATTGGCCCTGCACCAAAAATAGCAACAGTATCGCCAAATAGAACTTCGCCTTCTTTAATTGCTTGAACTGCAACAGCCGTTGGTTCTACAAGGGCACCTTCTTTATCAGAAACATTATCTGGTAATTTATAAACATTCTCTTCTGGGGCGTTTGTAAATTCTGCAAATCCGCCATCAGAACCTAAGCCTATAAATGAATAACCATCATAAAGGTCAATATTTTCTTCTTTTTCACGATTTGAAACTGTAGGATTAATGACAACACGATCGCCTTTATTAAATTTTGTAACCTTAGAACCAATATCTTCTACTACGCCTGCAAATTCGTGTCCTAATGTAACGGGTGCTTTTTGGCCAAGGAACGGGTCTGGTTTATCTGTTGAAATAAATATAGGGCCTTCTAAGTATTCATGTAAATCTGTACCACAAATGCCAGCCCAAGATACTTTAACTTTAACCTCATTATCTTGTAACTCTTTAGATTTTCGATCTTCAACTCGTACATCCTTTTGACCATACCAAACTGCTGCTTTCATTGATAGAACCTCCTTTATTATTTGTTTTAATGATATGCTTTTTCAAAGATCCTTTCAAATCAACTGAATTAAATAATAAAATATATTATATATTAATGTTTTAGTGTAACTCTTATAGTGAAGTAGAGAAGTAAATAAAAAATTCAGAAATTGTTGTTAAAGTATTGCTTTATATTGCACTCTAAGGTTTATGATAAGAAATATATTCAAAGGAGGTTATATATATGGGTAAATTTAATAATTTGAAAGACAAAGTTATAGTTATTACAGGTGGGGCAAAAAATCTAGGTGGACTATTAAGTACGGAATATGCGAAAGATGGGGCAAAATTAGTTATTCATCATCATGACGAGAAGTCTTTAGATGATGCAAAAGAAACACTTTCAAAAGTAGAAGAATTAGGTGGAGAAGCTACATTATTTTCTGGAGATTTAACTAAAGTAAGTAATATTGAAGCCTTATTTCAACATGCGGAGAAGACATTTGGAAAAGTCGATATTGCAATTAACACCGTAGGAAAAGTTCTTAAGAAACCCATAGCAGAAACGACTGAAGAAGAGTTTGACAGTATGGCAGACATTAATTCAAAATCAGCGTATTTCTTTATCAAATATGCGGAAAAGTCTATGAACAATGATGGAAAAATCATTACACTTGCGACTTCGTTACTTGCAGCTTACACTGGCTTATATTCAACATATGCAGGCGAAAAAGCACCAGTTGAGCATTATACACGTGCAGCGTCAAAAGAGTTTATGGACAGAGGGATATCTGTTAATGCTGTAGCACCAGGACCAATGGATACGCCATTCTTCTATCCTCAAGAGGGGGAAAATGCTGTTGAATTCCACAAATCTCAAGCACTCCATAATCAACTTACAAAAATTGAAGATATTGCACCAATTATTACTTTCTTAACTTTAGATGGTTGGTGGATAAATGGACAAACATTATTCGCTAATGGTGGATATACGACACGTTAATCTACTTAAATTTATAAGGTGGTTATTAATATGTATTATTTTTTAACAATATTTAAAGAAAATGAAACAGATATAAAGATTATTACAGAACACAGAGTCGTAGATGATAAGCATGTATCTCTCCCAACTAATAATTACGTTAAATCTTTAGCAGAAGAGATTATTGAGCTTTCTCACCAAAACAATTTATTTCATAATGACATTAAACGAATTGGTTTGAAAATAGATGATCCTGAATTTATCGGTTATGATACTATCACAACATTAAAAAATGACATGGAATCTACATTTGGATTTGAAGCTATTATCCATAATGAATATGAAGAACTATTAGTACAACTGATTAAATAGGCAAAAGGTGACTTTATAAAGTCACCTTTTTTAGGAGGGTTAGTATGCAAGTTAAACAAGTAGCTGAAAATTTAGGTTTAAGTGAACATACGATTCGATATTACGATAAAGCTGGGCTCTTTCCATTTGTTTCAAGAGATAAAAATGGTTATAGAGATTTTTCAAAAGAAGATTTATATTGGATTGAATTTATAAAGTGTATGAGACAAACACATATGCCTGTATCAAAGTTAAAAGAAATTGCTGAATTATATCATCAAGGTAGTTCAACTAAAATGAAACGTAAAGATATATTTTTAGAGCATCAAAAAAATTTAATAGACCAAAAAGAATTAATAAACAAAGGTCTCCAAAAATTGGACGAGAAGTTCAAACTATTAGATGAAGAATAAATGAAAATATAATTTCAGGAGTGGAAAAATGGGAAAGAAAGAAGTCAGTATGACAGAATTATTCTTTGATTTAATATTTGTTTATATCTTATCAACGATTAACCAAACAGCAGAAGGTATTTCACATAACTTAATGTCCTTAGAAGAACTGGGAAAAAGCTTTATGCTTTTTCTTGTATTCTTCTCTATATGGGTTTATCGTACACTTTTAGTTAATAGATTTTTTAATCAAAAATGGTATCAATATATTTTTGTATTTATAGATATGTATCTAATAGTTATATTATCTAAAGCAATAAATGGTGATTTCCAACAAACATTTATACCGTTTGTCTTAATGTCAGCCTTGATATACTTAAGTATTTTCATACAATATTTCTTAAATTATAAATTTGCTAATGCAAATCCAAGTAAAAAATTAGTTGAAGTTTATACTACTGGATTATTATTAACAATTATACTTTCCATAGTATCTACCGTCTTACCGCCCCCAGCTAATTTTTGGTTATATTTTACAGGTATTGCTATAGTGGCAATATTCCCACTATTATTTTATAAAACTTCTTATCAAAATCCTGTTTACTTTAATCATTTAACAGAAAGATTAAGTTTATTAGTTATTTTGTTATTTGGAGAAGGTTTAGTTCTATTAATACAAAACTTTGAATTATCACATTTAAATATTGTATATGCTATATGTTTTGCCTTTATTACTTGTTTATTTATTATCTATGTTGTTCATTATAAATCGACAGATAAAAATACAACAAATAAAACTGGTTTTACTACTATTTATATACATCTACTTTTAATTTATTCATTAGATATGTTGTTTCTGATAATGAATAAGCTATTATCTCATGAACACTTAAACATATTTGAAATATATGGTTTTATACTATTTTTGATTCTATTTATAGCTAGTTTATTAACTAATATATACACGCATAAGAAAGAAGAAGCATAACATATGTTATGCTTCTTCTTTCTTATGCGT
>NZ_RCVN01000029.1 GCF_003697915.1 Staphylococcus pseudoxylosus
TATCTTCATTGAGAAGTATTAAGTTCGCTTCAATAACTCCAGTTTCTGTCATTTCGGTAGGAATTACTAAAATAAACTCTCCCTTAGTTAAGTTTTCAGGAGGAATCATAACAAAACCTGAATTACTGCTATTAGTATATTGATATGTAAGTTTTAATGAATGGCCAGTCAAATCAATTTCGCCTCCATTATCAAGTATTTTAATTGACAATGTTCTAGCGTTGACGTCGCCTTGCATTATTTGAATTGGTTGTGGGAAGCCTTTATTGACCGTATCCCATACAATCGCTCTATTTTTAAAATTATCTAAACTCATTAAAAAATACCATTATTGTTAATTTCAATCAAATGTAATTAAACCACTTTCTACTTTTATAATTTCATTGAATTAGCATAAATAGCGCCTTTTTTCAATGTTGTTTTAACGTCTTGCATACCTTTTTTATTTCTTAAAAAGTACATACCATGATAACCGCTAGTATAATTAGCTCTAGTACCTGCGTCAATAACTATTTTATCGCCTTTTTTAACTTGTTTTAAGTTACTTGATAATTGACCAGTATTTTGGTATCTAGCATAAGTATAGGTGTGACCATGACTTCTAATTAATCTAGTTCTTCGGCTTGCACTATTCGCTTTAGCTTTAAATTCTGCTTCAAACCAGTCGCCCATGCGTTCTGTTACTTTAGTTTGCATTTCTTTAGCTATGCTTGCTGTATTAAGTAAATTCATTGCCATGCTTGACCACCTGCACCACAAGGCAAATAAACAGTACCAGTATAATTGTACAAATGGCTATTCTCTGACCAGTTCGTCATATTCCAACCGTTTTGTAAAACATTTCCGACCAGTCCGACAAGTTCATCGTCAACATCTTTAACAGATAAAACAACTTGATAATAGTAACCCATGACAAAGCTCGTATTATCCATTTTAATGACCTTTGAGTCACTAAGTGATAAATATACCGTCTTGTCTTCTATCGTGTCCTTAACACCTAAAATAACGTCATTTAGAGGCATTGTAAGCAAATTGTTGTACCAATCTATATAAGAATCAAATTCCATTGCTTACTACCCCCTCTAAAATCATCTTGTTATTCTTAGGGTTTCTTTCCCATGTTGTACGCTTGAAAGTTTCGCCTTTTTCGTCCAAGAAATAGTTGAAAATCAAGTCTTCCATTTCTCCGATTCCGTTAAGCTCGTATCTTACGTTTTTACCTAGCCCAATCATAGAAAACTCATCAAGCCTTGTCTGACTAATTCTCTGTTTAACTGCTGGTAAAACGATAGGCTTTATAACATTAGCTTCTGCACCGTTCTTCTTCTTAACAGTCGTTTCTACCTGTAATGTAACTTGTGAGAATATCATTAAATACCTCCATAATACATTAACTCTTGCAAAGAAGCCAAACGTTTCATTTCAGCATTTCGCCATTGTTCTGCTGGTTCATCAACAATATTAAGCCGACAATAACAAGAAATAAAGTCTTTAACTAATACGCTTGTTTCGTCAGCTTTAATACCATTTTTTTCTAGCAATTTAATAGCTATTGAACGGAATAAGATAAGTTTACTATCATAAGCTGTTACTAAAATCGGAATACCACAATAGACCTTAATATAATCTATCATTTACTTCCTCCATTTTATTCTTATGCTACTGTAATTACTGCACCAGCGTTATAAGTTTCAACATGACCGCTTGTTAGTGTTTCTACCAAAATCATGTTGCTGTTAGTTTTCCATTCAAAGGCATCAACTTTTGTAAGGTCTTGCATGTCAATGTGATATTTTTGGTCTACCAATACAGTAGGTTTGAGTGCTTTTGAACCTGTATAGACAATAATTTCATCTACTCCAACTTCAGAGGCAATTTCAGCGTCATCATTTTTAATACGAACGTGAGCATTTGCAGTTGCTTGACGTAACTCATCTAACAAGGCTTTACGGTCTTCTGCTTTAACAATCAAATAACGACGTCCAGCAGTAGGGCGAACAAAGTCAACCGCTTCTTCAATAGCGTCAGCAAATGGAGTTTTGCCAGCTGATTTGGCTTTTGTAGTAATCTTTTTGATTTTTTTGACGTCTGCTTCTTTTTCAATTGATTTAAAACCGTTTGTTCCGTCACCCTCAATAAGCGCAAGGTCAACAATTTTATTAACAATAGCTTGTGTAAGTTCCGCTACAATCAAGTTGTAAAGTTCAGAATATGACATTTGAAGTCGTTTAACACGTTCAGCAAGTGATTGCAATTTATAAACCATTACAGGTTCAAGAGTATCAATAGTGAGAGCTGCAGCCTGTTCTACTTTTTGTTGTCCGTCTTTGTGGAGATTTGCTTCATTAGCTGAATCAAATGAGCGTGATACGAGCAAAGCGCCGACATTTGTAACACGGAATACTTTGAACACTGGGTTAGTATTTAACAAAACTGTGTTGATTGAATCAACCAATTTACGTGGAAGCTCAAAAGTTTTATCTGTGATAGTTACACCATTTTCAGCAAGTTTTGCGCTCCAAGCGTTTTTAATTTCTGATTTTCCAGAGTTCTTTTTCAATACATCAAAAAATTCTGTTACAGCGTTTTGTGATTCAATAAAGTTTGTCATTTTATCTTTTCCTTTTGGTTTTTCTTCCTGTGCGTTAAGTTCATTCTCAATTTTGATAATTTCAATTGAATTTTCTGAAAGTGTTTTTTCCAATTCTTGTACTTTTGGCAAGTCTTCAATTGCATTTTTTACTTCAAAGCCACTAATTTGAGATTTTAAAGATACGTTATTTTCTTTAAGTTCTGCCAAGCGGTTCTGTTTTTCGATTAAATCAGGTTTATTCATATTTCTTTTTAATATCCTCAATTTCTTTCAAAGCGTTACGGCTTTCAATAATTTTGTTACGTTCTTCTGTGAGTTCTTCGCCCAATGCATTTTGAATAAACTTTGCGT
>NZ_RCVN01000002.1 GCF_003697915.1 Staphylococcus pseudoxylosus
GAAATGCACTAAATCCTAATCCTTGCTGTACAAATGTATTAGCAACTAGTAAAGCACCTGCCACACCATTCAATAAGAAATTAGATAATGTTGCGCCTGTATATGCCTTATTGTGAAATAGTTTAAAATCAATTAATGGATTACCTATTTTATTTTCAACTTTTAAGAAAATAATTGTCGAAAGTATAAAAATGATTATAAGTCCTAAAATAATTGGTGAGAATAATCCCAAGGCACCACTTTGTGTAATAACAATATTGATACTTAACATCATAATTACAAATAAAATCAAACCAGCATAATCAAAGCGTTTATTATTAGTTATTGGTGACTTCGTTTCAGGAGTCCCTTTGATTAAATACATTGATAGTAAAGCAATAAGTATAGATAAAATAAAAATCCAACGCCAACCAATAAATGTTGAGACCATCCCGCCAAACAGTGATGCTAAACCTGAACCGCCCCATGACCCTATTGACCAATAACTCAATGCACGTTGTCTGTCTTTACCATCAAAATATGCTTTCATAATTGCTAGGGTTGAGGGCATAATAGCTGCTGCTGACAATCCCTGAATTACCCTACCAATAATTAATAATATTGGTAAGTTACTAATGATAATTAATAATGATCCTATAATGCTTAACCATAAACCGATATAAGTAATCTTTACACGCCCCACCTTATCAGCTAGACTTCCAGCACCAACAACAAACATACCAGAGAACAGTGCGGTAATACTCACTGCGATACTGATTGTTCCAATACTACTATGAAACGATTGTTGCAACGTAGGTACAACATTTAATAAAGATTGTGCAAATAACCAAAAAGTCACAACACCTAACACGATACCTAAAATCAGTTTATTGTCACCTTTATATGTTTGCGCATTTCCCTTTTGAGTCATTTTATGTTCCTCCTATTTTTTAATTTACAAATGACAAACAGGGAAGATAAGCTCAATTGTGAGATGTTTATAAAACATCTTCCATCAATGATACTTGCTATCCTCTCTCAAAAAAGATTGTAGCGCGCTCATTTTCTTCTTAATATAGATTATTTGCTATTTTTATATTCTTTTTATAATGACTTTCTGTTCTTTTTTAGTAATGACAAAAAAAGAACTCTATTTTTTGTCATTACTCCCAAACTTTACAATAACCACAATACCCGTAATTATTATTCACTCAAAAAAGCTAATCTAGGGCATTTGAAGTTCAATTCCCCTAGGTTAGCTCCTCAGCTTCTTCATTATAATATTTTCTAAATTCAATAATATGTAGCGCGTTAGTCAGTAATTTCAAATGGTATGTAATTGTATTTGTGACTATGATTTCACTAATATTTAATTTTGGATAATTAACTCGATTTACGTAATCAATCGTTTCTTTATCCATACCATAGCGTGTATTATATTGTTGCCATACTTTATATAACGCACCATGATTCTTGTCTAAAGTGTAATGTTTAATTTTATACATACCAGGTAAAGCATTTGTAATATTGAACTGATATTCATTATAGTTAATATCATTTGATGAATCATTCATCGTGAAATATGGATTATAATGTTCTGCATTCCATAAAACTACTTGAAAATGATTAAAATCACCTATAACCATACAGTTTTCGTTTTTATATAAAATGCGCTCAGAGAGCCTTGAAAACATTGTACTTGTAAAAAAGGCGGGTCTCTTACCACCAAATTGATGATATAAATCGATACCATTCAACTGAGCAATAGTTTCTTTCTGACAGTGTTGTTGATGTATCTCAAAATTCAACCAATACCCTATAGAACGAATGTCCTCATTCATTTCCACAAGTTGTTCAAAAATAATACCAGCTCGAAAATACGCGCCATTTGTATAATTTGTATTCCCTGTTAATGTATTCCACTTTAACAAAGTGAATGGGATGCAATAATCTTTCAAACCTAACCAATGCTTAATTTGCTTCAATTTTAATTTAATATGTTTTTTAGTTTGGATATATTGATTATCGTCAATTGATTTAAAATTAATCATATCATTTTGATTTGCACTAAAACTGATACTATCAATTTCATTTCGATGATGATCTAAAATGTACTTAGCTGCAGTTGCTTGCTTTTCTGAATCAATGCTCGTATTCATTATTATTTTGATATGGGGAAAATAATTTTTAAACAATCTCAAAAGAGACTGAAATAATTGTTCATCATTAGTACCAATATAAACTATTAAATTAAATGTTTTTCTCTCCATTAATGTGTTATATATGTGTTCTAATAAATAAGTCATTTCTTGATAATATACTTTAAAATTTACTCTTGTCTTAGGTGGATTGATTTCTATCCCTAAACCTATTTGATGTTCAATTAGAAAATCCAAGCATTCATCTAACTTCATATATGGGTGAATATTTGGTATTTCTTCATCACTTTCAATCCATTTATGTTCTACAAATCCCTCTTTGATTGGATCTTTGATTAACACATGATTGACACCAATATTATTTTTAACTTCTAGCAATTGTCTTCTAAACCTTTTGATGAGTAATACTTCTAAATTCCCGATTTGTATGACATGACCATATGGTAACAGCTTTCGCTTTGTTTCTTTGAGTCTAATATCTATTCTTTTTTGAGCCTCAGGTGACTGTAGTAACATCTCATCTGTTTGATAAATATATAATGATAAATAATGTAAATATCTTTGATAAATAACTTCTTTTTGTTCTTTATTGATAGTTTCCACTAATTCTATATTTTTATATTTTTCTCTAAATTGAGAAGGCGTTAATTTCATATGTGCTTTAAAATGTTTTAATAAAGTGTTCGAATTACTGAACCCATGTTTCACAGCAATTTGTGTAATTGAGTTATCTGTCATAACTAAATCTTTCTTACAATGTTTCAGCCTTATATGTATGATATATTGACTGAATCCCATACCAACTTGTTGTGTGAATAATTTAGATAAATAAGTGGTACTGAGATGTACCATATTGGCTACTTCATTGAGCGAAATACTATTACTATAATTATTTTCTATATAATTGCATACAAATGCCACACGATTATCCTCTACACTTTTTCTATAAAACTCATTGCGTTTTGTAGGTAAAAACCGTGCAATAATAAACATTAATTCTATCAATTGTTGTTCTATGTACAAACGATAAAACTCACCTTTTCTGATATAAACAATCCCGATTTTAGCTACAATATTTACAATTTGTTTATATATTGCATTTTGTATGTGTGCTTTATCCAATATATAAAATTTATCGCTAAAGTCAGTTAAGTACTGTTTCAAATAATTTTCTGTTAAATGAAGCAAGATACATAACGTGTCTTCGTCTTTATGATACCTATAAGGTTCTTGATGGTTAATAATGAAAACATCACCTTCATTGAACTCATAAGATTCATTAAATTTCCAAACTGACATATCGTTATTTAATATTAAACCAATTCGCAATCCTTGATTAATTTGGCTACTATCATTAGTTGCTTTCATTAAATCTATACTATAAAAAGTTTCCATAATTCACCTCTTTATAATTTATTATTTTAAAGAAATATCCCCAATAATCTATAAATTCTAGAATTTGTTCTTTTTTTGACAAAAAGATAGTAGAACAGAAAGCTCATTGATTCAAAGCAATTTCGTCATGCCTTACTATCAAAGATAAATAGTCGTGAAACATGTTTGATAGCAGCGCCTTTCAAACCTATTCATCCGTAGAAATCATCCCTCTCTAAATCTATAAAAAATAGCCATGATGCAATCTATTGTCATAGATTTCTCATGGCTATTCTCAGTCTGTGTTCATTTACAAGTATTTACTTTTTATCTGATTTATCTATTTCATCTTTTAACCCATGTCCTTCTATATCGACACTTGGCAAGATTCTGTTTAACCAAGCAGGCATATACCATGACGCTTTACCGAATAATTTAGTTAATGCTGGTACTAATATTAAACGGACGATAACTGCATCAAAGAGTACACCAAATGCGAGTGCTAATCCCATCGATTTAATCATCACATCGTCTTGGAAGACAAAGGCAATAAAGACACTAAACATGATTAATGCAGCCGCAACAATCACTGGACCACTTTCTTTAATACCTACTTTTATAGCACGTTCATTATCATGTGTTACTGTATATTCTTCATGAATACGCGACATTAAGAATACTTCATAATCCATTGCCAAACCAAACAACAGTCCTATAGTGATAACGGGTAAGAATGCAAGCAATGGACCAGTGGTATCGACACCAAACAATCCAGACATTACACCTTCTTGCATAACTACTGTTGTAAATCCAAGTGCTGCCATTAAGGATAATACAAAACCAAGTACTGCTTTTAAAGGTATAATAATCGAACGGAACACGACCATTAATAATATAAAGGCTAGTGCCACAATTACGCCCGCAAACAATGGAATTGCCTCATTTAATTTTTGAGACATATCTATATTAATAACACTTTGGCCTGAAACTTCTGTATTGAAGTCATATTCATCTTTAGCCTTATCATTGTAATCCCTTAAATCATGAACCAATGTATTTGTTGATTCTGCGTTCGGTCCTTTTTCAGGTATAACTGCGATCATCGCATAGTCTTTACTCTCACTTAGTTGTGGCGCTGTAACTACATCAACATTATCCATATCGTTAATGTCTTGACGCATAGCTTTCAAGTCATTCTGTAAAGCTTGAGGATTATCCTTTTGATCTTTAACATTTACTAACATTGCAATTTGACCATTAAATCCTTCGCCAAATTTATCCGAGATAATATCATATGCTTTTTTCTGCGTGGAATCTGCAGTCTTCATACCATCATCTGGGATACCTAAACGCATATCTTTTACAGGTATAGCAACCAATATTAAAATAATTAAACCAACCAATATAGCTAATAATGGTTTTCCTACAACAAATTTTGACCATCCCGTGTCGTTATCATTTTTAAATTCTGATTTCGTTCTTTTAGGTTTAATTTGTTTATGGAATATACTAATTAATGCTGGTAATAGCGTAAGTGCACTTACCACTGCTACAAATACACTGATTGCCGAAGCAAATCCCATAACAGCTAAGAAATCTATTCCCACAAGAGATAGACCACATACTGCAATAATTACTGTGACACCAGCGAATATCACTGCACTACCTGCAGTACCTACCGCTAATCCAATTGCTTTAATATGGTTCGTTTCTGTCTTCATTATTTGTCTGTATCTAAATAATATAAATAATGCATAATCTATTCCAACTGCTAAACCAATCATAACTGCTAAAGTCAAAGTAACATTAGGAATATCGAATGCATATGTAAGTAATGAAATCACACCTACACCTGTACCTAATCCAAGTAATGCACTGATGATTGGTAAACCTGCAGCAATAACTGAACCAAACGTAATTAACAGTACGACAAATGCTACAATGACACCTATTATCTCAGAAGCGCCACCAATTTCTGTAGACTCCATACCTGTACCCATTAATTCAACCTGCACATTATGATCTTCTTTAATTTCATCTACTTTTTCTTTGATATTATCTTTGGAGCTTGATTTTAGTGATGTTGTCTTAACATCGTAATTCACATCTGCAAACGCAGTTGTTTTATCTTTACTAATCTGTTTACTATCATATGGATCTGAAACAGTTTTGATATCTTTATCGTCATCTTTGATATCTTTCAAAGCCTTTTTGATATCTTTTGTCACATCAGGTTTAACGATGCCTTCTTTTGCATCGCTTTTTAATACAACTCTTATTTGAGCTTTTTCACTATCTTGACCAAATTCATCTTCAATTTTCTTGTTAGTATCGAGTGATTGTAAGCCATTCATTGTAATGTCATTATCGAACTTCGGCGCACTTATTGTAAGGGGAATAATAATAGCCGCAAGCAAAATTACCCATGCAACAACACTCCACCATTTATGCTTAGCTACAAACGATCCTACTCTATATAAAAACTTTGCCAAACTATTGCCTCCTAATTTAATCAACGTTATAGTTTAAATATATACTGTAGATTATTTCTATCCACATATTAAATGCTTTACCCTTTTATTAAAAGAATTAATTATTAGAATTTGTATATTTAAACTACAAATAAGGAGAAATGTATATTGAACACAAAAGATTTACGTGTTATTAAAACTAAACGTGCACTCTCGCAAAGTTTCTATGAATTGCTTGAAAAACAAACTTTCTCAACTATTACAGTGAATCAAATATGCGAAAAAGCATTAGTACATCGTACAACATTTTATAAACATTTTTATGATAAATACGACCTTTTGATTTACTTAATCAAGTTCGTAACAAAAGATTACTTTTCAATCGATTTAAAAGAACGTATCAATGCACCCTTTTCCGTAATAGATAGAACTAGTGATGTAATTGAATTGCAACGTATCAAGGATAAACAAGAACATGACAAAGAGTTTGAACGTACGATATCAAATCATTTTATCAGTGTTTTACAAAATGATATTAAAGAAAATGAGCACCGTATTTCAGTAGATTCTGACATTCCTGCAGAACTTATATTTTATGTTTATGGTGCGAGCCTGTTTGGATTTACAGAGTGGATTAGAGAACAATGTATCGAACTGCCCCCTGCTGAACTAGACAAGTATTTCAGAAAACTCATTAACATCCAAGTCATAGATGAATAAAAAAAGAAGCGGCGTACACAATCCATTTTGATTGCGTATGCTCGCTCCTTTTAATCATTTATTTTAGAACATTTCTGAAACAACTTTTTGCTCTAAGAAGTTTAATAAGTAGTCTGGGCTACCTGTTTTAGCGTCTGTACCTGACATTTTGAAGCCACCAAATGGATGATAGCCTACAACTGCTGCAGTACAACCGCGGTTAAGGTATAGATTACCTACATCATAAGACGTTACAGCTTCAATCCAGTTTTCACGATTATTTGTAATCACTGCACCTGTTAAACCATAATCAGTATCATTAGCAATTTCTAATAATTCTTCAAAGTCTTTACCTTTAACAAATCCTACAACCGGACCAAAGATTTCTTCTTGCATAATTTGGTCGCTTGATTTAAGGCCAGAAATAATTGTTGGCTCAATGAAGTAACCAGTAGAATCGTCTGTGCCTCCACCTTGTTCTAACTTACCTTCTTTACTGCCAATTTCAATATAGTTCTTGATTTTATCAAATTGTTTTTGATTAATAACAGGACCCATATATGTGTTGTTTTCAGTGTTACCTAACGTTAAATTCTTAGTTAAAGCTACTGCTTTTTCTAACACTTCATCGTATACGTCTTTGTGTACGATGGCACGAGAACATGCAGAACATTTTTGTCCTGAGAAGCCAAATGCAGAAGTCACAATAGACTCTGCAGCTAAATCTGTATCGATGTTTTTATCAACAACAATCGCATCTTTACCGCCCATTTCAGCAATAACACGTTTTAAGAATTGTTGACCATCTTGCACTTTTGCAGCTCTTTCAAAGATTCTTGTACCGGTAGCACGAGAACCTGTAAATGTTACAAAGTGTGTGTGTACACTATCTACAAGATAATCACCGATTTCTTTTGGATCACCTGGAACAAAGTTAACAACACCTTTAGGTAGTCCCGCTTCTTCCAAAATTTCCATTAATTTATAAGCAGTTAATGGTGTATCTTCGGCAGGCTTTAGAAGAACTGTGTTACCAGCAACTACTGGTGCTAATGTTGTTCCAGCCATGATTGCGAATGGGAAATTCCATGGTGGGATTGTTACACCTGTACCGATAGGTTTGTAGAAATATTTATTATGTTCCCCTTCTCTATCTAATACTGGTTTACCATCTGCAAGCTCCATCATTGATCTTGCATAGTATTCAATGAAGTCAATACCTTCTGCAGCGTCACCGACAGCCTCATCCCATGGCTTACCTGCTTCATAAACCATAACAGCTGAGATTTCTTCTTTACGACGTCTAATAATCGCTGCAACTCTAATTAAAAATTCTGCACGGTCTTTGTGAGACCATCTCTTCCAAGATTTATACGCTTCATTAGCTGCATCAAATGCATCATCTACATCTTTTTGCGTTGCTTTTGAAACTTCAGCAATAACTTCAGAAGTATTAGCCGGATTGATAGACTGATACGTATCTTTTGTGAATTTCTCTTCCCCGTTAATAACTAAAGGAATTTTTTGATTTAATTCACCTTTAACTTTCTCTAAAGCTTTTTTGAATGACTCGACATTTTTACTATCTGTAAAATCAATGCCTGGTTCGTTGTGATAATTGACTACCATTTTTCTACCCCCCATGTAAGTTTGTAAATAGAAAACTAAATGGAAATGTTTCCATTCTTATTGCTATTGTATAGATATCAAACAATAATTGCAATCGCTTACAAAATTTTTTATTAAAATAAATGGCATTGAACTCATTTCATCCATTACGTTGATATTTGAAATTTTATTCAATCACATTTATTATTACCTCCATAAATATATAATATATAAATTTAATAATTTGTAATCTAAACTTTACATTTAGACTAAATTCAATATGTTAGGATGAAAATTCACAAATAATTATATTTATTTTAAAAATATAAAAAGAACAATCGAGAGGTAAGCTATAATGAAAACATATACATCTGTGATATTTTGGATGCGTACGATAGCTTGTTTAAGTATTGTTCTTATTCATTCGATTACAACAACTTTTAGCAAAATGGATTTTGTTGGTCATGGTACAACTATTAGAGTATTTCAATTACTCCTTATGTTTAGCACACCATTATTCGTATTTATTTCAGAGTTTTTATTAGCTAAAAATTATCACGTTAAAACAAAGCCAGGTTTTTTGAAGAATAAGTTAATCTATTTAGGTATTCCTTATGTCTTAATTAACCTTGGTATTTCATATTTTTATTTCGAACCAAAAACGTTAGCTCAATATATGCATAATGTTGGAGATACTATGTTTCACGGTGGTGCCGTCACCTACTTCATTGTCATTATCTTCCAATTCTACATATTGCATATTCTTTTTGCTAAGTATTTAATTAAATGGAAGCCCATTCCAATGATTATCGGTTCGATAATATTTGCTACAATATACTGGGCATTTCGCCAGTATATACCACAATCAGAAAATGATATTTTAGGCTTATTTTGGGAAAGAGAAGGCTGGATGTTATTTTTAGGATGGATTAGTTATTTTTTACTTGGATTTTATACAGGTATTTATTATGAAGCATTCATGAAAAATATTAAACGTTACACTTGGCCCATTATTATAGGACTAGTAATTGCCTCTTCTGTTTTAATTGGTAATTATCTGCTAGGCGTTAGTACCTGGGTGGAATCGAAACGTTTTGACATTCCATTTTATGTCACTATGATCATATTAGTGTTTTTCTTATTTTCTTCTTATATCAAATATGTACCTAAATTTGTTCTATTTATTAGTAACTATTCATTTTGTATTTACTTAACCCACTATTTCTTTGTACATGATTTAGGGTTATTAAGAGCTGATAGTTCGATTCGTAATATCGCGTTTAATTTTATTATCACTTTAGTAGTTTCTATCTGCTTAGCTTATTTATTTAATCTATTTAAGTTTGGCAAATTTGTTGTTGGTGGTATTGGACATATCAGATATGATAGTGTTTATGAAAGTTATAAACATGGCAAAATGAATTGATGTGCTTTGCTTCATCAATTGTATAAAAAAAGGTGAGACAGTAACTTATAGCTTCTGTCTCACCTTTTTTATTTAACTCTTGCCAATTTTGTTTTTTAAAACCTTGAGTATTCGCAATACGTAACAGTACTATTTCTTATTTCTTTCACTACGATTAAACTGTGTTGATTCCTTTTGCTCCGAATCATTAAGTTTATTACGTGTTTGTCTAGTGTTATCTACCTTAGTTCTTTGCGTTCCATTATAGTTTCTTTGGTTACTATTATAATTATTATATTCACCCGACTTATACAGGCTATCTGTATGCTTCTGTTTTCTTGCCAGTAACATAATACCCGCAATTAACCATAGAACCGCTGTAAGCCAATTCAACGTTAAGACAGTAATAATGGCAAGAAGAATAAAGCATACACCTACAACTTTTGGAATTTTATTAATGAATAAAGCAAATACAATAGCCAAAACAGTGCATATAATCACTATAACTAAAGCTAGAAGAAATATCTGACTAGCAATATCTACTAAACTAGATGCATCCATTTGTGATGTGCCCTGATTATACATATCACTGTTATAAATACCATCTACTAATTCATTTTTCACACTTATATCATTTAAAAATGGTGTAACAATTGCCATTAAAAAGATTAATATAAACTGCAAGATAATACCAATCCATACAAGTACTTTTTCTCCAGTTCTCTTCATATGTATCCTCCCAAGAAATCATTATGATTCAATACATCTACTAATTTATTATAACGTCACTTTTAGTATTTTAAAACCATATTAGAAGGTAATTAAAGTATGCTCAACACTGTATTTTTCTGAATTTTTGGTAAAATGGTATTATTACTTTTATAAGGGGATGATAGATTTGGACTTACAAATACAACAACCAGCTACAATAAGAAAGATGATTAAACAAGGAGAACTGACTGGACATACAAGTGGTATGGCCAAAGGCTACATTCAGGCTAATGTTGTCATACTTCCTTCTGCCTATGCTTACGACTTTTTGAAATTTTGCTTTAGAAACCCTAAAACTTGTCCGCTCTTAGACGTGTCTGAAAAAGGGTCGAAGTCATTTCCTATCTTTGGTAAACAAGCTGACATCACTACCGAAGTTGCTGCCTATCGTGTTTACGAGCAAGGTAAACTTATAGAACAAAGAGCTAACATCGATACATTGTTTACAGAAGATATGGTCAGTTTTTTAATAGGGTGTAGCTTTACATTTGAACATGCATTACTGGAAGCTGGTATTCCTATACGTCATTTAGAAGAAGGACATAATGTGCCAATGTATATGACTAATATTCCAGCTGCTGATAGCGGCCAATTTGCTGGTAACATTACAGTAAGCATGCGTCCTATGACTATACAACAAGCGATTAAAGCAACCGAAATTACTTCTCGTTTTAAAAATGTACATGGCACACCTATGCATATTGGAACCCCTTCAGAAATTGGTATTTCTAATATAAATAAACCTGATTTTGGTGAACCCGTAGAAATTAAAAATAATGAAGTGCCTGTCTTTTGGGGCTGTGGTGTAACGCCTCAGTCTGTCGCTTTAGATGCTAAACCAGAAATTATGATTACACATGCTCCCGGTCATATGTTCATTACCGATATTCCTGATAGCCAATTAAGCGATTAAAGAAAAGCACTTTGACGCATCTAAAATGATGTGCACCCCAAAAGTTGGACTAAAAATCTAACTTTCGGGGTGCAGTACAAAATAAGCGTCAAAGTGCTTTTTAATTTTATCTTGCTTCAATATCTTCTTTGGAAACAATTGGATGATCCTTAAATAGAATGGAACATACATAACCAACAATTAAACCGATAACACCTACAATAGCACCATAAATAAAGATTTTCACTGGGTCGTTAAATCCAAACATTACCAAAAATCCAGCTAACGGTGTAGCAGTGCCTGTAGCATCATTTATCATACCAGAAGAAGCGATAACTGCACCCGCAAGTGCGCCTCCTATAAAGTTTGCTGTATATATCGGTATTGGATTAGCCGACACTACGTCAGCTTGAGATAGTGGTTCAATACATACTGCAATTCTAGATCTACGATCACCTAATTTTAGTTTGTTAAACATGGTACCGTTGATAAATGAAGAAGCAAACGACACCATGGCCGCAATCGCCATTGGCATACCTGTAAGCCCTAATAATGCTGTTAAAGCCATAGAACTAAGTGGAGCTGTACCAACAACTGTGATGACTCCCCCCAAAATAATCCCCATAATAATAGGGCTTACTTCAGTTGAACTTTGAATAATATCTCCTATTTTTAATAGCGAATTATTGACTAACGGCGTTACACCCGTTGCAACTAATCTTGCTAAAGGCGCAATGATAATAATCCCTACTATTAAATCTATACCGTCTGGCACTTTGCGTTCAGCATATTTCATTAAATAACCAATTACATAACCCGCTACAAAACCTGGTATCAAATCTAAACCGCCACATGATGCAGCGATTGCCAACGCATAAACCGGTGAAACACCAATAGCTAATGATACTAAGCCGGCTGCCGCAACGCCACCTAAACCTCCAGCAGCATCACCTAATTCTCCTAAAAATTTAATACCTAATAAATCTCCACCTACGTATTTGTGAAAAGCTTCGACTAAAAATGTTGCAATTGCAGCATTTGCTAAAGCTCCCATCGCACGCATACCTTTAGGTGCTCGATATGTAAATAGTGTAAATAAAGCTAACACTATAATTAAAAATAATGTACCAATTAAAATATCCATATTCAATATTCCTCTTTTCTTGTCTAGTGATCGTTAGTTAGATATGGAAATAGTCATTTAAAAGTTGGCTTGTTCAAACAATCTGTAAAAACTTTATATTTTATAAATTTTGAATTCATGTTTATTTAGTCACTATTATTACTCTTACCATTTCACTCACATTTTTATATTTTAACACAAATCCTAATTATATTCCGAGCAATTTAATTATTTTTCATTTAAGCTCCGCGGAATATTTTTTAATATAATTTTAATTAGTTTTTTGATATTACACAACCAAATACAAATATAATTCTACTCTCTACAATATTTAAGTGAAAAATACATCGATTTTCTATTATTTATCCAAAATAAACAATTACTATACAAATTAAAACAAGAAAATGAGATAATATAAAATACCGTCAAAACCACACGATTTTGACGGCATCTTCTTAAATATTATGTGAATGTATACAGTAAAAACAGGTGAATCATGATTATTGATTAATTGTACGAACAGTTTTCGCAGGTGTACCAAGTGCAAGCGCATTGGCAGGTATGTCTTTGGCAACCACTCTCCCCGCGCCTATAACAGCACCATCACCGATAGTTACACCAGGTAATACAACGACATTAGCCCCTATCCAAACATTATTCCCAATCTTTATAGGCAAAGCTTGTTCCACCCCTTCGTTTCTCGCTTGATAGTCAAGAGGATGAATTGCTGTATATAAGCCACAATTAGGACCAATAAATACATCAGCGCCAATCACAATTTTATTGCAATCCATAAAATAACAATCGTGATTAATAAAGACACGCTGGCCTAAATCGATATTATAGCCATAATCAGCTTGGAATGGACTTAGTAATTCTAATGATTGAGGCTCATAATTTAATAATTCCTTTATTATTGCTTGTCTCTTTGTTTGATTGCTAGGACGGACATGGTTTAAATCAAAACATAAATCTTTAGCTTTCATTCGCTCTGTCCCTAAATCTTTATCATTGTTTGCATCGTACCATTCACCAGCTAACATCTTATTTTTTTCACTCATAATTATTGCTTCCTTTCTCATCCTATACATTTAGTTGAATTTACCTATTTTTATAATTACATATTACACTTCAATGCTATTTAGGACATATGGCTTAACAATTGATACATCAATGTACCAGCATAATTTCCTACGACATAGCCCAAGGTTCCTATTATGAGAATAGGACCAACAAGCCCTGTCCATCCCTTTCCTATTGCTAATGCAGCTGCGGTTGTTGGCCCACCCGCTGTCGCATTACTCGCTAATAATATTTCTTCAATTTTAAATTTAAATGCCTTACCTAACAACAAACTTAACCCTAAATTAAAAACAAGTATAATAATAACAAAAACAAAGAGTAAAGGCGCCGTTGTTATAATTGTGGCAAAAGAAGCAGGAATACCTATCACTACAAAGAAGATATAGATTAAAAAAGTGCCTATTTCTGATGCACCAGCTAACTTTTCAAAGAAGTCACCCCATATCGCGACCACAATTAGTGTTAAAGTCGTTAGCAAAAGATAGGAATCTCCAAAGAAAGAAGTAATAATCGTGAGCACAATATTACTTTTAGGTATCCATTGCTGAATCAATTCAGCACCTTTAAAACTAACTGCTACAAGTGTGATTGCACTCGCTACCGAAAATGCGATATCTAACAATTGAATTTTTTTAGGTTGCCAATACGATTGTTGTACTTTTGGAGATTGTTCTGTATTATAGTCTGTTTTAAAATACTTTTTAATTAATGGGAGTGAAGGGAGTGCAATCAATAGCATAAAATACAAAGCCATCACACTATTATCTGCCACTACTGTTGACGATACCATATCTCCTGGCGTTTCAAGTTTAGAGCTTAGTGCTGCAAAATTGACTCCACCACCAATATAACTACCTGTCATCATCGCTCCTATCTTGTTCAAATAAGGTATCCATTGATTTAATACAATAAATGCAACCAACGTTCCAATCATGGTTCCTATCGAAGCAATGAAGAATATGACCAACAACCTTCTACTTTCTTTCCATATTTTCATAATATTAGAACTAAATAATAATAATGGTATCGATAAAGGTACAATGTAATCCCATACAGTGTCATAGACTGGTGAGCTCGTTGGTATCACTTTAAAGTTAGATAATACCATTGCACCAACAAGTGCTATAATGGCCCCAGAAATTGTACTTGCCCATTGATACCTCTGTTCTAAAAATAAACTCACCGTTGCCCACACAATAATGATTGCCCATAAAATCCATGTATCACTTTTGTCTATAAGTGCACCCACTATCATAATATCATCCCTTTTCCTATATTTGTTTTATTCTATCACCTATATTCTATCAGTCTCGGTTATATATTTTTATAATTTTCTGAAAAATTAATTGTCTATATGTTAGGTTATTGATATTCTTACAGTTATAGTGCCATAAACAAGGGGGAAATAATTATGAAACAAAAAATCGGTTTAATTTTGGGACCTTTGCTTTTTCTTATTTTTTACTTTATTCCTGGAATCACAGGATTAGATGATTCACCTAGAGCTGTACTTGCAGTAACACTATTTGTGGCAACATGGTGGATTACTGAAGCTATTCCTATACCAGCAACATCCTTAATTCCACTCATTTTACTTCCATTAACAGGAGGCACTGATGAAGTTATCGCATCAAGCGCTTATGCTGATCCTATCGTATTTATGTATATGGGTGGATTTATTATTGCTTTAGCCATTGAAAAATGGAACTTACACAAGCGTATTGCAATGACCATTATTTCAATGGTGGGAACAAGTAGTAACCGTATCATTCTAGGTACTATGATTGCGACTGCCTTTATCTCTATGTGGATTTCAAATGCAGCTACGGCACTCATGATGTTACCTATTGCTTTAGCACTCATCAAAGAAATTAAAGATGCACAGTTTCTTAAGCCTGAGTCTGCTAGTAAATTTAGTAAAGCACTCCTCCTAACTGTAGCCTATTCGGCATCTATAGGTGGGCTAGCAACACTTATCGGTTCAGTACCAAATGCTGTTTTTGCGGCAATTGCGTCTTCTAGCCTTGATAGAAAAGTTTCCTTTGCTCAGTGGATGATTTTTGCCGTACCACTTACTGTTATATTATTAGCAATTCTTTATTTCTTACTAACAAAATGGTTATTTAAAATTGAAGATGCGGATCATATATCATCAGATTTTGCGAAGAAAGCATTACATGATTTAGGACCTATGTCCAAGGAAGAGAAACTCACGGGAATTGTTTTTCTATTTGTCAGTCTTTTATGGATATTTGGCGGATTACTCCCAGGTTCATTACATATAACAGATACTAATATTGCCATGTTTGGCGCAGTATTACTGTTTCTCATTCCCGCAAAATCTAAAAAAGGGGGACTACTTATATGGGACGATATGACCAAACTCCCTTGGGGTATACTACTCTTATTCGGAGGGGGGTTATCTTTAGCTGCAGCCTTTGAAGATTCAGGACTTACAAAATGGTTTGGTAGCATGATGGGAATTGTAAAACCTTTACCATTAATATTAATCGTACTTGTATTAACAACAGCGATTCTATTTTTAACAGAGGTTATGTCAAACACAGCTGTTTCTAATATGTTGATGCCAATTAGTATTGGCTTTGCAGGAGCGATTAGCCAAGATCCGTTTATTATTATGGGTATCGTTGCAATTTCATCTACATGTGCATTTATGCTGCCGATTTCAACACCACCTAATGCAGCTGTATTTAGCTCTGATGAAATAGAGATGAAAGACATGGTACAAGCTGGTTTTATTTTAAATATTTTCGCTATCATTGTAATTTCACTCTTTGCTTATTTCTGGTTACCTATCGCATTCGGATTATAAAAAATTAATTAAACACAATCATTTAATATACAACATACAACTTAGGTATGATACACTTTCTATACTATGGACGCATGTTTTACTAGAAAAAACACTGTAAAATAATGTTATAAACTTATAGAAGGAGTCAATAATTATGAAATTCTTATTTAAAGGAGCGATAGCAATTGTCTTAATACTCGGTATAGTGAAAACATTCGAGGAATACGATGTTGTTTCAGAAGCGACAAACTACTATAACCAAGTTAAAAGTGGTGAAATTGTACAAACGATTGAAAACCTTAATTTCGACGGCTTAAAAAATTTAGATTTCAATGATCTGAAACCCTCAGATTTCTTCTAACGTTTATACACTTTCTTCTAGATAAATTAACCTACAACTGACATAAATTGTTTATACTAAAATTTCCAAGACAACCTTCAAACATAAAAGTAACGAGACAGCCTTTTGGCTGTCTCGTTACTTTTTAATTTTATATTATGATGTTATATAATCTCCGCCATTCACATGTATAACTTGACCAGTAATGTAAGAACTGTCTGCATATGATGCTAAGAAAACGTATGAAGGCGCAAGTTCTGCTGGTTGTCCTCTTCTTCCCATTGGTGTATCTCCACCTTGATTCTCAACTTTATCTTCCGAAAAAGTAGCTGGAATTAGTGGTGTATAAATAGGTCCTGGTGCAACAGCATTTACTCGAACTCCTTGATCAATTAAAGATGACGCTAATGAACGTGTAAAGGCAACGATTGCACCTTTTGTAGCAGAATAATCAATCAGATGGGCTGACCCTCTATAAGCAGTTACACTAGTAGTATTGATAATTGCATCTCCATCTGTCAAATGTGGTGCTGCAGCTTGCGATAAAAACATCATGCCAAATATATTTGTTTCAAACGTTTCTTTAATCTGTTCTGGCGAAACATCTTTAAAGTTATCCTGAGGGAATTGTACCCCTCCATTATTTACTAATATATTTAATCCTCCAAAATCTTTAACGACTTTTTCAATTAAATTTTTTGACGCGTCGACACTTTTTAAGTCATGCGCATATGCTTTTGCATTAACACCTAATGAAGTTAATTGCTCTACTACCGCTTCAGCATCTTCGTGCTCATCGTAATAACCTATCGCCACATCTGCGCCTTCTTTGGCATACAATACCGCAACAGACCGGCCAATCCCTGAATCGCCCCCAGTAACTAATGCAATTTTACCTTGGAGTTTACCACCACTTTTGTAATCTTCCATTTCAGTAAGTGGTTGTGGATTCATATCTTTTTGTATGCCTGGCTGTCTATCTTGTGTATATCCTTTAATTTCCTTATGGAATTCAGTTAAATTCATATGCTACATACCTCCATTTTATCCTTTTACTGCCAAATACCACTTTAAATAGTAATCAAACATGTTCGATCAACATTCAATAGCAAACAACTTAATAACACCACAAAAAAAGCCTCTGAGAAATAAACAAATTCCTCAAAGGCTTATATGATAGAAACAACGTTCAATGAATTAAGCAAACCCCTTTGCTCATCACTTATATATACTTTGTACTAAATAATACTTTTTCTCGATTTAACTAACATAGACAAATTCACTTTTATCTATAACTGGTAATTTTCTATCTTATTTTTAATTTCTCCTATGACTATCCCTTTAAATTGAATGTTTTACAATTCTACTTGAATGTACAAATGCCATAATGGCAAATATACAATACACAACAGAATAAGTACCCATAACAATATAAACTGGTAACATACTATTACCACCCATAAGTAATATAAATGCTTTTGCTGCAAAATAAGCATGCAACAAGGATACAACAAGAGGTAAGCCAAAGTTAAATGTCACTTTTAAAGCTAGACCTTTTAACATATCGTGATGAGTATAGCCAATTTTTCGTAAAATAACAAAATTAGGAATTTCATCTTCTGTTTCATCCATCTGTTTAATATAGATGATACAACCTGCTGCGACTAAAAAGGCTAATCCTAAAAATGATGTAACAAATAATAAAATACCTACAGAATCATCCATCGATTGACGTATCATTTTTTGCGATTCCGTATTTGGAGACACTGATTTAGCAATTTGGTTTGCTTCTTTCCAATCACTTTGTTTTTTCAAATTATAACCAAATTGTTGACGTGTTTCTGTAGAATTTTGTTTTAAATAATTATATTTATCATCACTCACTAATAACACTGGACCCCCAAAACTTATTTCACTCATAAAGTTAACATCTTTTTCTGATCCAATAACTTTAAACGTTTGTTGGGAATGATTTTCTAACACAATCTCACCTTTTTCATTGTGTTGAACAATTCCTCCAGAAGCTATCATATTGACTACTTTCGCACGGTTACCAGTCACTTGATTATCATTGAAACTTTTGTTACTCGTAATTAACATTGAATCACGTTTATACATATTTGGATTTCCAGTCTCTTTAAAAAATGTATCTTTCGACATTTTCACTTCAGAAACTTCTTTATACTTTTTATCAAAATCAATATGCGCTTCTTTCATTTTACTTTCAAATGAATCGGCTTGTTTATTATCAATAAAATTAAAATCTTGAGGTGATGTCATGGCAACATTATCCTCAATAGTTGATTTACTTATTGCACCAAAACAAAGAACCGTCACCGTTACTGCAGATATAGTTGCAATTATTGTTAACGACAAAGCGTTTTTCTTCATTCTATGCATGATTGAAGATGTAAAGACAACATCAGTGATCGATACTTTGCCATGTTTCGCATTTTTTATCATTTTAAAAATAACAGATACGGAACTTCTAAAGAATAAATAAGCACCCACTACTGTTAAAAACAATATAATAAAAGGTGTAAACATCATGCCATTTGAGAATTTTCCAAACATTTCTGTAGACATATAATAGCCAAATACAATCATCACAATACCTAAGATACCTGAACAAATCTCGACTATTGAGATAGTATTCTTAGAGACTTCTGATTTTGTACTATCATTCATCATTGATAAAATACTACGTCTATGCAAGAAAATATAACTTTGTATAATAATTAGCACCATGGATATGAATATTAGTAAACCAGTTTGAAATACTGCAGCAAATTGGAAAGTTAAAGCTACACTTGTACTAATATGCAAAACTTTTAACACAACCATGAGTAATAACTTAGACCCAAACACGCCTACTATGACACCAATGATACCAGTTACTAAAAACATAGCAATCTGTTCAATTATAAGCATACGTAATATATTAGACTTAGTTAGACCAATCAATTGGAATAAAGCAAATTCACGTGTACGTCTCTTTATAAACAATTGATTTGCATACATTAGAAATACAATGATGATAAAAAATAAGAAATATGACCCAACGTCTGAGCCCTTTCTTATAATTGCCATTGAATTTTCATTATTAATACTGTCTGTATATTTTAAAGTTATAAAACTAAAATATAATACGATACTTACAATTAATGAAAAAATATACATCGCATAGTGACGTAAGTTCTGTTTTAAATTCTTAAGTACAATTTGATTAAAACTCATGTGCGACACCGCCTAATGCCGTCTGCATATGGATAATATTTTTATAAAAGGCTTGATTTGAATCATCACCTTGGTACACTTCAGAGTGAATGTTACCATCTTTTAACATGATGACTCTATTTGAATAACTTGCTGCAACAGGATCATGTGTAACCATAACGATTGTTGCTTCTAAATTTTTATTTAAGTCTTCTAAGCGATTCAACAAATCTTGTGCACTTTTAGAATCTAATGCCCCTGTTGGTTCATCTGCAAATATAATAGCTGGTTTATGAACGGAAGCACGCGCTGCTGCAGTACGTTGTTGTTGTCCACCAGATATTTCATTAGGGTATTTCTGGCCTAAATCTTGAATTCCTAAAGCCTTAGTGACTTCACTGTAATTTTGTTCTTTCTCTGTTTTAGACATTTTTTGAATGGAAAGTGGTAACATAATATTTTCTTTAACTGTAAGTGTATTTAACACACTATAATTTTGAAAAATAAAGCCCACTTCTTTTTTTCTGAAATCAGCTAATGCTTTATTACTCATTTTATTTATTTTATTACCATTGATTTCGACCGTACCACTCGTAATATAATCAATAGAACTTAAGACGTTTAGCAATGTTGTTTTACCTGATCCTGATGGTCCCATTATCGTAACAAACTCGCCTTTTTCTATAGAAAAATCAAGGCCTTTAAGCACTTCTTGTTGTCTATGTCTGTTGCCATAGCTTTTAGTAAGCCCTTCTACTTTTAGTATAGACATGCCCTTCACTCCTTAAATAATTTATACCTTTAGTTTAACTAAGACGCAGTCTATTTTCGTTCGTTTCATCTAACAACCTCATCCTATAAAATGACAAACTTGTCACACCTTTTGAAAATCATGACTTATTTATGTTTTAGTTTTTAGGTTTTCGTATTATAAATACTTTTATAGCTTAGATTAATAGCTTTCTCCATATGATATAATAGTCTAGTTCATTTTTAAATAAGGAGTAAGACAGATAAAACCATCTATTTAAACTTTAAAGAAGCACATTTATGGGATGATTCGGCAGTTAATGCTATAGACACACTAATTGAAAATTATCATAAAAAGAACAACAAAATTTATGTCCAACATCTAAATAAAGATAGTCGTAAAATTGTTAACGAATTAAGTAAAATAAACCAGCAGCATCTATTATAAAATCACATGAGCTCGCACAGTTTAACAAATAATGAATCAATTTTGCTGTCTTATTTATTAAATTTCAACAAAACTAAGGCTATAGTCTAAATAAAATGCAGTATCCTTATATTTAATATGTTTATCATGGATTCGACCTTACAAACATAATGTATAAATCTAAAATACCACCATCAATAAATTATTATCGGAATACTTTGAGGGACTGGGAATACAAAGTCAATTTGCAAATTTTGATTTTGTATCCCTAGTCCCTCTTTTTAAAACAATAACATTGACAACTATACCTACTAGGGGTATATTTATGGTGTGAAAGGTTCTAATGTTATAGCTATTTATTTACAAACTGAAAGGAGGCTACTTTAATGGGTGAACAGAAAAAAACTACTTTCAATATCACAGGCATGACATGCGCAGCTTGCGCCAACCGCATAGAGAAAAATTTAAATAAAATGGATGAAGTTGAAGCAAATGTTAACGTAACAACTGAAAAAGCGACAATAAGTTATAATCCTAGCTCAACTTCTACTACTGATCTTTACAATACAATAGAAAAAACAGGATATGGCGTATTAAATGAAAAAATTGACTTAGACGTTACAGGCATGACATGTGCAGCATGTTCTAACCGTATTGAAAAGGTATTGAACCGTACTGATGGTGTAGAAGAAGCTAACGTTAACCTTACAACTGAAAATGCTACGATTGTCTATAACCCTAATGCAACTTCAGTTGATACTTTAATCCAAAAAATTCAAAAATTAGGTTATGATGCACAACCCAAAAAAGAGGCTGATGAGAAACAATCACACAAAGCCATAGAGTTAAAACGTAAACTTACCAAACTAATTGTTTCGACTATATTGGCTTTACCATTACTATTAACTATGTTTGTACATCTCTTTAATATGCATTTGCCACCTATTTTAATGAATCCATGGTTTCAGTTTATCTTAGCAACTCCGATACAATTCATCATTGGTTGGCAATTTTATGTTGGAGCATATAAAAATCTTCGCAATGGTTCAGCAAATATGGATGTACTAGTAGCGTTAGGAACGAGCGCAGCCTATTTTTATAGCTTATATGAGATGATTAAATGGCTAAATGATACAAATATTACACCTCATTTATATTTCGAAACCAGTGCTGTACTCATTACACTGATTTTATTTGGTAAATATTTGGAAGCACGTGCAAAATCACAAACAACAAATGCCTTAAGCGAATTACTCAACTTGCAAGCTAAAGAAGCACGTGTACTACGTAACAATGAGGAACATATGATACCTTTGAGTGAAGTCGTAGAAGGTGATTATTTAATTATTAAACCTGGAGAGAAAATACCTGTAGATGGTACAATTCTCAAAGGAAAAACTTCTGTAGATGAATCTATGTTAACCGGTGAATCTATACCTGTTGAAAAAGCACAAAACGATTATGTTATTGGTTCAACAATGAATCAAAATGGTATGCTCACAATTGAAGCAACAAAAGTAGGTAAAGACACTGCGCTCTCATCTATTATTAAAGTGGTTGAAGAAGCTCAAGGTTCTAAAGCACCTATCCAGAGACTTGCTGATATTATATCTGGTTATTTTGTGCCTATTGTAGTTGGTATCGCGATTCTAACATTTATTATATGGCTTACTTTAGTACGCCAAGGTCAATTTGAACCTGCCTTAGTAGCAGCAATTGCCGTAATGGTTATTGCTTGTCCTTGTGCACTTGGGTTAGCCACTCCTACTTCTATTATGGTAGGCACTGGAAAAGCTGCCGAAAACGGTATTTTATTTAAAGGTGGCGAACATATTGAACGTGCGCATCAAATCGATACCGTAGTCTTAGACAAAACGGGAACAATCACACACGGAACACCTGTAGTCACAGATTTTGATGGCGATAATGAAGCATTACAATTATTAGCTAGCGCTGAAAAAGCTTCTGAACACCCACTCGCAGAAGCTATCGTAAATTATGCAAAAACAGAACAAGTTCATTTATTAGAAGTTGATGACTTCGAAGCGGTACCTGGACGCGGCATCAAAGCTATGATTGATGGAAAATCTTTATTAGTGGGTAACCGTAAATTCTTAGCAGATCATCAAGTATCCCTTAATAGTTCTGAGCTACAATTGTCTCAATTTGAACAATCAGGTAAAACAGCTATGTTAATAGCGATTGATCAAAAATTACGTGGTACAATCGCAGTAGCCGATACTGTTAAAGATTCTACTAATAAAGCAATCCAACAGTTACATGATTTAAATATCGAAGTTGTCATGTTGACTGGAGACAACCAACGTACAGCGGAAGCCATTGCTTCACAAGTTGGTATAGATTCAGTCATTGCACAAGTGTTACCAGAAGAAAAAGCGGCTAAAATAAAATCATTACAAGCTAATAATAAAACCGTAGCCATGGTTGGGGATGGCGTAAATGACGCACCAGCCTTAGTCCAAGCAGATATTGGTATTGCTATTGGTACAGGTACAGAAGTTGCCATAGAAGCTTCTGATATTACCATTCTTGGTGGCGATTTGTTACTCGTACCTAAAGCAATCACAGCTAGTAAATCGACTATCCGTAATATACGTCAAAACTTATTTTGGGCATTTGGTTACAACGTTGCTGGCATTCCTATTGCTGCACTAGGGTTACTTGCACCATGGATTGCTGGTGCTGCAATGGCTTTAAGTTCTGTAAGTGTTGTCACTAATGCACTTAGATTAAAACGCATGAAATTATAATTAAAATTTGAGATGATTCATATGAATATTATTATTTTTAAGGAGGTGATTAATATGGCAACTGAAACAATTAAAGTAGAAGGTATGAGTTGTGAGCACTGCAAACATGCAGTAGAAAGTGCATTAACAAATTTAGATGGTGTATCAACAGCTAATGTTAATCTTGAAGAAGGTAATGTTAAAGTTGATTTTGATGATAACAAAGTCACAACACCAAACATGCACGAAGCAATAGAAGATCAAGGTTATGACGTAAAATAATATATTAAAAACACGTCAAATATAAGTATCATCGATAACACGACTGAATAAGATTTATTAGCCATATTCTCAAAATAAAATGGCTAGCACATATATAATGTCTCGGTTTCCACTCAGTGTGATAGCAGTTGCTGACTCGATTGAAAAAGCTTGTCTAAAAGCTTTTTCAACTCTTGTCATCACTGCCAGGGGTAGGACAATGAAATTCTTTTTGAAAAAATTAGGTTTCTGTCCTGCCCCTTTTTTATTTAATATTTTACATTTTAAATATACATCATTGCTTCTTTATTAATTCACACGTAGTTTAGTGTCACCAGTCTCAATAACATCAATTGTCGCATCTAAAGCATCGACAATGAGGTTTTCAACGGCAGCATCTGTATAAAAAGCAATATGAGGTGAAACAATAACATCTTGTCGTTCGATTAATTGCTTTAATACTTCATCCTTTAATTCAGAATGTCGTTGATCACTTGGAAACAATCCCTTTTCCCCTTCATATGTATCAAGTGCTGCTCCTTTTAAAACACCATTATCCAGTGCGTGTATTAGCGCACTCGTTTTTACAATGGCACCTCTTGCACAATTGATAAATACTGATCCTGGTTTAAATTCATTAAACAGTGCATCATCAAATAAATAATCACTATCCTTACTTGCAGGGATATGAACTGTAACAATATCCGCTTCTTGCACAGCTTCATTTATGCTATTAGCATACGTTAAAAATGACTTATAGCTTTCATTAGGGGCAATATCATAAGCAATAACTTCAGCTCCAAAGCCTTGTGCAAATATCTTAGCAACAATTGAACCGATACGACCAGTCCCTATAACAGCAACTTTCAAGTCTTTAATAGAGCGTGATAAGATAGCTGGTTGCCATCTAAAATCATATGAAGCTGTTTTTTGTTGAATATCATTATAGTTTCTGACCAAATTAAGTGCTTGTGACACCGTATATTCAGCAATAGAATGCGGTGAATAAGATGGCACATTAGAAATAATCAAATCATATTTTTGAGCTAAATCAAAATCATATATGTCAAAACCAGCACTTCGTTGCGCAATTTGCTTAATTCCAAATTCATGTAACTTGCGGTATACATCTTCACCAAAAGGAATTTGCTGTGATATCGAAACACCATCAAAACCTTTTGTACGATCGACGGTTTCTGACGAAAGTAATGCTTCATCTAAATCGACAGTCACATTATGCTTTGTTGACCATGCTTTAATATAAGGTATATCTTCTTCTCTTACTCCAAAAATTTTAATACTTGTCATAAGTTAATCACTCCGATCATATTGATTCTATTCATAAAGGTGCTTAAGCGATTGTATCCTTTCTGCAGCTTCTAGTAACGATGCATCATCTAAAGCTAAAGAAATACGTACATAATGTTTGCCATGTTCTCCAAATGGTATACCTGGCGCAACAAGAATTGATTGTTCTTGTAATAAATAATCAACAAAACTTTCTCCATCAAAGTTTTTAGGTGTCCGTAACCATAAGAAAATACCACCTTTCATTGGCTCAAAAGGTATATTTGCTTGTTGTAATTTAGCTTCAAACTCATCTCTACGACGTTTAAATGTTAAATTTTGTTCGTCTAGAAAATCATCATAGTTATTCAAAGCGTATGTTGCTGCGTCTTGCAATGCACCAAACATACCTGCGTGCGTATGTGATTGATATTTCTTTAATGCTTGTATGATGTCTTTGTTTCCAACAGCAAAGCCAACTCGAAATCCTGACATATTATAGCCTTTTGATAATGAAAATATTTCTATTGCTAAGTCTTTTGCTCCTTCTGCTTGCAATATACTAGGATTTTTAGCATCAAAGCCAAAGGCACTATATGCAAAATCATGAACAATCTTTGTTTTTGTTCCTTTAAAACGCTCAACCGCTTCCTCAAATATTGATTTTGTAGCAACTGAACCTGTCGGGTTATTTGGATAAGTCAAATAAACTAAACGTGTATTGAGTAATGTTTTTTTGCTTATTTTGTCCCACTGAGGCAAATAATAAGGCGGCTCTAAAACGAGCGGTTGTGGTTGTGCATCAGCAAGTAACACCCCCGCTTTATAATCCGTATATCCTGGATCTGGTAGTAACACATTTTCTCCTGGATTAACGATACATGCAGGTAAACCAACAAGACCATTTTTAGTGCCATATAAAATACATACTTCATCTTCTTTATCTAATGCAACTTGAAATTGTCTCTGATAAAAATCTACTATTGCTTGCTTAAATGAGTCTTTACCATGGAAAGCAACATACTTTTGATTATCAGGCTGACGCAGCGCATCAGCAAAACAGTCAATAATTCCTTTGGGCGTTTCACCATCAGGAATACCTACAGCCATATTAATTAAAGGTAAAGGACCATGTTCTACTTTCTGTCCCATTGTTTTTGCAAAATAACTATCTGGTATTTGTGCCAATCTATCTGAAATTGCCATAAAAGTCCTCCTATTAAAAAAACTATATGCCGACCTGTGTGGCATATAGTTACACATGTCACCTATCTTTCAAGCATTCATGCTTGTTGGAAGTAGCACAGTACTTTTATATCAAAGTCTGTTGCTGAAGCTTCATAAGGCCAAATCCCTCAGCTTCTCTGGATAAGTTTATTTTAAATTACTATTAATTTTATCAGAATATTCACGCTTGTCAATCTACTCTCGAAACAAAAATGTGACATCAAAATCTCATAGAATAATAAGATCTCGATGTCACTCACATTAAAACATCAAATAAAATAATAAAACCCGGAACATAAACGTCCCGGGTTGTTCAATCTAAGATAACTAAATATTTCTATTTAGTTATTTAGATCCTACCACCATCCATTAGAAGCACGGAAAGCCATAGCTGCTTCCATTGAACCGTAACGGCTTTCACCGTAATTAATCATACCTTTAGTTTGACTAGCTACTGAACCAGTTCCCCATGATTCTTTAGTTTGACCTAAACCTCTGTAACCAGCTGGGTTAACAGCATTTGGGTTACCACTTGATTCAGGCATTACAATTGAATTCCACATAGCTTCTGTCCCACCTGCAGCTATGAATTGAGCTTTAACTGATCCACCAGTTGATGCAGCTGATGTTTGAGCAGCTTTGTAAGTTTTAGTTGCAGTACTTGTTTGAGCAGTTTGAACACTTGTGTTTGAAGAAGCTTTAGGCGCTTCAACTGCTGCTACTGGTGTATTGCTTGATTGTTTTTGAGCACTTACTTCACTAGCTGAAGTTTCGTTAGTATTTGTAGTTGCTTGAGTAGTTACATCTTGTACTGTGTTAGAAGTTGCACTTTGAGCACCTGTAGCTGTGTAATTCCATGACCAAGATTGACCATTTGAAGTGAATGTATATTCATTTCCACCTAAAACGAAGTTATAGTTATACGCGCCAGCGTGTAATGGTTTTTGGTTTAATTTTTCAGGATTGTTTTGAGCTAAATCAGCTAAATGCGCTTTGTCGATATTTTCTTCTGAAGCGTGAGCTTGATTGTGGTCTGCTGTTGTTGCATATCCTGTTACACCTAATGCTACTGCTAATGATGATGCTAAAACTGTTTTCTTCATAATTAAAAAATCCTCCAATTAAAATCTTTTTAAGTAAAATTATATTTTCGTTAAATTATTTATCGTATGTGCTGAAATCGATTAATTTTTATGTTTTATTTTTTCGCCACAAATAATATAACACATATTTCGCCTATTTATATTACACTTACATAACAAAACGTTACAAAAGAAAAGATACTTTGTAACATTGAAATACTACTGTTTTGTTTTGTAATGCATAATTCTTTCATTGTTTTCAAAATATATTGTGCATAGTACTGTTATATTAATCTTTATACGTTTATCATCGAACACGCTCACATAGTCTGAATTATTACAGCAAATCTTTTTGTTACACAACTGTAAAATAATAAATGAACAAAAAAATTATATTTTGGAGTAAAACTTGCAATTTTTTTTGTCTAAAATCAAAAAAGACCACTGTTTTGTGGCCTTTTAATATACTTTATTATTTTATTCAACATTCAAAACATTACATTATATTACAAAAACAACTATACATTTTAAACATTATATATCATTTTACGCTAAGAATTTGAAAATTTCTCTATCATATAATTTCAATGTTTTCATATAAAATGTATTGATCAAATACCCCATTACAAATGGAACTACAAAAAACGCAATAAATACATATATTAAGTTTAGTAATATTGAATGTTCCATAAATCTAAACGCACTTATTGGCCCAACAAGCCCAATAATTCCAAAACCTGCTGATTCTTTTGTTCCACCAATTCCTATGAGTGCACCAACAAAACCAGTGATTAGTGCATTTGAGAAAATTGGTAGTAAAATAATAGGATGTCTTACCATATTAGGTATCATCATTTTCACACCCCCTAAAAAGATTGTCAGAGGTACACCTGCTCTATTTACTTTTAACGTGCCTGCAACTAATGCACCTTCACATGCCACAATTCCAAGTGAAGCAGAACCAGCCGCTAAACCGCTAATACCTATAGCTAAAGCAGTTGCTACAGTTGATATAGGTGAAATAATTATAAAACTAAATACTAATGCAATAAGCATAGACATCAATACTGGTTGCAATTCTGTAAATGTATTAACTAAATTACCAATACCAGTTGTAATCATTTGGACATATGGTAATATAAGTACGCCAATAAAGCTGGCTATCACACCGACAATGGTTGGCAGAATAATTAACGTTAAACTACCAAATCTTTCTCCAACGACTAATATTAAAAACACAGCAATTGCTGCAGTGATCATTGTGTTAATAAGATCTCCAACACCTACAAGCATCCAAGCACCATCTTTAAATTGCGCTGCGCCGCTCCCTACAAAAGCAGAACTCGCCACAACGGCCGTTGCTAAAGGCGATAAACTGAATCTCATTGCTATAAGTGCACCAACTAATAATGGTACAGTAAATTGAATACTTTCTACTACTTGTAATAATGTTTGAAAAATCTGGTACTTGGGAGCGAAAAGTTTGAATAGTTCTCCTAAAATAGCATTAGGTATTAACCCTGCTACTATGGCAATCGCTACACCAGATAGTACATTATATAAAAATTGTTTTGGACTTACTTTAATCATAGAAGTTCCCCCTAAGCTGAAATAAATACTAATATATCACATTTTCTTAATTTTCAGAATATTGTTCCTGTATTTTTCTTAAATATTTTTTTATCAAATTAACACCTAAAATTGCGCAGCCACAATCAAAATATTACAACATAAAAAAGTAGATAGCCGAAATCTCAATATTAAATCTGATTTCGGCTACCTACTTCAATATATAATTAACACGTTTTCATAATCTACAAGATTGTTTTAGCATAACGCTATATTTATTCTAATGTTATCAGTTCAAGGAAACGTTAATAACACAAATTTTCAATTTTACTGTTTCATTAAATTTGCTGTTAGTACAAGCCCTTGAGATGCCGTTTCAAAAAATTCCAATTTTTGTAACTGGCTCTCCTTAGGCAATCTTTTTTCAAATTGTTCCCATATCCATATAGCAATATTTTCAGCAGTTGTATTCATTTCAGGTAGTGTGTCATTTACCAACTGACCATCTAAATACGGTTCAATTGCTTGTTGATATAATTTATCTACTTCATTGAAATCTAATGCCAATCCATATTCATCTATATCTGATAAAATTTCAATATTAAATTGATATCGTTGATCTTCTAAGTCTTTATGCACAGTATTTGTAAAATAAATTCGATTATCACAAGTGAATTCATAATAATTCTTTATCAAAACTTGGCCATTACGATATTTAAACTGACCAGGTGGTTGAATATGATCAAATTTAGCCATTACGCTCACTCCTATCGTCATTTTTATTAATATACCCTTTTATATAACAAGTACATACTGATTTATCAATGTTTTTATTCCATCTTTAAAGGTAAAGATAAAACTAATTAAGTAAACATTGGAGGAGATTTTTTACATGGCGATATACATTCAAAGAATTTATGAAGACAAACAGCAAGAAGGTTTAAGAATACTCGTAGATCGCGTATGGCCAAGAGGTATAGCTAAAGACGATGCGTATTTAGATCATTGGATAAAAGAAGTAGCCCCAACTTCTGAATTAAGAAAATGGTTTAACCATGATCCCAAGTTATATGCTGCTTTTAAAGAAAAGTACGAGAAAGAACTTCGCGAAAATATTAACCAAAAACAAGCATTTGAATCATTGCAGAATAAAGTTTCTGAGACTGATAAAGATATCATTTTATTATTTGCTGCTAAAGATAAAAAACATAATCAAGCTGTTGTACTTCAAGCGTTATTACAGTAAACAACTATAATTAACATAAACAAACGTAAAACTACCGCTCATCCTATTAGCACTTTAGGATCAACGGTAGTTTTTTATAATGTTGTTATCACATACACTCTAGTTATTTTAGTTCATATAGGCTTTTCTCACCATCTGGTAATTTTTCAACAAAATCTTTAGGATCTTCTGCATAGTCATTACCGATACCACCATTCATTCTCTGAAAATGAAGGTGAGACCCGGTCGTTTGTTCTCCCGTATTACCAGAAAGTGCAATTACATCTCCCGCTTGTACATTGTCTCCTACTTTAACTTTAAATTGATTTAAATGCATATACCATTGGTGATACTGTCCGTTCGTTTCAGCTATTTGCACTACTTTGCCACCTAAGTCATTCTCAAATGTGCGAGTAACCTTGCCATCTGTTGCGGCTTTAACCGGTGTATCTTCAGGCAAATCATAATCTATCCCATAATGTTTCCCATCAAAACCGCTAAACTCATATTTACCAAAATTTTCGGTTTCTCTGCTCCGATCAAAAAAATCTGTATAAGATGTCGATTGCTCATTTGTATTATTTTGATTTCTGATTTCTGAAAAATTTTCATTTATACTTTTTTGTATATAATCCATATTCGTCATCAAGAAAATAAATGGAACGATTATAAGGATTAATAGCACAATTGTTTTCAACGTATTTTTCACTAAATGAATCACCTTTTAATATAGTTATTATTAGTTCATAAGTATACTTTTTATAGTTCCAAAAAACTAATAATCCGCTTAAAAAGCACCTCATACTTTAGTTTGACATAATAAATTAGGCAGGGAAGTGCAATTTCTTATTTCCACTTCCACATATAACTCAAAGCTACGTAATTATTATTTCACATGGTATTGTACCGCGACCAAATGCTGTACATACAATCCCCATTTAAGTCTTTAGTATTTATATCTATACTTAAAAGTTAAGTTATTGGTCATCACTATAACTTTTAAGTATGTCCTCCATTAATATCCATACGCGTTCAACATCTACAGCAGTCGCAAAATAAGCATTTTTTTCATTATTTGTAATGTTATTTAAATCAACAGCCATCGTTCCATAGGTAAGCGCACTTTGATGTTCGATATCAATATGTGTTTGTTGCATTGTAAATAAATCGGGCTCCAACAAATACAAAATTGTACATGCATCATGTATAGGGCCACCATCCATATTAAAGTGTGTTTTGTATGTAGATTTAAAGAATTCTAAAAGTTCTACCACAAATTTTGCAATTTGATTATCTATTGCTTTAAATCTGTTGATAATGGCGTCGTTTGCCAGTACTTGATGTGTTACATCTAAGCCAAACACGTTGATAGGAACGCCACAATCAAATACACGTTTTGCCGCTTCAGCATCAACCCAAATATTAAATTCCGCAGTAGGTGTCCAATTTCCGAAAGTCCCCCCACCCATAATCGTTATAGAATCTATATATTGTGTAATACTCGGCTCTTTAATTAAAGCTGTTGCAATATTCGTCAAGGGGCCTGTAGCCACTAGTGTTACAGGTGCCTCACTATGTTTTAGTGTTTCAATTATTACATCAGCGGCGTGACTTTGCGTTGGTTTTAACGAAGGTACTTCTGGTAATTTCGGACCGTCTAATCCACTATTACCATGTATTTCTGATGCAAATGAAGCTGGTTTAATCAATGGTCTTGTAGCACCGACAGATACACTAATATCTCCTCTTCCCATTACTTCCAATACATTCAAAGCATTTTTGGTATTTTTTTCAACTGATTGGTTACCAGCCACTGTTGTTACAGCTAATATATCTAACGTACTATTTTTAGCTCCTGCTAATATTAACGCAATCGCGTCATCATGTCCTGGATCACAATCCATAATAATTTTTTTACTCATATTCTTCACTCCTATCATAAAAATACATGACGTGTATATTTCAAAGTTAAAAGTTATTAGACTGCATGTTTTTTGTACTGTCTATACATAATTGCAAGTACAATTAACCACAATGGCGCAAAGATAACACCTATTCGTGTTTCTGGATTTACAAATAATACACAAAAAATAAAAGTAAAAAATATGATAATACATAACGCCATTACTTTACCACCAGGCATTTTAAATTTACTTTCCTTATGTAAATCCGGTCGAGCACGTGTGTATCTATAATACGCAACCATAATCAATGTCCATATAAATATGTTTAATACTGTAGAAACCGTACTGATATAAACGAATACAGTTGTCGCATTAGGTATAAAATAGTTTAGTAATACTGCAAAGAGTAGTAATGTACATGTTACTAATATTGCTGTAATAGGTACACCTCTACGATTCGTTACTTGGAACTTAGGTGGCGCTTGTTTTCTATTTGCTAATCCGAATAATGTTCTACTATTTGCAAATATACCACTATTACAAGCAGATGCAGCTGCAGTTAATACAACAAAATTAATAATTCCTGCAGCAAATGGGATACCAACTAGCGCAAATACTTTAACAAATGGACTGCTATCTGGATCTAATTGATTCCAAGGTATAATAGAAATAATAACTGCTAGAGCACCTATATAAAATATTAGAATCCTAAATGGTACATTATTAATAGCTTGTGGAATCGTTTTATGAGGATTTTTAGTTTCTCCTGCTGTAATCCCAATCATTTCAATACCAAGGAAAGAAAAAATCGCCATCTGGAATGACATTAAAAATCCAGACATACCATTGGGAAAAACCCCTCCATTATTGTATATATTAGAAACACTTGCATGTCCAAATGGTGTTTGATAAGCCATTACAATCATGACAATACCTATAATAATCAATGCGATGATAGTAACAACTTTAATAATGGCAAACCAAAATTCTAATTCTCCAAACAATCTCGTACTCAGTAAATTGAATGACATTAACAATAAGATACAGGCTAATGCCGATAACCAATTTGGAATTTCTGGATACCAAAATGATACATATTTTGCTACAGCTGTAACTTCTGCCATACCGGAAATAATCCATGTTAACCAGTAAGTCCAACCAGTAATAAAACCAGCGAGCGGTCCAACATATTCATTTGTTATATCCGCAAACGAATTAAATTTTGTATCTGAAAGTAACATTTCTCCCATAGCCCTCATAAACATAAATAATGCAAATCCTACAATAATATATGTTAGTAAAATGGATGGCCCTGCTAAACTAATAGATTGCCCAGCTCCTAAGAATAAACCTGTACCGATTGCACCACCAATAGCAATTAATTGTATATGTCTATTACTTAACTCTCTCTTTAATCTGTCTGCCATAGTTCCTAACCCCTTAATCTTGAAATATGCGCACATTTCTATTTTACTACTTTTTTACTTAGACAAGAACGTTGCACCAAATTTTCATTAACAGTGTATTAACGTGCTTTTAGCAAATAATTTCTCCTATTATATTTACCATTAACTCAATAATAAAAAAGCCAAACCGCTTTATGTATGCGCTTACATAATACTACAATCATAAATCAACTACATTCATATTTCAACTTAAATTATTTTTTTAAAAAGTTTTATGCACAACACTTATATTATATTCACAAATATTCTACTCTTGCTTATATTAAAAAAACTGTTAAATTAAAAATATTAACTTATATATCTAAGGGGGGATTTGATGCGCGCGATTTTTATAGGTATTCTCGGAGCGTTATTTTTTTCAATCACATTTATACTCAATCATTCTATGGCAAGTAGTGGTGGTAATTGGTTATTCAGTGCTTCATTACGTTTTATATTTATGTTCCCATTTCTTTTTATTTTTGTTTATATTAAAAAAAGACACGGATACATACTTGAACATATTAAAAAGTACTTTCTACAATGGTTACTTTGGAGTACGCTTGGTTTCGTCTTTTTCTATATTCCAATTACATTCGTCTCCAATTATAGTCCAGGTTGGTTAATATCAGCAACATGGCAATTAACAATTATTTGTGGTTTATTACTTGCGCCTTTATTTTATGAATATGTTCAGTTTGATAAACAATTAGTTAAAGTTAGGGAACGTATTTCTTGGCGCTCTGTTAGTACTTCTAGCGTTATGGTATTTGGTGTTGTGTTAGTTCAAATACCTCAAATTACGTCCATAGAAATGAAAACCTTTATTCTCTCTGTTGTTCCACTTATCATTGGAGCTTTCAGTTATCCGTTGGGTAATCGTAAAATGATGGAACTTGTAGACAATGAATTAACAACAATTGAACGTATTTATGGTATGACTTTAGTGACGTTACCCATCTGGATTATTATCTTTGTAATCGGTGTTTTCAACAGTGGCTTCCCCGCTTCTAATCAAGTATTACAAACATTTTTAGTCGCTGTATTTTCTGGTATTATTGCGACTACACTCTTCTTCTATGCGACGAATTTAGTAAAAAACAACCAAGCTAAATTAGCTGCTGTTGAAGCAACCCAAGCCACTGAAATAATCTTTACACTCATTGGTGAAATGTTATTTTTGGGGTTACCTTTACCAGATTCTATTAGTATGATTGGTATCATTATTATCACATTAGGTATTTTTGTTTATAGCTTTATGAATGCCAAAATTAGAGAAAACAATAGTGAGATTCAAAAATTCAACTAATTTTTCAAATCATATCCGTGTATACTATTTTGTTACACTTCAAAAAGGACTTTTAAAATACAATGAAAACTATGTCTACAACTTGAGCCAAACAGTCACATTGACATTCTTATTTGAAAGCAAGATAATTTATATCAAATAGCATTGCTAGTGATTTAAATTAAAGGAGGTTCAAGGTCAATGCCGACAACTCATGTTGACCCAAGAATTACCAGAACTAAAAAATTATTGATGGATGCCTTCCGAGCTATAGCAAAAGAAAAGAAACTTCAATCCATAACAGTGAAAGACATTACAGACCGTGCAACTGTTAATCGTGCAACGTTCTATGCTCATTTTTATGATAAATATGACATCATGGATTATACATTGTCGGAAACTTTACTTAAAAACTTAAATGATTCATTAAATGTATCAACGGAACTTAATGAGGAAACGCTTTGTAAAAGTTTTATAACTATCACAAGCTATATTCAAGAGACGCATAACGAATGCAAATTAAATAGTGAAGCTTATGGTCAAGTTGTAGAAAAAAGGGTGAAAGAAGAATTAGAGGATATCTTTCTAACATTGCTAGTACAACAGCACGTTAACGAAAATCGTGAAACGCTTGCTACAACTGCAAGATTCTTGTCTTGGGGGCTGTATGGAACAGCTAAGCATTGGTTCCATACAAGTCAATTACCAGCACAAACCTATATCAAACAAGCACTTCCTTTCTTAATGAATCAAAATACTAATTAAATATATTTAAAGAGCGGAGCTATAAAATCAAATCGTATTATTGATTTTATAGCTCCGCTTTATATTTTATACTGTAATTTAAATATCACTTTACATTTTCAAACATATCAAATGTATATTTTTTAATTCTTTATTCTCTATTTTCATTTATAAAATCTAATACTTTACCTGTTATCGCCACTGCGCTATTACTTTCACCCTCAATACCACCTTGATGCAATCCAATAACTTCATTATTTTCATTAAAGAGTGGTGAACCAGAATTACCACCATAAGTACTCGCATCATATGTAAGTATATTACTATTATTAGCTAAAATTTCTCCTTTACTTTCCCACATTGTCGCTAATGACTTATCTCCAGGATACCCAGTAACCGTTATAGGTTCACCTTCATTAACATTTGAAGCATCTTGTAACGTTGCTGGTTGAACAACATCACCTACTGATTGACCGTTTTTATTTTCATTAAAATGAACAACCACTAAATCTTCCTCACCAGGGTATGCTTTTATTTCTTTTTCAGTAAAAGTACCATTTGGAAATGTATCAGCATCTTTGGCAGCTGGTGCAAAGGTCATGTTGCCATCCGAAAGGTCTGCAACATGCTTATTCGTTAACACCGTATTCTTATCTATTACAACACCTGTCGCGATATTGTTTCCAATATTGATATAACCAATAGATTGATAATGTCCACTGTTTGTATTTTCAATTTGTGTTCTATCTTCGTTGGGTAATATTACTCTTGGCATTGCTTTGTTTTCAGCAGGACGATCTGCTGTATTTTGCGTCGCTTCAGTATCCTGTGCTGTAGTATTAGTACTCTGAGCATCAACCTTACTATCACTATTAAACATGGCTAATGACAATATAGCGATAAAAGCACATGAGATACTATTAATTAATATTCTTTTCAACATAAATTAACCCTCCAATAAAATATAAATCTCTTCTTCAATTTAAAGAATTTTCTAAAAATAATCAAATTATATTATATTTTAAATTTCTTTATGAAAAAACATTTCATTATACATGGAATAATTTATATTCATTAAATAAAGGTTTTACTTATCTAACCAACATTTAAGATTATTTGTTGTTTACACGATATATGCATAAACATGTTGTTTGCTTTAATTAGAAGCACGTTATACAATACATCTATACAACATGTGTTAGTTAGACGATTTGTGTTGTAAATTAAAAGTTAGGAGGGATAGACGTGACAACAATCCAACACCATTATGGATTCCAACGTACTTTTCAAAAGGATCACCTGACCTTAGGGTTAGCATTTCCTTTCGACAATTCAGAAGACCATAAATTATCATTTGAAAATCAAATTGAGTTAGCTCAACATGCTGAAGAACTCGGATTTACAAGCCTATTTGTGCGTGACAGTCCGCTTTATAGTCCACATCTAGGAAATGTAACGACAAACTACGATCCGTTTGTATTTTTATCTTATCTCAGTGCCAAAACATCTAAAATCGCTCTCGGAACCTCTAGTATTGTTGCTACATTACGTCATCCAATTCATATAGCTAAGGCAGCTACTTCTCTTGACTTCATTTCAAATGAGCGCTTTTTGTTAGGTATGGCGACAGGAGACCGTAAATTTGAATTTCCTACATTTAAGATAAAAGAAGAACAGTTAACCGAAACATTTCAAGATACTATTTCAGCTATAAATGAGTTATGGCAAGAACATTCACCAGATATATCAAACTCAATATTTGAATTATACGAAGACTCAGGGCTACAAATGTTGCCAAAGCACAATCATATCCCAATGTTCGCCACAGGCTATTCAAAACAACAAATGTCTTGGTTAAAGTCCAATATGGACGGCTTAATGTTTTACCCACAACCATTTCAACAACAGAAAGCGCTACTTCAAGATTGGCATAACAATGATACTTTCAAGCCATTTATGCATCCGCTTGTTGTAGATTTATCAAACCAAGCGAACGAATTAGTGAAACCTATAAAAGGTGGTTATCGGTTAGGTAGAAATACTTTAATAAAAATTCTAAAAGCCTATGAGAAAATCGGCACAAATCATATTATGTTACATTTAAAATCAAAGAACAGATCATATAAATCATTATTAACAGAAATTGGCGATTATGTAATACCACATTTCCCGCCACACTTATTACAGGAGGAACATAAAAATGACATTATTAGACAGAATTAATGAACTTGCAAATAAAGAAAAAGTAGAAGTATTGAGTGTTGAAGAAAAACAAGAACAACACACATTAAGACAAGAATATTTACAAATGATTCGTGGACAAGTTATTAATACATTTTCAACAATGAAAGTAGTAGACCCATTAGGTGAAGACGTAACACCTGATAAAGTTTATAAATTACGTGAAGAAATGGGAACATTAGACCTTAATTAAAACGCAAAAAAGAGCGATACAGCAATCTAGTTTAAGATAGATTGCTGTATCTCTCCTTTTTTATATTTTATTATGACAAGATTTGTTTCATAGAGCGTTTAACGCTTTCCGCATACATACCACCAAATTTAACTAAATGGACCATCAATAAATATAATCTATAGAATTCGAGACGCTTTTCTACATCTTCATTTATTGGATAATGTTTGTCATATTCATTGTAAAATGCCTCTGTAAAACCACCAAAGACAGTAGTAATACCTAAATCGAATTCTCTGTCACCATATAATGGCGCTGGGTCAAATAACGCTGGTGAACCATCTTTCAGGAACATATAATTTCCACCCCATAAATCACCGTGCAATAAAGAGGGTTTACTTGGATGTTGTTTTAATGTATCTACTATTACTGAACGTACAGATTCATATTGCGAAACATCGTCGTCGCTCCAAGCTCCTTGCTCTACTAAGGTATCTTTCAGATGATCTAAGCGTCGATTCACAAATAATGTTATCCAATTATCTGTCCAACTATTATCAAATGTTATATCTCCACCTTCATAAGGTAAATCAAAACCAAACTTGCCATTTACTTGTTGTTTACTATGCATTTGGGCTACTAATTCCGCTAATGCTTCTTGACTTCCTGTACGACCTTCATCTAAATAAGTTAATAATAAATAAGCGTCACCCTCAATTTCACCACTTCCTATTACTCTTGGTGCAGTAACTTCCGCCTCTTCAAAAAGTTCTAAACCTGAAATTTCTGCCGCAAAAAAAGATGCGTTTCGGTTTCGTTGAACTAATAAAAAATAGGTTCTCTCAACTGTCTCAATTTTAAATGCTTCATTTACATCTCCACCGCTAACAGGTGAAATAGACTTTATATTATTTAAAGGCAGTTGTGTTTGCCATGACTGTTTCATGAGTTATACCTCCAATTATTATATTTAAAAATAAATACATCATTATTATTGCCCTTTTTAACTTATGTAATCACTCACAGATTCAAATAAATTGTATGTGAAAGTTTTAATAATTCTTTTATTTGCTCTAGGCATATATTACGTAAAATGCTAGTCTATTAAAGACATCTTTTTCAATTTTACTTTTTAAAATTGACTAGGCACTCATCACAATACATAATTTTATTACAAATAATTTGATAAATGGAGCGATCATGATATGTACAAACTCATCAAACCTATTTTATTCCAAATAGATCCTGAAAAAGCGCACGGGATGACAATTAACGCACTCAAATTCGTCCAAAAATATCCAAAACTTTTACCTGTTATTAACCAATTATTTCACTATGAAAATGAAAGCTTATACCAAAATATCAAAGGTATCCAATTCAATAATCCAATTGGATTAGCAGCAGGTTTTGATAAATCTTGTGAAGTACCTAAAGCCTTAGAAAACGCTGGTTTTGGTGCACTTGAATTAGGGGGTATCACACCTAAACCACAACCTGGTAATCCCAAACCACGAATGTATCGCTTAGTGGAAGATAATGCACTGATTAACAGAATGGGTTTTAATAATCTAGGCATGAACAAAGCTTTAAGTAATCTACGTAAATATAATTATCAAATTCCAATTGGCCTTAATGTTGGCGTTAACAAGACAACATCTTATGATGCGCGTTATGAAGATTATATTAAAGTTATCGATACATTTAAAAATGACGTTACCTTTTTCACGGTTAACATCAGCTCTCCAAATACGAAAAACTTACAAAGTTTCCATGATAAAGATGCATTCGCCCAATTGTGCGAAGCTATACAATCTTATCAAGAAAAACAAAATCTCAACGTACCTATTTTCATCAAACTTACATCTGATTTAACATTAGACGGACTCGGTCAAATGTTAGAACCGATAACACAAACCTTTGACGGTATTATACTAGCCAATACAACGCAACAACGTGAACATTTAAATTCAGACAATCGTCATGAAACAGGTGGATTGAGCGGAAGACCATTATTCAACCGTAATCTAGAATTAATTTCATATGCTTATAAACAAACAAATGGTAATTTCTTAATTATTGGTACAGGCGGTATTTTCAGTGATACTGATGTAATTAAAATGTTACGTAGTGGGGCTTCATTAGTACAAATATATAGTTCTTTAGTTTTTGAAGGACCTGGATTAACTCAAAAATTAAATAAGCAACTCGCACATTATCTCAAATCTAATGGTTATAATCATGTTAGTGAAATTATTGGGTTAGACGCCTAATATTTCTAAGTGCTTGTCTACACGCATTTTTGCACTGCCTCTTTTATTTTAAAAATAATAGGGTATATGTACAACAAAAGGAGGTAGTGCCATTATGTATAAAAATATATTATTAGCTTATGATTTTGATAATTCGTTTAACAATGTACCTGAAGAGTTGCAAAATCTAACCGCTGGCGTGGATGATGCTGAAATTACAGTATTCCACGTTATACCAGAAAGCGAGTTAGAAACTTCAGTACGGTATGATAATAAACACTTTGAAGATTTGGCACATGAAAAAAGCGAATTACTCGAACCTTTTGTTAACAAATTAGAAGATCTAGGTTTAAATGTAAATATTAGATTTAGTACAGGCTACATCAAAAACTCAATTTTGTCAGAAATTAAAGAACACAGCTATGATATTATTGTAATGAGTAATACGCGTACAAAATCAGATATTAAAAATATACTTGGTAATGTGACACACAAAATTGCAAGTAACGTAAATATACCTGTACTTATTGTAAATTAGCCTTCATACAAAAACTCAATTCCTCTATCATAAATGACTAGAAGAATTGAGTTTTATTTTTTTATTGCTGTTGCTTCAAATACTGTTCAATCACTTGTAGAACACCAGAGTCATCATTTGAAGGTGCTTTATGCTGGGCAACCGCTTCTACCTCAGGGCTACAATTAGCCATCGCATAGCTATGTGTAGTTAAGCCTAACATTTCTATATCATTATTGGCATCTCCAAATGCTAATAACTCGTCATGTGCAATACCCCATTGTTTTAATATGTCTTCAATCGCAACACCTTTATTAACATTTGGTAAAATAAGATCCACACTGTTGTTACCACTTGTTACTGCACGTAATTCTCCTCTAAATTTAGTTTCTAATGCATCCATAACTGCTTTAACCAAATCTTTATCTTTGATGCGCATAGCAACTTTTACAAAATTATCTTCCTCTATATGCTCAAAGGACGCTACTTTTTCAATATCATAATAATAATTACTAATAAAATTCATAAATTCATTGCTACATGTCTGTTTTACATAAGCTGATTTAATACCACTCAACACAATATCTGCTAACCCAAAGTCTCTTGTAAGTGTCTCTACGACATCATAAATGAGCTGTTGATCAAAGTAATAAGATGTCATCAATTCATTATCATAATAAGTAACGGCACCATTTTCAGCAACATACGTGATATGTTGGTCTTTTTCCGGAAAAAATGACTGTAATTGCGCATATTGATTACCACTTGCCACAATAAATTTAATATCTTGACGCTTCAACTCATCAAATATTTCCTCAAAATATGCCTTATCATATGTGTGATCCGATTTTAAAAAGGTCCCATCTTTATCTACAGCGATTGCTTTTATCATCATTGATACTCCTTTCTGTTCTCGAAAATATAATTAAATAGTCATATACTTGCTTAAATTACATTACAATAATATTAAAAAGGTGACCATCAATATCTCTAAATAAGCCACCATAATACCCTTCATGCATAGTACTACTTTGTAGAACTTCTCCACCTGATGTTTCAACTTGTTCTAATAAGCAATCCACCTCTTCCGGTTCAGATACAGAAATAGAAACTAATGCACTATGACTTCCAATATTTGAAACTTGGGCGACTTTTTCAAATTGATTACGTTCAATAAGCATTATGACTTTATTATCTAAAGTTTCAATTCCTCTCATTTTATCTAAAACTGCTTCGTTTCTTTTGATTGTAAAGCCTATTTCACTAAAAAATGTTTCACTTGCTGCTAAATCTTCTACCGGTAAATTAAGCCAAGATGATTGTATATTCATTTTACTCCTCCCATTTTTATCACCATACCATACTCCGCTTTTACAGTGCTATAAAGAACCTATCTCACGCCTCTTTCTTCACTCTTATACAACAAGTTTTTAATGAAATAACGTTAATAAATCATTATTTATTTGACACATAATCTCTAAATGAGTTACAGTTTTCAACATCTTATTTGCTTATTTTCAACACTTTAAAGCATTTGAAGATAGTTATAACCAAATTATGATGAATTTAAGGTCTATTAATAATCATCACTATTTTATGGCATTGGAATGATCAAATTCCACATATCTCTGATTATTCGTTTTACATTAGCCGTATTGTTTTAACTAAAAGGAGTAAAATAAAATGACTAGTACAATCAATGTACACGTCTTACACACTGGTTCAGTGATTGTAGACGAAGCATTACCATTCAACTATAAATATAATCCACCTTTAGCATGGACCGGATTATTTAGATCTAAAAAGAAACAACTGCGTTTACCTGTATCTGTTTATCTTATAGAACATCCAAAGGGTCTTGTTCTAATTGACACGGGTTGGCATGAAATCAATCGAACAAAGCCCATTAAAAATTTAGCTTTTCAATATCCAATAAACAAGGCAGTTTTACCTAAAGGCACTGCTGTACATGAACAAATTGAAGCATTAGGCTATCAACCTTCGGATATAGATTATGTGATGTTAAGTCATTTACACTGTGATCATGCTGATGGCTTAGCACATGTAGCTGACGCAAAAAACATCTTAGTCAGTGAAGTGGAATGGAACGCTGCAAACAACGATAAAATGCGTTATCTTCCACACCAATGGGATAATATTGCTATTCAAACCTATCCTTTAAAAGATAATGGCATTGGACCTACAGGTAAATCCTTTGATTTATTTGGTGATGGTACACTCGAATTTATTCACACACCAGGACATAGCGCTGGTCTATGTTCTACACGTGTTAAAGCGCATAAAGATGATGAGTCATATTTATTGTTGGCCTCAGACGTAGGTTATGCTGAAAAATCATGGAAAAACGGTATTTTGCCTGGCCTCGTAGTAGATAAAGATGATGCAATCAAATCATTAAATTGGGTGAAAGCACAAGCAATAGATAAAGACTGTGTCAAAGCGATTGCCAATCATGATGCCGAAGTTCAACCACAAGTCATTTCTTTATAGTGAAATACTAATTAAGCCGTATTTCACTATAAAACCAATAAAATCTAATATTTGATTTACAACTATTACACTCAAACAAACTATAATCTAAAATATAGTAATCTTAATATATAAATGAGATAAGCTTATAAGGGCGTGCATATATGAGTGATGGCTAAATTATCACTCACCTCGCCCTTTTTACATAATCTAAAAAGTATAAATTACAAAATCTAGCATCACAAAAAGAGTAAATAATCACTTAAAACAACTAATGACACCGAAACAGACTATAATACGCTAATCTTCATATATATTCTATAAATTTTCACAAAATTTTCTGAATATTTAGAGATATTTATGCTATGATATAAATTATCATAATTTAGTTATAAAGTTTTACGATATAGTATTCATTGGGAGAGATTTATTATGAAAGATTTTTTCAACAAAATTTTTAAAAAAGCAGAACCATCCGTTTATCAAGTGAAGGATGCTCATTTAAATAGAACATTGCGTGTTAAAGACTTTTTAGCTTTAGGTGTCGGTACCATAGTTTCTACTTCTATTTTCACACTACCTGGCGTTGTTGCAGCACAACACACAGGCCCTGCAGTTGCACTTTCTTTCTTATTAGCAGCAGTAGTGGCTGGGCTTGTGTCTTTTGCATATGCTGAAATGTCGTCTGCAATGCCATTTGCTGGTTCAGCCTATTCATGGATTAATGTAGTATTTGGTGAGGTGTTTGGCTGGGTGGCAGGTTGGGCTTTACTTGCTGAATATTTTATTGCTGTCGCCTTTGTTGCATCAGGTTTTTCCGCGAACTTACGTGGTTTAGTTTCGCCATTAGGTCTCGAATTACCAAAATCACTTTCTAATACATTAGGTAACGATGGTGGTGTCATTGATATCGTCGCAGCTATCGTGATTATTCTTACAACTTGCTTATTAGCATATGGCGTATCAGCAGCTGCACGTATCGAAAACATTCTTGTCGTCATTAAAGTGTTAGCCGTATTATTATTTATTGTTGTAGGTTTAACAGTTATTGATTTCAGTAATTATGTGCCATTTATTCCTGAACATAAAGTTACTGAAACTGGATCATTTGGAGGATGGCAAGGTATCTATGCTGGTGTGTCTATGATTTTCTTAGCATATATTGGCTTTGATTCAATTGCTGCTAATTCAGCCGAAGCAATCAATCCACAAAAGACAATGCCTAGAGGGATCTTAGGATCACTACTCATTGCTGTAGTATTATTTGTTGCAGTTTCGCTTGTACTTGTTGGTATGTTTACCTACTCAGCATATGCTGGTAACGCAGAACCTGTTGGTTGGGCATTAAGACAAAGCGGATTTGGTGTAGTAGCCGCAGTAGTACAAGCAATTTCTGTAATTGGTATGTTCACAGCACTCATTGGTATGATGTTAGCAGGTTCACGTTTATTATATTCTTTTGGTCGAGATGGCCTCTTGCCTTCTTGGTTAGGAAAATTAAATAATAAAAACTTACCTAACCGCGCTTTAATAATACTTACTATCATTGCTGTAATTATTGGATCAATGTTCCCATTTGCGTTCTTGGCGCAATTAATATCTGCTGGTACACTCGTAGCATTTATGTTTGTTTCTATAGGTATTTTTGGTTTGCGTCCTAGAGAAGGTAAAGACATTCCAGTCCCAGCATTCAAAATGCCTTTTTATCCTGTAATGCCGATTATCACATTCGTGAGTGTAGTCATCGTATTTTGGGGCCTAAGTGCAGAAGCAAAATTATATACACTTGCCTGGTTTATCATAGGACTAATTATTTATCTCATTTATGGTGTAAAACATTCTAAAAAAGGAAAATCTTCCTAATAAAAAACAGGGCTCGGATACATTAGTGTTCCGAACCCTGTTTTTTTATGTTAGAAAAAGGCTTATGCTTCATCCTCGTCTATTTGGGATAACTTACGAATATTAGAAAAGTCTACCTTTTTAATTAGTTTTTCATAGGTATTTAATGCCGATTCTGTGATTTTAAGTCCTTCTTCTGTCAAATAGATATACATAGCACGTTGGTCTTCAACACATTCTTGCCTTACAACTAATGCTTTCTCTGGCTTTTCTATGCGTACAATCAATCTAGACATTGCACTTTGGCTTAAATCAACAATTTTTATCAAATCATTAATTTTGTATTTTTTCCCTTTAGCTTTATAAATTTCATATAATACATAAAATTCTTTCAAGCTTAAATTGTATGATTGCTTCATTTTTTTCTCAATTAATGTTTCTATATAGTGAACGTATTTGGTTAATTGTACCCAATTATCGATTTTTTGTTGTTTTTCCATCATATCCTCCCAAAGATATATGTGTATAGCTACTTATCATAGTTTATCTTTTACTCATAAAATGATTGATATTAGAGTTATCCAATGCAATATACATATCTTTCATATATAAATCTCTAAGGCTCAATTTATTAATTGTTATTAATATCTTACATCATCATAACGTATATTGAAATATTTGCCTGGCCTTTTAAATTAACACATAAATTTGCTTAATCTTACTAAAATAACTAAAATGTCTTAATATCACTCAATTATTAAATCTCTATTTGACCAAAAATAATATCTAAAAAGTTCTCACTAAAAAACATCAATCCATTAAATAAAATAGATTGATGTTTTATTTGAGCATACTGATATAAATCGGCTAATGTTGTAATAATTTTTCTTTTAAATCCTTACGTTCATAGTCTAGTGAGTAAGGATCATTTAACCAGTAAATACCTTCATCTACTTTAAACGTTTGGCCTTTTTTAACTGCATCTGTGTTCTTCCAAACATCTTTATTTTCGAATGATAAATCACTGCCTTTAGCAACTGGCGTTACCACGTAATCACCTGTCATTTCAGGAATTTGTTCTTCAGAGATATCTGCTAAATCATTTTTTTGTGTTGCTTTTTCTACTTTTTCAGGCATTTTCAGTCCAAAGGAATCATATAAAATTTCACTGCCGTGACCATATGTTTTTCCTAAAGCGTAGATTTTTTTATCAAAGTCTTTAATGATTGATACTGTAGTATCTGCACCAATAGCGTCTTTAATTTCTTTTCCATCGTCTTTAGTTTTTGCTTCCCATTGCTTAACCCATGCGTCTGCTTTATCTTCTTTACCTACAATTTTACCTAACTCTTTATGTTGTTCTTTATAGTCATGTTTCATGTAGTCAAAAGCTATTGTAGGTGCAACTTTATTTAATTTTTTAATGTTTTTATCTGTATTATAAGTAATTATCAAATCCGGCTTAAGTTTTGCTACACTTTCAACATTTTCAGCATCTACTTTTTCTACATCTTTAAATTTATCTTTTAAAACTTTACTATCATCTACAATATTAGCTACGCCAACGATATTAGCATCAAGTTGTTTCAATCCTCCAGCATATGTAGCCCCTAAGACTACAATACGTTTAGGGTTTTTCGGTATTTCAACTTTTTTTCCTGAGTCTTGTTTATATGTTGTCTTTTCACTGTTTCCCTTTGACGACTTATCATTTGAACCATTGCCACATGCTGCTAGCACAAGTATCAACGCTAGCAATGGTAATAATATTTTTTTCATGCGTAAAATATCCCCTTTTCTCATATTGTATTTAATTATACATGAAGTTATATGATTCTCAATAATATGACACACATTATTTTTAATGATAGAAAACATATATTTTTTTCTATCATTAAAAATAAAAAACAGCTACTTAATAAATTGCTAGTAACTGTTTTGTATATGCATGGCGTTGTTTATCGAATAAAAATTTAATATTAAAATCATCTACGATTTCACCATTTTTCATGACAATTAATCGTTCAACAATGTTATTTAAAAATGCTAAATCATGAGATATTAATAACATACCTTTATGTGTATCTGCGTAATACTGTTTCAACACTTCAATCATACTTTGCTCAGCAATAACGTCTAAACTAGCTGTAATCTCATCGCAAATTAACATATCTGGTGCTAACATCAATGTACGAATCGTATTAAAACGTTGCAATTGGCCACCACTTAATTGATCAGGGAACCTATTCAACAAGTGCTTATCTAGATGCATTTGTTTCATTAATATATGCATTCGCTGATGAATTTCATATGAGTTTGACTCACGACGATACTTTATCGCCTCTTCTAGAGATTTGCTCATTTTAAATTTGGGGTTAAAACTATCATATGCATGTTGAAATATAGGTAATAATCGCAAATCATTATTTGTATATTGTTCCTGAGATACTGGCAATAAGCCTAAAATAATTTGTGCTAATGTCGTTTTACCAGAACCACTCTCACCTACAATACCTACAATTTCACCTGGCTGTATAGTAAGATTTATATTGTTTAAAACAGGGCTCTGTCCATATTTAAAATTCATGTTCTTTATGTTAATCATTACTGCTCCCCTCCTTTAATTGGCTACGGGAGTTAAATAATTTCAAGCTGTATGAATCCACATCATGATTTTTAAAGGCTTGTACATGGTTTGAGTCGACTAATTTCCCTTTTTGAATAACATGTATCCAATCGCTAAAATTTAAAACATGTGATAAATTATGGGTAATTAATAAAAGCGTAACTTTATGAACTTCTGCTAAATGTTTGATTAGGTTCATAATTTTAGCGCCTGTTATCACATCTAGTGATGCAGTGGGTTCATCAGCAATAATTAATTTCGGATTGAGCATCAATACGCTCGCTATTTGAACCCTAGCAAGTTGTCCACCTGACAAACTAAAGCGATAACTATTCATTGTTTTGTCTGGTGCTAAATCAACCCACTCAAGCGCTTGTGTTACATTTTTTTTGGCCATAGCTTTATCTATTTTATAATGTTGTCTATAAATTGCAATCAATTGTTTGCCTAATTTTGTATGCTCATTAAAGCTATGCGTATAATCTTGAGAAATAAAACCAATCTCTTTCCCTAAAAGTTCGTGCATATTCGACAATTTTTTATTTTCATAATTTAAACTGTCATAAGTCATTATTAAATTATCAGGTAATTGTTGTACTAACGCTTTAGCAGTTAAACTTTTTCCTGAACCACTTTCTCCTACTAAAACATTTACTTTACTTGCTTTTAAACTGAGGTTGATGTGATCTATCAGTGTAGTACTTCTTTCACCTTTAATTACTAAATTGGTTATCTCAAGTAAATTAGTCATTGATATCACGCTTTCCTTTTAATAATTTATCTCTTAATGCATCGCCAGCTAAATTAAACAATAGAATCGTGATTGTGATTAAACACGCTGGAACAATCAAAAGTAACGGATAAGAACTAATATAATCTCTGCCTGTATTCAACATTGCTCCCCATTCAGGTGAAGGTGGCTGTGCACCTAATCCGAGAAATGAAAGTGATGATATATATAATATTATTTTCCCAAAATCTACCGTCATCAGCACAATAATAGATGGTAAAACTTGTGGAAAGAAATGTTTAAAGATAATGACATGTGTTGGCACGTTAAATAATCGAGCCATTTGTATATAAGGTTTCGTGATTTCACTACTTATGACTGAACGAGTCAATCTAGTGTAAGTCATCCACTTAATAATCGTAATTGCTATGACCAAATTCCAAATACTAGGTTTGAAAAAACTAGCAAATGCAATCATAAGAACAAATTCAGGAATACTTAACCCTATATCAATAATACGCATAATAATTGTATCAACGATGCCTTTTTTGTAACCAGCAATTAATCCTAATGGTACACCTATAATGACCGTAATCAACAATGTAATCAAACTAATAATCAATGTGTACCTTGCCCCGATTATAACTCTTGAAAGTAAATCTCTACCATAATCATCGGTGCCTAACCAATGGTTTAAGCTTGGCATTTCAAGGCTACTCCCTAAGTTTACCTCATAAGCATTTGTTGCCGACACAAAAAATTGTGCAATGATAAGAACCAATAAATACAATGCAAACACATAAAATATAAGATGTTGTTTATTTAATTGTTTCATTATATTTCACCATCCTGTCGTTGCGGTTTCTTGGGATGACGTGAGCTATTATAACGGCGTTTGGGTTCTAACCATAGCAATAACAAATCACTTACGGTATTAGCCAAAACAACAAAGAAACCAATCATAATTACCGCACCTTGTACTACAGGATAATCCCTTGCACGTATGCTATCTACTAAGAAGTGACCGATACCTGGTATTCCAAATAAATTTTCAATGACGACAGTGCCTCCAATAAGACTTCCCACAGACATGCCTAATACCGTTATAACAGGGATAATCGCTGGTTTAAATAAATCACTCCACAAAATATATCGTTCAGACATACCTCTGAGGCGTGAAGCCTCAACCTCTTTAGATTGATATAATTCTATTAAATTCGATCGCATCAATCTTACATAGTATGCACTCATACCCACACTCAATGCTATCACTGGTAAAATATAACCAGCTATCGTGTCTATACCAGAAGATGGTAAAACATTAAATTTCTGTGCAAAAATATAAATTAAGATTGTTCCTAAAAAGAATGAAGGAACACTCACCGTAAAGGACGTTACAGTTCTGATAAATGTATCAACCCACGTGTGATAATATTTCGCTGCTAAAATTCCCATTGGAACTGCTGTTAATATGACAACCATTATAGTTAGAAAAGCAATGCTTAATGTTGGCGGTGTGTAATAAATTAATTCTTTTATTACGGGTTCACCTGTTTGGTAACTCGTTCCGAAATTAAATTGAACGATTTGTCCTAACCATTGAAAATATTGCATGATAACTGGTTGGTTTAGACCCAATTTTTCTTTTGTTGCTTCAACTTGGTCTGAGGATACATTTGCTATATCTAAATGTAAAATTTTATCAACTGGATCGCCAGGTGTAAGTTTCATTAATATGAACGTAATACTAGAAAGGACAAACAATACAATGATCATTTGTCCAATTCTAGTTAGTATATTTTTAATTATCATTGTTTCTTATCTACCTTGTAATCGATTAGATAAATACCCTCGGGTGTTGCTTTTAAGTTCTTCACGTCTTTATTCATACCAACGATATTATCCATATATGAGATATAGCTATTTGCAAAATCACTTTGCGTAATACTAATAATTTCATTTGTTAAACGATTACGTTCAGATTTATCTACTGTTTTATTAAACTCGTCAATTAATGCTGTTACTTTCTGATTGTTATAGTCTCCAGAATTAATTGCACCTTTAGGTTTGTATGCCTGATTAAAGAAGTATCCTGTATCTCCTCTAGGTATTGTACCAAAGCTATATAAAGAGGCATCCCATTGGTTTTTATCACTTAAATAGCCTTCAATATCATCTACATTGCGAATAGTAATATCGATATTGGCTTTTTTAGCATCTGATTGAATAACTTGCGCCATTTTAGGTAGTTCTGGTCTCCCATTATACGTAGATACGGTTAATTTTAATGGATTTGATTTAGAATAGCCTTCTTCTTTCATAATTTGTTTAGCTTCTTCTAAATTTTGTTTTTGTATAGGTTGTTTATCTATAAAATCTAATTTTGTATTAAATGGTCCTGTAGCTGGTTGAGTATGATTCTTAGAGACATTACGTGCGATACTTTCACGGTTAATAACTTTATCTAGTGCTTTACGTACAGGTTTAGTCATTTTGTCACTTGTATGATTGTACATAATCAATGACGTTCTAAATCCTGATATTGCAGATGTAGTTGTCTTATCTCCATCTTTCAACTCTTTTTCTTTTTCAACAGGAACATCTGTAATTACATCTGCTTTACCTGATGTTAAATCGCTTGTACGAGCATTACCATCTTCTTGATATGTAACATTTACATGATCTAGTTTAGGTTTACCTTGCCAATAATCATCAAAACGATCTAACTTGATATTTTGAGATTGCTTATAGTGTTTAATTTGGTATGGTCCAGTACCAACAGGTGCTTTATTAATGTCATCTGCTTCTGTATCGTAAATTGCAGAAAATGGACTTGCTAACTCTGACACTAATTCAGGATAAGCTTCTTTTGTAGTAATCGTAATATTTTGTCCATCTACATTAATATCTTTAATTGGGAGTGAGCCTTTAACGAGATCACTTTTCTTAATACTTTCTTCCAAACTAGATTTGACCGCTTCGCCTGTCACTTTTTTACCATTTTGGAATTTAATGTCATTTTTTAACTTAATATCTAATTGTGTTGGTGTTTTTTGTTCATATGAATCTACCAATACCTTTTCAACTTTGCCATCTGCACCAGCTTTAAATAGCGCTTCGGCAGCACCTATCTTCACTGGTACGTCTGTCTCATATGGTGCAATAGAAGTTGTTTTTAATGGCAGTTCAACGTCTAAAGTTTTCCCTTTTGATTCACTTCCTGAACCACTACATCCCGCTAATACCATGGCTGATATTGCAAGTAATGAAACAATTTTTTTCATTCTTATTCCTTCTTCCTAATAAATTTATAATCAATTAGAAAATCGAGTTACGCTTAAACGATGCCTATTTAGGGTATCTTTCCAATAAAACCATGCTATTCAATTTGTTGTACTTTCATTCGGTTACCTGCAAACAACATAATCCACGTTGCTATGATAAAAGGTAGCGTAAACACTGGCAAACCGAATGGTGTTAATAAAGTCGTCATGCCCGCGTGTAATACAACTGTCAAAAGGATTCCTAAAACAATGCTAATATATCGTTGAATCCTAGTACGGAAAGCAACACCTAAAGCGAGCACTGTTAGTATGACATTATAGCCAAACAATCCATCATTAATTTGATCATGATTTGCACCAAGTACTAGTACAGCAGTAAAACCAATGAGATTGGCTACTATAGCAAATACACCAGCTTTTCTTGAAGCAATAAAAATTCCTATAAGAATCAATAATCCTGCCATAATGCTTTTCAACAAGAAAATTTCACTGAAACCTGATAAAAAAGCATTTATAAAATGAATACTATGTCCTGAAAATTGTATCTCTTGTACTGTATCAGGCAGTATATTGACATCTGCATTCACAAACTTAAATTGAAATGACATTAATAAGATCACCCAGCTAACAAATACATATGGCATGGTTAACATAGGCACGCCAAAAGGCTTAAAAAATTCTCTAAATGCTGAGCCTATTGGCATTGTAATCACAATTGCTATAAAAGCAATTAATATACTATACCATTCTGGCACTAAAAATAGTGTCAATGCAATTGCTGTTAGTACTGGATTGAAACCTGCTAATCCCGTGTTAATCTCTTCATCTGAGTAATTTGTCCGTTTCGCTAATAATAATGCAATAACACTCGCAGCTAAGGCCATCATACCAACCTTCCAATTTCCTATGAATAAACCTAACAAAATAAATAAGCCTGTCCATGCATTATTTAATAGCAGTACTTGTGCGATGTTCTTTAATATAATTCGAACAGCATTCACATTGTCACCTAGTTTCTCTACTTATTCCAACATACAACATAATATATTATAACGGATAAAATTTAAAGCAATATATATTTAATTTCAACGCGTTTTATTGCGTCATTAATTTTTTTCAGAGGGTTATTCTTGTAGTATACGTCTAATCGTCTTATTAGATTAGTCACATACTATATTTTAAATTTATAAAAACGTCGAAAGGTAGTGAGCATGTGCATTTTACACAACGTGAACAAGACAAACTAATGTTAGTTATTGCAGCAGATTTGGCTCGTAGACGTCAGCAAAGAGGTCTTAAGTTAAATTATCCCGAGGCAGTTGCCATTATAAGTTTTGAGTTACTAGAAGGTGCAAGAGACGGAAAAACCGTTGCAGAACTTATGAGTTATGGTAAACAAATATTAGGTGAGGATGATGTAATGGAGGGCGTTGCAGATATGTTAACTGAAATGGAAATTGAAGCAACTTTCCCTGATGGTACTAAATTAATTACCGTTCATCACCCAATTGTGTAAAGGAGGAAATTAATTATGAAACCTGGTGAAATTATAGTTAAACGTACAGAAATTGAAGTTAATCTCGGACATAACGCTACGATACTTGATGTAAAAAACACAGGAGATCGCCCTATTCAAGTCGGTTCTCATTATCATTTTTTTGAAGCAAATCCTGCCCTACAATTTGAACGAGAAAAAGCTTATGGCAAACGGTTAGATATCCCTGCTGGCGCAGCGGTACGTTTTGAACCTGGTGACGAAAAAGAAATTCAACTCGTTGAATTTAGCGGTAAAAGAAGAATTTTTGGTTTCCATGGTAAAGTAAATGGACCTATTGATGAGGCGCGTGTTTATAAGGCTGAAGATGATGACAGCGCTACAGAAATTATCGCTGAAGAAAATAAAGTCAGCGAAAATGCTAATAAAGAAAGTGGGTATAACAGATGAGTTTTAAAATGACGCAATCACAATATACAAGTCTATATGGCCCTACTGTCGGAGACTCTGTAAGATTAGGAGATACCAATTTATTTGCGCGTGTCGAAAAAGATTACGCAACATATGGTGATGAAGCTGCATTTGGCGGTGGGAAATCAATCCGTGATGGTATGGCTCAAAACCCTAATGTGACACGTGATGATAAGCAAGTAGCAGATTTAGTAATTACAAATGCACTAATTCTGGATTACGATAAAATCGTTAAAGCAGATATTGGTGTTAAAAATGGTTATATTATGAAAATTGGTAAAGCTGGTAACCCAGATATTATGGATAACGTAGATATTATTATTGGTGCAACTACAGATATTATTTCTGCAGAAGGCAAAATAATAACAGCTGGTGGTATCGATACCCACGTCCATTTCGTTAATCCTGAACAATCTCAAGTGGCCCTTGAAAGTGGTATTACTACACATATCGGTGGTGGGACAGGCGCATCTGAAGGTGCTAAAGCAACTACTGTTACTCCAGGCCCTTGGCATTTACATCGCATGTTATTAGCGGCAGAATCATTACCTTTAAACATTGGTTTTACCGGTAAAGGACAAGCAGTTAATCATACAGCTTTAGTAGAACAGATACATGGCGGTGCTATCGGTTTAAAAGTACATGAAGACTGGGGTGCCACACCTTCAGCATTAGATCATGCCCTACAAGTAGCTGACGATTATGACGTCCAAATTGCATTACATGCAGATACATTAAATGAAGCGGGCTTTATGGAAGAAACAATGGCTGCCGTTAAAGATCGTGTACTGCATATGTATCATACAGAGGGTGCAGGCGGTGGACATGCTCCTGACCTCATTAAATCTGCAGCTTATTCTAATATACTACCATCTTCTACAAACCCTACCTTACCTTACACTGTTAATACAATTGATGAACATCTAGATATGGTTATGATTACACACCATTTAAATGCTTCTATACCAGAAGATATCGCTTTTGCAGATTCACGTATTCGTAAAGAAACAATTGCTGCCGAAGACGTATTACAAGATATTGGTGTATTTAGTATGGTCAGCTCAGATTCCCAAGCCATGGGCCGCGTCGGTGAAGTAATTACTAGAACTTGGCAAGTTGCACACCGTATGAAAGAGCAACGTGGTCCATTGGATGGCGACAGCGAATATAATGACAATCATAGAATCAAACGCTATATAGCGAAATATACAATTAATCCTGCGATTACGCATGGTATTTCAGATTACGTTGGTTCAATCGACGAAGGTAAACTTGCTGATATCATTATGTGGGAGCCCGCATTCTTCGGCGTTAAACCTGATGTCATTATTAAAGGTGGATTAATAAACACTGCAATTAACGGTGATGCTAATGGTTCTATCCCTACTTCAGAACCTTTAAAATACCGTAAGATGTATGGCCAACTTGGCGGAAATATGCAAGGTACTTCAATGACATTCGTATCTACTACTGCTTATGAAAATGATATTGGTAAATTATTAGGTTTAAAACGTAAATTAAGACCTGTGCATAATATTCGTAAACTAACTAAAGCAGATATGAAGAATAACAGCGCAACGCCAAAAATAGACGTTGATCCGCAGACATATGAAGTATTTGTAGATGGCGAAAAAATCACGAGTGAACCAGCTACGGAATTACCATTAACACAACGTTATTTCTTATTCTAGGAGGTTAAAAATGATCATCGAAGAAATCGTAGGCAATATCGCTAACATTTCAGAAAGCGATAAAGGAAAACATATAGAAAAAGTATATTTAGAAAACTCAGATTTAGTTAAACGTATCCAACGTGTTAAAACAGATCACGGTAATGAAATTGGTATCCGTTTAAAACAGCCAATTGACTTACAATATGGAGATGTTTTGTATAAAGATGATACTAATATGATCGTCGTAGATGTAAATTCTGAAGATTTACTTGTAATTAAACCACGCTCATTACAAGAAATGGGAGATATCGCCCACCAACTTGGTAATAGACACTTACCTGCGCAGTTTACAGAAACCGAGATGCTAGTTCAATATGATTATCTAGTAGAATCACTATTAAAGGATTTAGGGATACCATATGAACATGAAGACCGTAAAGTCAATCAAGCATTTAGACATATAGGTCATTCACATGATTGATCACGCTCATCTACGCCTGTTTCAATTTTGCGATTCACAATTTCCAACAGGTGCATTCAGCCATTCATTTGGCCTTGAAACTTATATCCAACGCGATATCGTTCATGACGAACAAAGTTTCCAGCAATGGCTTATACTTTTTCTAAATGAACAATTAACTTATGCTGATGGCTTAACGATGCGTCTCGTTTACAATGCGCTTGAACAAAATGATACACAAGCTATTTTACGATTAGATCGTATCCTTTTCGTACAAAATTTACCAAAAGAAACACGCCAAGGATCTAAACAGATGGGGCATCGCATGGTGAAACTTGCTTCTGAGCTATATGACAGTGATTGGTTAGACTGGTATCATGCTCAAATGCGAGACAAAAAAGCAATGTTACATCCCGCTATTTGTTTTACTATGCTTGGCCATCATCTTGGGGTCGATATAGAAACGATTATTGATTACTATTTATATCAAAACGTGTCTAGCCTTACCCAAAATGCAGTACGTGCAATACCCTTAGGGCAGACTGCTGGCCAACGCATCGTTTATCAAATGATACCCATCATGAAAGATACGAGAGATCATATTATGACTTTAGATGAATCACAACTTGGTATTACTGCACCAGGTTTAGAAATCAACCAGATGGAACACGAAAACGTGAACGTAAGAATTTTTATATCTTAGGAGGTCAAACTTTATGACAGATACAATTAAAATAGGTGTGGGCGGACCTGTCGGTGCAGGAAAAACACAACTTATTGAAAAAATTGTAAAACGCTTAGCAAAAGACATGAGTATTGGTGTTATCACGAATGACATTTATACAAAAGAGGATGAAAAAATATTAGTTAATTCTGGTGTATTACCTGAAGACAGAATTATCGGAGTAGAAACAGGTGGCTGCCCTCATACAGCTATACGTGAAGACGCCTCAATGAATTTTGCTGCAATTGATGAATTAAAAAAACAAAATGATGATATTGAACTTATTTTCATCGAATCCGGTGGCGACAATTTAGCGGCAACTTTCAGTCCAGAATTAGTAGATTTCTCAATCTATATTATCGATGTTGCTCAAGGGGAAAAAATTCCTCGAAAAGGTGGACAAGGTATGATTAAATCCGATTTCTTTGTTATAAACAAGACTGACTTAGCACCTTATGTTGGTGCGTCATTAGAACGCATGGCCGAAGACACAAAAGTATTCCGTGGCAACCGTCCTTTCACTTTCACAAACCTTAAAACAGATGAAGGTTTAGATGAAGTTATTGAGTGGATAGAACAAGACGTATTTCTTAAAGGGTTAGCTTAATGTCTGATGGACAGAATCAATGGACTGGCCAATTAGATTTAACTGTCTTTAATAATGGCAAGAAATCGGTGGCACGTGACATTTTTTTCGAAAAAGCCTTGAAAGTCATGCGCCCAGTTTATTTAAATAATTCTGATATACCCACGTTTTATATTGTAAACGTAGGTGGCGGTTACTTAGATGGAGACCGTTACAAAATGGATTTTAATATCGAACCTAATGCAAAAGTTATTTTAACTTCACAAGGTGCTACAAAAATTTATAAAACACCTAATAACCATGTGGAACAATACCAAAGCTTTAATATTCAAGATGATGGATATGCTGAGTATGTAGGTGACCCAATTATCGCTTTTGAAAATGCAAAATTCTATCAACATAATACATTTCATTTAAAACCTACAGCTGCGTTATTTTATACAGACATATTAACGCCAGGTTATTCTAAAAATGATAAAAAATTTAGTTATACGTATATGCACCTGTTAAATGAAATCTATGTTGATGATGAATTGGTTGTTTTCGACAATACTTTGCTTGATCCATCAAAAAATAAAGTCGATGGACTTGGTTATATGGAAGATTATACGCACTTAGGATCTTGTTATTTTATACATCCTACTGTAAATCAAAAATTAATCGATCGTATTTATGAGCAAATCAAGCACTATCAACAGCAATATGATTGTCGTTTCGGCATCACTAAGCTACCAACACACGGCTTTAGCATTCGAATTTTATCAAATAAAACACAAATAATTGAAAAAATATTGGCTACCCTACAAGCATTTGTAGTGAAAACAATATTTGATCGTGATGTGGATTTTTTAAGAAAATATTAAAAACTATAGCATAAAGAGAGCCCAAATTTTGCTTATGGGCTCTCTTTTTTATGTTAATGTAACTAGACAATCTAACTATTGACTAATCTTAAATAACAATTACTGTAAAACTTACACTATTATACCTATTAAAAAGCTAAATTATATTCAAAAACCACACAAGACTAGATACCAATAATACAATCGTCGTAATGTAAATTGTTAATTTTTGACTTTTTTTCAATTCATTTTCTTTTTTAGTAAATAAACTAAATAATGTTCCATCTTTCCCCATTAATAAAGTGATAGAATAAATAAGTAAAATTAAAGACAAAATAAATAATATTAATGCAACGAACACCATAAAAATCCCCCTCCCATTTGAGTGACATTTACTAAAATAACTCATTTTCATACTATCTTAACTTAGTTTATTAATAAAGAATACTAGATGCTTATTTATAAATAAAACAAATTGTTAACTTTGTACTTTTATTATTGCTACAATAGTACAGGTTAATAAATAATTTCTAATAGGAGTGATCTTGTGATAAAAGAATATATTTATAAAAACACTGTACAACCATCTTGGATAGACAATAATAACCATATGCATGATGCACAATATTATTCTGTATTCAGTGATGCAGTTGCTGGCTTTTTGGAACATGTTGATTTTTCAACTGATTATCGTCACAGCCAAGATGTTACAATATTTAATGTTGAAGCGCACATTTCTTATTTAAAGGAATTATTACTTCACGATGCTTTTTACATCAAGATACATATTTATAATTATGATGCTAAACGTATACATTTATTCTTAACTATGTACAACGCTAATAATGAACCTACTGCTACATATGAAGCGATGATGATGGGTGTAAGCAACCATACAAGAAGTAGTACAGAATTCCCAGTGCCTATTCAAGAAAAGCTTAAAAATTATTTTGATCAACAACAACACTTTGATGCGCCTAAACAATTAGGTCATGTTATTCAAATACCTCAAAGTAAATAATACAATTTGGCATACTTCGATTTTGACATCATTCCATTCCATTGATACTATGAGGTAGAATGACCATTCTATTTTGGGAAGAGTGAGATGCTATGTCACAGAAAAAGCAAGATATACTGAGTGTTGCTGAGCGGTTATTTTATGAATATGGCTTTCGCGGTGTTGGTTTAAAACAGATTATCCAAGAAGCAAACGTTGCGACCATGACACTTTATAACCATTTTGACTCTAAAGATAATTTAGTAGCACAAGTGTTAAAGCAAAGAGAAGCTCGCTATTGGCGTTATCTTGACAGTTTCGTCGAAAGACATCCAGATAAACCATTTATTTCAGCAGTTCAAGCACATTGTCAATGGCTTAATGACTACTCTTACAAAGGTGATATGTTTATGCGTGCTATCGAAGATTATGCTGATACCGATAATGAAATTGAAAGCACCGCAAGAGGACATAAAGCGCGCCTATTACATTATTTAGAAAAACTCGCTAACAATGCAGGTATTGATAATGGTTATGATCTCGCTGTACAATACACCTTACTATTAGAAGGTACAACCTCAATGACTGCATTATTAGGATCTAAAGAAGCAACTGAACACGCCATTACTATGGCAAAGTTATTATTACATGAAGCGCACAATCAATAATTCATAGACGAGTAGGTACCAGTGTTCAAAAGAATCATCCCTACTCGTTATTTTAAAACAAAAATAGAATGAACATTCTATATAGATTTGGAGGTATTTTATGAAATTTTCAAGACTTGTATTGCCAGGTATCGCTATGATTGCTACCACTTATGGATTAGGTAGATTTAGTTTCGGTCTCTTTCTACCAGAAATTTCCAATGACTTGAGGTTAACCGCTTCTCAAGCAGGTATGATTTCATCACTATTTTATTTGGCTTATTGTTTTACAATTATTTATTCCACATTAAAAACTGACAAAATCGGCCCTAAACGGATGATTATCTTTGCAGGTCTTTCTGTGTTAATTGGTTTAATCCTAATTGGCATCTCATCAACTGCAACCATACTCTCCTTAGGTGTCATATTCGCTGGTGCTAGTACTGGATTAGTATCACCACCTTATGGTTATACCATTTCTTTATGGATTAAATTGCAAGATCAAGGTAAAGCAAATACATGGATTAATTCAGGTACAAGCTTAGGCTTAATGTTCACCGGTATAACCGCTATGTTTATCTTTCTTGATTGGCGCGACACCTATTTAATCTATGCATTTATAGCATTAATCGTATTAGCTTGGAATTATATTATTATCCCAAGTCTGCAACAAGACATTAAAATTGATACTGGTAGTTTGAATATCAGAGATATTTCTTCTAGTAAACGCATTGTAATGGCTTCTACTTTACTAGGTGTTTCAACTGCACCATTTTGGACCTTCTCAAAGTCATTTGTTCAACTTACTGGTCATTACTCAGATATGGCGCTTTCTGTATTTTGGATTTTAATTGGTATTTTCGGGATAGTTGGAGGGATATCTGGAGCTATTATTGATAAGAAAAGTCTTCATTTTGCATTTAATATCGGTGTAATTGCGTTAGCATGTGCCTCAATTTTACTAGCATTCACACCAAATATATGGTTACTTCCATTTATTTCATCTTCAATATTTGGAATGAGCTATATATTCTTAACAGGTGTTTTACTTGTTTGGGGGATTAAATTATTTGTAAAAAATGCTTCCTTAGGGATAGGTATCCCCTTTTTACTATTAGCAGTTGGACAAGTCATTGGTTCTTCTTTCGCAGGTGTATTCATTGATATATTAAACTACCAATATACCTTTTTAATATATGGACTAATTGGTTTAATACCTTTATTAATCTATCCTAAGGTTGAAATTACGAAAAGCAAAATGCCTAAAGGGAACTACAGTAAACTGCAACAAACAAATGCTGATATATTGAATTCAGAGCGTTCTTTTGACTTTGAAACACCAACGCAAACAGAATATAACAATCATTAAGCGCTTCACTTTCGTATAAAATTAAAATAACCCAGGTTTCTTCTGAAAATGATCCCTCCTTAAAGAAGTTTTTGACATCTTCTTTAAGGGGTATATCAAATGAAGTATTTCCTGGGTTATCTTTATCCCTTTATTTAATTTAAAGTATTTAATGCTGCTTTTAAATCTTCTACTAAGTCTTCTGTACCTTCAATACCAACAGACAAACGAATCAAACCGTCTGCGATGCCTTCTTTTTCACGAATGTCTTTTGGTATAGAGGCGTGTGTCATTAATGCAGGCACGGAAATTAAACTTTCCACCGCACCTAAACTTTCAGCTAATGTAAAATATTTAGATGCTTTAATTACTTGTTTAGCACTTTCTATATCTGCAACTTCAAATGCAACCACACCTGTATGCCCTTCTGCTTGTCTTTGATGGATATCGTGATTTAAATGAGTGGCAATACTTGGATGGAACACTTGTCTAACAGCATTATGTTCTTGCAACATTGCTATAATTTCGAGTGTATTGCGTTGTACTTGTTCCATACGTATACCTAAAGTTTTAATACCTCGAATCAATAAATAACTATCTTGTGGTCCAAGTACGCCACCTGTTGAATTTTGAATAAATCCAATGCGTTCTGCTAACGCTTCGTCGTTTGTAGCAACTAAGCCAGAAACAACATCACTATGACCGCCGAGATATTTTGTTGCAGAGTGTAATACAATATCGATACCAAATTTTAATGGGTTTTGGAAATAAGGTGTCATAAACGTATTATCTACGACAGAAATCAAATTATGACTTTTAGCTAGCTCGGCAGACTTTTTGATATCTGTTACACGTAATAACGGATTAGAGGGAGTCTCAATGTATAACATTTTCGTTTCAGGCTTAATATATTGTTCAATTTCGTCAATTTGTGTTGTATCAATAAAATCAGCTTCTATACCAAAACGTGTAAACACTTTAGATAATGCTCTATATGTCCCACCATAAACATCTGAATTAATTAATAAATGATCACCTTTATCTAACAACATAATCACTGCTGAGATGGCTGCCATACCAGAACCAAATGCATAACCGAATTCTCCTTCTTCTAAATCGGCAATTAGCCCTTCTAATGCCGTTCTTGTAGGGTTCGCAGAACGTGAATATTCGTAACCTTGTCTCATATCTCCAATATCATCTTGAATATAAGTACTCGTTTGATAAATTGGTGTCGTTACTGCACCTGTGTATGGGTCTGTTGTTACTCCGCCATGTATTAATTGTGTTTTTTTATCCATATTCATTCTCCTTATAATTTAAGATTTGTTTTGACATATATCGGTCGCTTCCATCAGGAAAAACTGTGACAATAACACCTTTATTTATATGTTTTTTTATGTCTAATGCTGCCTGTAGTGCTGCTCCCGATGAACTGCCAACCAAGAGACCTTCTTGTTTAGCAATTAATTTCACATTTTTAAATGCAGCATCATCGCTAACTTTTATAATATCCGCTACTAATGTTTCATGTAAAAATGATGGCCATAGTTCGGAGCCAATGCCTTCTATATCATGTGCATGTGCTTGACCACCACTTAAAGTAGATCCTTCTGGTTCAACTATGACACTTTCAATATCAAATTGAGCTAAATGTTCAGCAATACCAGCAAAGGTTCCACCAGATCCTACACCACCAACAAAATAATCAATATCATCCAGTTTATCTGTAATTTCTTGTGCTATGGTATCTTTATATGCTTCAGGATTATGTTTCGATTCAAATTGATTTAGATAAAAAGCCCCCGTTTTTGATTCGAATTCCCGTGCTGCTATTTTTGCACCTTCCATACCAAGTCCTTGTTCTGTTCTTATTACTTTCGCTCCTAAAGCTTTTATAATTGATATTTTCTCTTCAGCAAAACCTATAGGCGCAAAAATTACACTATTGAGTCCGTAATGATTGGCCGCAAGAGCAACACCGATGCCCGTATTACCAGCTGATACTTCAACAACTGTATCTCCTTCACGAATGGTGTTTTCTTTTAAAGCTACCTCGATTAAATGCTTTCCTAATCTATCTTTTATGCTACCGCCAGGATTAAACTGTTCTAATTTTGCATAAATTTGAACATCTTTATTACTAAATGATTTTAAAAGTACAAGCGGTGTATTCCCTATTAAGTCAAAACCAACCATTTTATTCCTCCATGAGTTTACCATTTCCATTCCTTTTACAATACCCTACTATAACGATAAGAATTATAAACAATTTCTTCTCTCTTTGCAACCTCTTCAAACTAAATACATTGCAAAAAACATAAATTAATCCTTACTTTTTAAGTAAGAAATGGTTGAAAAGGTCAAAAAGCTCTTGTATAGTGAAAATTATCAGAAAATTCTAATTTTAGGAGGATTTATATTATGACTCAAAACCCTTGGCATTTAGATACACTTTCCATTCACGGCGGTCAAGTAACAGATGACTTTTCAAAATCTCGTGCAGTCCCTATTTATCAGACTTCTAGTTATGTATTTGATAATACCGAACATGCAAGAAAACTTTTTGCTTTAGAAGAACCTGGCAATATTTATACTAGAATAATGAACCCAACGCAAAATGTTTTTGAAGAACGTATTGCAGCACTTGAAGGTGGAATCGGAGCGCTAGCCACTTCTTCAGGACAAGCTGCAATTCATTTAGCACTCTTAAATATTGTAGAATCTGGAGATGAAATTGTTGCTTCTTCTAACTTATATGGCGGAACTTACAATTTATTAAATGTCACCTTTAATAAATTAGGCATCAAAGTTCACTTTGTAGATCCAAGTGACCCTGAAAATTTTGCAAATGCTATTAACGATAAAACAAAAGCCATCTATGCTGAAACTATAGGTAATCCCAAAATTGATGTGCTAGATATTGAAGCAGTCGCAAACGTTGCACATCAAAACAACATACCTTTAATTGTGGATAATACTTTTCCAACTCCATATTTACTACGTCCTTTTGAATTTGGTGCTGACATTATTGTACATTCAGCAACTAAATTTATAGGTGGTCATGGTACTTCTATAGGTGGGGTTATTGTGGATAGTGGTAATTTCAATTGGGATAATGGTAAATTCCCAGGTCTTGTAGAACCTGATTCAAGTTATCATGGCATTTCATATGCTAAAGATGTTGGAGAAGCAGCCTATATTACAAAGGCGCGTGTACAATTATTACGTGATTTAGGTTCAGCAGTATCACCTTTCAACGTCCATGAATTTTTATTAGGATTAGAAACATTACACTTACGTTTAGAAAGACATTCTGAAAACGCCCTGCGTGTTGCACAATATTTAGAACAACATCCAAACGTAACTTGGGTGAATTATCCTGGGTTAGAAAATAATGAATATCATCAACTTGCCCAAAAGTATCTACCAAATGGACAAGGAGCCGTACTCACTTTTGGTGTAGATGGTTCTGTTGAAGATATTGCAAAATTTGTTGATGCATTAAGTCTATTCTCTCATTTAGCAAATGTTGGAGATTCTAAGTCTTTAATTATCCATCCTGCTAGTACGACACATTTACAATTATCCCCTGAAGAACAACAAGCTTCAGGCGTTGTGCCAGAACTTGTAAGACTATCAGTTGGTACTGAAAACATTGATGACATAATTGATGACCTTGAAAAAGGTTTTAAAGCATCACTTGAAAATTAACGAAGACATTTTCTTTGTGATACTTATGCAAAATAAAATTGAAAACGAGATTAATAATAAAAAGGCTGAGGCAATTAATTGTCTCAGTCTTAATCATATAACAGATAAGAAATGAATGGTAAAGTGTAATACATAGGCTCCTCATATCCGCTAGTCAACAAACTTTTTAGACTACCTCGAACCATGACTTCACACAAACCTAAGCCTAACCTCTGTGTACAATATGTCTTTCTAGACACTTTATATTCCATATTGAATTTATAAATTAATATTGGGATAATAATCATATTAATCGTATAAATTGGGGTGTTCATTTGAGTGAGAATAAAGACAAGTTAACCATAAGTGTTATACTACTGGCTGGAAAAATACTACTTTCCTCGGGGGCTGAAGTATCAAGAGTAGAAGATACCATGCGTCGCATCGCAATTTGTATGGGCTATTATAATAGCCAAGGTTATGTAATCAACGTATTTATCAATTTTTCATTAAGCGAAGAACATGATACACGTATATTACGCATAAACAAAAACAGCACCAATTTATTAAAAATATTTCAAGTTAATTCAATTTCTAGAAAGCTTACCAGTAATCAATTATCTATTGATCAGGCTTATATCCTATTAAAAAATATCGATCACACTAATTTAAGTATTCCATTATGGAAAAAGGTAATGGCTGCGGGGGTAATTTCGTTAAGTTTTCTATATTTACAAGGCGGCACCTGGTCAGATGCAATCACTACAATTATTGCCGGTTCAATTGGTTTTTTAATTGTTGAATATATGCAGAGTAAATCATTAACGATGTTTATACCTGAATTTGTTGGTTCTTTTGTACTAGGTATGCTGGTTATACTAGGGTCTGATTTATTTAATGTCAATAAAATGTTCGGCCCAGCCATGATTGCAGCTGTTATGCCAATAGTTCCTGGAGTACTAATAACAACAGCTATTCAAGATTTGTTCGGAAGACATATGTTAATGTTTACTGCCAAGTTCTTAGAAGCACTTGTAATTGCTTTTGCTATAGGGTCTGGCATTGCTATCGCTTATCTCATCTTTTAAAGGGGGGGAATCGTAATGACGATCCTATTCACATTTTTATGTAGTTTTAGTGCATCTTACTTTTTCAATGTGATTTACGATGCACCTAGAAAAATTTTCTTACCTGCTGGATTGGCTGGTGCTATGGGTTATTCCATAACTTTTATTTTAGAAAGAAATTTCCATATGGATAGTATATACACAAGTTTGCTAGGAAGTTTAACACTCGGTTTAATAGCACATATCTTAAGTCGTATTTATAAAGCACCTGTTGTGTTATTTATGATTCCCGGCATTATACCTTTGGTCCCTGGTAGTATTGCCTTTAGAGCCACCCAGCAACTTGTGACGCTCAATTTTACAGATGCCACAAATACATTTATTCGTGCTATTTTGATTGCTGGCTCAATTGCTTTAGGTCTGCTATTATCCGATCAGTTATCGAAGACACTCAATATTCGTAAATTATTATTAGTAAAAAGAAATAAATTATAAAAAGGCTTCACAAATCGAATGAGACAGATACAGGAACATAAATAATGCTTCTGTCTCAATTCATTATAATGGTAGTAGCTGGCTGAGTTGAAAAAGCCTTTATAGCATGTTTTTTCAACTCTAGTCATCCTTGCTAGGGCGAGACAACGAAACCTTTTCATAAAAATTAGGTTGCATTCCCTCTCCAATAGACACTGGAAAACTTTCATTTATTTTTATTCACATAATAAAGTCCTGTTAACACATTCGCATCTAAACCACTTATTCTGACTACTATCTCTCTATTTTGAATCAAGTGGTGTTTTTGTGCATATGCCTCAATTCGTGCTTTATAAGGTAATGTACTTTGTGTTACACCACCTCCAAGTACGATATTATACACATTGAAGATACTATATAGGTTCGTGCATAACTTTTGTGTTAAATCTATTACTTCTTCAATCATCTGCACGATTTGTTTATTTTCTCCTGCATTATACATTTCGATTGCCTCTCTTGTGCTAACTTCTTTGTTAAGCAATTCACCTGCTTTCCTACTTATTGCTAATCCAGAAATTTCATTTTCGACGCAACCATATTGTTTACAAACAGGGCATTGGTAGTCACTATTGTCTTTAATAATTGTATGACCAATCTCACCGAAATTACCATCGCTACCAGAAACTAGCGTGCCATTTCTCATGTATGCCATACCAACACCTGTACTTATAGTTAAATATATAAAATCCTCTGTCTTCACTGAAACATAGTGTTGTTCGGCTAATATAGCAGCATCCGTATCATTTACAAAATATGGTTTGAATGAACTATGTTCAGTGATAAATTCACCTGCATTAAAGTTATTGTACTTTTGTAAATTAGGTGGATTTAAAAATATACCTTGAGTATAATCACACGGCCCAGGCATAGCAATATTTAGTACTGTAGCATCTACATTTTCAACACTTTCTAAGTAATTCTTAGCTATATTGATTATTTCAGTAAACTGTTGTTCGGGATTATCTATATAAGTTTCAAATTTATAGCTCTCTATAATTTCTAAATCTTCATTAATCAAACCTACAATTGTCTTTGTTCCACCTATATCTGTACAAATTTTTAACATTGTAATTACCTCCTATGATTGCATAAAAAGGCAGAGATAACTGAAGTTATCTTGCCTTTAATTTTTATACATAGCTAACGATAAATGTCATATCACCTTTAAATGTTATTTCTTTATCCTCAGTAGTCAGTATAAAATGTGTTCCTTTTTCTAAAGTAATAGCTTCGTTATTTACTGTAACTTCGCCATTGCCCTCTACAATGGATACGAGACAATATGATTGTGGTTTTGCATAAGCTAAATGACCATTGATAATCCATCTTTCCACTGTAAAGAACGTATTAGATACAAACTGCGTATAATCCTGACCTTGAACCACTTCATGTTTAGCTGATGTGTTCGGTGAGCTAACAGAAAGATCAATTACCTCTTTACTTTCTTCTAAATGAAGTTCTCTTTTATTTCCTTCTTTATCAGTTCTGTCATAATCATAAATGCGATAAGTAGTATCAGAAGATTGTTGTGTTTCTAAGATTAAAATCCCTTCTCCTATTGCATGAACTGTACCTGCTGGCACATAGAAGAAGTCTCCTGCTTTAACTTTGACTGATTTGAATAATGCATCGAATTGTTTGTTATCAATCATTTGATTTAACTCATTTTGATTCTGTGCATTTACGCCATAAATAATTTCTGCGCCTTCATTTGCATCTAAAATATACCAACATTCAGTCTTACCATATTCTCCTTCATACATTTGAGCATATGTGTTATCTGGATGTACTTGTACTGACAAATTATCATTTGCATCTAATATTTTAGTTAGTAACGGAAATTTATCTTCTTTAGGATTCCCAAATAATACTTTGTCTTCTGCCCATACTTCATCTAATGTTTTACCTTTATGACGTCCATTTTCAATAACGTTTGGACCGTTCGGATGAGCTGATATCGCCCAACATTCTCCTGTATGATCATTAGGTATATCATAGTTAAATGCTTTAAGTGCATTGCCTCCCCATATTCTTTCTTGAAAAACAGGTTTTAATAATAATGGCATTTATTCCTACCTCCCAGTTATATTTCTTTAAGTAAATCGTAAATTTGTTGTGTTTGTGTTGCCTCAATTAGCTGTTGTCGAATATTATCGTCCATTAATGTTCTTGATAATCTTTGCAACAGTTTTAAATGTGTATCACTGCTATCATTAGGTACTGCAATTAGAAATACAATATTAGGCAATGTACCATCTAAACTGTCCCAGTCGATACCATGTTTATTATTCATTACAGCAACAACAGGTTGTTTCACTGCTGATGATTTTGCATGAGGTATTGCAACATTCATTCCAATCGCTGTCGTTGCTTCTGCTTCACGTTTCAGTACAGCATTTTTCAATTCTTTTTTATCTGTAATGTAATCATACTTATCAAGTTGATCTATGAGATCATCTATGGCTTCGTCTCTTGTATTTTTCTTATCGACTATTTTGATAACATCTTTATCAAATACATCAACTGTGTTGTTTGTCTGTTCAGTAGTTTGTTCTTTATTTGTTTCTGCTGTAGTATTTGTTGTAGCACTAGCTTCTGCTTCCTCATCTTGCTGTTCCGCTGTCATTCCCGTTGCAATACTATTCGTATCAACAGCTAAGGCTGGTGTGTTTTTTCTTAAAAATAGCACTGCACTCATCGTGACAAGACTACCAACTATCACAGCAATAAAGAACCATAAAATCTGATCTATTCCACCTAAAACTGCTACAATCGGACCGCCATGAGCCACTCTATCGCCCACGCCACCTATTGCTGCAATCGCTGCTGCTACCATTGCCCCTACCATATTAGATGGAATAATTCTTAACGGATCTTGTGCAGCAAACGGAATAGCACCTTCTGTAATACCAAATAATCCCATAGTAAATGAAGCTTTTCCCATTTCTACTTCACCTTTATTAAATTTACGTTTATTAATAAACGTAGCTAAACCTAAACCAATAGGCGGCGTACAAACCGCTACTGCAACCATTCCCATTACAGCATAGTTCCCTTCAGCAATTAGCGCTGAACCAAATAAGAAAGCGACTTTATTGACTGGTCCTCCCATATCAAATGCAATCATCGCCCCTACAATTAATGCTAAGATTACAATGTTAGTACCTTGCATACTTTTCAGCCAAGTTGTTAGCGCTTCAAAGATACTCGCTATCGGTGCACCAATTAAGAATATGAATATTAATCCCACAATGAGTGATGAGATAATAGGAATGATTATAATCGGCATAATGGGTGCCATCACTTTTGGTGTTTTTACATTTTTAATCCATTTCGCAATGTAACCTGCTATAAAACCTGCTACAATACCTCCTAGAAAACCAGCTCCAGCATCACTACCGTAGAAGCTACCGTCAGCAGCTATAGCGCCACCAATCATACCGGGTACAAGTCCAGGTTTGTCAGCAATACTCACTGCGATGTAACCAGCCAATATTGGCACCATAAAACTGAAAGCTAAATTACCTATATTTTCAACTGATTTCCAAAATGAATCATCTGGAATCTCCAAACCTTTTGAAGTTGCTTCTCCACCAATTGTTAGTGCAATCGCCATTAATAAACCACCTACAACGATGAAGGGAACCATAAACGATACACCGTTCATTAAATGCTGATAAACCATCTGAATACCGGTTTTGGGTTTGTCTTCTTGGCTAGACTGACTAGCTCCACTCGTTTCATGATGGATATGAGCATCTTTATCAATAATACGTTGAATCAATACTTCCGGTTTATGAATGCCTTCTCTAACGCTTTCGTTAATTAATAATTTCCCATCAAACCTTGATAAATCTACTTGGCGATCTGCTGCAATAATAATGCCATCCGCTTCTCTAATTTCTTTTGTTGTTAAGACATTTTCTGCACCTACGCCACCTTGTGTTTCCACCTTGATATGTACGCCCATATCTTTGGCAGCTTGCTCCAATTTTTCTTGGGCCATATACGTGTGTGCAATCCCATTTGGACACGACGTAATCGCTAAAATTTTCATATAATTCATCCTCCTCAATACAATTGTAAACGCATTCATCAGATTGTAAAAAAGAATAATTGCCGTTACTAGTGGCAATTATTCTTTAATTAAATCAATCATTTTCTCTTTTAAACTTTGATCTTCAAGTACTAATAATTGGTCTACAGTATTCTCATCCAATTTAGCAATAGTATGAATAATTTTCTTCATTATGGGAATGTCTTGCTCTGTAATTGCTAAGAAAAAAACAAGCTTAGCTTTATTTTGTTTCCAGATATAACCTTGCATATTTTTGAAAATAATTACATGTGATTTTAATACTTTTTCTGGATCACCATGTGGCATACTCATCCCGTTACCAATATATGTAGAAGAAAATTTTTCTCTCTCTAATGCACTTTTCATGTAATCTTTGGCGACAGCATGATCGTTATCTAGAATCATTTGAGCTTGTTCAAAAACATAACTTGCAACCACTTGCTCCTGTTTATCTGAGTAAACACTAAATTGAATTGAAGATAATTCAGTTTGATGTAATACAGGATTTTGCTTATGGTGTAACTCAGAAGCAATTTTATTTTCGTCCTCCTCTGAAAATAAAGGAGATACTTCTATGCAAGTTAAATCATTAGGCAGTTGTTTACCTTCAATAGAATGTGTAGCAACAAGCGCATCAATATTGCTAAAGTTATAATCATTCATATCTTCCATTTTCAATGTATCTACTATATGAATACTGTCATCTATATTTTTAATTTTCGCTTCTAATAAACTAGAAATTCCTAACCCATAATAACAAGTGATAACAATATTAAACGACTCTTTTTTACGGCGATCTATGGAAGATTGAAAATGTAACGCCAAAAATGCAATTTCATCTTCAACTAAATTTATTTTTGCATCTTTTGCAAGATGACTAACTGTCTCATACAATGCATTAAACACAAAGGGATAATACTTTTTAATATCTTCAGTTAAAGGATTATTAATATAAACATTCTTTACTATACGTAAGTATGTTCTACTGAAATGTGCATATAAATTGTCGCGTAGTTCTTGGTCTTCTGTAAAATCTACACCTACATTTCTCTCCATTTGATGAATCATACGATCAATATAGCTTTTAACAAAAATCTGTTCAAAGCCTAAATCGTATTTATTAAAATAATAGCTAATAAAGAATGATAACAGTTGCGCAGTTTCATCTGAAAGTTGATAACCTAATTCCGAATTGATATCTGTAATACATTGTTGCGCGATTTTATAGGAGGATTTATCGACTACCCACGAATAACCGTCATCGCTATTACGTTTAAATATAATAATTAAGTGTATGAGTAATTGTTTTATCCGTATTTTAGAAGGTTGTATATGATGTGCATTTAAGTTACGTTCAATAATTTTACTAATGATATCAATGTGCGCCTTAGGTATTTCATTTAATATCACATCATCAACCGTTTTATTTTTCGAAGATAGTTGATTTAAATGTAGAATCGCATTTCTAATATTCATTTCGTTTCCGTTTACTGTGACACCTTTTTTCTTAGTTAGATTCACAGTAATATCAAATGAATTGCACCACGACTGAACACGCGTTAAATAATCACTAACTTCTGATTTAGATAAATGAAAGTGATGTGCTAATGACTCTAAGGTTGTGGGTTGTTGATGCATTAAAATATGATAACCCAATTTTAGAAGTAATTCGTTTTCTTTGTTTGTAAAATCAGAAACGATTTCTTCTATATAATCTATACTATAAAGGTCTTGGTTCACCTTGAAACCTCGACCTTTAACACTGACAATTAACGCCGACAATACGTCAACATTAATATATTTAATATCGTTCCTCACTGTTCTATTAGAGACATTTAAGTAAGTGGCTATTTCATCTGCGCTTAAAAAACGATTACTGTTGTTGAGTAACAATCTAATGAGTTTGGCATGTCTTTCTAACATCACTGCACCGCGCTTTCCCGTATTTTCACACTTCCTCAAAGGTGATTTAATATTTAAATTCATTGTAGCTATTACTTATTATTTAATCAAGAAGTGGCTAATTGAAGTTAACATAATAAAAAACACCCATTCAAAAGACATTATCTGATGAATCGGTGTTTACATTTATTTTATTTTTCTGATGTATGGATTGTTTCTCTAATATATTCGTAAGCTTCTTTAAGTTGTTGCATTTCTTGATCATCTAACGTAATTGCAAATCTTTGAACAATACCAGAGCGATCAACTAACGTAGGTAAACTAAATGCGCCATCTGTTAAGTCATATTCTTTGCTGATTGAAGTCAATGGCATCATAGTACGTTGATTCAATGCAATAGTTTGTATCAATGATGTTGTAACTTTAGAAATCGCAGCATTAGTCCAACCTTTTTGATAAAAGACATCCATAGATACTTCATTAACGATAGATGTTATATGTGCTTTATCAATTTCTGGGCTATTACTTAGCGCTTCATATTCTGTAAGCGACATACCATGAATACGCACTTTACTCCACACAGGTATTGCATGTTGTCCATGCTCTCCAATAACAAATGCCTCAACATTTTTGGGGTCGATTTGATAATGATGAGCGATAATCGTCTTGAACCTTGAAGTTTCTAAAGACGTTCCCGTTCCAATGATTTTATGAGTTGGATAGTTTACTTGATTAGCAAAATATACGATCGAATCTACAGGATTAGAAATCACAATAATGATTGCCTCTTGTGTTACCTCAGCAACTTGACTCATAACATTTTTTATAATGTCATGATTGCCTTGTGCTAATAAAGTACGATCACCATCATTTTTATCTGTTGGTACACTCGCAGCAACCACAATAAAATCAGCATCTGCTAAATCTTGATAATCTCCAGCTTTAATCTTGATATGCGCAGTATTAAATAATCCTTGTGAATGATTATGATCAAGCGCTTCTCCACTTGAAATTTCATCTTTATCATCAACCAACATAATCTCTGAAAATAAATTCAAATATTGTACATCTGTTAAAACTTGACTACCTACTCTTCCTAAACCAACAATGCCTAGTTTAGACATACACTACACCCCTTTTTCCTTACTAATATCTGTTCATAATAACTTATTTTTCATACGGAATTACATCTTTACCGTATTCTTTTTTAATGAATTCTTTCATGTCTTTAGATTGTAGCACTTTTATAAGTGCTTGATATTTTTCGTCATCTTTATGTCCTTTTTTCACAGCAACGATATTCGCAAACGGTGATGACTCAGTTTCACTAATAATAGCATCTTTATGTGGCGTTAACCCATTATCTAACGCATAGTTTGAATTCATAATAACTGCAGCACCTTCCTTACTTTCATATGTCTTAGGTAAGAATTCTGCCCCTTGTTTATTATTAAACTTCAAATCTTTTTTATTTTCTACAATGTCTTCAAATTTTGCGTCTTCTATACTAACACCTTTTTTAATCTTTATTAATCCTTCATCTACAAAGAATGATAAGAATCTACCCTCTTCAGCTGGATTGTTAGAAACATATATTGTTGAACCTTTAGGAATATCTTTAATATCTTTATATTTTTTACTATAAACACCCATTGGCGTAGTAAATACTTTTCCAACTTCTTCTATATCATAATTGTGATCTTTCTTTTCTGCTTTTAAGTAAGGCGTATGCTGGAAGAAATTGGCATCTACATCACCTTTATCTAATAGTTTATTAGGTACTTTATAATCATTAACTGTTTTAACTTCTAAATCATATCCTTGTTTTTTCATTTCTTCTTTTGCATGTTTCAACACTTCACCGTGTGGTGCTGGCGAAGCTGCAATTGTTATTTTTTTGTCCCCATCTTTACCATTTGAATTGCCACATGCTGCAAGAACAATGGTTAATATTAATAATGAACATAAAACAATTAATTTCCTCATAATCTATTTCACTCCTCATGAATTTTTAAGTTTCAAAATAAATAAAAAATACTTTCTCTTAATTTTATAAGAGAAAGTATAAACCTTCTCTCATCTCTAAAAGTTTGATAACTTTTTGTGAATTAGCACCATTTCGTATAACGACGGTTGCTGGGTTTCATAGGGCACGTCCCTCCACCTCTCTTGATAAGAGTAAATCAGTATGTAGTTACAATGTTTTTATCCTAGCATTATACTCATGTTTAGTCAACGAGTTTTAAGAAAATTCTAAATAATACGTCTACTAACTAACTTCTGTTCCATGTGAAACAACAACCCATTAAAGCGATATAACTTTATAGAAGGACAACTGCTACATATGCAATAAAGTTATTTAATGCATGCAGTGCTATAGCAGTAGCTAAACTTCGTTGTGTTTTTAAATAGACATATACGATACCTATAGCGATAACAAGATACATAACAATTTCTAATGGTGATTGTGCTGCTATTACGTGTAAAGATGCAAAAACAATTACAGATATGACTGACATCACTATAAAATTCAATTTCTTTCCTAATTCACCAATTACCAAGTGTCGGAAGAGAAACTCTTCAGTAACCGGCGCAATAATTACAATAGAAAAGAACGCAAGTACCGTTGAGAATGGTGTACTAAACATTTGTTGAATCAATAAATCGTTTTGTGTTTCTTCAAACTTCCATTGTTCAGGTGCAAAAGCATCAACTAATACAGGAAAAATTAATTTAAATATAAACATAACAATAAATGTAACAATGATGAGTTTCCAGTATTTCTTAATATTACTGATGCCACTTTTCCACTCAATTTTATAACTATTTTTATGTAACAACATCCATATAATCATGATAAATATAAAAACACCAATCTCCATTAACAAATCAGCGGCGCTCGACCCATCAAATTTATCATTAATGTAACTATCACCAAAACTTATATTAACTGCCCACGTTATACTCAAAATTATAAGTGACAAGAAAAAATTACTAGCTAAATAAATGATTGGCAGAAAAAAATCTTTACCGTTAATATCCTTCCATCGATATTTCTTTTCGTTTTTAACCGACATTATAGTCCCTCCTAAAGTTTTATATATAACACACTTTTACATTGTACAATTTCCATTTTCTTCAAACATTTTACAATAATATAAATAGATAGTATAGATAGACATGTAAACTAATTTATTTAAATTTCAATGCGTAAAAGGAAATGAAAAGTGGTATATAGAGATTAAATATACTATACATAGTTTAAGGAGTTGTTGTCGATGCGTATATTGGTACTAGGTGCTGGCGGAATTGGTGGATATTTTGGTGGTCGCTTAGCTGAGGCTGGCAAACATGTCACATTTTTAGTACGGCCCAAACGCAAATCATATCTAGAACGAAATGGCTTAGCCATTCATAGTGAAAAAGGAGATTATCATTTTAATCCACAACTCATCACAAAAGATGATCGTGTCGAACCTTTTGATATCGTGCTCTTATCTTCAAAGTCTTATCACTTAGATCATGCTATTGAAGATTTAAAACCATTTATAGATCATAACACCTTAATTATTCCACTACTTAATGGCGTTGCACATGTCCCTAAATTACAAAACGCTTTTGGAAAAAATAAAATCATGGGTGGTTACTGCATTATTGAAACAACACTTGATAGTACTGGCGAAATTGTTCAAACCAGTCAATTTGATAAACTCTTTTTCGGGGAGTTAGATGGTACTGAAAGCAACCGTGCTAAATATGTTGAACAAGCATTTTCAGGAACAAAAGCTGAATTTATTCTAAACACAAATGTCGAACAAGGCATGTGGCATAAATATTTAATGATCACTGTATTATCGGGCGTAACAACACTTATGCACGCGCCTATTGGACCTATTCGTGATAGTGAAGGTGGTATAGAATTTATTAAATCCTTGTATAATGAGGCTGCTAGTATTATGCGTAAACACAACGCACCTATCTCTGATCAAATTGTTTCTAAATACATGCAAGCACTAAATCAATTATCTTATCATTTCAAAACTTCCATGCAACGAGATATGGAAAAGGGTCTAAATATCGAAACCGATCATTTGCAAGGTTATTTATTAGAATTAGCGGCACACTACAATTTAGAAGCACCACTGCTTACTTGTGTTTATCAAAACCATAGCGTATATAAAGAAATGATACAGTAAGTAACTACACATATAGGAGTGTGACAGAAGCGAGTTTTTAACTTTCTGTGCACTTCCTATATTTTTGCTTATCTTTAATATCAACATTTTGTATGCTTTTTATTTAAATTATTTGAATAACTAATTAAGAAAAGCGGAGGCATTCGTCATGCAATCTAATCAACCACAACACCCATTTGATTTAGCAACTCAACTCACACAACAGAAACCAGGCATGTATTCAGGACAAACTTCTAGCGCCTATGCGAATATGGTCGGACCATTCGGTGGTGTTATCGCATCCACATTATTACGTGCAGTTTTAGAACATGATGATATTCTAGGAGAACCCATCTCCCTAACAATAAACTATGCTGCTCCTATACATGAAGGTAATTTTAGTATCATTGCCTATCCATCAAGAACGAATCGGTCAACACAGCACTGGTATATAGAACTAAAACAAAATGATAACATCGTTATTACTGGAACAGCAGTTACTGCTAAGCGACGAGATACATGGTCGTCAACAGAACTAGCCTTTCCTGATGTCCCACCTGCAGACGAAGTAACACGTACACCATTAGAAAGCGCACCACCATGGGCGCAAAACTATGACATCAGAATGATTAAAGGTGCGCCACTAGCAATGAATCCTACTCAACAACCAGATTCCGTAACGTTACAATGGATAAAAGACAGCCCTGATAGAGATTTAGATTTCTTATCTCTCGCATCTATATGTGATGCATTCTTCCCACGCATCTATGTACGTCGTAAAGCGTTCGTTCCCATTGGTACAGTATCACTCACTATATATTTCCATGCTAATGCTGAGACTTTAAAGCACAATGGGAGCCAACTGCTACTTGGACATGCCCGTGCCCTTAAATTTTTTAATGGCTTCTTCGATCAAACTGGAGAAATATGGAGTCATAATGGCAATTTACTTGCAACGACAAGTCAGTTTGTATATTACAAAGAATAAATTCTACGCTTATCTCCTATAACTATAATTTATACTTTAAAAAATAAAGAGGTGTTTAAAGTTGAAACAACCAAAAGAAATTACAATTAACACATTAAATTTTGATGATGATGGGCAAATACCTAATAACCCAAATTTACCTGTTTTAGTTTATCAAAACGTATTTTCAAAAACTGATGATTTAAGACATATATTATCCACAAATCAATGGGGTAACACTTGGGAAGCTGGTGTTTTCTCTTATCATCATTATCACAGTAATTCACACGAAGTCTTATTGGTAATCAATGGAACCGCCCAATTAATACTAGGAGGCAGAAATGGTACTCCTATTAGTATAACTGAAGGTGATGTTTTAATATTACCAGCTGGTACTGGTCATAAACTGATAAGTCAAACTAATGACTTTACAGTTATGGGCGCCTATCCCAATAGTCAGTCATATGATATTTGTGTCGGTAAAGCAAGCGAGCGTCCTCAAAATTTATATATTATTGAAAATGTATCTATACCTGATACAGACCCAATATTTGGTAGTCATGGGCCATTGAAGCAACATTGGAACTAACTTCAAGTCCTTTCTTTGTTTCATTAATATTAAATCTCAAACTTAATCAGAGGTATGAATGTTGGTAAATAAAGATGAAGTAGTTAATTATGTTACTCAAAATTACGACGTTAAACCGGATTATCTATGGCAAAATTTCCCTCATTTTGTCACTTTAAGACATAATCATAATAAAAATGGTTCGGACTCATTATGAATATGACAGAAGATAAATTAGGGCTTAAAAGTTGTGACGAAGTTGATGTTTTGAATGTAAAAGTTGATAAAGCTTTTATTGGACCATTAACGAAAAAAGGTGTTTATAAGGCGTATGATATGAATAAAACCACTTGGATTACTATTAACTTGAGAGAAATAAATAACCTCCATCATATCACTGATTTAATTGATGAAAGTTTTGAACTAACAGTTTAAAGTATGACCTATAACCTTATCAATAACATATAAAATCGACCTGTAGAACTAACTTTATATTCTTATAATGAATTAGCTAACTTATATTGTTTACCAATCATCTACTTCCAACAGAATAGTTAAGAGGCTGAGACAATTTATCAATAAACCGCCTCAGCCTCAATCATGATATTGCATAACCAACAGGTAAGATAAAATCTTTTTAAATAAATTAGATTTTTGTTCCACTCACCCTAAAATATATACTATTTCATTATAATTTTTACTACTATTCTTTTGCTTCTTTTTCATTTGTACGTTTTTGTAAAATGATCGCTGCAGCTGCAACTACTAAAATTAAAATTATGATGCCGATGAGTCCAAGGAATTTCGCGATATTACCAAATACAATACCTACAACTAAGAAATCTGTATCTGAGAATGTCGTCGCTGCGCCCCCTAAATCTCCTAAGAAAGGTAAAAACAGTAATGGCAAGAACGTAATCAATAATCCATTTAAAGCAGATCCTGCAACTGCACCTTTAATACCACCTCTTGCATTACCAAAGACGCCCGCAGTTGCACCTAAGAAGAAGTGTGCAACCACACCTGGAAGTATCACGACACCACCAAATAAGAACAAGATAAACATGCCAATGACGCCCACGATAAAGCTTACAAAGAATCCTATTAACACAGCGTTTTGTGCATAAGGGAAGACAATCGGACAGTCTAAAGCTGGCTTTGTATTCGGTACCAATTTCTCTGAAATACCTTTAAATGCCGGTACTATTTCAGCTAAAATTAAGCGCACGCCTGTTAGTATAATAAATACCCCTGCTGCAAATGTCACACCTTGTATGAGTGAAAATACAATAAAGTTTTGCCCATTGCTAATCTCACTATGTACATAAGTCGGTCCTGCAAATAATGCTGCAACAAAATACAATAATGTCATTGTTAAAGAAATACTAATCGTACTTTCTCTCAAAAAGCTTAAACCTTTTGGAAAATTAATTTCTTCTGTAGATTTTGATTTACCTTTAAATAGTTTCCCAACTTCTCCGGCTGCCCAGTAACTAACCGTGCCGAAATGACCTAGAGCGACTTGGTTATTACCAGTGATTTTTTTCATTGTAGGATGTGCCAATGCCGGTAATATCGCCATTATCAATCCCAAAATAATAGATCCAACGATTACCGTCAAAGTACCTGTAATATTGCCGACAGATAATAATATTGCTAAAAATGCTGCCATATAAAAAGTATGATGACCAGTTAAAAAGATATATTTTAAGTTAGTAATACGTGCAATAATAATATTTACAATCATGCCAAATACCATTATTAGTGCTGCTGTTGTACCATATTGCTCTAATGCAATTGATATAATGGCTTCGTTATTTGGTACTACACCTTGTACACCAAATGCATGTTGAAATATTTTTCCAAATGGTTCAAGTGATTGTGTTACTACATTTGCACCTGCGCTTAACACTAAAAATCCTAGAATTGTTTTGATTGTTCCAGATGTAATATCTGTTGCCGATTTCTTCTGCATAATCAACCCGATCAATGCAATTAGTGCAACTAATATCGCTGGTTGACTCAATACATCAACAATAAAATCAAGTATTGGTTTCATTTTACTGCCCCCTTACATTTTATTTATAAGATATTCAGTTCGCTTAATTTATCATTTAATTTTTGTTGTAATTCTTCTTTGTCTAAAATGTTATCTAATACAATTACATCACCTAAATTTTTAGTGTTTTCCTCTAAGTCTCTACCACAAATAAATAAGTCTGCCATATCTGGACTCGCACTCATAACATCACTGTGTTCTACTTTAATATCAGATGGAGCATTTATATTTTTCAACGCTTCTTGTGCATTCATTTCTACCATAAAACTACTTCCTAAACCGTGACCACAAACTACTAAAATTTTCATTTTTCTCATTCTCCTTTAAATATATTTACTATTTCATTAATTTCTTGCGCTGCTAACAATTTATTTACTGTATCTTGATCACCTAATTTAGTTGCTAAGCTTCTTAAAATAGCCAAATGGCCATCATTATCTATAGCACTAAGTACAAATATAAGTGATGCAAAGTGTCCCTCCTCAGAAAAATTAATATGCTGATTTAATTTTAATAAACTTAATCCAATATGTTTCACATCATCATTAGGTCTTGCATGTGCGATTGCAATTTCAGGTGCAATAACGATATAAGGCCCTAATTCCTTTACACTATCAATCATCGCTGTAACATAACTTGATTCAAAATAATCTTGTGTAAGTAAGGGGGTCGCAGCTATCGTTATTGCTTGTTCCCATGTTTCTACTTTATCTAATATTTGTATCTTATCTGCAGACAGTATTTCCAAACTCATCTATATCCTCTCCTTACTGTTGGCTTACATGCTTAATGTGTTGCATAATAGCTGTTATATCTCCTGAAAATACGGCTTCTCTTGCCGCTTCATCCATAATTAGTGTACTCAGTTGCCTTAACGCATTGAGATGTATTTGTGGTTGTGCTGTAGCTAAAGTAATGACAATGTATACCGGATCATATTGATCATGTGAAAAATGAACACCATTTTCATATTGGATCAAACTAAAACCCACTGATTGTTGTACATGATCATGCTTTGCGTGAATCAATGCGATATGAGGGCTAACCACCATATAAGGCCCAAACGCATCTAATTGTTGGATGATATCAGTCGCATATGCTTTGTCCACTACACCATCTTTTTCTAGTATGGATACAGCTTGTTTAATCGCATCATCACGTGAAAGTACTGGCTGCTGCGTCAATATCCTCGATTGTGGCAACACCTGATCTAAGGTAGGACCAATACCGCGTAAATCATCAATGTATTGTTCTCTAGAGCGATTAATAATTTCGTTTAATTGAATACGATCATTTTTATCTAAAAATGGTGAAACCCTAATCACAGGTACTGTTACTTGATCGAAAGGGACAGTAGAAATAATATAATCAACCCCTTCATGCTTTAACATACTTTCATCTATTTCATATATAGAATACGCATCCACGACTTCGAGCTCTGGATAAATATGAGCAATTCTGCTTTTTAATAACTGCGAAGTACCTATCCCAGAACCACATAGCAATACAACTTTGATCTTATTTGTTGTCACAGTCGAAATACGCTCAATGGCTGAGGCAAAATGTAAGGTAATATAAGTTAGTTCATTATCATCAAACGCAATATTATAAGTTTCTTCAATGCCCCATATATGCTTTTTTATACCTTCAATCAATTGTTGATATTGCAGAATAATTTCCTTTTTCAAAGGATTATCGTGTGTCATATCAAATTTCAGCCTATGAATTGCTGGTCTTAAATGAACAATCAAACCATTTAACAACTTACTATCTGACATTAAGTCTAACCCCAAGTCTCCGCTCATCCGCTCAATAAGTTGCTCCGTTAAAATATCCAAATCGTCTATTTCACGATGATATTGGTTTACTTCTGAAGTCTTTGCACCTAGCAGATGTAAAGTAATAAAAGCAGCTTCACTTTTTGGAAAATGAAGATTAAAAATCTGTTCTAATTTCCCTTTAATTTGTAAGGCAATTTGAAATTGTTCTGTCTTTTGTAACTTTTTATATTCTTTGTCTGGAATTTCAAAAATAAAATTCTCATTCGCCCGATGAATTGCTATTAAAATATGGTAAATCAATCCATCAATAGCACTCTGTACGAGTTGATAATTTGCATCAATCAGTACCGAAGCGACACTTAAGCGAATTTGTTCTAATTCATGATTCGAGAACAAATGATGTCCCATTTGATGCGTATGTGTTTGAAAATATTCATGAACCATTTCTGCATATGCTTTTCGATATGCATTTTCATCGCCCTTAATTAAGAAGCCCTTATTCTTCTCATATTTCAACTGTAAATTGTGATGCTCTAGCCATTGCTGTACGCGTTTTAAATCTTCCACTATCGTACGTCTAGTCACAGAAACCATGGTTGCCAGTACATGTGAAGCTGTAGGCGATGTAGATTCAAAGAGTTTCAAAGTAATATACATCAACCGTTCGTCTTTGGAATAGTGTATAGACGTTGATAAATATTGCGGTTCTACAGCCTTTAGTTGTTCTGAAGATGTTGCGATTTTAATACCGTCATATTTATTTCGTTGAATTGTTAAAGCTAATTTACTCGCCATATCTTCAATGTATTCAAGATCATATTGAATGGTTCTCTCTGAAACATTGAAATGTGTTGCTAAATTATGAATTGGCACAAAAGTCTCACGTTCAATAATGAACGTCAAAATATGATACTGCCTCTTGCTTAACATATTAGCAACCTCCTTACATTTATATTGTAATCGCTTTCTTTCGATTGTAGATGTGTAATCTTTTTCGCCTACTAATACGAAAAGTTGCACATCAAAAACATTACATTCTTTTAACAAATTATATAATGACATTTGTATTGTCGATACATTTTTATAATAATTATTTTTAAAAATAAAAAATGAGACTTCAGCTATTTAGCTTCCATCTCATTCATACATTATTTATTTTACGCTTCTCTAATCATATTTAAAAAGCGTTGCAACTCCGTCGTTTGTGGGTGATTAAAAATTTGTTCTGGTGCTCCTGATTCACCAATAACGCCATCATGAATAAACACAATTTTATTAGAAACCTCCTTAGCAAAACGCATCTCATGCGTAACTATAATCATAGTCATTCCTTCGTTTGCTAGGTCTTTAATTACACGTAATACATCGTTTACCAGCTCTGGATCTAATGCAGAGGTAGGTTCATCAAAGAGCATAACTTTTGGATTCATCGCTAAAGCTCTCGCAATCGCGACACGTTGCTGTTGTCCACCAGACAATGCATTAGGTCTTTGGTCTTTTACAGCTGTTAAGTCCACCTTCTCTAAAAGCGTTAGAGCCTGTTGTTGCGCTTCAGCTTTTTTCATTTTCTTAACAGTAATTAGTCCTTCCATAACATTTTCTAATGCTGTTTTATGAGGAAACAGATTATAACTTTGAAAAACCATACCCGACTGCTTGCGTACTTTAATTTGTGATTTTTTATCTTTATTGTCATAAGTTTCACTATTGACGTAAACGGCGCCTTCAGTAGGTAATTCTAGTGCATTAATCATTCGTAACAAAGTCGTTTTTCCAGAACCTGAACGTCCAATGAAGGTAACTACCTCTCCTTGATTAACCTCTAGATCAATACCTTTAATCACTTCTTTATCATTAAATGTTTTCTTTATATTTTGTAATTCAATCATGAACGATACCCTCTTTCAAGATAAGATTCGTAAAAGTTCTGGACGATTGAAATAATAAAACATACAACCCAGTACATAAGTGCGACGAGTAGATAAATTGTTAAATATTCATAAGTCGTCGACGCAACTTCTTGTGCTTTTCTAAACATTTCAGCAACAAGTATAAAACCGAGCAACGATGTATCTTTAATTAAACTTAAGAACGTATTACCTAGCGCAGGTACAGAAACTCTTATTGCTTGTGGCAGTATAATACGTTGAATCGTTTGACGGTAATTCATACCTATTGAATACGCTGCTTCTGTCTGGCCTTTTGGAATAGACATGATGCCTCCACGAATAATTTCAGAAGCATATGCCCCTACATTTAAAGACAAGCCAATAATTGCCGCTATTACTGGAGCTAACGTCCATTGATTTTCTGAGTTGTTAGTTAATAGTCTGCCGAGTTCAGGGATACCATAAAAGATAATGAATAATTGTACAATCATTGGTGTTCCTCTAATGATTGAAATATAAAAACGTGCAATCCCTCTGAGTATACGGCTTGTTGATATGCGCATTAATGCAGTTACTAGTGCTATAACCAATCCTAAAACAAAAGTCACTAATGTGATAGGAATTGAAAACTTCACCAATCCTTCAAGCATTGGCATAAATGCTTGCCCAGCTGCATCTAATGCATGTTGTTGCTCTGAATTAAGGTTTAGAAACATCTTCACCAAACCATTTTTCACTTATTTTTGCTAATTCACCATTATCTTTTAATTTTTTCATTGCTTTATTAACTTCTTTGATTGTTTTATCGTCTTCCTTCTTACTGAAAGTCAAAGCAGATTGACTCTTCTCAGCATTCCCTTCGATTGCTTTTACTTTAGCATTAGGTTTTTGTTTTTTATAATCTAGGTAAGAAATATTATCGTTAAACGTACCCTCTACTCTATTTGATTGTAATAAATCCATCGCTTGGTTGAATCCGTCAACTTTTGTAAGTTCTGCGCCTTTAGATTTTGCCAATTTACCATAGTTTGAAGTAAATGTTTGTGCTAATTTTTTACCTTTAACGTCATCAAATGATTTGATATCTGTATTATCTTTATTCACTACTAATACACCTTTAGAGTAAGTGTATGGTTCAGAGAATTTATATTTTTCTTTACGTTCATCGTTAATGCCAACTTGGTTAGCTACAACATTAAACCTACCTGAATCTAACCCTGCAAACATTGAATCCCATTGAGTTTCTTTAAATTTAACTTTATAGTCCATTTCTTTAGCTACTGCTTTCACTACATCTATATCATAACCAGTTAATTTATCATTTTTATCGTGGAATGAAAAAGGTGCATAAGTACCTTCTGTGCCCACAACAAATGTTTTATTCTCACTAGCTGTTTTATTTTTACTTTCGCTATCTTTTTTACTTGAAGAGTCATTACCACATGCTGCTAGCGTCACTGCCAAAATTAAAGTCATGAACACCATTAATAATTTTTTCATTTCTCGCCCTCTATTCTTATTATTCTTATCGGATTAAAATCAGTTTATTCCTATCCCACTATTTAGTCAATAGATTTTTATCGATAAGATAATATTTTTTTTAATTTCAGATAATTTTAATTTCTTACAATTTTATAGTTCCTGCTTTTCCTTTAATATTTCATAATAGAAAATACATTTCATCTTCATTTTCATTTTATAATTTCCTCCTCAAAACACACATTGTTCACATTTGAAAATAATTTTCAAAAATAAAATAACGCTATTATTCTATAAAAAACAATCATGATTAAACCCTTAATATATCAAGGGTTTCACTTATTTCAAATACGTGACAAAGACCCTCTTTAATTGTCACAATTTTCGCAACATTATTTTGTAAGCGTATACAAATGTAATATTACATGATAGACTTCGCTTAAATTCAAACAAAAGTTTATTTTCAAACAATTGTTTAGATTTTATCAAAAGGAGGTCTCATCTATGAATAGTAATGAAAGAGAGGTTTTGAAACGCATACAAGACAATCCATTTATTTCTCAACAAGAATTAGCACTATCAATTGGTTTATCAAGACCTGCAGTAGCTAATATTATCTCAGGATTAATCCGCAAAGAATATGTCTTAGGTAAAGCCTATGTCTTAAATGAAAATTATCCTATTGTATGTATTGGTGCTGCTAACTTAGACAGAAAGTTTTATGTCCATCATACATTGCAACTAGAAACTTCCAATCCTGTAACTTCTACACGTTCCGTAGGTGGTGTAGCTAGAAATATTGCAGAAAATCTTGGTCGAATGGGTGAAACTGTAGCATTTTTATCTACCAGTGGTAATGACAGTGAGTGGGACATGATACACAAATTATCAAGTCCTTTCATGAACCTAGATCATGTGCAACAAATAGAAAATGCAAACACAGGTTCTTACACTGCACTCATAGACAATGATGGTAATATGCAATACGGCTTAGCTGATATGGAAGTATATGACTATATCACGCCTGAATTTTTAATTAAGCGAACACATTTACTAGTTAAAGCCAAATGTATTATCGCAGATTTAAATTTAAGTAAACCTGCCATTGATTTTCTCTGTGCATATTCTGAGAAGCATAACATTAAATTAGTGATCATACCTGTATCATCACCAAAAATGGACCATATGCCTGATTCATTACATGCAATAGACTGGCTTATTATTAATCGAGATGAAACAGAAACTTATTTTAATATGAAAATACAAAACACAAATGATATGAAAAAGGCAGCACAAAAATGGATAGATGCTGGTGTCTCCAAAGTGATTATCACAAACGGCGTTCAAGAGCTTATCTATAAAGATAAGAAAACAGAAATCATTAAACCCGTTCTCAGTTCAAACGAAGTTGTAGATGTGACAGGCGCAGGTGATTCATTTTCCAGCGCAGTGGTCTTCAGTTGGCTAAATGGTCTAGATATAGATGACATACTCAACGCTGGCATGATAAATGCAAGGAAAACAATAGAAACAAATTACACCGTTCGTCAAAATTTAGATAAAAAACAATTATTTAGAGATTTGGAGGAGTATAAAGATGAAACAATACATTGAATTTTCACAAGAAGTACAACAAGGCATGGATAATAATAAACCTATAGTTGCTTTAGAATCAACTATCATTTCACATGGCATGCCCTATCCACAAAATGTTGAGATGGCTAAAAATGTTGAACAAATTATTAGAAACCACGGTGCCATACCTGCAACCATCGCCCTAATTAATGGAAAAATTAAAATAGGTTTAGAATCTGAAGAATTGACATTGTTAGCTAAACATGACGATGTTGCCAAAGTATCACGTCGAGATTTAGCAGAGATTATTGCTACTAAACGTATCGGTGCAACAACAGTTGCATCTACAATGATTTGTGCCGAATTAGCAGGTATTCAATTCTTTGTTACTGGAGGAATTGGTGGCGTACATAGAGGTGTTGAACATACTATGGATATTTCAGCCGATTTAGAAGAACTAGGACAAACCAATGTCACTGTTATCTGTGCAGGAGCAAAATCCATCCTAGATTTACCCAAAACACTTGAATACCTTGAGACAAAAGGTGTACCTGTGATTGGCTATCAAACCGAGGAACTTCCTGCCTTTTTCACTCCTGAAAGTGGGATTAAATTAAACAGTTCAGCAGACTCACCTGAAACTATTGCTCAAATTTGCAAAGCTAAAAATGATTTAGCTTTAAGTGGTGGTATCGTCGTTGCTAATCCTGTCCCCAAAACACATGCGTTATCTAAATCATATATTGATCGTATTATCACAGATGCTGTACAAGAAGCAGAGGAAAAAGGAATTAGTGGAAAGGATTCCACACCATTTTTACTAGGAAAAATTGTCGAGAAGTCTGAAGGTAAAAGTTTAGAAACAAATATAAAACTTGTTGAAAACAATGCAGTTCTAGGAGCAAAAATAGCTGTTGCTTTCACTCAATTGTAGGTGATTTAAATGTCCATTCTATTTTCTATTACCGGTATTCTGTTCGCATTAATACTCTCTTTTATTTTTAGTTATGATAGAAAAGCCATTAATTTTAAAAAGCCTTTAACCATGTTAGTTATTCAAGTAATTATTGTATTGTTTATGATGAATACAACTATTGGTTTAACAACATTAACAACACTCGGCTCATTTTTTGAATCTTTATTAGATATTAGTAAAGCTGGTATCGATTTTGTATTCGGTGGTTTGCAAAATAAAGGGGCTTCTACATTTTTTATTACTGTATTACTTCCTTTAGTATTTATCTCAGTATTAATAGGTGTATTGAATTATTTTAAAATTCTTCCTTTTATGATCAAATATATTGGTATCATTATCAATAAACTGACTGGCATGGGACGTTTAGAAAGTTATTTTGCTATTTCTACATCTATGTTAGGTCAGCCAGAAGTTTACTTAACTATTAAAGAAATGATTCCGAAACTATCTAAAGCTAAATTATATACAATAACTACTTCTGGTATGAGTGCAGTTAGTATGGCGATGTTAGGGTCCTACATGCAAATGCTCGAGCCAAAATTTGTTGTTACTGCTGTGATGCTTAATATTTTTAGCGCATTAATTATTGCTAGTGTTATTAATCCGTATAAATCCGATGATAAAGACGTTGAAATATCAAATTTAACAGCTAACAGCAACGTTCATGAGAACAATACTACAAAACCTAAAAAAGTACCTTTCTTTCAAATGATTGGTGATAGTGCTACAGATGGTTTCAAAATTGCTGTTAGTGTTGCTATTATGCTACTAGCATTCATTTCACTCATGGAAGCTATCACTGTATTATTCAACTTAGTCGGGTTAGATTTTAGACAATTAATTGGTTTCATCTTTGCACCAATCGCTTTTATTATAGGAATACCTTGGCATGAAGCAGTTCAAGCTGGTTCAATTATGGCTACAAAATTGATAACTAATGAATTCGTTGCTATGCTAGATTTCCAAAAATTAGCCGACACGCTTTCACATCGTACCCAAGGTATTATCTCAGTATACCTTGTTAGTTTTGCTAACTTTGGTACAGTTGGTATTATTGTTGGATCAATAAAAGGATTTAGTACTGAACAAGGGAATAAAGTCGCTTCATTTGCTATGCGTTTATTACTTGGTTCTACCTTAGCTTCGATCATTTCAGCGTCTATGATAGGTTTAGTATTATAATACTTATTTTCTTTTAAATACTTTCACACATCATTGTCAGTTGAAATAAAAACATATGTCACACCCACCAATTGGCATAGTAATCAAAAAAACCATACGTATAGCGTATGGTTTTTTTGCATATAAATAATAGAAACAGCACATTTCCACTCTATTTATAGAAATGTGCTGTTTCTATTATTTATAAACTTTTCTCTACAATTTTATATAAATCAATCATCTCTTGGGCAATATCTTTAAAAGTAATAGCAGTCATCAAATGGTCCTGACTATGCACTGTCAACAATGTCATCGTTATATTTTCACCTTGCGCTTCTTTCGATAACATTTTAGTTTGTATATGATGAGCTTCAAGTAGCGATGATTCAGCTTGCTCTAACTTTTGTTGCGCTTCCTTAAAATACCCTTTCTTCGAAGCAATAATAGCTTCCATTGCATGACTTTTCGCATCACCACTATAAGCTATAAGGGACATGGCAAATTCTAAATCTCTCTCTTGTTCAGTCATATATCCACCTCTAATTAGCCATTAACTGTTCTGCTATTTTTAACACATTGGTACCATTCATCGTACCGTAATCTCTCATTTCAATAACATCGACTGGTATGTTTTTATCACTACACTTTTTATTATATTCTTCTTTTTTAAAACGTACTTGAGGGCCAAGTAACAGCACATCGACAATGCCATCTTCAATTTTTTGATCGGCCTCCGAAGTAGAAACCGCGAAAATATCTCTATCTAAGTTTTGAATTTTTGCTTCTTTTTGCATTTTTTGAACAAGCATACTCGTACTCATCCCTGCTGCACAAACAAGCATAATTGTTTTTTCAGCCATATAAATCCCTCCTCCAATTTTATTTTCAACGTTGAATTGACCTCGCTATCATCGATACTGTATGCCTTTCTCCTCTAATAGCTTTACTTAACTCAAATATATTATTGACTGGCGCCAACCCTCCAAATCCTGCATCACCAATATGCTGTATATCTACTCCACAAACTTTATTCCGAATTGCAAAATCTCTAATTGTGCTTGGATCAGAACTTTCTTGACTTGTGCCAATAGCCGACATAACTAATCCTCCATGTTGATGAACTGCTTTAACTATTTCTTTTAATTGAGTTTCATCAAAACCTGGTACGGTACCAATTGATGGAGTTAAAATAATATCTGCGCCAGCATCTATAAATTTCTTTACAAATGTTTTCGTAATTACAGGTTCATCGACACCTGCACTATGCATCTTACCAGCTATAATTAATCCACTAAAATTTGCTCTTGTGTCTGCAATCGCACTGACAATTCTTTCATTAGATACTCCAGTACCTGGATTTCCTGTCATACAAATAAAATTTATGCCTAATTGTTCTAATGCTTTTACTGTTTTCGGACTTGCCTGTCTGCCTTCACTTATATTTAACTTCTCTTCTGTCATTGTTGCTTGTACATCTACCGGTTCTAAATTCACACCAATCGGTCTGGCTACAAGTCTTCTTAGTTCTTTAATGACATGCTGATCTTCATCTATATTTACAATCTTGGGGTCAAATGCATCTAGTCCATTTAATAAAATCAAATCTGCTCCAAATGCTCTTGATAGCTCTGAATTCGTAATATCAGGAATAACAGGTGTGCGAGTGACGACATTTTCCGCTAGTACCACACGACCATCACTTGCCTTTATACTTTGTTTTAATTCATCAGATGTCATTTCTACTATTTCTGAAGCATTTGCACTTAATAATCTTTTCACCATTTTATCTCCCCTTTATTTTTATTCTTCAGTTTTTTTCATATTCTCTGCTTCTTTTTGTTCTAACTGTAGGTTATATTTTTCCATTGACCGATAAAAAGGATAATAAAGTAAAATATCTACAAGGATACATACCATTTGAACCACAGACCCACTATAATGACCTGTTGCTAAAAATCCACTTATGATTGGTGGGATTGTCCAAGGCATCGCTGTACCATTTGTAAGATGTACTAACCCACTTGCCATAGCAAAATAAGTTATTGTTGCATTAATCATTGGAGCTAAAATAAACGGCACGATAAGTCTCACATTTAACACGACTGGCAAACCAAACAATGTAGGTTCATTAATATTAAATATACCCGGCATTAGTGTCAGTGGTGCCATTGTCTTTGTAATCTTACTAGAGCGTTTCTTAAATGCTAAAATTGCAATCACAATTACCAGACCAATAGTTGAACCACCGCCACCCATAAACACAAAATTATCTATAAATGGTTGTGTAATAATATGCGGTAATTCACCATGTGGATTAGCTTGATATGCTAGACGATTTTCATCTATATTTTTCAACCATATCGGTTGCATAACAGCATTAACTACATTGGCACCATGGATACCTACAAACCAAAATGCGCTATTGAGACCAACTAAGATAATTGTTCCAATCAAAGTGCCCCCCATAAGACTCAATGGAACCCCCAATGTATTGACAATAAGTTCATGAATATTGCCGAAAGGTAAATTATCTAGCAATACAAAGATGATTAGCCACATAATAATGATTACAGCTCCTGGTATTAATGCGCTGAAACTTTTAGAAACAGCTGGTGGGACCTGATCAGGCATTTTTATTCTTATATTTCTATTAATAAACCATTGAAATATTAAACCTGAAATAATACCAACAATTAAAGCAACAAATAGCCCCTGACTTCCCATATACATCTGTGGAATCGCTTCTTCTGGTGCCTTTCCTCCAGTCATTACTTTCGGTGTCACAACTAAAAATGCAGACATAGAAATTATCCCAGCAGAAACGCCATCTGTGTTGTATTGCCGTGCAATACTATGCGCTACCCCAAAACTTGCTACTAATCCCATTAATCCGAACGTACCATTAACTGCTTTCATTAAATATGGTTGAATTCCTTTTGATTCTAGCCATTCAATCCATCCCGGTACTGCAATACCACTGATGACTAAAAATAATGAGCCAATGATAATTAAAGGCATTGCAACTATAATCCCATCCCTTAATGAAATTAAAATTTTATTAGACCCCAGTTTTGAAGCAGTAGGTAACAAATACTTTTCCAATGTGTCATTTAGCTTACTCACATTAACACCCCTTTTAAACCCAAACTGAAAACATATTTAAAATTTCTATAAAAGTATAGGTGAATTATCTTTAAGTGATTTTCACAACTAAGCGTGCCGCTTCTCCTCGGGCTAACCGGTCAAAGCCTTCATTTATTTCTTCTAACGATAAAGTATCTGTTAATAGCTGATCTACGGGCAAACGCGATTGTTTGTATAAATTTACAAACCTTGGTATATCTCGTTCAGGGACACAACTCCCTACATATGAACCTTTAACTGTGCGTTCTTCTGCTGCAAGTGTGACTTGTGGAAACGAAAAATTATGCTTAGGGTCAGGCAGACCTGTTGTAGTAGTCATGCCACCACGTTTTGTTATTTGATAAGCAACTTCCATTGCTGGCACAACTCCAGCAGTTTCAAAAGCATAGTTAACACCCCCACTTGCATAAGTTTTAACATTTTCAACTACCTTATCATCTCCTGAGTTAAATACTGCTGTTGCACCTAATGATTTCGCTAACTCAAATTTATCTTCATTTATATCTAATGCTATAATCTCACTTGCACCTGCAAGGCGAGCACCTAAAATAGCATTAAGCCCAATACCACCTAATCCGACAACTGCTACTGTGCTCCCTGCACTAATGTTAGCTGTATTTATAACTGCACCAATTCCTGTTATCACCGCGCAACCAAATATGGCTACTTTTTCAAAGGGAATATCCTTATCTACCTTCACAATTGAATTGGTTGAAACAACTGCGTATTCCGCAAACCCCGAGATACCTAAATGATGATACATCGTTCGGTTATCTTCTGACAGTAAACGAAAACCACCTGTTAACATTTCCCCCTTTTCGTTAGAAGTTGCACCATTTTCACATAATGCTGGTCGTCCTTCTTTGCATGGAATACAGTGACCACAACTAGGTATAAACGTACATACGACATGATCCCCTTTTTCAAAATCTGTAACGTCAGGGCCTAATTGTATAACCTCTCCTGCCGCTTCATGACCTAATACCATTGGCATAGGTCTAGGCCGACTACCGTTTATTACGGACAAATCTGAGTGGCATAACCCCGCAGCACCAATTTTTATCAACACTTCATTCGTTTTAGGTTCAGATAGTTCTAATGTTTCTATAGTTATAGGCTTGCTTTTAGCGTATGGCTCTATGCTTCCCATTTCATGTAATACTGCAGCTCTTATCTTCATTTAAAAGCCTCCTTGATTAACATCCTAAATAATTAAAATAAATACTAATGTTAAAAGAATATTATTCATAGTATCCATCAGTAGATTTTCTTAATCCTTCAAATTGCTCTCCATCATGACCAAACCAAATTTGCGCACCTTTTTCTTCGGCTAAACGTTTAATTTTTTCTACTGATTTAGTCCAACCAATTGAATCATATAAAATACCTGGAGGTTTTAACGACTCTCCCATACTTTCTTTCGTATAAATTGCATCGGAAGCTAATATAATAGTACCAAGCTCAGCACTTTCTATCTCTAAACCGATCATGCCCCATGCATGGCCACTACCATAATTTAAAATACGAACCCCCTCTACAAGCTTCAAATTATCTTCTTCTTTTTTAATCGTTCTCCATTTTAAGTTATTCTTAATCCATGCATCGATATCAGCCCAAATATAAGCACCTTCTTGTTGATTACGAGCATAAGTCTGCATCGTTCCATTCAATTCGTCATCATGAACAATAACGGTTGCATTGATAAAATATTCTAAGCAACCTGCATGGTCTAAATGTAAGTGTGACGCCACAACAAAATCCACTTCCTTTGGATCCACATCGATTTGTTCCAAACGATTTGGTAAGTGACAAGATTCATCAGCAAAATAAGGAAAGGCTTTTTGAGTAGCATTAATCCACCTACCATTCTCACCCATTGCATTAGGATTACATGCAGTATCAAACAATATTTTAGCTTCAGGATGATCTATATACACTGTGTAAATTGGAAATTCGTACATTTCATTTTTGGCTTCAGGGCTGTCCAAAGTAGCTTGATTTGAATTAGCAATCATCAAATTCTTATCCATTTTCATACGTCCATTATCTAAAACATAAATTTTCATGCGTTCTTTATTCACATTCACCATCACGATACACCCCTTTACAATTGTATAATTACATTATAATTGTAAACGTTTACAAAAATCAATTTTTAAATTATTTAAAACACTTATTTATTCTGAAATTCAATAATTGTTATTCTAAGAAACAATACGCTTAAAAATAAAAACGCAGTGCAGAAATCTAAAATAATTTCTTTAGACATCTGACTGCGCCATTAACTTCATTTCAATCACTAATATGATTACTATTCATAAATTGCATTGTAATATCATGATTATAATTTAGTGATATTTATTAAATTGGAATATTTCATCATCCACAATAACTTCTACATTAGCATGTTGTCGTAATATACTAGCAGGTAACGATTCGGATATATCACCTTCTAAGAGTTGTTTAATTGCATATTGTTTATGTTCACCTAATGCTAACAAAATAATTCGCTTCGCTCGCATAATAGATGAAAGTCCCATCGATATTGCTTGTTTAGGCACGTTTTCAATTGTTTCAAAGTGTTTGCTGTTCGCCTTAATTGTTGAAGGTGCCAAATCAACAACGCTCGTCACGCTATCAAAAGATGTATATGGCTCATTAAAACCAATATGCCCATTTTCACCAATCCCTAAAATTTGAATATCTGCAGGACCTATATCGCATAAGAGTTGTTCGTAAGTCCTAGATTCTTGTACAACATCTTTTGCGTTCCCCATTGGTAAATGTATATTATTCTTTTGCCATGAATCATTATGCTTAAATAAATGTTCATTCATATACACATGATAACTCTGTTTATGGTCTGGTGCTAGACCAACATATTCATCTAAATTAAACGTCACCACACGTGATAAATCAATTTGATTAATATTCAATAATTCTGATAAATATTTATAAACATCTATCATTGTACCGCCTGTTGCCAAACCTAGAACCGTATTAGGTTTAGTCTTAAGTTGTTTTAATAGCTCAGTTGCTAAATATTGACTAGCTATAGTTTGGTTTTTCAAATTTATAACATTCATCTTTTCACCGTATCTTCCTGCAATCTTTAATACCCTTTTTACATGTTGTATTATAATTTTTCATTCTCTAAAAGCTCCTCAACTTCATTTTTTATCGTAGTAACATGAGGACCATATATAACTTGAACGCCATTCCCTTTTTGAATAACTCCTCTAGCTTGCGTGGCTGTTAACATAGATTTATTCACATCTTTATCACTATTTAACGTCACTCTTAAACGAGTAGCACAGCAATCAACTACATCTATATTTTCTTTACCACCAAGTGCTTGGATTATTGTCTTAGCACGATCGGTTGCTTCTACAGTGTCTGTTGCCGTTTCATCTTCACGGCCAGGTGTTTTGAAATTGAATTTCGTTATCAAGAATCTAAAAATAACGTAATACATCATAAACCAGATGATACCAACAGGGATTACCCACAAGAAATTTGTTTTAGAGTTTCCTTGAAGCACACCAAATAATAAAAAGTCTATAAAGCCCCCACTAAAAGTTTGGCCTACAGTTATATTAAAGATATCTGCCATCATAAATGCTAATCCGTCTAAAAACGCATGAATCACATATAATAGAGGAGCAACAAATAAAAAACTAAACTCTAATGGTTCTGTAATACCTGTTAAAAACGATGTTAAAGCTGCAGAGAGCATCAATCCTCCTACAACTTTTTTACGTTCTGGTTTAGCCGTATGGTAAATTGCTAATGCTGCCCCACAAAGCCCAAACATCATGGTAATAAATCTACCAGACATATATCGTGAAACACCTGAAAAGTATTTTGTAACGTCAGGGTCCCCTAATTGTGCAAAGAAAATATTTTGCGTCCCATGAACCATATGCCCTTTAACTTCTAACGAACCTCCCAAAGCTGTTTGCCAAAATGGTAAGTAGAAAATATGATGCAATCCAAAAGGACCTAATAACCTCAAGATAAAGCCAAAGAAAAATGTACCAATTATCCCTGTTTTGTCTACTAATCCACCAACACCAAAGATCCACCCTTGTACTGTTGGCCAAACAAAAAACATAATGACACCCAATACAATCGAAGCAATTGCTGTAATAATCGGTACAAAACGTGATCCTCCAAAGAAACCAAGGTAGTCAGGTAGAGATATTTTATGAAACTTATTGTGTAAAAGCGCTGTCATTATACCAGTGACAATCCCACCAAACACCCCTGTTTCTACAGTTTGAATTCCTAGTACCATACTTTGTCCTACTTCAGCTAAATTGTCTTTCGCTAATGTTCCAGTTATAGTTAACAATCCATTCATAGATGAATTCATGATTAAAAATCCGAGCATTGCTGCTAATCCAGCAGTTCCTTTATCACTCTTTGCCAGCCCTATGGCTACACCTACCGCAAATATAACTGGTAAGTTTTGAAAAACAATATTTCCAGCAGATGACATTAAAATAAAAATATTCTGTAATAAACTCATATCTAATACTGGATAAGCTTTAACCGTATTCGGATTACTTAAAGCACCACCGATGCCTAGTAATAAGCCTGCTGCCGGCAAAATTGCTATGGGTAACATAAATGATTTCCCAAATTGTTGTGCTCTTTCAAACAATTTACTCATAATAGCTAACCTCCTACTTATCCTAAATATACAGCCAAAGAAAATGATAATCAATATTTATCTAATCAATGAAAATTATTTTCATAAATCAATTTACTTCTCTTGTAATAAACATATAAATCCATAAAAAAAGAGGCCGACATTTATAAATGTCGGGGCCTCGGATAATATATTGGCAATGACTAACAATATTGAAAGTCAGCTTTCATCATTTCTATAATAAAAGTTGCTTTACTAGTACAAGATGGACAGAAAAGGTAATTTGAAAAACATTTTTGCCCTAACTTTTTAACATAATTATTTAAAATATGTCACCTAATGTAACTGCCATAATTGCTTTAATTGAATGTAATCTATTTTCTGATTGATCAAAAATAACAGCATGCTTTCCTCTGAATACATCGTCTGCAATTTCCATTTCAGTCAGATCATATGTTTTATATATTTTTTGACCTACTTCTGTGTTCACATCATGAAATGCTGGTAAACAATGTAACACTATCACATCTGGATTCATCGTATTCATTAACATTGATTCATTTACTTGATAAGGCAACAATTGATTGATACGGGATTCTAACACCCCTTCATCTTCACCCATAGAGAACCAAACATCTGTATAAATTGCATCAGTTTGATATATCGCTTGTTGAATATCATCAGTAATCAAAATATCACTTTGTGAATCAGCAGCATATTTTTGAGCCAATATTTGAATATCATTATTCGGTTGTAAAGATTCTGGTGCAGCAATATGAACATTAACGCCTAATATTGCGCCAGTAATTAATAAATCATGTGCCACATTATTTCTAGCATCGCCGACATAAGTTAATGTCTTTCCTTTTAAAGTGCCCCAGTTTTCTTTTAATGTGAAGAAATCCGCAATCATTTGTGTTGGATGCCATTCGTTAGTTAAGCCATTCCACACTGGTACGCCAGCGCTTGTAGCAAGTGCTTCTACGTCTTTTTGGTGATGTCCTCTAAATTCAATACCATCATACATTCTACCTAATACTTTTGCAGTGTCTTCTGCAGACTCTTTAACTCCTAAGTGAATATCACCTTGCCCAAAATATTCAGGGTATGCACCTAAATCATAGGCAGCAACACTGAAAGCTGAACGCGTTCTTGTAGAAGGTTTTTCAAATAAGAATGCTAAGTTTTTACCTTTTAAATAAGGATGCGGGATATTACGCTTTTTCTTTTCTTTTAATTCACCAGTAAAATCAATTAAAGTGTTCAATTCATCAGCAGAAAAATCACATGTTTTCAAAAAATGTTTACCTTTAAATGTCTGTAGCTTGTTTAGTGCTGTTGTGTACGCCCCAATTCCATCACTCCAATATTTTTATAAGATTTATATACATAATAACTGCTATTTTAAATAAAATCAAGTATAAATATACCTTATATTGTATATTGTTGAATTATCTCATAATTCTCTTGTCTAAGCATTCCTATTTCTAATTACTTCTACACATAAGCGTAATTTTATGTCAGTTAAGCAATTAAAATATCTGACAATCAACACTTATGAAGTTAAAAGTTTTATTTATGCGTTGCAAAACATTTAATGAATTCTTTATAGTATCTTTATGTTGTAATAAGTTAATCAATGGAGGTGAATTGTGATGTTTAAAGAAATCTTAGCTCTTATAAAGCAAATCGCTGCTCATTTTGTTTCTGGCGGTTTTCAGGAAAAATAAGCAAGGACATTGTTGTTCCACCTCAAAAACCTCATAATCACATTAAACTTTAAAAATGAATATAGTAACCAGTCATTAAGCGTCGATTTATAAAAAGCCTATTAACTATCCCACCATAGATTAATAGGCTTTTATTGTGTACTTATTATCAGTTTTTATACTTAATTTTTTGAATAAATATTTCATATTCATTCAAAGAATGAATGAGTTATTTTATTTTCAAGTTATGACATACAAAACAGGAAGTATAACCAGTCAATCATTTAACAAAGATTGATTTCTGCTCTACTTCCTGCTTTAATTTAAGTTCTTTATTCAATTGGTTATAGTGTCTTAAACTGCTTCCTTATCTTCACTTATCCCCCTCTCTTCTGGTGTTTTTAAGAAACGTGTCATAATAGCACTAGCTACATATAAACCAAATATTAAGTACATCATACCTTTCACACCAATACTATCGTAAAACAATGCAACTAACCCTGGTCCAGCAAAAACACATAATCCTGCACCTAAATTCAATATTGCCATTGCTGGGCCTTTGTCACCATCATGAACAAGAGACGGTACAAGCGCCGATATTGGCACGAAACCTGCTAAACACATCCCCCATAAAAATCCTACAGTTCCTACGATAAATACATTTCCCGTAAAAATTTCAGGCATAAAATATAATCCTAAAGTGAATACAGCACAACCGACACCGCCGATATATGAAATGGTATTCTTCCATCCTATTTTGTCGCTCAGGGCCCCAAATATTATATTAAAAATAATATTTGCTATAAAAATAGTCCCCCAAATATTTAGCCATGTTGTTGTAGCTATACCTTTGGTTGATAAATATATAGGAAGAAACAATGGAAATGCATATTGAGCTGCCTGGTTTATAATTCTGACAATACAAGCTACTGCTACACGAGGTTCTCTTTTTAATATTGTAATACCAGCGCCCATTTCTTTCAGATGCGTTTTAAAACCACCTTCTTTATGTTCAAGTTCAAATTGATCACGATTTACAAATACTGCTAAAAACGTTCCGATAAGTACCCAAATAATAGCTGTCCATAAAGTAAAGAAATGTCCAAATAATTGAATTGTAATTGAAGAATAAAATGAACCAAGGACACTTAATCCTCCTGTAAATACAAACCAAAACCATCCAACAGCTGCACCTAAACGCTTTTGTGGAGAACGATATGCAACCCAAACTAAAAATGAATAAGCAAATAAAGGATAACCAAAACCTCTAATTGCATATGAGGGTATCATCATTTCATAGTTCATAGTTGGAATTGCTAGACCTACAAAAATAATATGTCCAATAATATATAGCAATGTACCTAATAACATTACTTTTCGTGGTCCTATCACTTCCACTAAAACACCCGAAAACCATGATCCTATTGCAATAGTTACGCCATAACAAGTTGTTAATAATGCTGTTTGTTGTACGGATAAACCTTGGTCATGTAAATATGGACTAATCCACGCTAATTCTAGACCATCGCCCATCATAAATATAAGTACACCAATGTATCCCCATATTAACGTCGGTGGCATTCCCATCTTAGCTAATTTATCATTCATCTATAACACCCCTGTTTATAAAATATCATGCTAATTATCCTTAATTTCGAGAATATCTTTCCTTCATGCTAAAGTTACTTTATCCATAAAGTGCTATCCACAAAATCAGAAAGCGCTTTCAGATATTGTAGTTATTTTATTTCATTTTTTTATTTTATGCAAATTTATTTTCGTTTATTTTCATTATTTTAGGTTATTAGTAATAAAATGGTAAAATTTCAATTTCAAAGTATCATGCTTACCCATTCTTTCTTGTTAAAAAAGTGTATTTTCTCAAAAATATAATAGATTTTTAATGGGATTTTTTATTTAACAATGATTGAATTTTTTTATGAATGCGATTACAATTAAGGATATTTAGTCATCATATGACTTGATGATATCTATTTTATGGGAGATGTGATTTTTATGATGCTTCTTGTTGCTTTTAGTGCAGTTATTGTTCCATTTATTTTCTTAGTATTATTACGTATGTCTGCATTAAAAGGAATGGCGATAAGTGCAATTATTATAACTTTATTAGGGATTTTTGTTTGGGGGATGAATGGTGATGTCATCATTGCATCATTATTACAAGGGACGCACAAAACATTTACTATTCTTTATATTTTATTTGGTGCTCTTTTATTACTCAATACATTGCGTCAAACTGGTGCAGTAACTCGTATTAATGAAGGTTTTAAAAAGATATCAGGTGATATGCGTGTCCAAGTTATCTTAGTCGCTTTTTTATTTGGTTCTTTAATTGAAGGTGCATCTGGTTTTGGAACGCCTGCAATGGTAACCGCTCCGCTAATGGTTGCGTTAGGGTTTCGCCCGATTATCGCAGTAGTAACTGCACTCGTTGCAGATAGCGTAGCCGTTTCATTTGGTGCTGTTGGTACACCTGTCCTTGTAGGACTTAGTACATTAAATGACGCAGATAGCGCTTTCTTTCAATCGACGGCAGAACGTATTACAACTTTAGATTTATTGAGTGGTATTTTCATACCTATTATTTTAATTACTGCAATGGTGATATTCTTCGGCAAAAATAATAAACTTAAATCTATCGTTGAAATGTTACCTTGGCTTGCTCTAATTGGTATTGTTTATGCCGGCTCTGCTTTTGCATATGCCTTTTTATTTGGCGCAGAATTTGTTGCTATTTTAGGTTCTTTAACTGGATTAATCGTTGCTGTTATTACCGCTAGAAAAGGCTGGTTATTACCAAAAGAAGAATGGACAGATGGTTTAAATCATGATTATGAAGTTAGTACAAAAGAACAATCAATGCCCTTGTTAACTGCTTGGGCCCCTTATTTAATGGTTGTTGTCTTATTGTTACTCACAAGAACCGTTCCAAGCATCAAGCATTTTACGACGAATGTATTGGATCTTTCTTGGAATAACATTTTAAATTTTGAATCAATCACATCTGAATGGGAGATTTTATATTCACCAGGAACAATCCTTATACTTTCAGCGATTTTTGCTGTTTTTATACAACGTAAACCATTAAAAGATATAGGACATGCCAGTCTTGATTCATTAAATACTATCAAAACAACTGGAATTACACTCATTGCCACTCTTGCAATGGTACACGTATTTATTAACTCTGGCATTAATACACATGATTTAATCAGTATGCCAGAATATATAGCTAAAGATATGGCACACTACTTAGGACCGATTTGGTTATTTGTCGCTCCATTTTTAGGTGCATTAGGTTCATTTATAACAGGAAGCGCAACTGTTTCTACGTTGACATTCTCACCTATACAATTAAATATTGCTCAAACAATTGGCGCCGAACCATTCACTGTATTAGCAGCTCAAATTATCGGAGCAGCAGCCGGAAATATGATATGTGTTCACAATGTTGTAGCCGTTTGTGCTGTCGTTGATATGCCTGGAAAAGAAGGCAGTGTTATTAGAAAAACGCTCGGACCTGCGTTACTATATTGCCTACTTATAGGTATCAGCGCTTTCATATTTACATGGTTATTCTTTTAGCTAAAAACGACTTGCTATTAAACAATAGCAACATATATTAAAAATTTATTTTAGAAGTGGATTTATCAATCAATAACTTAAAACTAAATTTCAGTTTAGGCGTAATCCATAAGTTGTAATATATTAAAGTCCCACTAGCTCAATCAAATGAGAGGTGGGACTTTTTGTTATCTTAAATTACTTAATTATCATTCTTTAAATACTAAATGCCTATAAGTTTCATAGAGAAATTATAGCAACTCCTAGTAAAAAGACTCTCCCTATATAAATTAAACAATGCTTAGGCTTACAAACCTTAAAAATCTAATATTTAAGATGCTTAGATTGTGTTGTTATAAATCTTGTTATACCTGTATGTTTTCTAAATAATTACTGCTCCGTCCAAACTGAAATATGAGACTATACGCTCCATTCTTAATAATAAGCGTTTATAGTTTGATTATGACCTTAGAAGATAATTTAGAATTGGCAGCTATTTCAAAAGCTTCTCTAAAGTTTTCGATATCATATGTTTGAGTAATCACATTAATAATCTTCTCATTTTTCGCTAGCACTGTTAAAGCATCTTCAATTTCTCTATTAAAACGATAACATCCACGATAAGTAGCCTGTTTGATATTAATCGGACTTAAGTTAATTGGTGAAGATTTATCCTGTAAATTACCAACTTGAATTATTGTACCACCTATATTTACAGCCTTAAATGCAGTCGATACTGCCGGAGTAGCTCCAGAACACTCTAATACTACATCGTATCTATCTTCAGGAATATTATTATCTGTAATATTTAATGTTTCGATATCGCCTAAATCATGTGCACGCGCTAATGGTTCTTCTAACATATCACTAATCGTCACGCTTTCTGCTCCCAAGGTAAAAGCTGCTCCTGCAGCTAGTAATCCAATTGGCCCAGATCCTGACACAAGTACTTTTTTACCTGTAACACCGCCTGCTAAATTAATCGCATGCATACCCACACTAAGCGGTTCAGCTAACGCTCCCATCTTTAAAGAAACGCTATCTGGTAGTGGTAATATTTGCGCTTTATCTACTAGCATTTTTTCTACCATACCACCTTGTTTATGTGGTAAATACCTAGCCGATCCTAAATATGATCCATTCGGCCATATCTCAGGATTATGTGGCGCATGTGCTAATTTATCCCCATAGGTAGCAGGATGAACTGTCACTTTTGTTCCTTTTGGAAGTGTCGTTCCTTTATAATCCGTAGCTTCAAGTAAAACTCCGCTTAATTCATGCCCCGGTATTAAGGGTTCTCTAATCACTGCTGGACCACTAGATCCTTCTGCCAAATAGTGTAAATCTGAGCCACATATACCCACGTACTTAACTTCTATAAGTGCTTTTTCTGGATCATTTTGTGTACTTATTTCCTCAATTTCTTTTAACTCAATATCTTCTTTTCCATTAATAAATACAGCTTTCATCGTATTCATTCTCCTTTCAAATTAAATAATCATATTTAAAATCAATACAAATACTAGACCACAAACCGATATCGCTGTCTCTAAAACAGACCACGTTAAAAAAGTTTCTTTTACAGTCAAACCAAAATACTCTTTAAAAATCCAAAAGCCAGTATCATTCACATGTGAGAATATAATACTCCCTGCGCCAATGGCTAACGTCACTAATGCTAGATTAGCATCAGTAGCTTGTAATAAGGGGAGTACTATACCTGTAGTAGATATAGCGGCAACAGTTGCTGATCCTTGTGCAATCCTCAATAAAGAAGACACAATCCAAGCTAATAAGATTGGGGACATGCTAGAGCCGACAAACATATGCTCAATTGTTTTTCCTACACCACCATCAATCAAAATTTCCTTAAATGATCCGCCTGCACCCAAAATAAGTAACATCATCCCAATTGGAATAATGGCAGATGTAGCACTGTCCATAATTTGATTCATCGTCCTCTTTCTACGAATTCCCATTGAATACATAGCAAAAAGTAATGAAATCAGCATTGCTATTGGTGCATTACCAATAAAATAAATAACACTTTCAAATTGATTGGTTGCACCATCTTGATGACCAGTGATCATTTGTACAATAGTCGCAAATAACATCAATATAACTGGTAACAATGCAGTAAACACACTAAGGCCAAACCCTGGTTGATCTTTTTCTTCAATCGATACTTCAGAAACAATATTAGTCATATCAATTTCTTTACTATATGCACTCGGGGACAATTTGGGTAACATTTTGACTAATAAACCACCAACGATAACCACCGTTGGTACCGCTACAATGAGTCCATATAATAATACTTGTCCTAAATTAGCGTTTAACTCTTTTGCAATGACTACTGGACCAGGATGCGGGGGTAAAAATCCATGCGTTACCGAAAGGGCAATAGCCATTGGTATACCAATCTTCATATGTGATACACCTAAACGTTTTGCAATTGTAAACGCTAAAGGTATCAATAGTACTAATCCAACTTCAAAGAAAAGAGCAATACCAATGATGAATGACGCTAAAATCATTGCCCATTTAATATATTTCTCACCAAATTTATCTATAAATGTATCTGCAATTCTATTTGCGCCACCACCATCTGCAAGCAACTTACCTAAAATAGCTCCTAACCCAAATATTATTGCTACGCTTCCTAAAGTGCTCCCCATACCTTTTTCTACAGTTTCTACGATCTTGTCTAGTGGCATACCTAAAATCATACCAGTAAAAATCGATGTCACTATCAAAGATATAAAGGCATTAATCTTACATTTAATAATTAAAAATAACAGTACAACAACACCTAATACAACACTGATTAATGGCCAGAACTCTCCAAACATTTCAACACACTCCTTTTATCTCATATTTAGCTGCCCATAGCTTTTATAACTTTTACACTTGTTCCATATTATGAAATGTTATATCATATAATAGAATACTTTATTAGTATAAAGCGAAAATGAAAACGTTGTCAATTTGAGGAGTGAAATGATGTCCAATGTTCAATCAATCGATCGTGCATTAAATTTATTAGAATTGATATCACATCATAGCCCGATATCATTAAATGAACTTGTAACAAAAACACAGTTATCTAAAACTACTGTACATCGTTTAGTTAAATCTTTAATCGATAATCATTATGTAAAGCAAAATCCTTTAACACATCAATACGAATTAACTTATAAATTATTTCAATTAGGCTATTCTAGCATCAAAAACATTGATTATTTAAATATCGCTAAAAGTTTCATTAGTCAACTTTCTTTCACAGTCAATGAAACGTGTCATTTAGTCATTGAAGATAAAAATGAAATTCTCTATATTGAGAAATTCATTCCAAATGATGCCATTTATACAATGGCCTCTAAAATAGGTCTACGCGTACCTATGTATTGTACTGCCGTAGGAAAAGCAATATTATCTAAGTATGATGACTATACGATTCAAGCTATTTGGGATAATTCTGAAATTATTCCTTACACAAAGCACACTATCACTAACTTTGATGCTTTTATGGGGGAAATTGAAATGATTCGTAAACAAGGTTATGCAGAGGATAAAGAAGAAAACGAAGAAGGTATTTATTGTGTTGGCACGTATTTCGTTAATTATCGTAATGAAGTACAAGGCGCGATTAGTTTGTCCTTTTCAACGACCCAATTGCAAAACAAAGAATTTTATATTACTCAACTTCAAAATACAGCAAATAACATTTCAAAAAACTTAGGTTTTATAAACTCTTAACATTATCATCATCATTATTATTTTGATAAAGTACAGTTAAATCATTATATATATGGGTACTACGTGGGGATGGGATATGCATATGAAATTTGAAAGTATAACGTTATTAACGTCAGAATTGGAAGAAACAAGACAGTTTTATGAGGAAACATTAGAATGTACGGTTGAAATCATTGACCAAGAATCATTTATGGTTGAGATTGGTGAAACAGAATTGCATTTTAGATATGCACATGACATTAATCAACCTTATTATCATTTTGCTATTGATATTCCTTATAATCATTTTTTGGAAATGAAAAACCATTATCAAAATATTTTATTTCTATTGATGGAGAACAAACAACATACAACTTACTTTGAAGCTTTTGTTGCACATTCTGTTTACTTCAATGATCCTTCTGGAAATATTGTCGAATTAATTGCTAGAATCTCTAACATGACAGAAGAACCCGAATTTTCAAGAATTAGCGAGATTGGTTTTGTGTGTAATGATACAGAGTCTGTCTACCAAGCTTTAACGCAATATCAATTGGAAACGCATGAACAAAAACAATTTGTACCTGACGCCTTGAATTTTCTAGGTGATAAACGTGATGAAAGTTTTATTTTATTGACGCCCGAACATAGAAGGTGGTTCTTTTCTGAAAAGACATCATCCGCCTTCCCGATAGAAATTAAAACGCAACAATTTGATTTAATTTATGATCACTTCCAACAATGGCATTTAATACCATCATAATGAGGACATAATAAAAGCGATACGTATTTCACATGCGGAATCAACAATTTTGATTTCACACGTGTGCGTATCGCTTTTCAAAATATTCAAGACTTTTCTGATCTCGGCCATATAAAATAACTTAAAGCTATCAATAAATCTATGATTAATATTAAAGTCCATAGTTTAATTACATGAACCAGTGCCGCTACATTATCAGCATACCCGACAATTCCAATGATTATCCATAGCAATCCAGTCCCAAGAGTATAAGCAAACACATGTCTAATCCAACTTATTAAATATTTTTTTGCATGCTTAATTCCAGTAATTTTGACAGGTCGTTCATCTGTTTTCAAAACGAAGTATTTAAATCTTTCATCTGCCCATCTAATCATTTGTTTACCAAACGCTATAGACACACCTATATAAACTGCTGCTATACCATGTGGGATTGTAGCCGCTGCACCGTTTAACAAATCTAAGCTCATTGTAATAACTAAAGTTAAATCAATAACAGGTGTAAGTACAAAGAAAAATAATCCTAATTTTTCTCTTCTCATCACATAGCGTGATATCAGTCCGAGTATAATAAACACCCAAAATAATATTTCTGCTGTTATGAGTAATATTACAATCCAATTCATCTTATCACTCCTTTAACCAGGAATTCACTTCATTTACTACTAACTGAATAATATCTTCATTCGATATCATTTCTGAGTTTAATAATTTATGCAATGCTAATCCATCTAATAAAGCATGCGCTTTTATAATTGACAAATTTTGATTCAACGAATTATCTAATAAATCGTGTTTGTCTAAATACGTTATTGATAACTCAATTAATGACTTAATTTCATCCCTCATGAATTCTTTACCAACTTGATGTAATTCATAATGAAAAGCCATCCAAACTTCCATATCGGCATATCGTTCCTTATCAAGTGGTATAACAGTCAACAGCCCTTGTATTACTTTATCTACAATGGATAATTCTTCATTACTATATATATCTTGGATTCTTTGCTTAACTTTTCCTATAACTTCCAAAAATACCATTTCAAGTAACTTGCTATGATTCGGATAATAATAGCGTATTTGTCCCGGTGTCATTTTTGCTAAATTTGCAATGTTCCTAACTGTCGCACCTTTAGCACCTTCATTTACTATGGATTGCCATGCAAACTGAACAATTTGCTTTTTTTTCTTTTCGTGATCTACAATTTTTGGCATCTTTGTCACCCTTTTTAATACAGCTGTGTTAATAAAGCACAAATAAATGGAATCATATTATTCACTTCATCTTAACATTTTTTAATACAGCTGTGTTAAAAAAGAGTAAATAAAGACACAACACATTGATTGTGTCTTTATTATTTTTATTAATTTCAATTTATTCCGTCACTTGAGATTTATCACTGACAAACTTTTTTAACGTTTTATTCAGCCCATCTTGAGCTTCTTGATCATAGCTATATGTCCCATCTGCGTTTGCAGTAATATGCTTATCTAAAATAAATCTACCTTTATGAATCGTATCTGCACCTAGCTCTTTAATCACTGGGTCCAAGCTATATTGAATCGCAAGTACATGTGCGAATGTGCCGCCTAATGCTAAAGGTAACACCGTTTTCCCTGTAAATGCACTACGTGGTAATAAATCGAGATAAGTCTTAACTATACCCGAATATGCTGCTTTAAATACTGGAGATACGATGATAATACCATCTGCATTTTCAATTTTTTTATGTGTTTCATTAATTGAGTCATTAGAAAAATCTGCTGTAATCAATGCTTCTGCATCTAACTGATGCACATGAATGATGTCAGTCTCAATACCTACATCATTCAAATATTGTTCGGCATAATCCACTACACCTGTTAGACGTGATTGTATTTTATTGCCACCTGCAATAATTGCTACACTTGCCATATTAACGAACCCCTTCCCATAGCTTGATATAACATCACTCTAATAAACAACATAAAACATGCTGACTTTAAATGATAATTATTCTATGAGCCTACCGTATCATCAATGATTAATACTGTCATAGCATTCGTCTTAAAACGCAATTCTTTTCTTACATCTCAATCAAATAATTATTGCGCAATCTGTTCGACTATAACAATTTCATTTTTTAAATTTATGTAAGCACATGTTCCAGCATCAATACTTATATGCCACTTGTAAATGCCTGCTTGAGCCATTTCATCACAAAAGATTTGAAAATCTGTTTTACCTATTTGATGTCGTTTCAATGATTCTTGTATTTGCTCTTTATCTGTATGTTGTGATATAGGCACGGTACTCTTCACACCTCTATCTATAATTTGCTCTCCACTTTGATGCGTATATACTGTAGTTCCATTCTGAATATCAACGGTATTAATTGTTATCCCCATTGCTTTAAACGCTTGAAATAATTTTGGAAAATCTATCCCGGTATATTGTTGGTGTGCTTGTTGAATTGCAGACAATGAAAAAGTCATAATCTTTCTCCCTTAGTATTTTATTTTTTACTATCATATCTTTAATAGTTTGACAAAACAAGGTTTTTCAAAACCATATATAGCGTAATAACTTTACACAAAACAAATAAAATTATTATAAGATTTTAAATAAAAGTCCTTTTGCTTATCAAATTAAATTGCCAGATGTATAATTGTGATAGTTTTTTAAAAGGAGTGGTATGTTATGAGTACATTTTCTAACGAAGAAAAAGTACAAATTTTATCTGATATTGTGGCAATGAACACAGTAAATGATAATGAAATTGAAGTGTGCGAATATTTTCAAAAACTATTTGCACAACACGGTATTAATTCTACGATTGATAAAATTGATGACCGTAGAGCAAACTTAATTGCTGAAATTGGCGAAGGACAACCTGTTATCGGAATTTCCGGTCACATGGATGTTGTTTCTGAGGGTGATCATAGTCAATGGACTTACGAGCCATTCACATTAACTGAAGACGATGGTTTCTTATATGGCCGTGGCGCTGCAGATATGAAATCTGGTCTTGCCGCTTTAGCCATTGCATTAATTGAAATCAACAACACACAATCATTAAAACAAGGACGTATTAAATTCTTAGCTACAACTGGCGAAGAAATGGAGCAACTTGGTTCACAAAGTTTATACGAAAAAGGTTATATGGACGATGTTGAGGCACTTGTAATAGCTGAACCATGCCAAGATATGATGGTTTATGCACATAAAGGTTCCATGGACTATCGTATAAAATCTCACGGTACATCCGCACATAGCTCAATGCCAATCCTCGGCTTTAACGCAATTAAGCCCTTAATCGAATTTATTCAAGATATTGATGCTTCTTACAATAAAATTTCTAAAGAAGTAAAAGGCAACGCTTTAGATTTCACTCACTTTATAGATAGAATGAAACAATCCCTACCTGCAACATATGCTGCAGAAGAAATTGAAAATGCCCTACAAGGCCTTGTAATCACAAATACTTTAATTAAAGGTGGCGTTCAAGTCAATTCTGTACCAGAAGATGCAGATGCAGACTTCAATATCCGCACAATTCCAGAGTATAATAACGATCAAGTTAAAGCATTGTTTGACGATACACTTGAAAAACATAATGCTAACGGGGCTAGATTAGAAAGTGATTTATATCTTGATTTAGACCCTGTTCTGACTACAGGTGAAAATAGTCTAATCGATACTGCTCAAACAATTGCTAAATCAGCGTTTGATAAAGATTTCATTGCAGCTCCAATTGGTGGCGTTACAGATGCTTCTAATTTATTACGTGGCAAAGATGAAAACTTCCCATTCTTAGTATTTGGCCCTGGAGAAAAACCACACCAAATTGACGAACGAGTTGAAAAATCAATGTACTTCAAATTTATTGACTTCTATACAGACTTATTAACTACTTACACAAACAACCATAAATAGAAGGAATTATTAAATATGAAAAAGGGCTTAACTCTTATGTGTTATAAGACTTAAGCCCTTTTTCATATTCTTTATATTATATAAACTACATACAGTTACTATTAGAAAAGTATATCTATTGTTGTATCGTGGTTCCCACATTTTTGCCATCTTGTAATTTTTGAATAATATGTGATTCGCTTCCTGCTGCAATCACCACTTTCTGACAGCCAAGTTCAATCGCTTGAATTGCATCTTGTACTTTTGGAATCATTCCTCCATATATCAATTCTTGATCGATAAAACATTGAATACGTTCTGCATTCAACGATGGCTGCACTTCTTTATCGATTAATACGCCTGGAATATCACTTAAAAGATAAAGTGGCGCATGAAGTGCTTGCGCTATTTTATAAGCTAATGTATCCGCGTTAATATTATATAATTGCGACGTTGCTTGATTCATACCAATCGAGGCAATAACTGGAATAAATTGGTCCGTTACTTTATCAAATACAGATGTATTTATATCTTTGGGTTCACCTACATATCCATATTTTTCGTCTAGTGGTGCTACATCAAAAAGTTTAGCATCTATACCATTCATACCAATACTTTGTATATTAGATTGATTAATTTTGCTTACTAGATCTGGATTTACAGTACCTATTAACGTTTGACTAGTCACCGACAATACTTCTTCTGTCGTAACTCTTAAACCATCTTCAAACAAAGGCGCCACACCTCGTTGCTCTAATGCCTTATTTATAAATGGTCCGCCACCATGAACAATAATTGGTTGATAACCTTGTTGCTTTAATTTAGAGACATCCTCAATCGTCGAATCATGTAAATTAGTTAAAGTGCTACCGCCTATTTTTATAACAATATAACTCATCTGACACACTCCTTACGTTCTATACGATGCGTTAATGCGCACATATTCATATGATAAATCACAACCATATGCTGCCGCTTCACCATCACCGTTTCCAACTGAAGCCTCTATTACAATGTTATCTTCTGTTAAACGTTCTTTTAATAACTGCTCATCAAACGCTAAATGAATTCCTTGTTCTAGCACTGGTAACTGACAGAAAGAAACATTTGTCTCATTTGGTTCTACAAATTGTGATGCGTAACCTATTGCATTTACAATTCTACCAAAATTTGAATCTTCACCATGTATAGCAGTTTTAACCAAATTAGAAGATACAATACTTTTAGCAATTTTTTTTGCTTCTTTAACATTAGGTGCACCTGTCACTTTTGCAGTAACTAATTTCGTCGCACCTTCACCATCTTTGGCAATTGATTTCGCAAGGTATTGACTTACAAAATTGAAAGCATACGCAAATTTATGCCATTCTGGATGTAAGGCGTCAATTTTACTATTGTTCGCTTGACCATTAGCCATACATAGCACCATGTCATTTGTGCTTGTATCACCATCAACTGTAATCATATTAAACGACTGATCTGTTGCTTGTTTCAGACAATAGTCCAAAGTATCCGCATCAATATTAGCATCAGTTGTTATAAATCCAAGCATTGTAGCCATATTTGGATGTATCATCCCAGAACCTTTAGCACTACCACCGATAGTTACTGTCTTACCATCAATCTCAACTTGTACTGATAAATGTTTAGTCGCAGTATCTGTTGTTAAAATAGCTTGATTGAAAAATTGGCTATTATTATATTCCTCTTTCAAAACATGCTGTGTGCCATAATGAATTTTATCCATAGGTAGGAACGCACCAACAACGCCTGTCGATGCAATACCAACATTTTGTTGCTCTATATTCAAATGTTCTGCTACCCAAGATTGTGTATCTAGAGCATCTTGCATGCCTTTTTCACCTGTACATGAGTTCGCATTTGCTGAGTTCACCACAATTGCTTGTAATGTTTTATTAGCATTAATACTATCTTCAGTTATTTTTAAAGGCGCAGCCTTAAAACGATTCAGTGTATATACACCTGTAGCTGTCGCTTCTGTAGTCGAATAAATCCAACCGAAATCTTTTTTCTTTCTTCTTAATCCTGCATGAAACCCGCCTGCAATATAACCTAATGGTGAACTAACATCACCTTGTAAATCTATATTTAATTGGTTTAACGTATCAATCGTTTCAATATCTATCATCTTCTCTCCCCTTTCAAATTTGTTTATGGATATACTGGTTTTTGAGTTAACCCTGTATTTTCGTCCCATCCATACATTAAGTTCAAGTTTTGTATCGCTTGGCCGCTTGCTCCTTTAACTAAGTTATCAATTACCGATACAATAATTGCACTTTGACTTTCTTCATCGACATAAATCCCAATATCACAAAAATTACTACCATAGACTTCTTTCGTTTTCGGATAAATGCCAATATCTCTAATACGAACAAATGATTTATCATCATAATAATCTGTGAAAGTTGCATGTAAATCTTCGTTAGTCATCTGTTGATTAAGTTTTACATAAATTGTTGATAATATACCTCTTGTCATCGGTACAAGATGTGGGGTAAATACTACTTTTATATTTTCATTTGCTAGCTTTGAAATATACTGTTCTATTTCAGGTTTATGTTTATGCTTACCTATCGCATAAGCGCTAAAGTTTTCATTCATCTCTGAATAATGAACATGCTGGGCTAATGATCGACCCGCACCTGAAACGCCTGTTTTGGCATCAATAATAATAGAATCATTGTTAATGATTTGTTGATCAACGAGCGGATGTAAAGCTAACAATGTAGCAGTTGGAAAACAACCGGGGTTGGCAACTAATTGCGTATTATTCGGTTCAATATTTGACCACTCAGCGATACTATAATTAGCTTTTTCTAACTGCTCTTGTGGTGCTGCTGTTTCACCATAGAATTGTTTATATACCTCCCTATCATCCAATCTAAAATCACCGGACAAATCAATAACCCTAATGTTTCTTTCAATTAATGACGGTGCTAAATCTTTGCTTATATTAGAAGGCGTTGCAAAAAATACAACATCACAGTCAATATGCTCACTATTTAGTGCTTCATATTGATGGGTTAAGTGACACAAGTGAGGAAAAGTTTCTTTGATTGGTTCATCAATTTTTGAATGTGAGAATATATATTTAACATTTACATATGGATGATGAATTAATAACCTAATTAATTCAATAGCTCCATAACCACTACCTCCAACAATGCCAACATCTATCATGACGTTCAGTCCTTTCTGAATATTCGGTCTTTTAAAACGCTATTATTTGTCTTTTTCTAATACTTCTGTAATCACGCTGATTACTTTATCTATCTCTTGCTCATTAATAACTAATGGTGGCGCAATACGAATAATGTTGCCTTGTGTCTCTTTACATAACACACCTTTGTTAATCATCTCTAAGCAATATGGTTGCGCTGCTTCTGTTAATTCTAATCCGATAAATAATCCCCTGCCTCTCACGTCAGAGATAATATTACTGTCTATAAGCTGTAATTCATTTAATAACTTCTGTCCAAGGTCTGCAGAATTCTCTATTAGCTGTTCTTCAATTAGTACATCTAATGCAGCCATTGAAACAGCACAAGCAAGCGGATTACCTCCAAATGTAGATCCATGTGTTCCTGGCGTTAATACGTCCATCACGTCGTGATTAGCTAATACTGCTGATATTGGATAAAGGCCTCCGCCAAGTGACTTACCGAGTAAATAAATATCAGGTTCTACACCTTCCCATTCCATAGCAAACATTTTACCTGTACGTCCAAGACCTACCTGTATTTCATCTGCAATAAATAACACATTATGTTCATCGCATAACTTGCGCGCTTCTTTTATAAAATCATCGGGTGGAATATTAACGCCGCCCTCACCTTGAATAGGTTCTAATATAATAGCTGTTGTATTCTTATTAATTAAATCTTTTAAATGACTTAAATCACCAAAGTCAGTATAGTGAACGTTATCTAACAATGGTCCAAAGCCTTGTTTATAACTTTCTTGAGAAGATAAAGATAAGGCACCTAGCGTACGGCCATGAAAATTGCCATTCATCGCTATGATTTCACCCTCACCATCGGCAATGCCTTTAATGTCTGTGCCCCATTTTCGAGCGATTTTAATCGCTGTTTCAATAGCTTCAGTACCTGTGTTCATTGGAAGTACTTTTTCTTTATTAGCAAGTGAGCATATCTTTTCTTCCCACTTTCCTAGGTTATCACTATATAAAGCACGAGAAACCATTGTTATTTTTTCACTTTGTTCTTGAAATGCTTTTATAATTTTGGGATGACAATGTCCTTGATTGACGACTGAGAAACCCGAAACACAATCTATATAATTTTTGTCTTCTACATCCCAAACTTGAGCGCCACGGCCTTTAGCCAATGCTAATTTCAGCGGGCTATAATTGTTCGAACTATACTGATCTGTTAGTGCAAATAAATCGTTCATCAAAAATCCTCATTCCTTTTATATTTATTCTTGAAACTGAATTAATATTCATATATAATACGCTTGTTTTTGCTATTAGTCAAAGGTTTTTTTGAATTTTTACACTAAAAAATCATTTAAAACCTTGATTTATAGCAATTAAAACGTAAATTATCTAAATTTTCAAACTAATTAGCGTGAAGTTATATATTCTTTTATATGCATTTATTCTGCATAATATATAGTATACTGTTAAATTGTACTCCAATAAAATAGGATTAGTTCATTATGTAAAACAATCTAGACAACCGTAAAACATAAAAATAAATAAAAAGGGGCGAGCACACGAAATTACAAAATAATTTAATTCCATATGCTTGCCCCACAAAGTTGACTTGTTTCTCTATAGTTTGAGACACATTTAAAGTTAGATATTAGTTCATTATTATGTGCTATTAACGCATCGTTAAAACACTCTTCTTGTATATTTCTCTATTAAAAATCAGTCTACTTCTTGCCCTGCCTCATGTTTCTCTTTTAAATCTTCACGCATATCTTTATTTATTTTCTTAGCGCGTTTAAAGTAAACACTTTCAAAATAACTAGTCGTAGCAATTTTATAAAACATTAGTGCAATAATGATAATTACTACAAAATCATATGGATAGTGAATCCAGTTCATACCTTTAAATTCTTTACTTCCTATAAATGATAAGAAAGCAAGTACTATAAGATATAAAATAATCCATAAACTACCACCGATTTGTTTCTTAGTATTTTTCCAATTCATTTTATATTCATAAAAGAAGTAAATTGGTAAGCCTAAAATAATAATAAAGATCACTTGCGCAGTTGTTGGCCACATAGCCCAATAAATAGCTAATGATGCCATAACAAAAGAGAATGGTGCCATAAATTTCAGCAAGTTTGCACGAAACGGTCTATGCATGTTCGGAGCCATTTTTCGTAATGAAATAACTGTAGTCGGTCCAGTTAAATAGGCAACTAGTGTTGCTGTTGATATAACACTTGCTAATGTCGCCCAATCACGGAACAATGACACCATTAACATACTAATAATGGCATTAAAAATAATAGCCACACGTGGAATGTTATATTTTTCATTCATCTTACCTAAAAATTTAGGGATGTGACCATTTTTTTCCATTGCACGTAGAACACGACCAGTTACTGCAACAAATGATACACCTGTGCCAAATGGTGAAACAACAGCTTCCATATATAATAAAATAGCTAACCAATTCAAACCTAGAAGAATGGCCATATCAGCAAATGGAGAATTAAAGTTAATACCACTCCAACCATTTTCATGAAGCATGTCACTAGGCATTGATGTAATAAATGTACTTTGAAGCACTATGTATAACACTGCACTTAATGTTAGTGAAATAGCTATGCCTCGCGCGATATTTTTTTCGGGCTTTTGTATTTCTGAGCCCATATTAATAATCGTTTGGAATGCATTAAAAGAAAAGATAATACCTGAAGCCGTTGTCGCTGCAAATATAGGTGCTGAACCATAAGGCATAAATTGGCCAACTGTATGTCCATAATTACCTGTATCAAAACCAGAAATCATTAACATAATAATCGTCAATAACGGTACACCTAATTTAAATACTGAAATTAAACTTGTAAATGAAGTTAACAGTTTAACTGACCAATAGTTCAATAACGAAAATATAATAATAATTACAAACACTGCCATTAATCCAGCGTTACTTATAGAACCATCTTTCATTAAAACTGTTGTAAATTTTGCCCATGACCACGGCCATGAACTCATATATTGTACTGCTGACACTGCTTCTATTGGGATAATAGTTACTAATGACACCCAGTTAGCCCAAGAGGCAATAAACCCTAACAACGAACCGTGCGTATATTGCGCATAGTTACTCATTCCACCTGATTGTGGAAACATCGTACCTATCTCTATGTAGTTATAAGCAATTGATCCAATGACTACAAAACCTATAATCCATGAGATAATTGCAGCTGGACCCGCTATAGATGAGGCTTCCCAGGCACCGAACAACCAACCGGAACCAATGAGTGAACCTAAACCTAGCAATACCAACTGCGGTAAATTAATCTTATTACTTTCATCCTTTTGTTCCATAATTACTCCTAATTTAAACGTCTTTTATATTCATAACAAGGAAATGTAAAATTTATACACGCTCTTGTATATTTCGTTATTATACTCTGATTAAAATTCAAGTCAAATCAACATTCTAATTGCCAAACTATGTATATTTTAGTATTTTTATACAAAATATAGATGATTAATGTATGATAGTTTTGCACAATTAATACGCTTTGACCTCACGATACAAACAACGTGAAGGCCAATTTTTTAATGTTACTCATTTATTCATTTAAAGTATAAATACAAATAAATTCTAAAAAGTAGTAAATGTTGCTCGAGGCCTATAACACCAGTGTTTAAAGCATTTTATAGTACGTTGAAAAACAAATTTAATATCACATTTACTTTTAATGTGTATAAATACAAAATAAAACAGTGTTTACAATTTATTCTCGAAATACCTTGTAAATACTGTTTTTTTATAATGTCACACAAATATAAAAATCAAATAAATAACTATACAATTACATACAATTCTCATAAACTACGATGATCCAATAGTACAGTTAATTATCATACGTCTCATATTGCCAACCTTTTTCTTGAAGAATATTTTTATAGAACGGATTATCACCAATTACTTTTATTTGATCAGCCAATGCTTCTACTTCGTCTAAATGATGTATAGTTAAAATAATCAAACACGTTCTCTTCATTTTATTTAATATATGAATAAGCATATATTGTACTTAAACATCACAATCGTTTATAAAACACAAAAAGTAGTTACCTTTTATATAAAAGGCAACTACTTTTTGACTATATTACTATTTATGAATTTCTTCTGATTCCCACCATAATGCGTCTTTTGGATTTTTCACAACATCTTCATAATCTTCTTGAGTTTCGACGTTAGGGTATGAACCTCTAAGCGATTTATTAGATGTAGATTTAAACATCGTTATGAAAATAATAAGCCCAATCACATTAATAAACATTAGATAATAAGACGGCGCAATTTGTTGTCCTGTAGTTTCTACTAAAGTAGACAAGATAAATGGCGTTAAGCCACCAAAAACTGCGGCACCAATATTATATACAAGTGATAGCGTACGTAACCTTACTTTTGTATGAAACATACTTGGTAAAACTGAAGGCATTACACCTTCAAATGTAGACATGAATAATGCAATAATAAACAAGCCTAATAACACGAACGGAATCATTGGTATACTCATTAACCAAAAAGCAAGTATGGAAAATAAACTAAATCCTGCTAATCCAAATATTATTGTACGTTTATTACCAACCTTATCACTATACCAACCAAAGAAGAACACTGCAGGTATCATCATTAACATTGTTACAGTACTTAAAATAGAACCCATCGTTCCACCTAAGTTAATGGTTGAGTTTAGGAAAGAAGGCATATATGAAAGGACCATATAGTTTGCGACATTTAAAAATGCAACACCAGTGAAGCAAACGACAACATCTCTCCAATAATATTTAAATATATCTAAATAAGAATATTCTAATTCCTCTTTTTCTTCTAATGTAGATTCGTAGGCAGGACTTTCGTCTAAGCTTGAACGTAAAATAATTCCCACAATACCTAATGGTGCAGCAAGAATAAATGGAATTCTCCAACCCCAATCTGCCATTTGTTGATCACTTAGTAATGAATACATCAAGCCTGCTAAAATCGCCGCCATTATATTACCAGCAAGTGTACCAATTTCTAAACCGCTTCCCAATTTACCACGAGTCTTATCAGGTGCTGTTTCAGCAATATAAGTCATTGCGCCTGCATATTCTCCTCCTGTCGAGAATGATTGAATCATACGAACTACTAGTAATAGAATCGGTGCCCATATACCAATTTGTTCTTGTGTTGGTAATAAGCCTAGCATCAGTGTGGATGCTGCCATAAGTAGTATTGTTGTCGACAGTACAATTTTCCGTCCATATTTATCCCCTAAATGACTGAAGAATATACCACCGATAGGCCTAACAATAAATGCAAAAGCAAATACAGCAAACGTAGATACTATTTGCATTTCTTGTGGTAAATTACCAAAGAAATTTGCGCTTAGAATTACTGCTAATTGTGCATATAAACCAAAGTCAAACCATTCAATGGCATTACCAATACTAGTAGCGACCACACCTTTTTTAGCTTGATCCGAATCTACTCTGTTAACTTTTTCCTTTTTAAACTTCACAAATAAAAACACCCCTTAATTTATTTCTATCTAATATAACATAACCTCTATATTTTTTTGTAAACACTTCAAATTCGTATAACAGTATATTTAAATTCCTAAAAAATTATCCCCAATTAATATGCACAACTCATTTTATAACAATTAGATTCAACTTAAATGAACATTTGTAGTTACCAGACAACTTAAATTAATGCTAAGCAACCACTTTTAAGCTTATAACGAATATTGTTAAATTTTGTTATAATAAAATCATCAACAACTTATGGAGGCGTATTCAATAATGAAACAAATTTACTTTAACCATGATGGTGGCGTAGACGACTTAATTTCCTTATTTCTTCTATTACATATGGATGATATCAACCTTGTTGGTGTTAGTGCTATTGGCGCAGATAGTTATATCGAGCCTGCAGTAAGTGCCTCTCAAAAAATTGTCAATCGTTTCTCTAAACAACCAATTCACATAGCTGCCTCAAAAGAACGCGGTAAAAATCCATTCCCAAAAGATTGGCGTATTCACGCTTTCTTTATGGATGCGTTACCTATCTTAAACGAGCCTATAAACAGACATTCTAATATTCTAGAACATGAAGCTTATCGAGATATAATCGATAAAATTCATGGTAGTACTGAAAAAGTTACTTTACTTTTTACTGGACCACTTACTGATTTAGCTAAAGCAATCACTGTAGATGCTACGATTGTTCAAAATATTGAACGCTTAGTATGGATGGGCGGCACATTTTTAGAGAAAGGTAATGTTGAAGAACCTGAACATGATGGCACTGCAGAATGGAATGCATTTTGGGATCCAGAAGCTGTAAAAAAAGTTTTTGATACAAATATTAAAATAGATATGGTTGCTTTAGAAAGCACCAACCAAGTACCTATGACATGGGATGTTAGACAAGCGTGGGCAAATGAACGCCATTATCCAGGTGTAGATTTTTTAGGTGTAAGCTATGCAGCTGTGCCACCATTGACTCATTTCCAAACGAATTCAACTTATTTCCTTTGGGATGTCTTAACTACAGCTTATATTGGTATGCCTGAACTGATTCGTAAGCATGATTTAAATGTATCAGTGTACATAGAGGGCCCTAGCCAAGGTAAAACTTATGTCGATGATCAAAATGGTAGACCAATTTCAGTAATCGACTATGTTGACCATGATAAATTCTTCAAATATATTACTGATTTAGCTAAAAAAGTTACAAAGTAATAAACAAAAACCCCTGAACTTTACTTCAAGATTCAGGGGTTTATATGCTATATAATTTTAATAACTGCTGTCATCTAAATATTGATTATCTATGACCTTTTTAGTAATAGATTCCAATTTATCTTTAGTCATTTCATTTTCTGCAGTTGCATTCAAAGCGTGTTGCTTAGCTTTATTATTACTGTAATCAGTCAGTGGATACATTTTAAAATTTTGTCTTGTATTACTATCAAGCGGATTCGCAATGTCATAATGTGTTACTAATGACTTCCATTTTACATCTTTGATTGTTATACCTTTAGGTTGTTTTTCAATATTAAACTGAAGGTTGCCTCCTAGCGCATTACTTTCATTACCAGTAGATTGGCCATTCAAGAAATTTCCCAGGGAATAAGCAACCAATGTTTGATGATTATTATCGCCCTTCACCCATTGGATTGGCTGAATCACGTGAGGATGTGTGCCTATTACTACATCGACGCCTGCATCAGCAAATACCTTAGCGTATTTTTTCTGTTTTGCATTAGGCTCGTGTTTGCCTTCATTGCCCCAATGAGCCGATACCATAACCATATCACTTTGTTCTTTAGCTTTTGCTACATCTTTTTTGATTTGTTCCTCATTAAAGTAGTTAATTTGATATTTATTTTCCGGTTTAATATCATTCGTGCCGTATGTATAACTTAGCATTGCAATTTTAATCCCTTTTTTATTAAATGTTGGAATGGTATCTCTGTCTCTTTGTGATTTAAATGTTCCTGTATAAAAAACATTTTTAAAATGTTCCCATACATTAATTTCATTTAATAATCCATCAGTACCTTGATCCAAAGCATGATTGTTGGCACCATTCACTACATTAAAGCCAGTATTAACAACATCCTTAGCAATGTCGTTAGGTGTGTTGAACTGTTTAAACCCAGAAAGCCCCTTTTCATCTCCACCAATCGGTGACTCCTGATTTATATAGGCAATGTCTGCTGCCTGTATTTCTTTCTTTAGTGATTCATACATAGGTTCAAAATTAAAAGAACCATTACTTTGTAATGCGTCACGATATACAACTGGGTGTATTAAATTATCACCTACTGCATAAAAGGATGCTTCATGAGTTAAATTCTTTTGATCTGATAAACAAAATATACACAGCGTTAAAAAAAGTGAAAACAAAAAAGTTAAAAGTATACGATACCTCATCAAAGACGTCCTCTCACCAAGAATTAACTTATATATCTACTTTCATTAATTTCAGTATAGTTTTTATCGTTCTACTATTCAATTATATTAGGGCTACTACTTTAATTTTATCAAAGTTAAAAAATATTAATGTACAGAAATCTAATTTATTGTGAAAATCCCATCATCTTCTACTACTTACAAAGTCAATTAGCATTGCTAAGGATAAATGGTTTAATTGAACTCTCCCTCATGTATAAGGCTTATACAATAATTAAGGCTGAGACAAGTAATTTGCCCCAGCCTTAATCTATAGAATATTACAGACCTGACAAATAGCTAAAAGTCTTGAAACAAGTTCCTTTAAATATTAGTCAACTCACCAAGTTGTAAATATACTTAGATATCTATTATTCTATTTTTGATAATCCTATATTCAGATATAACTAAATTATATGATTTAGCTAATCATCTTGTAGTCAAATAAATGACTAAACATATTTTGTAACAGTTTCAGTAGGCAATCTATATGAATCATGTGCTGGATTTTTTGCTTTTCCAACAGCAACGATTAATACAGGTACGTAACGTTCTGAGTCAATATCAAATGCATCAGCTATTTGATCACTTTCAAATCCACCAATTGGATTTGTATCATAGCCATGTGCTTTAGCAACTAACATAAATTGCATTGCAGCTAAACTACTATCAATTTTAACAATATCATTCATTTGCTCTTTAGGTGCACTATCATAAAGCGCTACAACTTTATCTAACATTTCATTTTTAACTTCTTCCGGCATAAAACCATGTTTTACAGCATTGCCATAAATTTCTTCACCGTTAGTTTGGCTTTGCATATCACCAAAAATAACTACCATTGCTGATGATGTGTCATTTTGACGCGTGTTAAAACGAATTAACGGACGTAATTTATCTTTACCTTCATCACTTTCCACCACTAAAAAACGCCAAGGTTGCATGTTAACAGATGATGGGGCTTTCGTTGCTTTTTGGATCATTTCGTCCATTTCTTCTCTAGGGATTTTAAATTGGTCGTCAAACACTTTCACTGATTTTCTATTGTTTAAAATATCTTCAAAATTATTATTTATCATTCCTTTTCTACTCCTTAATTATTTTTAACAAAATCAAATTATACTCAATTTGACCACTTTTACAAATCATTTGTTTATAAATATTTTTCATAACATAACAAAACATGCTAAAACCTTATTCCGATCAATGTTTGCACACATAAATTTTTTCAAAAAGAGATGACATGCTTATAAATAATTAGTTATTATTTGAACTCAATTTAAAATGATTTTATTTACATCCACATAAAGTTTTGGGAAATCATATTTCAATATCCATAGACATTGAAATAGTTCTTTCATGAAAGCCTATTTTTTCATATAAATATTTCGCTTCATTTCCTGCAAATACGTTGAGCCTTACCTCACTCACATTATGTTTTTTATAGTAATCATTAACAAAGTGAATTAATTCTTTAGCTATACCTTGATTTCTATAAGCTTTTAATACATATAATTCATAAATAAAACCATATTCTATCTGTTCAATAGCGTCTGTTTTCTTATCTACAAGTACAAACCCTCGTATCATCTCATCTTCAGAATAAACAAAATACGATGCGCCTTCTGCTTGCAATTGCTTAGACATCGCGCGCATACAATCTTCACTCAAGTTAAAATCCACAGTTACAGATGATTTAAACACATCTGGTATCATTTGATTTATTTCTTCTAGCTCTTTAGTATTCGCTTTTCTAATAGACATCATCAATCCCACTCCTTCATTTTCCATTGTGCAAATGCACACAATCTATCTTTAATTAATATCTCGTTTCCCTAAAACAGCTATTTTTTGCATCAGGGTTGAAAATTTAACTAAATGTAAGCGTTTAATATGATTTAAATTTTAATTACACACTATATTAATTGTAAATTTATAGTAAAATATATTAGTAGCACTTTTACAAAAAATAAATAGGCAAAAAAGAACTAAAGTAATTTATGATTATTTTGCATAAGTATCTAAACTTGTTTATTTTTGATTACAGTTTTAAACCATGCTTTAACATGTGCTTTAAATTAATAATTCAATGCTACCTATACGATGATGTCAGAGCGTAATTTTACAAAATCAGTCTTTCTACCTATGTATTAATATTTGATATTTGAGATTGATATTTGTTAATATTTTACCTTGTATAAAAATATAGAGAAAATTTTAAAAAAAGAGGGAACATAATGAAGTCCATTTCAGTCATAGTGACTTATTACAACTCAGAAGATTATATCGAAAGATGTTTGAGTAGTCTTAAAAAGCAAAGATTCCAAGATTTTGAACTCATTTTAGTTAATGATGGTTCAACTGATAATTCTAAAGAAATTGCGACAGCAACTACTAAAGAATGGGATATCCCCATTAAAGTAATAGATTTACCACATAATACTGGCCATGCACACGCTAGAAACATTGGTCTTAAAGAAGTTGAATCACCTTACTTCATTTTTATTGATTCGGATGATTACCTAGCTTCTTATGCTTTATCATTTTATATGAAGAAATTGAATAGTTTTGATGCTTTAATTGCGCCGATTCATTCTTTTACTTTAGATATTCCTCAGTACGTTGATCAAAATTTAGTGCGTACAGAATATTTAAATACAAAAACAAAATCAAACCAATTTTTACGTAAGCAAACGGTTTGTAACATTATTTTCAAAACGGCGATTGCACGTGGGCATAATCTACAATTTAACGAAGATTTAAATATCTTTGTTGATTGGTCATTTATATTAGAATTCATTAAATATGCTAACGACTTCGTGCGTATCAGCCGATTCCCTTTCTATATTAAAGGGGAAATCTATGATCCATTTTTAAAACCAGCATTATCACAACAAGACTTTGGCATTATATTTAATGATTACGTCTATAGTTTCTCAGATTCTGTTAAACGCGCACCACTAAAAGAAAACAAGATATTCATTAAAAATAAAATGAAAAACTTGTTCAAACGTTCTTTTGAACCATCACTGAGAAAACTACCTGAACGTTACGAAAACAATAGTGAATTACTACCAAAAGTAACGCGCGAATTATTACCTACCATATTTAAAAATGAAAAACCATTATTTATGATCGAATCATTAATGCTTATGTTCAACAAACGCAATTTTGCTTTTAAAGTGAACCAATTTAGAAAGCAAGCACGTTTAGTTAAAAATATTGTTTTACGTAGAAAAAATAAACACCGCGCACTGTATCAGTTAACAGACAGTGAAGATAAAGTGAAGTCAAATAGAATCGTATTTGAAAGCTTTGGTGGTAAAAATTATAGTGATAGTCCTAAATATATTTACGAATATATGATGAAACATCACCCAAATTATGAATTTATATGGGTCTTCAAAAACCCTTCGAAAGTTCAATTACCTGGATCGGCTAAAAAAGTTAAAAAAGGGTCTAAAGCATATTATGAGGCTTATTCAACAGCTAAATATTGGGTAACTAACGCAAGACTACCTTTATATCTAAATAAAAAGCCTAACCAAGTTTATATTCAAAATTGGCATGGTACACCTTTGAAACGTCTGGCAAATGATATGAAAGTAATTCGTATGCCTGGAACAACAACTGATAATTACAAACGTAATTTCAGAGAAGAAACGAGCCGTTGGGATTATCTTGTTTCACCTAATGCTTATTCATCTAAAATATTCGAAACTGCTTTTTGGATGAATCCAGAACAAATTCTTGAAATTGGATACCCAAGAAATGATGTGTTGGTGAATCACGCAAACGACAAAGCATATATTCAACAAATTAAAGAAAATCTAAACTTACCTGCAGATAAGAAAGTTATTATGTATGCGCCAACGTGGAGAGACGATGAATTCGTCAAAAAAGGTAAATATCTATTCAACTTACAAATTGACTTAGATAATTTACAAGCGCAATTAGGCGATGACTATGTCGTATTACTAAGAATGCATTATCTTATTTCTAATGCATTGGATTTACGTGGTTATGAAGACTTTGCAATTGATGTGTCAAACTATAGTGATATCTCTGAATTGTATTTAATTTCAGATTGTCTTATTACAGATTATTCATCTGTAATGTTTGATTATGGCGTACTTAAGAGACCACAGTTCTTCTTTGCTTATGATTTAGATAAATATGGACAAGACTTACGTGGTTTCTATCTTGATTATCACAAAGATTTACCTGGTCCTATCCACCAAGATGCTTACCAGTTAACAGAAGAGCTAAAAAACTTAGATCAAATAGCTATAGATTATAAAGATAAAATTGATAAATTCTATAATGACTTCTGTTCATTAGAAAAAGGTAAAGGTTCTAAAGCAATTGCAGATTTAATTACAGGTAAAAAGCATGAGTAATTTATTTTACCTTATTGCGTGATAACAATCTAAATTTTAATTACAGTCATTTCATTTAGACTTAATGACTAAAAATCTAATAATAAATTAAAGAGAGCTATACTAATGCTTTTGCATAAGTTACCTCTGAATAAAGAAAGAGCCTGGAAATGTCCGGGCTCTTTTTGTATTTCAATTTTTTATTTAACGATAAACCCTAAACACATAAAATTAGGTATTCATTTACTGCTAACATAATGATTAAGACTGAGACAATTAAAATTGTCTCAGTCTTAAGATTATCTATATTAAACTAAATATCTAGTATTTATTTAACTGTACCAGCGTCTTTATCATGTACACCATGACGATAGAAATCAATATATTCTGGTTCTAATGGTTTTTTACCACGAATGATATCAGAAGCTTTTTCTGCCATCATTAGTACTGGAGAATGGATATTACCATTTGTCGTGCGTGGCATTACCGAAGCATCCACCACTCGTAAATTCTCCATACCATGAACTTTGAATGTTTCTGGATCTACCACAGACATTTCATCTGAAGCCGGACCCATTCTACAACTACATGATGGGTGTAGCGCAGTTTCACCATCACGTTTTACCCACTCTATAATCTCTTCATCCGTTTGTACTTCAGGTCCTGGTGAAATTTCTCCACCATTAAATGGATCTAATGCTTTTTGTTTCAAGATATTTCTAGCTACTTTAATTGCTTCAACCCACTCGCGCTTATCTTCTTCAGTAGATAAGTAGTTGAATACAAATTCAGGTTTTTCAAACGGGTCTTTTGATTTAATTTTCAAGTGACCACGAGAGTTTGAATACATAGGTCCAACATGCACTTGGTACCCATGAGCAGCTGGCGCTTTCGTACCATCGTATCTTACTGCTATTGGCAAGAAGTGGAACATTAAGTTTGGATAATCTACATCTTCATTAGAACGAACGAATCCGCCACCTTCAAAGTGATTTGATGCTGCAGCACCTTTACGTCCTAATATCCATTGTAAACCAATAAATGGCATCTTCAATTTATTTAAACTTGGTTGCATTGATACTGGTTGTTTACATGCATGTTGCACATAAACTTCTAAATGATCTTCAAAGTTTTCACCAACACCTGGTAAGTGAATACGAGGTTCAATGCCTAATGAACGTAAGTGTTCAGAATCACCTATTCCTGATAATTGTAATAATTGCGGTGAGTTAATTGCACCACCAGATAAGATAACTTCTTTGGCATTTACTGTATGCTCTTTACCATTTTTCTTAAATGTAACGCCTGTCACTTTATTACCTTCAAAGTTTAATTTAGTAACAAAGGCACGTGTTTGTACTTCTAAGTTTTTACGTTTCATCGCTGGATGTAAATACGCTCTAGAAGCCGATACACGACGTCCATTATGCACTTGGCTGTCAAATGGTCCAAATCCTTCTTGACGGAAACCATTTACATCGGGTGTTTTATTATAACCTGCCTCTACGCCTGCATCGAAAAATGCCTGGAATAATGGGTTATCAGCAGGACCACGTCTTAACTTGATTGGACCATGATGTCCACGGTAAGGATCATCTTTAGTAGAACCAAATGTTGTTTCTAGTCGTTTGAAATACGGTAAACAATGTGCAAAATCCCATGAATCCATACCTTCAGGTTTAGCCCATTTTTCATAATCCATCGGGTTACCTCTTTGGTAAATCATACCGTTAATTGAACTTGAACCACCTAAAACTTTACCACGTGCATGACCAACTTTACGGCCACCCATATGCGGTTCTGGTGTCGTTTCATAAATCCAATCATATAATTTATTTCCAGCCGGATACATTAAAGCTGCTGGCATTTGTATTAATAAGTCCCATGGGTAATCACTACGTCCCGCTTCCAAAACAAGTACATTATTTGATACGTCCTCACTTAAACGGCCACCTAGTACTGAACCAGCGCTACCGCCACCTATGATGATATAATCATATGATTCTTTCATTGTTATACTGCCTCCTGAATTTATTAAATGTTATTTAGCCTTCTTTATATATATATTTTATAATTTAGTTATGCTTTACCGAACCAATTGACTGGCTCTGGATTTGTATTACGTAAAATATGCTTTTCTTCTTGATATTCAGCTAATCCAGCTTTACCAAGCTCTCTACCAATACCTGATTGTTTATATCCACCCCATGGTGCTTGTGCGAAATATGGATGGAAATCGTTAATCCAAACGGTACCCATTTTCAATTTATTTGCTACGCGTTCTGCTTTTCCAACATCATTTGTAAACACGCCACCTGCTAATCCGTAAATTGAATCGTTAGCAAGTTCGATTGCTTCTGCTTCAGTTGTGAAACTTTCAATCGTTACAACAGGGCCAAACACTTCTTCTTGTACAATACGCATTGACGTATCACAATCTGTAATAACTGTTGGCTCAAAGAAGAAACCATCTTGTAAATCTTCACGTTCAGGGCGTTTACCACCAATTGCAATCGTTGCATTCTCTGATTTAGCAACTTCCATATAGTTTTCAATTTTTTCACGGTGTTCGGCTGAAATGACTGGTCCCATTTCTGTATCTTCGTCAAAACCGTTACCTAATTTAATATTTTTTATTCTTTCTATAAGTGCTGCTTCAAATTTTTCTTTAATATCGTTATGCACGATAATTCTTGCTCCTGCAGAACAAACTTGACCTGCATGGAAAAATCCACCATTCAATGCTTGATCTACTGCTAAATCAAAGTCAGCATCATCAAATATAATATTTGGATTTTTACCGCCTAATTCTAAAGCAATATTTGTTACGTGATCTGCCGCATTTTTCATAATATGTTTACCTGTTTGAATACCACCGGTAAATGATACTAGATCCACTTCTTTATGTGATGATAGTGGCTCGCCTACTTCTGAACCTTTACCTAGTACAAGGTTAATTACACCTTGTGGGAAGCCTACTTCTTCCATCAATTCAAATACACGAATAGTTGTTAACGGAGTAATTTCACTCGGTTTCATGACTAATGAACATCCTGAAGCTAATGCAGGTGCTATTTTCCAAGATGCTTGAAGTAAAGGATAATTCCACGGTGTGATTTGTGTAACGACACCAATTGGTTCTTTGATAACTTTACTTTCTGTATTTGGAATTGGTGAATCTATAATTTCACCGCCATCTTTGTCTGCTAGTCCAGCAAAGAAATTAAATACATTAGCAATATCGTCCATGTCAGCATAAGATTCTTCTAACGTCTTACCAGTGTCTAATGTTTCAAGTTTAGCTAATTCTTCACGATGCTTAACGATTAAGTCAGAGATTGCTCTCACTTTCTTACCGCGATTTTCACTTGTTTCGTTAGCCCATTCACCATCTTCAAATGCACGTCTAGCTGCTAATATTGCACGCTCGCTATCATCGGCTGTTCCTTCTGCAACTTCAAAAATCACTTCTTGATTAAATGGATTAATAATTTTTCTTGTTTCTTTATTTGAGCTTTCAACCCACTCACCATCAATAAATTGACGGCGAGATAAATTTTTTACAAGTTCCATTAAAATTACCTCCGTTAAGTTTGTTAAATTTTTATTTAACGAATTTTATAGAGTTTATGTTAGCATAGTAATTGAAAGGGTGTCAAACGAGTTCAAATATTACACACTCATTTTCAATTATTATCTAGTATCTATATTACTTAGATGAATTGTCTTTCCTTAATTTGAACTTAAAATTTTTTAATCGGAGGTGTACATATTGGTACATTCTAACAACCCTGAAAATCAATTAGACGAAGCCAAAGATATTGTTATCAATGCCATTGGTGAGACCATGGATTTATACGGTATCAATAGAAGCGTTGGAAATTTATTTGGTACTATGCTTTTCGAAGATAGTATGACGTTGGACGCAATGCGCGAACAGTTACAAATGAGTAAGCCGAGTATGAGTGCTGGCGTTAAAAGGCTCCAAGAATTTGATATCGTAAAACAACAATTCACTCGTGGAAGTAGAAAACAGCATTTCATAGCCGAAAAAGATTTCTTTAATTTCTTCAGAAATTTCTTCACTCGAAAATGGAGAAGAGAAATTGTCATTAACGCTGAAGCTGTCCATGATTCAGTTGCAATTTTAGATAAAATCATTAATGATAAAAACGTTGATGCGGCTACTAAGAGTGAAGCAGTTGAAACTAAACAGCAACTCGTTGATACATTGCCTTATTATGAATGGTTAGATCAATTAAGTGATGCGCTTGAAAGTGGCGAAATCTTCAAATACTTCCCCATACCAGAAGAAACGCACAGAGAAGAATAAGTTTTCGGATTTATAAAAATAAAGATTCTATTACTTATTCTGTTAATGATTCACCTTCATTTTTGTCTTATATACTTAATTTAACCCTATTCGATAATATGTGGCGTTGCATTCTCATTTAATTAATAAAATTATAAAAATAGCTGCCGACATGCTGTCGGCAGCTATTTTGCACTTTATAGATTGTCGTCTTCTTTTTTCTCTCTCACTTGCGTAATTCTTAATGAACGGCGTTCTACTTCTCTATATTTATCAGCACGGTGCTCCAGTTTGAGTCGATCTTCAGACAATGTCCTTAAGAAGGAAATCATCATCATTACAAACACAACAAGTACTGGCACACTTGCTAATACGGAAGCTGTTTTCAATACATCTAATGCACGTTCACCACCTACTAACATTAGCGCAAATGGTAACAAGCACAAAGCAAATGCCCAATATAAGCGATTTGCTTTTAATGGCTCACCAATCACTTTTTTCTGTGATGCTGCAGCTAAAATGTAGGAACCAGAGTCAAATGTTGTTGCTAAGAATAAGATTGCTGAAACCAAGAATAGCACGATAACCAAGTTTGGAAACGGTAAATGATGTAGTACTTCAATAATTGTTGCTTCAGTAGTATGCGTATTTAAGAATTCAATTACATTAAATTGACCACTTATTTGTAAATATACTGCATAGTTTCCAAAGATACCAAAGAATAACATACAGCCTAATGTTCCATATACTAGCGTACCTAAAACAAGTTCTTTTAGTGTACGACCTTTTGATATACGTGCAATAAATAATCCAATAAATGGTGCATAAACTATCCACCATGCCCAATAAAATATGGTCCATTTTTGAGGGAACATTGTTTCTTCACGTCCCCCTATACCACCAAACGGTTCAATCCATGTAGCCATTTGGAAAAAGTTTTTAAACATATTACCCATACTAGTGATTGTTGTTTCCATTATAAATACGGTCGGACCTACAACTAATACAAATCCGAGTAATATAAATGACAATATTACGTTTCCATCACTTAAAACTTTAATACCTTTTTTCAACCCTGAATATGAACTATAAGCAAATATTGCTGTAATAACTAACAAAATAATGCTCTTCATGAGCATATTATCTCCATCTATGCCTGTAAGACGCTCTATTCCTGCTGTAATCATCGGCACACCTAATGCTAATGATGTAGCTGCTCCGCCCAACAAACCAAAAATGAAGACAATATCAACTATTTTTCCGACAATACCATCTGTTTGTCCTTTTAATATAGGACGTAATGTCTGACTAATTTTATAAACTGGTTTATTTTTCACAAATACAAGATAACCAATACAAAGCGCCGGTAATACAAAGGTTGCCCATGCAATTGGCCCCCAGTGGAACATACCATACATAGTTGCATAATTAAGCGCACTATCTGTCATCCCTTTACCACCATGTGGAGGATCTTGATAATAAAATGCCCATTCAATGATACCCCAGTATAAAATATCAGAAGCAATACCAGCACAAAACAGCATTGCAGCCCAACTAAAATTATTGAACTCAGGTTTATCTGTTGCTTTACCTAGAGTTACGTTTCCATATTTACCAAAAGCTATGTATAATACGAAAATCAATGTTGCTAAGCCAATTAGTAAATATATAGAACCTATTGAACTAGAAACAGCATCGTTCATTTTAGTAATAATATCTTGACTTGCTTTTGGAAAGACCATCATAGGAATTACTGCAATAAGTAAAATTATCGATGATCCTATAAAGGTCGTCCAATCCATGACTTTATTCTTTTCCATTTTTGAACACCCCTGAATTTAGTTTTCTTAACTATGTATAAGTTGCTAAAATAAATAAATATTAGCAAAACAAAATATTAATTCACAAACATGAGCCTAACGAACTTTAAATAATAATGCAAATTACATTCAAAAATACCTCCACCAAAATATGAATAATTATATAAAACAAACATTTGTCCATCATATAAAAATCGCCACAATCACAGTGTTAAGTTTAAATTTAACGTAATTAATGAATCTTACAATTTTACTATTTGGATATTTATACTATATTAATGCATAAATATTTGTTTTACTTTTTTTGTTTGAATTCAAAAAAACAGAATTAATTATTATAAAAAAATTAAATTCTTAATACCTAAAAAAGTATAAAATCAATATTTTTTAATTAGATAAAATGAATGCCATTATTGGCAATCATTTGCAAAATTTTAATGTTTTAATTCTCTTAACTCACTTTTTCGCTCAAATATTCTATAATAAGATAAGAAACTTTTGAGTCAAATAAAATAAAGGAGTACTGCAAATGGGAAAATCACAAATTGTTAATTACTGGGATAAACGAGCTGGCTCTTTTGGCGAAAATAAACAAGCAGAATTAGAGAGTAAGCATGCATTAACCTGGATTGATGAAATCAATCAAATTGCCCCTATACATAAAGGGATGAAAATATTAGATATCGGTACTGGTGCTGGATTTTTAGCAATCTTATGCACTCAACACGGAGGAACAGTTACTGGTATAGATCTTTCACCAGAAATGATAGAACATGCTAAAGCAAATGCACAACACTTCAAACAAAATCTAGATTTCAGGATTATGGACGCTGAAAATCTAGACTTTGAAGATGAAACATTTGATATTGTTATCTCAAGAAATGTAACTTGGCTCCTACCAAATACAAATGCTGCTTATAAAGAGTGGTTACGCGTATTAAAACCACAGGGTAAGCTGATAAATATTGATGCTGATTATGGTAAAGATTCATTTGAATCCTATAAATCGATTGGGTCAAATCATGCTCATGACACACTTGATAAAGATATGCTAGCAGAAAGCGAAGCTATTAAGCAGAGTATCCCAATTAATCATCACCCCCGACCACAATATGATATTCAAATACTTAAAGCATTAGGCTTTAATCATATACATCTTGATGAAGGCGTATATCATCGTATTTATAATGAGAAGGACGCTTTCTATAACCCAACACCTATATTTTTGATATCCGTTACAAAATAGATACAATTATTATTACGTATTTTTTATAATAGATAGAATTTTTATTATATTCTGTTATACAAGGTGCCTACAACTTGCGTTTCAGACAGTTTTTTATCATACTATTAATTGAATAAAGTAAAAGGAGTGGTAAGAATGAATAAAGAACAATTTGACAAAGTAAAAAATGGTAAAGGATTCATTGCAGCATTAGACCAAAGTGGTGGTAGTACACCTAAAGCGCTAAGCGACTATGGTGTTACTGAAGATCAATACAATAGTGAAGATGAAATGTTCAAACTCGTTCATGACATGCGTACACGTATTGTTTCATCACCTTCATTTAGCTCTGATAAAATTGTTGGTGCAATCCTTTTCGAACAAACAATGGATCGTGAAGTAGAAGGTAAACATACTGGTGACTACCTTGCAGATAAAGGTATCGTACCATTCTTAAAAATAGATAAAGGTTTAGATGAACAAAAAGATGGCGTTCAATTGATGAAACCAATGCCTGAATTAGACGATTTATTAAGCCGTGCAAACGAACATAAAATTTTTGGAACTAAAATGCGTTCTAATATCTTAGAACTTAATAAAGATGGTATTGATTTAGTAGTTAAACAACAATTTGAAGTAGCTAAACAAATCATTGCTGCAGGTTTAGTTCCTATTATTGAACCTGAAGTTAATATTAATGCTGAAAACAAAGAAGAAATCGAAGCTTACTTAACTGATTCTATATTAGAAGAATTAAATAAATTAACTGATGATCAATTAGTAATGCTTAAAGTAACTATCCCTACTAAAGCAGACCAATATCAATCACTAATTAATCATCCAAACGTTGTTCGCGTCGTTGCGTTATCTGGTGGTTATAGCAGAGAACATGCTAATGAAGTACTTAAACAAAATAAAGACTTAATAGCAAGTTTCTCTCGTGCACTAATCAATGATTTAAATGTAAATCAATCAGATGAAGAGTTCGACAGAATTTTAGGCGAAACAGTTGAATCTATCTATGATGCTTCGGTTAATAAAAACTAAGTATTCATTCTTATAGTTTCGTAACACGTAGCGCTATATAAATTAAATCATTAAGCTTTCTGAGGCTGGGACATTGTATTTGTGTCCTAGCCTCAAATTTTATTCCACTAATATATAACAATAGTTGTATCAATTTCTAAATAAACTAGCCAACACTGAAAACTATCTATATACTAATATTAATTTATAAAATAACTTCATTTAAAAAACAGGGAGCATACTTAATGAAAAATCATTTACATAGATGGGTTATTGAAGCACTAAGTTTTATGGCACTTGGCTTATTTGGTTCATTAATCATTGGACTAATTTTAGAAACATTAGGAAACCAAACTTTGATATCTCAACTCAATTTATCTTTCTTATCTGAAATAGGCAAGGTAGCTATGTCCGTAACTGGAGCAGCAATTGGTGTTGCTATAGCTTATGGTCTAGGTGCAAAACCTCTAGTTATTTTTTCTTGTGTTATCGTTGGGACCCTTGGTTATGACACATTTGGTGGGGGCGCTGTTGGTGCATATATAGCAACACTTATTGTTGTTGAATTAAGCAGACTTTATGCTGGTAAGACAAAAATAGATATCATCATCACGCCTTTACTTACCATTGTAGTGGGTGGGGCGATAGCAAAACTATTTGGTCCAGCTTTAAATCAATTCATGACTGGCTTAGGCAAAGTGATTATAGTTGGGACAGAACAGCAACCATTAGTTATGGGAATAGTCGTGTCTGTTATATTTGGCCTAGCTTTAACAGCACCTATTTCTAGCGCAGCACTGGCTTTGATGCTTGATTTAAGTGGTTTAGCTGCTGGCGCAGCCACTATTGGCTGCGCTTCCCAAATGGTTGGATTTGCGGTCAATAGTTATAAAGATAATGGATGGAGTGGCTTACTATCAATTGGAATTGGAACGAGCATGTTACAGGTTCCGAATATTATTAAAAATCCAATGATTCTCTTACCGCCAACACTTGCAAGTGCCATTGTTGCGCCAATTATGACAACACTATTCCCTATGACGAATAATCCTGCAGGTGCAGGTATGGGTACAAGTGGCTTTATAGGTCAAATTATGACGATTAATACAATGGGTGGTTCGATTCAAACATGGTTGCTGATAGCTATATTCCATATTTTGCTACCTTCATGTCTCAGCTTTATGTTATATAAATTTTTCTTAAATAAACAATGGATTAAACCAGGAGATCAACGTATCAATATAGCTAGTTAAAGATATGATATGTTAATCATATTATGATTTTATATGGTTCATTAAACGCTAAGTAACAATCTATTTACTATTGCCACTTCACATATAAAAAAAAAGATGACTCAATTTCTATTGCTGCTTAAACCAGCTTGTAGAAATCGAGTCATCTTTTTTTATTCAATACTAATTAGATTGTTCATCACCTTGTATTGTTACTTGTCGGCCAGTTGTCACTCTTCTCTTTTGAGTAAAATAAAGGACAAAGGCAACAAAGTACCACGCTAATACGATTAACCACTCTGCTGGCCAAGCGAGTGACGAAGGCATGCCAGGAAGATAAATAATTATAAACAAAATACTAAGTACAACTGCAATAATACCAACAACCCTACCATTTCTAATACGGTACGGTCTTTCTAGATCAGGTTGTGTCTTACGCAATTTTAAAAATGAAATTGCCACTAATAAATAACCTAATACGACACCAATACCTCCAGCATTAACAATCCATGAAAGTGCTGGTCTTCCTAATAATGGCGCTACAAATGCAAGTACACCTAAAAATAAAATACCATGTGTTGGTGTTTTGAATTTAGGGTGAATATAAGCAAACCATTGTGGAATCATTTTGTTTTTAGCCATAGCATACAAAATCCTACTACCACCTATAATAAATGCATTCCAACTGGTAATAATACCTGCGACGCCACCCAGTACGAGTAAAACGCCAAATCCACTATGCCCAAAAAGATTTACCATTGCATCAGCTGTAGCTAGACTGCTTGTACCAAGTGCTTTTGGAGATAATCCTGTTGCGACACCAAAAACAATAAGTAAATAAAAAATCACAGATGCAATAATCGATAAGATTAAAATACCACCTATTTTTTTAGAAGGTGCTTTTACCTCTTCAGCAATCTGTGGTATCACATCAAACCCAACAAATAGGAAAGGAATCATCATCAATACGGACATTGTTCCACCTACACCATGTTCAAACGGCTTTAAGTTACTGAAATTGCCATTAAATCCAGCACCAAAAACAAGTAACAAACCGACCGAAACTATAAAGATTGTAAAAACTGTCTGCATTATCGCTGCAGGTTTAACACCAAAGTAATTTAATGACGTTAAGACAATACTACCAACAGAACCAATTAACACCCATGTTAAGTACACGTCCCATCCAGCAATATTCCACATAAATCCTTGATGTTGAAAAGGAACAACATAATCTATTACTGTTGGTAAAGCCACCGCTTCAAATGTAATTACTGATACATAGCCAAATAATACTGACCAACCAGAAATAAAAGCAATACCAGGTGAAAATGCTTTTTTTACAAAGACAAATCCTCCACCAGTTTCTGGAATTGCAGAAGCAAGTTCTGCGTATGTAAGACCAATTACAATTACTAAAAATCCTCCTATTAAAAAGGCAACAATACTTCCTACAAAGCCTGCTGTTGACACCCATTCTCCCGATAATACGACCCATCCCCATCCAAGCATGGCGCCGATTGCAAGAAATAAGACATCAACAATATTCATTGATTTATCAAACTGTGATTTTTGTGATTTCATTGAACATACCCCATTACATTCTTCAAATTAAAATAATAATTTTACAAGGTCGGCACAGTAATATGACTTAATTACTGTGCTTACAACCTTGTCCTGAATTAATTATTATTTCTTAAATCTTCAACCCTTGTTTATATTTCAATTGAAAGTACTTTAAGCATTCATTTCTAAAGTTATTCTTGAATAGAAAGATATTTTGTTTCTAAATACGGTTCAATACCTTCTATGCCACCTTCTCTGCCATATCCGCTTTCTTTCAAACCACCAAACGGTGCATGTGCAGCAGAAGGGCCTCCGTCGTTCCAACCAATAACGCCATACTCTAATTCATTAAAGAATTTTAATCCAGTACGATAGTCATTAGTAAAGAAGTATGATGCTAAACCGAATTCTGTATCATTCGCTATTTGAATAACTTCATCTAAATTTTCATATGTCATAACTGGTGCAACTGGTCCAAATGTTTCTTCATGCATAGCTTTCATATCCAAATTTGCGTTAGAGATAACTACTGGTTTCAAGAAATTTCCACCTAACGATTGAATCTCTTCAATGCTACGCGACAACTCTCCGCCTTTCGCTTGCGCATCAGTTATATGCGTTAATACTTTCTTAACAGCTTGTGCATCGATAAGTGGTCCTACTTTCACGTCATTTTCTAAACCATTACCTACAGTCAGTGCATGCACTTTTTCTATTAATTTCTCTGTATATGTCTCTGCGATATCTTGATGTACATAAATTCTATTGGCACATATACACGTTTGACCTGCATTTCTAAATTTAGAAGCAATTGTTCCATCAACAGCTGCATCAATATCCGCATCTTTATGCACAATTAACGGTGCGAGTCCACCTAATTCCATTGTTACATTTTTAACCTGTTGTGCTGATTGTTCTATCAATGTTTTACCCACTGCAGTTGACCCAGTAAATGTCACTTTACTGATAAGTTCATGTTCAGTAAATAAATCACCTGCTTCTTTACCAGATGCAATAATATAAGAAATAGCATCTTTAGGGAAGCCAGCTTCATGGGCAAGTTCTACTAACTTAATTGTAGTTAATGGCGTTTTTACTGCTGGTTTACAAATAATTGTACAACCGGCTGCTAAGGCTGGTGCCATTTTCCGCGTAATCATAGCTGCCGGGAAATTCCATGGCGTAATTGCCCCAACAACGCCTACTGGGAATTTATCTATAATAATTTTTTTAGACGAAGCATTGGCTGGAATTGTGCGACCATAAACACGTTTTGCTTCTTCTGCATACCACTTCACATAAGAATTAGCATAAGTAACTTCACCTTTTGCTTCAGCAAGTGGTTTACCGCCCTCTAATGTGATGAGTCGTGCTAATTCATCTTGATGTTCATCTATAAGTTCTGCCCATTTCAATAATTTAGCAGAACGTTCGTGAGCGTCTACTTTTTTCCATTGTTGAAATGCTTTATGTGCTCGTTCCACTTGTGCTTGAATATCTTCGCCACTTGTATAATCTAAGCGTTCAATGACTTCATTTGTAGCTGGGTTAAATACTTCTAATTTTGTCATATTAAGGTCTCCTTTTTATTGATCAATTATAAAATACTTATAATTATCCATACCCTATATCAAAAAAGCATAAAGTATAACTGTTTATGCGATACCTTCTTTAGTAATTACAGTCTCAAACACATCAGTTAAAATACGTAAGCCTTCATTTAACTCGTCATCTGTAATAACTAAAGGTGGTAAGAATCGAATAACATTGCCTTTAATACCGGCAGATAACAACAATAGACCTTTTTCATTTGCTACTTGTACAAGTTTACCTGTTAATGCTTTATCAGGTTCACCGGTTTCAGGATTAACTACTTCAAAAGCAACCATGGCACCTAATCGACGTATACTTGAGATTTGATCATATGTTTCGCTCAATGATGTTAGATATGTTTCTAAGTTATAACCTAGTTGTTCTGCTTTACCGTTTAAATCTTCTGTCTCTATAATTTCAATAACTTTAAGCGCAGCCTCACAAGCTAATGGATTTCCAGCATAAGTACCACCCAATTCTCCTGGTGCAGCACTATCAATGATTTCTGCCTTACCAACTACACCACTTAATGGAAAGCCTGCAGCTAAAGATTTAGAAACAGTGATTAAATCTGGTTCAATATCAAAATGTTCTATAGCAAAAGTTTTGCCCGTTCTAGCAAAACCACTTTGAATTTCGTCAGCTACAAAGACAATACCATTATCTTCACAAATTTGTTTGACTGCTTTTACAAATTTAGAATCTGGGATAATGAACCCACCTTCACCTTGAACAGGTTCCATAACAATACAAGCCACATCACTTGGGTCTACTGTTTCTATAAAGAAATCATGTAATTTATTGATAATTTGGTCTGTATAAGCTTCAGTTGATAATTCTTCAGATTTTTCTGAAATATTTGGGTAAGGCGCTTGATAAACTTCTGGTGCAAATGGACCGAAACCAAATTTGTAAGGTTTCACTTTACTTGTCATTGACATAGTTAAATTTGTTCTACCATGAAATCCTCTTACAAATGAAACGACCGCTTGTCTGCCAGTATATTTTCTTGCAATCTTCACTGCATTTTCTACAGCTTCTGCGCCCGAATTAAGCAATATTGATTTTTTTTCAAAGCTACCTGGTGTAATCTCTGTTAACTTTTGTGCTAAGTTTAGATAACTTTCATACATAATCACATTAAACCCTGGATGTATAAATTTATCTAATTGCGTTTTTAAGTGCTTCGTAATTTCAGGATGTGTATGTCCTACATTCAATGTTCCAATTGCGCCGGCAAAATCAATAAATACATTACCTTCGACATCTTTAATGGTTGCACTTTGCGCTTCATTAGCAACATGCAAATTTCCGTTTCCTACACCGCGTGCTACATATTTTTCACGTTGTTCTTTATAATAATTAAATTTATCTGACATCATGAAACCTCCTATAACTTAATTACAAATGTTATTTCATTTATTGTCTAAAAATTTAAAATATTATTGGTGTTCTGTAAAGTACCAGTTTAACTCATTATATGGTACCAGATGGATCAATGATTACTTTTTTTAAACGTTGAACCGCTTCAGGTATTTGCTGTTGTTCGATTTTAGAGAAACCAATAATCAATGTCTTTCGCTCACTATTATTTTGAAGCGCTTTCACATTAAAACGATTTATTGTATAAAGCTCTAATTTATATGCTTTAGCGCGTGATTCAATTTCTTCATAAGTATACGGTGAAACAACTTCAATAATAAAATGTAAACCTGCTTGCGTATCTTTGATATCAATATTATTACCAAATGTCATTTGCAATTCCTCAATAAGATATGCCCTCTTTTTACCGTATAACTGATGCATCCTTTTTAGATATTTTTCATAGTGTCCTTCTTTAATCAGTAAATTTAATGTTAAAGCATTTAATATTGAAAAATCAGGAATTGTACTTTGATTTTGTACTTCAAATTTTCGAACTAATTTCGCTGGTAATATCATATAACTGATACGCAACGCTGGCATTAACGTTTTTGAAAAAGTGCCTAAATATATTACGCGTTCATTTTTATCAAAACTAAATAGTGAAGGAATATTATCCGTTTCATATTTGAATTCGCTATCATAATCATCTTCAATAATGTAACTGTGCGTCTTACTCGCCCAGTTTAATAAGCTTATACGTCTAGATACAGGCATAATTGTGCCCATAGGAAATTGATGCGAAGGTGTCACAATAATAGCATCTGGTTGTACCTTTTTAATTTCTTCTATAGAAATACCTTTATTATCTAATGAAACAGGAACCATTTGTGTTTGTGTTTGCTGCAATATAGTCCTGAACCTAGAATAACCTGGATTTTCGACTGTAATCTTCACATTTTCAGACATGAGTTGTATCAATTTCATTAATAATGTATTGGTGCCTGAACCAATAATTATTTGTTCTGGATGACATTGAATACCTCTTTGATAAGAGACGAGTTTAGCAATAGATTGCCTTAATTCTATTGGCCCTTTCACATTTGGGATTGATGAGAGGTAATGATCATAGTCTTGAAAGACACGTTTGGTTAATTTTGTCCATATATCTATTGGAAATTCAGATATGTCAGTGCTCATATGAGAAAATGAATAGTCATAATCTATTTCTGCAACACTTTTATACGAAGCAAGTGTATTTTGGGCTTCTGGGTTAATGATTAATTTGTCTAATGGCTCCACAAAATAGCCTTTTCGCTCTTCTGTATAAATATATCCTTCAGCTAATAATTGTTCATATGCGGCTTTGACGCTATTCACACTTACATTCATATGCTTCGCCATATTTCTTTTGGAAGGTAACTTTTCATGGCTTTCGTATTTAGAAGCTAGCATATCAGACTTCAAACGTTTATATAATTGTCTATAGATATATTGATTTGTATCACGCTGCATAGGCACACCTCTCTATTATTCAATAAATAAATTATTATTACTATTAGCTATAGTAATTCATGATTTTATAAATTATATCATATAAATGCGACGTATTTTGGCGAGACTATTGAGGGGACAGGACGAGCTGAAAACCACAGGCTGAAGCTGTCCCCTAAGTAAGCGAGCCAACAATACGAAGTATTGAACAAAAAGAAGCACTCAGATGAATTGAATTAAATCATCTGAATGCTTCTTTTCTAGGATTGATACCCTAATTCTTATCTATGTGCTGATGCAACAGTTATCTCTTTTTCGGGATACCATCATTCTCACTTATAATATAGGTGAAGCTAATTTTGCAATAGCTTGTTTAAATTTAATCCAATTAGAACGCTGATTATAACGTGCTTCTGTCAATTCTTGTGATACTTTCAAATCTTCAAAGAAAGCGTCTTTAAGTTTTTTAGTAATACGTTCATCATACATAAAGGCATTGATTTCAAAGTTTAATTCAAAACTTCGGATATCCATATTGGCAGAACCTACGCTTGCAACTTCGTCATCTATAATCATCATTTTAGAGTGGATGAAGCCATTTTCATATGTGTAAACTTTAACACCATCTCGTATAAGCTGAGCCACACTTGAAATTGTAGCCCAATATACAAATATATGATCCGGTTTGCAAGGTATAATCAAACGTACATCCACACCTGACTTAGCAGCAATACGCAAAGCATTAATATAACCTTTATCCGGAATAAAGTACGGACTATGCATATAAATAGATTTCTCAGCTTTCATAATCATCTTCATGTAACCAAATTCAATTTGATGCCAATTATCACTTGGCGCACTGAGTGCTAATTGCATGGACACATCGCCGCCTTGATTCGCATTTTCTGGGAAATATTTTTCATTATAATCTAATTGCTCACGTTTAGCTTGCGAGTTCCAATCATGAATAAAGCTTAGCTGTAATGCATCTACGCCATCACCTCTAACTCTTAGATGCGTATCTCTCCAATAACCAAATTTTTCATTTAATCCTAAGTATTCATCTCCAATATTAAAGCCTCCGACATAACCAGTCATACCATCAATGACAACAATTTTACGGTGATTTCTATTATTCACTCTAAAATTGATTAAAGGAATTTTGGCTTGAAAGAATGCTTCAACTTGGCCACCCGCTTCTTGGAATGATTTGAATTTTGATTTGTGGACAGATTTTGAACCTACTGCATCATATAATAGTTTAACTTCTAACCCTTCATTTGCTTTTTCTTCTAAAATATTAACAATTTCAGTGCCCAAACCATCTAATTCTAAAACATAATATTCCATGTGAATGTAGGACTTAGCATTACGTAAGTCTTCTTTCATCTGCGCAAATAAATCATGACCATCAGTATAAATATCAACATTATTATCATTACTTAAAAATGATGGTTCTTTTGTTAATAACGTTGTTGCAATATCTTTATGTTTTCTTACAATTGGATTTTCAGAATCACTAATTTTATTTGTCGATGGTTTCAATTGAGATTCTACACGTTTCATACCATCCTCTATTTGGTTATGTGCAAAGCCTCGCTCACGTTTCTTACGCACACCTCTACCAAAGAAGATGTAGATAAAGAAGCCTAATATAGGCATGACGAAAAGTAAGAACAACCATGCCCAAGTTGCTGTCGCATCTCTTCTATCTCTATCTAAAAATACAATTAAAAGTGCTAATATAATATTCACTACGAAGAAAAATGCTAAAACACCTCGGTAGATCGGACTTACACTTGGATCAAAAATTAACTGCATAAACTCACCTCATTGTGCTTGGCTTGTCGAAAGATTTATAAAGCCATCAAAATATTTACTAATTAAATTAAATATACAACATGTATATTACTAAAAGTGCAATGATTATCAAAATCAATTATATTGTAAAATCTTTAATTTTACCATCTTCTTCAGTCTATTGTTTATAAAATGATTTGCGTTATTTCTGTAGAGTTTGTTCAATAGTGTGATTACGACCAGCTTGAGAACCAAATAGCGTGATAATACATGCTGTTATTAATAAAATGGATAATGAAGCCAACCATTCACCCGTAATGTCATGTAAAATACCAAATAGTAATGGGCCAATTGCAGCAAATAAATAACCGATAGATTGTGCCATACCTGACAATTTAGCAGCTGTTTCACTATGCTCTGTTCTCAGACTAAAGAACGTGTTAACTAAACCGAATGCAATACCACCCGCCATCCCAATAAGAATTGTTGATACAATTGCTAATTGTGGCATAAATATCATAATTACAACACCTACTATAAAACATAACCCAGTAATAAAAGTTAATAAAAACTGAGATTTCATTTTTGTAGCAAAAATAGGTGTAATAAATGTAAATGGGATAATTGATATTTGAAGCACCGATAGATAAGCGCCCGCTTCATTGATTGACATGCCACTTTGTGCAAGGTATGCTGGCATCCAGTTTATAAGTGCGTAAAAGATCAGCGATTGTCCCCCCATTAGTATAGTAATCTGCCATGATAACGGAGATTTCCATACATTAATACTTTCTCCAGATATGGCGGTCGTCATCTCTTGTTTACCTTTTAATTGGAATGACCATAAAATAATTGTTAAAAGCGTTACAATGCCAATAACACTGATCGCAATATTATAGTTAAAGGCTTTTACTAATGGCGCTGTTCCATATGAAGATAAGCCCCCAAAGACATTCATAACAACAGTATAATAACCAGTCATAATACCAATATGCAGTGGAAACTTCGCTTTAATAACTGCTGGTGCGAGCACGTTACCAAAACCAATACCTATACCAATCAATATAGTGCCTATGTACAACCATGAAACACCCGTAACTGACCTAACAATAATACCTATTAATATTAAGCATAAAGCTAGGAAAATCGTTTTCTCAAGTCCTAACCTATTACTCGTTCTAGCAGCAAATAATGAAATTACAGCAAAGGCTAACAAAGGTACAACTGTAACCACACTAACAGCACTATTGGATAATGCTAAATCTGCTTTTATATCTGGTAATGCAACACCTATAGAAGTTATAGGCGCTCGTAAATTGGCGCCAACTAATAAAATACCTATAAATAATAACCAATTAAATGGTTTTGTTTTTCTATAATTTTCCATACCTTACCACCTTGAGGGGATTATTTTAAAATCAACACACTATATGGTACGATATGTACGTTATATTGTAAATAGGAGCGATGCATTTGTATAATATTCAGAATATAGTAGCGAAAAACATTGCCGACCATCGTAGGAAGCATCAGCTTAGCTTAGAGAAAGTTGCAAAGGCGACTGGAGTCAGCAAAAATATGTTAAGCCAAATTGAAAAAGGAAATTCAAATCCTACCATTACAACCCTTTGGAAAATTGCCAATGGACTTCATCTATCTTTATCACAATTAACATCATTAAATAATGATACAGTAGATTTTATTGATGAATCTGACATTGTGCCAATCATTGATGATAAAGTTACCATTTATCCATATTTTCCATACGATGATCATAAGAAATTTGAAATGTTTAAAATGGTAATAGAACCAGATGGGAAAATGGACTCAGCACCTCACCATATGGGTTCCGAAGAATATATCATTGTAAACGAAGGTAGCCTTGAAATAGAAGTTGGTTCAACAATATATACAATTAACCATCATCAAGCTTTTCGTTTTAACAGTGATGTACCACACTGTTATCGAAATCGTGGAAACGTAACTGCTGTTTTCACCTCTACAATGTATTATCAATAATCCATTATAAAGTCACTATGCTAGGAAACTACTTTATAAAACCACTTCTAAAAGTTCCACTGTCAAAATATTGAGCAAGTGGGACTTTTTCTATGTCCATTAGTTCATATATTCCTCATATTTAATTACAAACCCTTACAACTGTTCTACAACATATCTATTTCGCTTAACAAAACATATCATCATATTATTTTGATCATTAAATAAAAAATGTAGCATTGACACTTTTGCAAATGTCGTATATATTGTACATGTAACATATATTTGACACACAAGGTGGCGATATATTCACCATGAATAAAGTTAAGCATTATCGAAACGCCAAGCATATGTCTCAACTTACACTTTCAAGAACAGTTGAAGTATCAAGGCAAACAATCAATATGATTGAAAATAATAAATATAATCCATCATTGAATTTATGTATTAATATAGCGAAAGCTTTAGATGTTACACTCAATGATTTATTTTGGGAGGAGCATTCATATGAATAGAAAAGATAAGTGGCTATATCAAAATTTCACCGGCTCAATGAGTAATCCAGATGAATACCAACAGTATGAAATCGATAAAACTCTAGCCAAACATAGTATTATCGGATTATATGTACTTATCGCACTCGTTTATTTATCTGCTTTCTTCGACATTGAACGTGAGTTTTTATCTCCGTTTACTATTGGCGGGGCGTTATTACTTATCATTTTAGGTTGTAGAATGTCAATGAGTAAATTTAGTGCTGATCCATTAGAAATAGAGGTGAAAGATCGAGAAGTATATCATAAATTGCTACGAGAAACTCGTAATAAAAGAATCATTTTCTTAATCATTGCAATAAGCTATATGCTGTTGACTACAACAGTGATTGCGCCAATCCTTGCAGGCAATAGTTTAAACTTTACTAGTTTAACCAAGTTCAACACCTATCTACCTTTAATTGTCTTTATAATATTTACGATTACAAAGGATTCGCGGATAAAATTGCTAGATGAAAGGGGTAAACATGATGGATAATGACAAAATTCTACGTTTAATCCCTAATTTTAGATTTACAGACGAATATGAACGTCAACAACTATTACATGATTATGCTAGGTTCTCTCCATGGATTTTTTATGGTGGACTCATCATCAGTGCGTCAGATTTTTTTATAACTAGCTATCTAAATCGCCTACCTATATTAGGTACATTAACTTTCATATTAATCTTAATCTATTCAATCATATTAATCGCTTCACTTCGTAAGAAAAAAGTAGATACTTTAGAAGTATATACTGAGGCACAATATAAGATGCAATTAAAAAAATTACATAAAAGTAGCATATTATTCGCAACTATAATGTTTGTAGTATTCAACCTAAATAATTATTGGATACCACTCATTTCAGGTTCTGATTTACCACAAAGTTCAGATATCTTGAAAAATCTATTTGTTAATTTAATCATTGCTATTATAACGGGTTTTGTCATTTATGGTTTTGCTAGAATTAAACTCATTAAAGCATACAAAGATAATGATTAATAATATGAATTGTCTTATGATTTATTTAAAATAAAACATAAGACAAATAAATCACACCAGTAACTGTTAACATACTAAATAATGTAGAAAAAAGGACGATTTGCGCGTGAAGTTCTGGTTCCACTTGATATTCCATGGCAATTGTCGATGCATTTCTAGAAGTTGGAAATGAACTCGCAATTAATAGTGATTGTGCAATAATGCCATCAATATTAAGTATATAGATAGCAGCTAGAGAAACCATTGGGCCTACTAGTAATCTGCCTATTAACGAAATCGTAATAACACGATGGAAAAATTTAAATTTAATTTTTGATAATTGAGCACCCAGTAAAAGTAACGCTATGGAACCAAAGCCATCTGAAAGCTGCTCAATTGGTATTAGCGCAAATTGTGGTAATTTAATTTCAAATACTTGGAAAAAACACCTAGTAAAAGTGCGTGAAACACAGGTAGTTTTAGAAAAAAAGTAGCGATATCTTTGATAGAACTTGTGGCTGATAACAAATTATACATACCATATGAATAAGTTAATAAATTTTGAAATACTAAAATCAAAATTTGTACAGAAACACCCAATGGGTTTTGGCTGAATATAAATTGGCTGACAGGTAATCCATAGTTTCCAGAGTTCATTAAAGATATACTATTTTTTAAAGCTGCTCCTTCGCCATCCTCTAATTTTAATAATTTTGCAATAATGTGACTTATGCATATTAAACTAATACTGTAAATCACTACATAATATATAATTTGCGAAAATACTTGAAATTCAATCTTAATATGATAAATGTTTATAAAGACAGCAGCAGGCATTAGGCAATATGTAATTAACGTAGAAAAATTTTGTAATTTAAAGTCAAATTTTCTTTGCAAAAATGCCCCAATAACTATTAATAGTAAAATGGGTAATATAACTTCTAAGATAATAAATATAAACATAAACAACCCTCACTATAGCGTATTTAATAGTGCTCTTCCTCCCACCTAACTATAGCTTAAATTACCATAATTATAACTATAAGTATAAACTTAATTTATTATTTATATACATAAGATTAGCTTATAGTTTAAAAAATTAATCTTTAATGTATCTATTCCTCTTAAAAAATTTAATTATAATTAGTAAAAATAATGTAATTCATTCAAATAATTATACTGTTACAAAGTATTTAGACAATTATTTAGTGTAACAATCTCTTCTCTATTAAAGCCATAACGAAGTGTTTGAATTTTTTCTAAGCAACCGGTAGAAATTGTTTTGGCAACGCCCTTTAAATATAAAAATGACTAATCCAATATCATGTGGATTAGTCATTTTTTGATAATGAAGTTTATACCCAGTTCCATTTTTAGTTTTTAGATTTAATATTTTCTTTTACTATTCTCTAAATAGTAATAACATCAAATCATAAAAACTTTTCTATATAAAACGCTGATTCTTCAATTGATTTGTATTCCGTGTTAATGACTGTTGCGTTTAATTTTTCAAAAATCTCTTCAGCATATATCAATTCTTCTCTGATTCTTTCAATACTGTTATAGTTTGTTGGACCGTGTAGCCCCAACACTTTCACACGTTCATTACGTATGTTCAAAATATAATTAGGACTGGCAGTTAAACCAAATACTTTTAAATCCTGATGCCTAAAAACTTCATCAGGTATATCTACTTCTGGTACCAATGGTATATTTGCAATTTTGTAACCTTTATTCGCTAAATACATACTAAGCGGTGTCTTAGATGTTCTTGAAACACCAACAATAAGTGCATCGGCTTCCCCTATGTTAGTAAAATGTTTACCATCATCATATTTAACAGAGTATTCCATAGCTTCTATTCTTCTAAAATAATTTTCATCTAATTTACGTAAGGCTCCACTTTCTAAAATAGGCGAACAATTTGTGCGTTGCTGGATAATACCAATTAAGTCAGACATGTAATCAACATATGGGATACCCGCTTCTTTTGCAAATTGTTGACCAACCATATTAAATTCAGGATTCACTAATGTTGTTATCACAACTGCTGCGCGTGCTTTAGCACTTTTTAATATATTAATAAGCTCTTCTTCATTTTTTATAAAAGGAAACTTTTTTATTTCAATTTGTGATACATCAGGAAATTGAGTTAACGTTGCATGTACCATCCGTTGCGCTGTTTCTCCTATGGAATCTGAAATAACATATAATCTGAGTTGTGGTTCTAACGAATCATTAAACATGTAATCGACCACCTTTAACCTCGCTTTGTGCAGTCGATAACAATGCGCCAGGCACTCTAAATGGTGAACATGAAACATAGTCAATATCTATTTGACTAAAGTAATGGATAGATTTATCGTCTCCACCTAACTCGCCACAGACCCCTATTTTAATAGTCGGGTTAACAGCTTTAGCTTGTTTTGTAGCCATTTTGACAAGTTGACCAACACCATCTTGATCTAATGTTTGGAATGGGTCATTTTCTAAAACACCTTGTTCTGAATAGGAACCAATAAATTTACCGGCATCATCTCTAGAGAACCCAAACGTTAATTGCGTTAAATCGTTAGTACCAAAGCTAAAGAAATCACATACCTTCGCTAATTCACCGGCGATTAGGCAAGCCCTTGGTGTTTCAATCATTGTTCCAATTAGGTATTGAATTGTTTCTCCAGCCTCTTGTTGCAATTGTTCTATCTTTTCAACAATTTTAGCTCTTAAAATTGTGAACTCAGCCACTGTAGAAACTAAAGGAATCATGATTTCTGGTTGACACTCAATACCTTGTGCTTTCAAACGTAACGCACTTTTCACTATAGCTTCAACTTGCATCACATACAATTCTGGATACGTAATAGCAAGACGACAGCCTCTATGCCCCAACATTGGATTTACTTCGTCTAAACTCTCAATGTATTGTTCCAATTCTCTTACAGACACATTCAACTGTTGAGCTACATTGTTTTTTTCTTCCACAGAACTTGGTAAAAATTCATGAAGTGGCGGATCTAACAACCTAATAATCGTTGGTCTTTGACCAGATAACTTTAATATCTCTTCAAAATCAGTCATTTGATATTGCTGAATTTTATTTAATGCATTAATACGTTTATCTTGTGTATCTGATAAGATAAAGCGACGCATTTCAATTAAGCGTTCAGGGCCAAAGAACATGTGCTCTGTACGAACAAGTCCTATGCCTTTAGCATTAAACTGATAACCAGTCTGAATGTCTTGAGGCGTTTCCGCATTCATTCTAACCTGTAATTTCGCTACATCTTCTGCCCATGACATAAACTGCTCAAACGCTTCACTACGCTCTGCTTTCATCGTCGACACTTCGCCATAATAAATATCGCCCTTTGCACCATCTACGGAAATAACATCTCCTTCGTGCAACGTACCTCCTGAATAATTAACTACTTTATCTATGACATTAATTTCGATATCAGAACATCCTGTAACACAACATTTACCCATTCCGCGTGCTACAACGGCTGCATGCGAAGTCATACCACCATGCGTTGTAATAATTGCTTCACTTGCAATCATTCCTTCAATGTCTTCTGGAGAAGTTTCTGGTCTCATTAAAATAACTTTATTGCCCTTTTCTGCTTGTTCTTTCGCATTTTCTGCTGAAAAAACAATCTTACCACTCGCTGCTCCTGGGCTTGCTGGCAAACCAATTTTAGAAATTGTAGTTGCTTGTTTAAGTGATTGCTCATCAAAATTAGGATGCAGTAACTGATCAATAGATTTTACTTCGACATTCATTACTGCTTCTTCTTTACTTATAACGCCTTCTTCAACTAAATCAACTGCAATGTGTATGGCAGCATTAGCAGTACGCTTGCCATTTCTCGTTTGTAGTAAATATAACTGTCCATTTTCAATCGTAAACTCAATATCTTGCATGTCTTTGTAATGCGTTTCGAGACGTTTAGAAACATCTACAAACTGTTGATGTACTTGTGGCATTTGTTCTTTCAATGACTCGATATCTTTAGGTGTACGGATACCTGCCACAACATCTTCACCTTGTGCATTTAACAAATACTCTCCAAAGAGCTTAGCTTCTCCTGTAACTGGATTACGTGTAAACGCAACTCCCGTCCCACTATGTTCTCCACTGTTGCCAAATACCATTTCTTGGATATTGACAGCAGTACCAATATCATGTGGTATTTCATTCAATTCACGATATATACGGGCGCGATCGTTGTCCCACGATTTAAACACTGCTTCAATAGCTTCCGTTAATTGATCAATAGGCGATTGTGGAAATGGCTTATAAACTTCTTCAATGTACACTTCTTTAAAATGGTCGCAAATTACTTGTAGTCCTTCAGCTGGAATATCTGCATCATTTTGATAACCATGCTTTATTTTGTATTGATTGAAATATGTATCAAATGATGCCATTGGAATACTATATACGACTTCGCCAAACATTTGTAATAGACGGCGATAACAATCATAAGCAAAACGAGCATCCTCAGTCTTTTCAGCTAGCTTTTTAACATTGTCATCATTTAAACCTAAATTTAAAATGGTGTCCATCATTCCTGGCATAGAAATTTTAGCGCCACTTCTTACTGAAACTAATAATAAAGCTGTGTCTGAAGAAAACGATTTTTGTGTACGTTCATAGAAATCAGCCAATTGAGTATTTAATTGATCCATGAGTGAATCAGAAAGCTTAGACCCATGTTCTAAATATTTTATACATGCCTCCGTTGTTAATGTAAAACCATCAGGAACTGGTAAACCCAGGTGCTTCATTTCTGCCAAATTAGCCCCCTTACCTCCTAATAAATCTTTCATCGATTTTTGCCCTTCATCAAATGCATAAATATATTTTGTCATACTGAATCACCTCAAATAGTTATTATGTTATACTAATTGCTATTGAGTATGTCGTATTAAGCGGAAAATGACAACTAAAATATAAAAATTTGTTCATATTCATTTCTTTTTGCACCTTTATCTCTTGATATATCATAATTTTGTTGTATAAAAAAAGCCCAAGCAACATTGATTTGTTGCTTGGAACTTTTAACATCACCAGTTCATTGCCATTTTTATATAACATGGTTAAATGACTTAATATATTATTAGGTTTATTTTTCAAATGAGAGCATTTAAGTCATATAATTATAATTTTGTATAACTAAAAGTTAAAAGCAGATGCATTTACACTATCTTCTTTCTATTTCAAATTACTATTTGATTTAAACTGGCTCTTAAAATTTTGCGGACTTTAAAAGTAGGTGAAATAGAGAAATCACATTTTCTAATCAAGATATACTAAATAAATTGGAGTACGAAAATTACAAAAAATGGCAGATTACAGCACAAGTGTTGTATTGTGCTAGAGTAAGTGATTATTATTTAAAATATAATCGTTTGTCAAAGTGACATACAGAGGATTTATCATACTAGCTTCTCATAGTTAACCTAGCATGATAAGTTACAACAACATTCATACATTGTTAAACCTAATTCGTTTTGACTATTTTCATGTAGTGTAATATGTTTTCATCAAATCATCACAATAATTCATTCAAAACTTCATAAGTACTTTTTATCCATTATGTCCACATCCCTTCATTTCATGGTACATCAATAACAAGTTGATGTGAGTTATCACTTAATAACTCAATAATGGCACCATTACTATTTAAACATTTCAGATTGAAAACAAAACGTTTTGTATCTATAAAGATTTTTATTCTAAAATTTATAGAATTATTTAGTAATAACTTAAATTAATTATATTGTTAGTCGTGTAATTTGTAAAGTGTTTTTTGATACTTTCCTAAAAAACGCGCCCACTATATTTTATGATATTGCTACATTGTGGTATTGCTACTTATTATCGATTTTCTAAATAAAAGAAACATATCAACTAAACTACGAATAGTTAACACCATAAAGCTATTTGTAATTTAATCGCATCTGAATATTTCTTTGGATTCAATCCTGTACGTGTTTCGCATTTTTCTAATCGGTAAAGTAACGTATTGCGATGAATATAGAGATATTTTGCAGTTTTAGCAATATTCAAATCATTTTTGAAGAAACTTTTCAAAGTTTCTATACTTTGTGAATCTAGATCACTTAAAATTCTTTGCTTATATCTTTCTCTTATTCCACTTTCTATTTGATAAAGTAGCGTTTTCTCTTCTACATCTTCAAAGGACATCAATGTTTGGGTTTGATCATTCAACATAAATACCAGATCACACTCTTCATAAGCCTTTTTGAAATCGTTCAAACTCGAAAAAAGTAAACTTGAAGCCATACTTACTTCTAATTTCAATGATTTAAAGGCATGATAAATTCTCACAATTTTTTCATCTAAAGCTTTTTGTGATTCATCAGAAGCTAGTATTACGATACGGTTATGATTAGTAAAAGCTAATGTAAAAGTGGTTTGATCAATTTTACTAGTTAATGTACGAACGATGCTATTTCTTGAGAATATTTGCTTTTCTAAATTAACAATAATACATTTTCTATAAGCTAGTAAATTGGTGTTAAGTTGCTTCGTTAAATATTGTATAAACGAATTAGAGGGATTACTTTTCAACAGTTCTTCAATAAATAATTCTTGGCTACGTATATGTCCTTCCAGTTCATACGTAAAATAATTTTGATATAACAATAATTCGGTCGACATTTTCACTAAATCTGCTACGTATAGCAATGCTTTAGGGTCCCCTGTAATACCAATCACACCGACAATGTCATCTTGAAATATAATAGGTAAATTAATACCTGGCTGTGTCCCCTGCAGTTTCTCACAATCTTCTTCAGTCAATATAACCATCTGCTCGCACGCTAATACTTTACGTGCGCCTTCGTGTATACTACCAATCCTACTTTTATCAAATGATGCTATAATCTTACCGTTAAAATTCATTATGTTAATATTACTTTTTGTTCTTTTTGCAGTTTCTTCCACAATAAGCGTTGCTACTTCCTCTGTTAATATCTCCATTATTTCACCACTTTATCACTTTTATACAAATTTAAAGGTATATTATTGTATAGTTTAACCCTATTTTCAATAAAATAAAATATATATAATAGAATAATATATATCAGAAAGCGTTTACAAGGAGGTCATTTAAATTGAAAATTGTCTTAGCGCCTGATTCATTCAAGGGGAGTATGACGGCTACTGAGGTCACATCCTATATGTCTCAAAGTATTTCCGAAACTTACCCTCAGGCCGAGGTTCATGCTTTACCTGTTGGTGACGGTGGCGAAGGAACCATGGAAGCCCTAGTAAATGCAACCAATGGTAAATTTGAAACTGTTTCCGTTACTGGACCATTAGGTAATCAAGTTACTGCTCAATACGGCGTATTAGATGATAATAAAACTTGTGTCATTGAAATGGCAGAAGCTTCAGGATTAAAACATGTACCAGAAACAAAACTAAATCCAATGATTACAACAACCTACGGTACCGGAGAGTTAATACAAGACGCACTAAATAAAGGTTATAAGAAATTCATTCTAGCAATTGGTGGCTCAGCAACAAATGATGCCGGCGCTGGTATGTTACAGGCATTAGGCGCAAGATTAGTCAATAAAGACCTTAATGATATACCTTTTGGCGGTGCTGCACTAAAACATATCCATCACATCGACTTAAAAAACTTCGATAATCGAATTCAACATTGTAACTTTGTAATTGCAACAGACGTTCAAAATCCATTAATTGGGATAGATGGTGCATCACATGTCTTTGGAAAACAAAAAGGCGCTTCATCTTCAGAAATAACATTACTAGAGCAAAACCTTACACATTGGGCAAACATTGTTGAATCCACACAACACATACGTCTACATGAATTGGCTGGGGCTGGAGCTGCTGGCGGACTAGGAGGTGCTTTCAAAGCATTTTTCCCTAGTGAATTTGATGATGGTATTAAAGTCGTTATAAACCTTATACATCTCGAAAATTATTTACAAAATGCAGATTTAGTCATTACTGGCGAAGGTAAAATTGATTTCCAAACTTTTTATGGTAAAACGCCAATTGGTATCGCCAAATGCGCCCAAAAGTTCAATGTACCTGTCGTCTTTATTGGAGGAACTGTCGATGTAGACGTTGATATGTTTAAAGATGTTGGTGTAGTAAGTGCTTTTAGTTTAACCGATGGACCTATGTCACTTGCACATACGATTGCTAATTCGGAAAAATTAATAAAGAAAGCAACTAAGAATATCGTAAAAACATTTTTCCATAATTAATAACATATTCAAGGGGATGTTAGTTATGAGAATCAAAGATACGATTGAAAAAATACCAGGGGGATTGATGGTTGTGCCCTTACTTTTGGGTGCTACAATTAATACCATTGACCAGCTACATTTAAGTTTTATCATGAATATATTAAAACAACTCGGTGCGCCCAAGACTGAGCATGGCCATTATGAAATGTTGCAAATTGGCGGGTTCTCACAGGAGCTATTTAAAGATAGTGCATTAGTATTAATTGCACTTTTCATCTTTTGTGTTGGAAGCCAAATGAATTTAAAAATCGGTGGAAAGGCATTAAAAAAGGGGGTCTTATTAACATCTACTAAATACTTTTCAGGGTTAGCAGTTGGTTTACTACTCGGTGCTATTTTTGATCCGTGGACAGGATTGTTTGGGTTATCTACAATTGCAATTATTGCTGCCATGACAAATAGTAATAGTGGTATGTATGCTGCATTAACAAGTGCATATGGAAATCGTTCAGATATTGGTGGACTATCTATATTAGCAATTAATGATGGACCTTTACTCACCCTAATTTCATTAGGGTTCATTGGCACTACTTTTCCAGTCATATCCTTCATATCAGTACTTCTTCCGTTAGGTATTGGTATGCTATTAGGTAATTTAGATCCTAAAATTTCAGAATTTCTTCGCCCAGGAGAAACAATACTAATTCCGTTCTTCGCTTTCTCATTAGGTGCTGGTATGAATTTAGCTGAATTCTTTAATTTCTCTGTATTATCAGGTGGGCTCACTTTAGCTTTACTAACATTTATATGTACCGCTATTACTGGTATAGCTGCATTTAAATTATTTAAAGAAAAAAGTATTATCGCTCCTATTTCTGAAGCTTCCACTGCTGGGAATGCTGTATCTACTCCAGCTGCAGTAGTTGCAGCTGCTTCTACCGCCCTAGCCAACGGTAATTTAACTCAAAGTGAGTATGCAATGATAGAAAAAATAGCCCCTGTGGCAACGGCGCAAATATCAATATCTGCTATTACTACAGCTATTTTATGTCCAATAGCAGTTATAATGGTTGATAAATACCAGAAAAATAAGGGTATATATGGAAGAAAAGAATATTTTAAACGCACAAACGAATCATTTTTCAAACTAAAACAAGTAAATAAACTACGTTTTTATGAAAGCGCTTTAAACAAAAAGGAGGAGTAAGTTTTGAAAACTACTATTCTATATGGTAAATCTAATGTTGAAATTGATTTACCTGATCACAGTGTCTTAATTGAGCCTCAAGACTTAACTGCACTTGAAGATGATATCGGTGCAATTCAAAACGCTTTACGTCACCCTATTGGTACTAAACCTTTGAGTGAAATGGTTCAAGCCAATCAAACTGTAGCTATTGTGATTAGTGATATCACGAGACCAACGCCTAATCATATATTGGTTCCTTTAATTATAAAAACCTTGTCCCATGTACCATTGGATAATTTTGTAATTATTAATGGTACTGGCACACATCGTGACCAAACTCGCGAAGAGCTTGTCCAAATGCTGGGTGAAGACATCGTTAATAACATCAAAATTGTTCATAATCATTGTAATGATAAAACAACCTTGAGCAAAGTTGGACATTGTAAATATGGGTGCGATGTATACCTGAATAAATCATATGTCGAAGCTGATTTTAAAATTGTTACAGGCTTTATTGAACCACATTTCTTTGCTGGGTTTTCAGGTGGTCCTAAAGGGATCATGCCAGGAATTGCAGGTATCGAAACCATTATGACCTTCCATAATGCAAAAATGATTGGTGATATTCGCTCCACTTGGGGTAACATGACAGATAATCCTGTTCAAGATATGACTCGAGAAATTAATGGCATGTGTAAGCCAGACTTTATGCTGAATGTGACATTAAACAAAGAGAAAGCAATTACTGAGGTTTTTGCTGGAGAATTATATGAAGCACATGATAAAGGTTGTGCTTACGCTAAGAAACATGCCATGTTCAAATGCGATGAACCTTTTGATGTTGTAATAGCTTCTAACTCTGGTTATCCTTTAGACCAAAACTTATATCAAACTGTTAAAGGGATGAGTGCTGCACACAAAGTTGTCAAAGAAGGTGGCAGTATTATCATGTTATCAGAGTGTAGTGATGGATATCCAAATCACGGTAACTATGCTGAAATTCTTAAAATGGCTGATAGCCCACAAGCACTCGTCGACATGATTAACGACCCTAACTTTGCTATGTTGGATCAATGGCAAGTTCAAAAACAAGCCGTTATCCAAACATTTGCAGATGTTTATTTATATTCCAAACTCACTGATCAACAGACTAAAGACGCTATGCTATATCCAGTTACTGAAATTAATGACACACTAAAAATGCTTGAAGACAAATATGGGAAAGATATGACGATTGGCGTTATGCCCTTAGGACCACTAACGATTCCATACGTTGAATCATAAATTAGGAGGAATAATCATGTTAACTGAAACTTTAAATAAAGAACAAAAATTAGAAAACATCCTTAAAGATATGAACAAAGTAGTTATTGCTTTTTCTGGTGGTGTAGATAGCAGTCTGGTCTTAAAGAAAGCCATTGATATATTAGGTCATGAAAATGTTAAAGCCGTTATAGTCAAATCAGAATTATTTAGACATGAAGAATTCAATCAAGCTATTCAATTAGCAAATCAACTTAATGCCCCAATAATAGAGGCTGAAATTGAAGAATTGAAAGACCCACACATTATTGAAAACACGCCTGATAGTTGGTATTACAGCAAGCGTTTATTATATTCAAAATTAGAAGCGTTAAGAAAGAAATACAACTTTAACTATGTGCTTGACGGCATGATCATGGACGACTTAGATGATTTCAGACCAGGATTAAAAGCAAGAACAGAATTTAATGTAAGAAGTATATTGCAAGAAGCTAATTTATACAAATCCGAAATAAGAGAAATTAGTAAGGCTAATGGTTTACCAGTTTGGAATAAACCAGCATTATGTAGTCTTGCCTCTCGTATTCCTTATGGAGAAACATTGAATTTTGCAAAAGTAAATAAAGTTAACGAAGCGGAAAAATATATTTTAAGTCTAGATATTAACAATGTTAGAGTACGTTATCACCATAATATTGCTAGAGTAGAAGTTAACGATACCGACATTCCAACCGTAGTAAAATATCGAAAAGAAATCACACTGCGCCTTAAAGAATTAGGCTTTGACTATGTAACGATTGATTTAGAAGGCTATCGTACAGGAAGTATGAACGAAGTCATCAATTCATTAGATGCATATTAAATTTATAAAGGTGGCTTAACTATGACTGACAAGCAAGATTCCCTAGACTCATTGCTTCAAGCTGTTCAATCGAATCAGCTTTCTGTTTCAGAAGCCAAGACTCAATTAAGTCATTATGACGAATTAGGTTTTGCCAAAATTGATTTGCATAGGAGACAACGCCAAGGCTTTCCAGAAGTTGTTTTTGGTGAAGGAAAAACAACTTCTCAAATCATAGATATCATCAGCACATTACTCGCCCACGATGAGATTGTTCTAGTTACAAGGGTCGACCATGACAAAGCACAAGATATTATCGCTAAATATAGTCAACTTGAATATCATGAAGCCGCGCGTATTATTTGTACCCCTGTAAGCAATATTTCAAAATCTAATTATTACACATCTGTGATTTGTGCCGGAACTTCTGATTTACCGGTTGCAGAAGAAGCAGCCATTACTGCTGAAGTAATGGGCATACATGTAAAACGCTTTTATGATGTAGGTGTGTCTGGTATTCACCGCTTATTTTCACATATAGAAGCAATTAGACAAAGTAAGGTTTCAATCGTTGTTGCCGGTATGGAAGGCGCCCTTTCAAGTGTAGTATCAGGCTTAGTAGATCATCCAGTTTACTCTGTTCCTACTAGTATAGGTTATGGTGCGAACTTAGAAGGTATAACAACACTATTATCAATGGTTAATTCCTGTGCGCCAGGAACAAGCGTCCTCAATATAGATAATGGCTTTGGTGGTGGCTATAATGCCGCGATGATTATAAAAATGATTGAAGCTCATTAGAAATGGAGTGAAACAATATGCCTAATGCAATTTATTTAGATTGCCATGCAGGTATTGCAGGCGATATGTTGCTATCTGCACTTGTTGATTTAGGTGCAGATATAAATTATATTGAGCAGCATTTAAACGACTTACCCTTGAACAAATTTAAGTTAAACTTTTCTTCACAAAACAAACAAGGTATCCAAGCCACATCACTATCAATCGATTTTGAACCAGCACATCACCATAGAAAAGCTCAGGATATTTTCAGAATGATAAATGAAAGCACCTTGCCTGACAGAGTAAAAGAACGAAGTATTCACGTATTTGATGTTATTGCACATGCAGAAGCAAAAATTCATGGCATGTCAGTTGAAAACGTTCACTTTCATGAAGTAGGTGCAATGGATTCAATCATTGATATTATTGGTAGTTGTTTAGCATTAGAAAACTTAAACATTGATATTTTACTTTCCTCACCGATTCCTACGGGACACGGAAAAATCAATATCGCACATGGCATTTACCCTGTACCTGCACCGGCAACTGCTGAAATACTCAAAGGCATCCCGCTTGCCGCTTTTGATGTTGCAAGTGAATTAACAACCCCAACAGGAGCGGGTTTTATTAAAGGATTAGTATCAGAAGTCGGTCCACTACCAAGTGTCACAATATCGAATATTGGTTATGGTTGTGGTTCAAAAGATTTTGATTTTCCAAATATACTACGTGCAGTTCAATTTTCTAAAAAAGAAGCGACTCCCTCTCAAGTTCAAGTATTAGAATGCCAACTTGATGATATGACAGCAGAAATGCTTGGTTTTTTCATGGAACAAGTCATAGATGATGGTGCTTTGGACACTTATTGCACGCCTATCACAATGAAAAAAAGTCGCCCAGCTACACAACTCACAGTGATTTGTAGTCTGACGCAAGCACAGTATTTTGAAAACTATATTCTCAAACATACGACATCTCTAGGTGTTCGTAGCTATACAGTAAATCGAAAAATCTTACATCGTCAATTTCAAACCGTGCACACAGATTACGGCGCAATATTAGTGAAATTAGGCATGTTGGGTGACAAAGTTATAAAAGCCAAACCTGAATTTGAAGATGTTCGTAATGCTGCGATTCAATCAGGCATGCCTTTTGCTACCGTTTATAACGATATTCAAACAACTATACAAAAACACATTAATATTGAAATTGATTAATCCAACACAAAGATAAACAAAACTTAATCACAACCTCATCATCATATTAAAATTAGGAAGCATCATATCTATCATAATTGTTATACATTTCTTTAATCTGAATTATATCTTTAATCAAACGTAAGACGCACCTCAATTCATTAGTCGAATTGAGGTGCGTTATTTTAACTTAATTTGTGCTATTGTAGATTCTCTTAAGAACTCATCTCAGTTCAATCATTTATTATTAACAGAAGGACCTAATTCAATATGTGCACTATCTAGCGCAAGTTCTAATACTTCACTTACTTGAATACTGTGTTCTAATTTTTGGATAGCTACGTCAAAGTTTTTCTCTTTAATGATTTCTGCAATTTTCACAAATTCTTCGTACATGCGGTGTTCATGTTGATTAACTTGATACGATTGCGTTCCACCATCATTATATTTTAGTTCAAAAGCTTTTAATTCATTTGTAGGACCTTTAATATTTATTGTTGCTTTTTCCCCTTGAATATAAGATTGATTATCTGAACTAGAGTCTTTCGCACCGATACATACAACTTTTATACCGTCATAATCTAACTGTAAAATGCCTGACGTATCAATATTATTTTCTATATTTGCGAAGTAAGCTACTCCATGCGGTTTACCAAATAATGCAATTGCCAAATGAATATTGTAAACATTGATATCCATTAAAGCACCGCCACCTTTAGCTGGGTCAAATGCAGGTTGAATAATACCTTTTTTAAAATCATCATACCTTGATGAATACTGCGAATAATTAAATTGCGCAATCTTACCATTTCCTATTTCAAGTAAAGATTGCTTTAATACATCGAAATTACTCAAATATAGGTTAGTAATGGCTTCTATAATAATAACTTGATGAGCCTCAGCTAGAGTCTTTAATTCTAATAATTCTGCTTTCGTTAACGTAAAAGGTTTCTCACATATCACATGTTTATGTTGTTTAATTGCCTTACGTGCATAATCAAAATGTAAATGATTCGGTACGGCTAGATAGATAGTATCGATTGTCTCATCTGCTAAAAATGCATCATAATTATCAAAAATATGCTTGATATTAAATTGCTTTTGTAAATGCTCTACATTTTCTGGATTTCTCCCTGAAGAAACAAGACTCTGAAAAGTATACGCTGGTATTTGCTCCATAACAGGTAGCGCTTCTTTAACAATTTTGCCCGCCCCAACAATTCCTAGATTCATAAGTCATTCCCCTTTGTTAATTATTTGTATTCTCTATTTATTTTAATAATTAATTACATAACTATAGTGTACTTTATAGATACATTTAATTCAAAATCAATAACACAAAATCATTAGATTTGTTTTTAAAATTAATTCGGTGGTATACATTTAATATAAAGGTATAAAATTGCAGTCGCATTTTTTATGCGTAAGGAGGGCTATAAGATGTCCATATTTTATTTTATAATATTTCTCATAATAGTCGTGGCTTTCTTCCTACTCATCAAGAAACTATATAGGAAAGAAGCTTCCGTGAATAAAAGAAAACGTAAACGTGAAAAAAGGGTTGAAAACTATATCAACGAAGCGTTCAAAATAGAAAACTTAAAAGCTATCAAAGAAACACCACAGCATATCACTTTAGTTTATCCTAAAGAAACATTAAACATTAAACATAATAATGTATCTCAAGTTCAAAATGAGAACGAAGAAAAAGTAGATACTCATTTTGAATTGCCTACCAACATCCAAAGAGATGAAGTATATGATTATGCACTTCAACACACACATTTTTATATTACGCATGAACGCTACGATAAACTTAAAGAGCAAAATAATAAATAAGTAAAATGAATTAAGTTTGTCCTATTTCAAGGGGGTTTATAAATGACGCCAATTATAAAAGTATATTCAAATGATGAAGAAATCGAAGTGAATATTAACACATTAAAAGATCAAAAAATAAATGCAAAAGATGTCTTTGTATTGTCTCACGATCCTGACCGCACTGAACGAATTGTAAATCAAACCGAAGTGTCCGGTATTAATTACAACCGTTCTAACGTGGGTGACGAAGTGGCTAAACAAGGAAGTCAACTGCGTGAAAAACTACAGGTGCTTGGCATTTCCGAAGAAGATGCTCATGAATACGAAGAACTCATGGATCAAGGTAAAGTTTTATTAATCGTTACTGATTCTCGTGCAAGAGATGTCTTATAACACTATTAATATAGAAATAAATAGATAACGACCTTCCACCCAATTTAATGTTTGTGGAAGGTCGTTTTACATACTTTAACTCTTTTTATTAATATTAAAGTTGATTAAAGTTATTTACTTGTATATCAGTTATTTTATCGATTTCTACTTGTTGCTCTTTTGGCTCTGTAACATGCAAATATTGTGAATCATTATTATCTGCTATTGCTTTAACAGTTATTCGTTCATGCTCAACAGTTTCTATAATAACTTCTGAGTTTTTAGATAACGCTGCCTTGATATGATTTTTATCCATACGATATCCTCCTTACGTATCTATCAAGCATTTGTAATTGCTATACCCGACAGCTACTTTTCAAAACGATATGGATATTGACCTACTTCAGCTACACACTTATAAGTAGTTTAAAATCATTTTTATAAAATAAAGACGAATCAAAATAACACCTTTTTATTCAAAGCTAAGGTATACGATCTACTTTGATATTTTAATTAACTTAAAATAACGTCCGCTAACTCTTCAGCAGATGTTTTCCCAAAATAGTATGTAACATCTAGCTTATTTAATGCCGCTATAATATCATCTTTTACTACACGTACACCTTGAAGTTGATTTTCGACATCACTAATGTCGCCTTGTCCAAAGAAATCACCATAAATGCGGCATGCTGAAATACGGCCATGTTCAACTGCTAAAGAGATATCAATCGTACCTGCTACTAACCGCACATCTCGATTATATTCATATCGTGGTGAGCGTCCATAATTCCACTCCCAGTTATTGTATTTTTTCTCAAGCATGTCATCAATGACTTCCCAATCTTTATTTGTTAAAACATAACGTTTAGCATCACTTAAATCATCAACACCTAACACTTGTTTAACCATTAAATCTTTAAATGTTTCTATTGTTATATTTTGATATTCTGATGCTAAGTATGGCCTAATACTGCCTACACGAGAACGTACCGATTTAATACCTTTAGATTCAATTTTTTTACGATTCGGTTTTAGTACTTTTACCATGGGCTCATAATCTACATCTAATAATAAAGAGTAACCGCCATAAATTCTACCTTTGATGAGTGTCATAGCCGCTCCAGATACCTTTTTACCATTAATCGCTAAATCATTGCGTCCACTTTGTTCTACTTCAGTGGCGCCTAGATGATGTAACGCTTGAATACCCGGTTCATAGAATTTTTTGAAATTACCATAGATTGTGTCATCTTTTTCTAGGATACAACACATATTCACTGCCCCACGGTCTACATAAACCGCTCCACCTCCGGTATCTCGGCGTACAACTTTAATATCCTTTTGTTCTAAATAATCTTGGTTAATTTCTACGGCAGTATTTTGAAAACGACCTATCTCTACTTTAGGATCACAGTAATATGGGAAAAGGATATCTTCATTTAAAAATATATTTTCACTTACATATACTTGCATAGCCAATGCTACAGCACCATCAGTTATATATTCACCATTTCTAATCGGTTCAATTAAATACATAGCTATCTCCTATTTCGTTAATTTTTTATTTGCTTCTAAAATCAATGCTGAAATATCATCAGTTAAATGTATCGTTCTCTCACTGATATCTTCTGGAATTCGGTAAGCTTTTTTATTCAAAGTCATGAATAATGCGTTTGGATTTTGTTTTGTCATACGTTGAAAAGGATGTTTCACAAATTGTGGCGTCGTGTAGCCAATCCCTATTTCTAGATACAGTACTTTAGCTTCTTTATGTGCATTTAGGAATTGGTTATAACGCGACAATTGTGCCTCAAAATCCGAATCTTCTACCATTCCAACTTGCGCTTTACGTTTATTTATTTCCATAGGTGCATCACATTTTGGACAATGCGGCACTAATGCTCTAGGTATCTTCATATTTTCTTGTTGCGCTACCATTTGACGTATCGCATCATCATCACGATATGTTTGCGCATGACAATGTTGACTACATTGCCACAAAATATACTCTCCTTGAATATGAAAGACTTTCTCCAAATCATAACCTGCCACTGCAAAAGCATTATCAGCATTTGTCGTAATAATATGGTAGTCTTTAGCTTCTAAAATTTGTTTTAATGCTACATAAGATGCGCCAACAGGTTGATCTAAATAATTTAATGCAACAAAACGACTTTCAAATGCCCAATATTCTTGCCAACTTTCAAAAGGGTGTAGACTTGCTTGCAACATATCAAAAAAACCATATTTAGCTATAAAATCTGGAAAGTGTTGCGTGAACCTTTCTCCAATATATGTAAACCCATCTGCCGCAGACATACCTGCACCAACGCCTACTACGACTGCATCTGCTTCTTGTAATGCGTCTGCTAATTGGTCAGCTTGTTGGTCATATATTGTCGTTAAGGCATTCCACGTTGACTCAGTCATTCTGTTTCAATCCTTCCTTGTATAACTTTGAATCTGTATCAGTAAACACATTAAATACCACTTTGATATCTGATTGATGCGTTCGTTTATAATTTAACACCGTATCTATAGCGATACGAGCAGCTTCTGCTTGAGGAAAACCAAAAACACCTGTAGAGATGCAACAAAAAGCAATACTCGTTAATTGATGAGCATCTGCTATTTCTAAACAGCTTTGATAGCATCGTGCAAGTAAATCACTATTCATTCGTGACACTGGTGTCTTACGTACTTGTGGCCCTACTGTATGAATGACATAATTGGCTGGTAAATTATAAGCATCTGTAATTTTTGCCTTACCCACACCTTCACGTTTACCTTGTCTTTCTATCAGTTCTGCACATGCTAAACGCAACTGTACACCTGCTTTTGTATGAATGATATTATCTATACAATTATGATTTGGTTCAAAACAGCCTAGGAACTGACTATTAGCCGCATTAACAATTGCATCGACTTGTAATTGCGTAATGTCACCTTGCCATAAATAAATATCGTTGCCTATAGAAGGTGTTAATGACTTTATATCCGTCACTTGCTGGTTATTATATTGAATTAACAATGCATCTTGTACATCAGTAAAATCGTTAGCTATATCTTTTGCTGGTCTTACATTTATTAAACTTCTAAACATGTCCCATCGTGCTTGTTCCGTATCAGGTAAGTCTAATCTTTTATCACCATTTGCCTCTTGCCATAAATAGTCAATCAAATACGCTAAGCGTTCCATCTGTTGCATATATTATGCCTCTGGAAGTGCATTAAAGGCTGTTTCATCAACGTTTTCTAATTTTACTAACCAGTTTTCTTCTGGTTTTTCAGAATTTAACAGCGTCGGTTCATCTTCTGCCTTTGTATTACGCGCCACAATTTTACCTGCTAATGGTGATTGCACGTCTAAAACTGTTTTTGAAGCTTCGATACTGACAATTTCATCGTCAACTTTCACATCATCTTCACCCATAAATGCCACATAACCAACTGTTCCAACATCGTCTTGTAGTTCTGGTGTCATTCTATAAACATATTGTTCTCCAATTTTTTCTATCCATAAGTAATTCGCTAATTTTTTCATTTTTATTCTTCCTTTCTTTGATTATAAATTCATTTGTGCAATCAATTCTATGGTGCGCCTTCGATTTTCGATACCTGGTATTAAAGGTACAATCATAAGTTCGTCTGCATCGAAAGTCTCTATTATTTGCTTTAGTTGAGTTTGAACAGTTGCTTTTGTTCCCACAACCATGCGAGCACGATTTTGCTTAATTAGTTGCTCATCTCGTTCTGATTTTTGATAATTTTGAGCTGTTGTTATTGATGGCATCTGTTTAAATTCTGCAAATTGTTTTTTGCCTAAAAGCCAAACATCTAATGACTGTGCTAATGATTGCGCGTGTACTTCACTATCAGCAACTATGGTAAATACCGTGACTATAACTGTAGGTGCCATATTCAACTTAGTATGTTTAAATGACTTTCTATAAGTTTGAACACTTGCTTTTGCATTTTGAATAGCCTGTGCATTGGGTAATAAGAACGTCCCCAATGTATAACCCATACCTACTTCACCAGCCATTTCCGCAGAGGTAATACTTGTACTTAACAACCACATTTCTGGAACTGTCGTAACACTTGGTTGTGCTATGACACTATCTAATCGCTGTTCGCTATTGTTTTCAATTAAATAGTCTTTCACATCTGATATAGACTGCCCGTAGTCTAAAAAATAAGACTTCGTTTCATTAAGTGCTTTCTTCACGCTAGATGTCCCCGGATTGTTACCAATGCCTAAATCCACTCTCCCCGGGTAAAAGGCTTCCAATAATCGAAAGTTTTCTGCCACTTTAAAAGGACTATAGTGTGGTAACATCACACCGCCCGATCCCAACCGTATACGTCGTGTCTTTGCTAATATTTGCATCATCAACAATTCTGGACTTGCACAGGCAAACGCCGGTACATTATGGTGCTCGGTAATCCAAAATCGCTTGTAAGCTAATTCATCTGCTAATTGCGCTAACTTCACAGTATCTTGCAAAGCATCTTGTGCCGTTTGACCTTCATCAATGACAGCATAATCTAATATGTTCAACTGAACCACGTTCACATTCACTCCCGTTATACCACATATATATGCGTCTGCATTTCTATATTTATTACATATGGCCATGTAATATTATTTTATACTCAGTCAAAGTATCATATTCAATACATATTACCCTCACTTTATAGAATAACGGATATAGAAAATTTTTGTTATATTTTGCTTATAAAATGCTGAAATTTCTTGTTTAATTGACCATTCTGTCACATTAGTGTTAATTTAAAATTACATATTACAACAAAGAATGAGGTCAAAGCTATGATAAATAATTTTGATTCACTTTTCAAAACACTTATATTGCCTAACGGTATTAAATTAAATAATCGTTTTGTACTTTCGCCTATGACGACTAATTCCTCCACACAAAATGGACATATTACCGAAGAAGACTTGCGTTATGCACAAAGACGTTCGCATGCAGCACCTCTTCAAGTAACAGGTGCAGCTTATATAGAACCCTATGGTCAACTATTTGAATACGGCTTTAGTATTATAGATGACAGCTGTATACCAGGTTTAAAAAAACTAGCTACTGCCATGAAACAAGATGGCAATAAAGCCATTTTGCAACTTACACATGCAGGTAGGTTTTCAAACCAAGCTATTTTAAATTTTGGCCAAGTTTATGGCCCTAGCCCTATGTCACTACATTCACCTATCGAACATGAAGTCTTAGCAATGTCACAAACAAAGATTGACGCTGTAACCAAACAATATGCAGATGCAACTTCACGTGCCATTCAAGCTGGATTTGATGGCGTTGAAATCTCTGCAGCACAACGTTTACTCATTCAAACATTTTTCTCTACATTCTCTAATCAACGTACGGATCAATATGGACCACAAAACCTTAAGAATCGGGCACGTATTGCCTTAGAGATATTAAATGCTGTGCAATCTGTAATTGATAAGGAGGCGCCACCTAACTTTATACTAGGTTATCGTGCCACACCAGAAGAAACACGTGGGAGCGATGTTGGTTACACGATTGACGAATTCAACCAACATCTAGACTGGGTTTTAGAAGTAGCAGATATACAATATTTAGCGATTGCTAGTTGGGGACGTCAAATTTATCAAAACAAGGTTCGCTCAGATGGTAGCTATAAGGGACAATTTGTAAATGCAGTTGTTCATGACTATTTAAGCGGTAGAGTGCCTATGATTGCAAGTGGTGGAATTAATTCCCCTGAAAGCGCGTTGGACGCATTAAAACATGCTGATATGGTTGGTATGTCTTCACCCTTTGTAACAGAGCCTGATTTCGTAACGAAATTAGCAAATGGTACGCCAGAAAAAATCAATTTACATGTCACATTAAAAGATATAGATGAATTAGCTATCCCATATGCAGCATTTAAAGATATCGTTAAAATGATGGATTACGGTGAGGGCTTAAATAAAGAAACACGAGACGAACTACGTAAGCTTGAAAAAAATTATGACCAAGTAGAATATACTGCAGTTGAAAAAAGAGCGGAAACATAAGACCCTAATTTGATCTTATGTTTCCGCTTCTTTTAAGTTGAGATATTAGCTATAAATCTAATATATATATTCTAAACTATTTTTGCATATTAGCCGTTTTGCTTAGCAAATGCCTGACCTATCGCATTTAACTTACGAGGTGCATCATGGATATCCATTTTCACTTCTATAAGATGCATTCTGTCAGGTTGCGCTTCGACTTGGAGCAATACTTTTTGGAATTCTTCACTCGTGTTGACATCATATGTGCAAACTTCTTCTTTACCACCAAAGACCGTTGGTAATAATTTATAATCCCACATTTTAATATCGTTATACACTGCATTTTCGCCATGAATTTTACGTTCCACTGTATATCCGTCATTATTGATAACAAATATAACTGGTTTAATTTCTTCTCTTATCATCGTAGATATTGCTTGCACAGTTAATTGTAAAGAACCGTCACCAATTAATAGTAAGTTCCTACGATTAGGGTCAGACAATTGAGCACCTAAAGTCGCAGGTAAAGTATATCCAATAGATCCCCACAATGGTTGCCCTATAAATTTATTATGTTGATTTAATGCTAAATCATACGCTCCAAAGAATGAAGTTCCTTGTTCAGCTATAATCACATCTTCTTCTTTAATAAAATCCTGCATCATTTTGAAGTAAGTCTCTTGTGTTAAAGGATCCGCATTCAAATCATAATCATGCGCACTTGGACGCTGATATTTCGGAAAATCCATGTGATTTACATAATTAATTTTATTTAATCCAGCTAGCAAATCTACTAACGATACATTCGTATCTTTCGTTTCATTCATTTTAAAATTATGATGATTGATCATTACTACATCATCAATATCAAATTGATATGAATAACCGGCTGTAGCTGAATCTGTCAATTTTGCACCAATATTTAAAATTGCATCACTTTGATCTACATAGTCTCTAATGGCTTTATCCGCTAATGCACCATCATAAATTCCCATATAATATGGACTTTCCTCATTAAATGCACCTTTACCTAATGATAATTGTGCAACTGGAATATGTGTCTGTGTTACGAATTTTTCTAAATCTTCATGTAACCCAAAACTGTTAATTTCGTGACCAGCGATGATAACCGGTTGGTCTGCACTTTGTAATTTTTCCATTATCATTTGCATATATTTAGAAACATCCATATGTTGACGTTCTGCTAGTTCAAATGATGCTGTTACTTCTATCTCAGTATTCGCTACATCAATTGGTAAGTGAATATGAACCGGTCTCTTTTCAAATAATGCAGCGCTTATCACCCTTGGAATTTCTGATTGTGCGTTTTCGGGTGTGATATACGCTTGTGTTGTTGTAATTGAAGCATACATATTTCTATAATCATCAAAACGTCCCTCACCTAAAGAATGATGTACATATTTACCATCCTGTTCAACGGCACGTGTCGGTGCCCCAGTAATTTGGATAACTGGTACACGTTCTGCATACGACCCTGCAATACCGTTTACGGCACTTAGTTCTCCTACACCAAATGTCGTTACCATAGCAGCAATGCCTTTCAACCTTGCATAACCATCCGCTGCATAACTTGCATTTAATTCATTCGTATTGCCAACCCATTCTAAGTCATCACGACTAATAATGTCATCTAGAAAGGTAAGATTGAAATCTCCTGGTACACCAAACACTTTATCTACACCAACATTGCTCAAACAGTCCATTAGATATTGTCCTACACGTTTTTTCATTTTCATTTCCCCTTTTACTCTATATCTAATACACTTCAAATTTAACTTATAACATAATAAAGGTCAACAATATTGACTTTTATTATTGGATGAATCTTCCTAGATTGCTCACTTATATATCAACACGATTAAACTTAACGACTTATAGACGCACATAAAAGAGAGTATAGAGACCTATGATTATAATTAAATTGTGCCCTCCCTCAAAAATTGTATAATTTAAAACATAACTAATTGAAATATTAATTATGTTATTCCTACCTATAATTAAAAATTCCGGGACATCTAATGTTATCCCGGAATCTATTTATATAGTGTAATTTAGTTTTTTCAGACTCATGTAGCATTGTATTCATACAATACTACAATTTAAAAAGCTTTGGACCTATCAACGTTAAAACATGAACTGGATATTGTACTAACTTTTTAATCTTTCACTTCATCTTTCAAATATTTTACCTCTTGAAATCCTGTACGATACGAAGCAAATTCTTCCATAATTGCATACCAATCATTTCCTACTTTTTTTTGAATATCTCTAAATAAATCATTCTGTGCTTTGTTTAATTCACGCACTAATTTTGTACCTTTTTCAGTAGGGTAAAGCGCTTTGACTCTTTTATCGGCTTCAGTCTGTTTTTCAATAATATACGCTTCATCTTTAAGTTTTTTCAAAGTTGCGTGACTACCTTGCTTAGAAATTTCCATGCCTTTTAAGAGATCTTTGATTGTAATACCTGGGACTTTCTCTATAAAAAACAGAAATCTGTGATGTTGTCTATTCAAACCATAATCTTCAATTATTTCATCTGCGGTATTTATAAATGTTTTATACGCAAAGTAAAATAACAAATTTTCATAATCATTATTATTTCCTTCCATTCATACTCACATTCCTTATCTATATTAATCACTTTTATTATAATCGTTTTACCTTTTTCCTAGGAAATATATACAATATAACCATAACACTTTTATGATTATAACAGACTTATTGCTGAATTAATTCGTTATAAATCATTAAACCCTCTATCACTGTTGACTCTGAGCAGCTAAATAAAAAGAGAATAACGATATCTCCATAAAACTTAACCCTTTTTATTGAATATAATACATTATTTTTTGTATTCAACTCATAATGAGAAAAAAGGACCATTGCCCCAAAATTGGTAGCAATAGTCCTTTCGCTAATAAAGCAAAAACTAATTCTGCTTTTATTTATTTTTTATTTTCTGAATCGATTTTATTAGAGAATTTTTCAAGTTGTTTCTCAGCAAACGACTTACCGCCAATACCAAACGCAATTGCAAATGCTACAGCTACAGCACCTAAAATTAATAAGAATGCCACGTTAACAATACTTTGCGCAAAGTTTAACTGATCTAATGTCATGAATACGGAAACAATGATAACTAAGTATTTTACAATTTCAGCTAACATACCGTTTCCAGTTGATTTATTGATTAATTTTGCAACTAAGTTACCACCGATTAATCCTAGCGCTAAAATGATTGCAGCTGAAATAACAAGCGGTAAGTAACCGATAATCGCTTCACCAATTTGATTTAATACAGATAAATTCACTGTACTAAGGGCTTGGACCGTAAAGAACAAGCCAATTAGCGTAGTAATTACCCAGCCAGCTGCTACTGGAATATCTATGCTATCTTCATTCTTTCCAAAATTAACATATTGATTAAACTTACTTACGTTTAAGCTTGATAATATGTTTTTTACTAATGTACCTAAAACTTTTGCAATAAATAAACCAAGTACTAATATAACTACTGCAACAATAATTTTAGGTGAAAAGTTAAGTATACTGCTCATCATACCTTTAATAGGTTTAGATACTGATTGCATGTTTAATGAATCAAAAACTGATGGTAAGAATAGTAAGAATACAAGGAAGTATGCTAACTTACCAAATGTTTGTATCAAACCTGCTGACTCAGACTTTCCGCTTTCTGCATCTATTAAGCCCTTTTCTTGTAACCAGGACTCAAAACCTAATGCGCCCAGGCCTTTGACTATGATATTCTTAACGATTACTGCAATAATCCAAGCAATAATTAAGAATATTAATGCACCTATAATATTGGGGATGAAACTGATAACACTATCAAGTGCTCCCATTAAAGAATCTAAAATTTTACTCATGTGAATTGCCCCCTTTTTTGGACAAATACCCTAGAAAAATAAAGATAATCATATTTATATAAATTTTTTAAAAACAATTTTGTAAATTAAGATAATTACACACGCTATTTATTTATCAAACGCTAAATAAACAGATTGCCAATTAATTAAATATAAATTAAGCGACCTTCTAATTATTTTTTATTTATAACTATTAATCCTCTATAATGTCTAGACCTTCACTTCTCAACTGTTCGATACCTGCTAGCATCTGATTGATTTCTTCTTTTGAATGACTTTCCCATGAACCTAATTCTGCAACAATTTTCAATGGCTCAGTAGAACGATATGAACGCGTTGGATTGCCAGGAAATTTCTTGTCTGTAACATTAGGATCATCTTCAAAGTTTCCTAGTGGCTCTACGATATAAATGTGTGCATCTGCTTCTTCTTTAGATAAAGCTACAGCCAATTCAGCCCCCCCATTTTGCTGCTTCTAATGTTCCTGTAAAATAAATATGATTCATTATGCGGTCTTGGTAATTAGATTTTTGCAAAGGTTTCAATAAATCACCTATCTGCAACTGCACTTTTGTGCCATGTAAGTATAAATCTTGTTCAAATGCTTGCTTTTGATTTTTCATAAAATAGTTCCCCCTCATTTCTCTAAAACGTCTTACTATTATAGGTGCCATTGAATAAAAGAAGTAGTCTATAATATTTATTTTTCATGTAGTATAATAAACACAAAGGGCATATTTAATTGTAATTATTAAACATACTTCAAACGATATCATACATCGTTTTATATAAAATGAGGATACAAAATCACACTACAATTTTGTATCCTCATGCTATTTATTATATGTAGATGGATTAACTATTTAAATGAGCTAATTCATCCCCTTTATCTGTGAAGACCCCGTCTACTCCCCAATTAGCCAATTGATTTGCTCTCATCTTATTATTTACTGTCCATACATTTAATTCATAGCCAGCATCTTTTATTGCGCGAACACGATTTTTTGTAAGTTTTGCATCTTCAATATTAACAATTGTCGATCCACAAAAATCTAAAAGCGTTCTCCAGTCTCCTTGAAACGCTGCTGCTTTGAAGATAACTGCTCGTTTGTATGCTGGCATATGTACTTCTGCTAACTTTACTAAATATAGATTAAAACTAGATATCAATACGTTTAGGCTTTTATCTAAGTCTTTTAATTTTTCAGCTACTTGCTGAACCATACTTAAAGATAAATCACTACCGTTATTCCCAGTCACACCCTTTAACTCAATGTTTAAATTCATTTGATATTCATTAGCAAATGCAATTATCTCATCAAATGTTGGTAATTTTTCACCTTTAAATTTTGAGCCAAACCACTTCCCTGCACAAGCATGCTTGATGTCTTCATACTCTAATTGTGTAATTTCACCAATCATATCTGTGGTTCTATCTAAAAAGTCATCGTGGATAATAACGAGTTGTTCATCCTTTGTAATTGCAACATCTAGTTCCACCCATTTTAGTCCAGTCACTTTTGCTGCCGCTTCAAATGCTGCTATAGTATTTTCAGGTGCTTTACTTGATAATCCTCTATGTCCATATATAGTAAACATCTCATCTTCCTTTTCAAATAGATTTTAATGTAATTATGATATGTACTTTAAGATATTACAAATAATCTAAATATTTTATCAGAGTTATTCACTTATTTTATAAACATACGACTTAACAAAAAAATCGCCTTTGACACCTTTTTAAAGGTATTCAAAGACGACTAATTAATTGTTTATTATGCTTTTGAATTTACATATGATGTAGGATCAACTGAATATTGATTACCTACGCCACCTTGCATACGTTGGAAGTGCAAGTGAGACGCAGTAGAGTTACCCGTACTACCTGATGCACCTATTTGTTGTCCTTCTTTAACTTGCTGTCCTTTTTGAACATTTAAAGAATTCATATGCATATACCATTGATAGTTATTACTATTTTTTTCTTGGATAGTAACTTGGTTACCACCACCATAATTACTCCAACCACTTTGAATTACTGTACCATCAGTTAATGAATAAACTGGTGTGTTTTCAGGCATAGCGTAATCGACACCATAGTGCGCGCCGCCACCATGGTATTGACCGTATGGTTGTAATTGACGGTTTTTAGTTAACCAATTTGATGAATTTGAGTTGCTTGTTGCATTTGAATCCGATGTATTGTTTGAAGTACTTTGGTTTGTTGAATCTTGGGCTGTTGTATTAGTTGTTGCATTTGACGTTGCATTTGATGTTTCATTCGATGTTGCATTCTGTTGTACGTTTTGTTTACCGTTACCATCATTACGTGTATAACTATCATTGTAGTCTACATTTGATGTTGCTTGTTCAGATGAAGTTTGAGCAGAAACTTCGTCTGAACTATTTATGTTTTGTGTATCATTTTGATTATTATTTTGATTTACATCATAACCATCTTTTTGAACTGCTTCATGGCTTTGGTTAGCAGAATAATTGTTATCATTATTTACTGTTGCATTTGCATCTCCACTTTGATTATTCATAGGGAAATAAAAGTAATGATAATTTCCTTCGCCATCAATTAAATAGAAATAATATTGTTGTTGATCAAACATAGATTGGTCCCAATTACCATCTAGCGTGTGATGATAATTACCGCTAGCATCTTGATCAATATAACCATAGTTAAAAATACTATTAGAAGACTGGTTACTTGAATATTGTGAATTAGATTGATCATTTTCTGATGCTTGTGCCTCTCCTTGTGCTATGCCAATTGCTCCCAATGACAATGTAGCAATCGTTGCTGTAACAAACTTTTTCATAATTAATAAATCCTCCCAGATTTTTTCTTAAGCTAATATATCAGATGAAGTGATTTAATAGAATAGTAGACATCGTTTTTTAATTTACTGGTAATTATTTTGAGATAGCTGTAATTTTTTTGAATATTCCTAACATGGCCTTTTATTACAGGTTTAAAGTATAGAAAAATGAATAGTAGCTTAGTCTTGTGATACGATTTTCGAACATAGTTTTGTTGTTCTATTCTATCCAAGATAACTCAGGTAATTTTTTGTTAAAAAGTCTGATTGAATCTTATATATACACTAACTTTACAAATTAAAAGTTGTACTTTCATAGAATTGCCTTTAAAGTGATTCTTTATATCTGTTTAGTTAACAATCACCCATATTAATTAAGAGATAATAAAAAAACCGAGACATAAATTATATCTCGGTTCGTTTCATGTTTTTTATTAGTTACTATATTACTTTCTTATTAATGCTAAAATACCAGCCACTAATATTAATATGCCTGACAAAATACCGAAAAAACTTATAAAAATGATATTTAAAATACCACCTATAATTAATAATACACCTATTAGTACTCTCTTTCTGTTTATTACACAACTAAGAATCAATGTTATTATACACGTTAATATTACTGCTATGCCCAATCCAGTAATACTCCCACTATCTGTTGCTCCAAATTCTTTACCAATTCCATCGACCATTATAGCGAATAAACCACCTATAATACCGAAGATACTGCCTAGTATCCCTAAAATCATCTCAGCTACTCTATTTGTTTGTTTTTTACCAATATTTTCATTCATTTAAATTACCTCTTTTTATGTTTTTTATTACTACGCTGCTTCGTCTTCAGTAGTTGTCTCTTCTTCACTTTGTTTCATTTCTTCTTCGTACTCTTTATCTATTTCATTCATTTCTTTTTCATACTCTTTGTCCATTTCATCCATTTCTTTTTCATATGCTTCATCTTGTTGTTTCATTTCTTCTTCAAATGCTTGGTCTTCTTCTTCTATTTTTTTATTGTACAATTCTTCAACACGTGCTTCTAATTGATCATATTCGATCTCTAACACTTCATTTTCAACATGATCCATTTTCTCACCATCTGTGAGTTCATTGTATTCATCAACTAATGTATTATACATTTCTGCTGGATATGTTATTTCATCACTTTCATTCTCTTCTGTTTCAGCATTAGCTTCTTCATCAGCTTCTGTGTCACTCAAATTTTCTTTACTACTACTTTCTGAAACAGAATTATTATTTGATTGATTACTTATTTCTTTTATATCATCTTTCTTTATCTCCCATTTTGCCTTAACATTTTCAAAATTTGGAGTAGCATCCATTTCTAAAGTATAAGTGTCACTATCAGGAACATCATATGTAATAAAACCTGAGCCAGTATTACCTTTGTTCAATTGATGTGAAAAACCAGAATATTCTTCACTATCCCCATACCATTCTTGATAATTCTCACCTTTTACCTTCATACTAAAATCAGTCGAATCAACTAACACTTGATCTTTGTTATTATTTTTAAATTTTAAATATACTTTAATAACCCTACCATTTTCCGGTTCACTATATTCATCATAGTTGTTTACATATTCTACTTTTGCTAATTTCACATCTACACCATCAGCGTCCACCACTTGCTCAATTTTAAAATTCTTCATTGTGTTAGTAGCTTTTGATTTATTATCTTCTTTTCGGTCAGATTTAGTTTCTTTACTTTCTGTATTACATCCAGCTAATATACATATGATTAAAACAGCAAAAAACAATAGTTTTTTCATTTTCCCACTCCCCCATTTTACGTTCAACGCTAAAATTAATTTAGCTCTACTTTAAAATATTTTTAAAGCATACTACATTATCTTATAATACTTTTAGTTAAAATCAATGTATTTTTTGAAATTTGTGTCAATTTCAAAATTATTAATGTATTCTTTTTGAAAAATGTATATATAATACAAAAATGAATTTGGAAACAATTAATTTAGAAACAAAATTACGCACAGTAATTCTCACTTTTCTTTAAAAAACTTATATCAAATATGTTTTTACTTTTACAGAAAAGGTTCAATATATTTAAAAGGTAAAACTTCATAAAACAAACTCTATCATATGAAAACACCATTCAAATAAAAATAATATATTTTTTATATTATTAATTACATGCTACGATAAACACATCAACTAATAAGTGAGGACATGACATTGAATAATTTAAAAAACAACTATGTAGCAAAAGGTTCAACAGATTATCTCAAAATTATTGTTGCACTCTTTATTTCTGGTTTTACTATCTTTTCAATCTTATATAGTGTTCAACCATTGATTCCACATTTTACAAAATCATTTAATATTAGTGAAACTGTTGCGAGTTTAGCTTTATCAGCAGCAACCATCACCTTAGCTATTGCTATGTTATTTTTTGGTGCACTATCCGAAGTTTTAGGTCGTAAGTCTATCATGATCTTTTCGGTTACATCTGTTACGCTTTTAGCATTAGTTCAACCCTTTGTGGCAGACTTTAATACCTTCCTCATTATAAGGTTGATACAAGGTGTTTGTTTAGCAGGATTACCTTCTATAGCTATGGCCTATATTGGAGAAGAAATTTCACCCCATAACTTGCCTGAAGCCATGGGAATTTATATAAGTGGAAATGCCTTTGGAGGAGCTTTTGGCCGTATATTTACAGGATTTATTTCAAGTATTTATGGGTATCAAATCGGACTTTTATCTATCGCAACAATTAGTGTCATTGCCACTATACTGTTCATAGTTTTAATACCGAAGTCTAAACATTTTGAAAAACAACCTTTTTCTGTAAAAGCATTATTAATTAGTTATTATAATCATTTAACAAATATCCGGTTACTCAAACCCTTTATGATAGGTTTTCTACTACTTGGCTGCAATATAGCTGCATTTAATTATATTGGTTTTGAATTAGCAGATAGGCCGTACAATTTGCATGATAGTATCATTAGCTTTGTTTATTTATTATTTTTAATAGGCATGATTTCCTCGATTTTAAATGCAAAATTACGTACTAAATTAGGTACTTTAAACGCGTTAAAATTTAGCGTTTTATTACTAATTATCGGGATAAACATTACTTTATTATCACCTATATATTTTAAAATTATTGGTTTAGCCTTTAGTGTCTATGCATTTTTTAGTGGGCATGCAATCTCAAGTGCAGTAGTTACCAGTCGCGCAGAAGATCATAAAGCACAAGCTTCTAGCCTATACTTATTATTTTATTATATGGGATCCTCTGTTGGCGGTACTTTAGCTGGTGTTTTTTATAACTTTATGCAATGGCCTGGCGTAGTTTTAATGATTACAATTTTTATGCTTATTGCCTTTGCTATTTCTCTTACTATTAAACAAAAATAGACTTGGAAATCTAAGTTTTAAGATTTCCAAGTCTATTTTGTTATTTATATTTAAACTTTACTGTTCTATTGTCGATTCTATTTGTGCTTCAAATTTATCAAGTAATTCACGAGCCTCATCTGTTGTGTTTGTGCTCATTAGCTGGTGTCTTAATTCACTTGCTCCTCTAATACCACGTACGTATATTTTAAAGAATCTACGTAAAGGTTTAAATAAACGTGATTCATTTTTTGAATATTTATCAAACAAGTCAAGGTGTAACCTTAATAATCCTAAAAGTTCTTCACTTGTATGTTCTCGTGGCTCTTTTTCAAATGCGTAGGGGTTATGGAAAATGCCACGCCCGATCATTACGCCGTCAATACCATACTTTTCGGCAAGTTCAAGTCCCGTTTTTCTATCTGGAATATCTCCATTAATCGTCAATAATGTGTCTGGTGCAGTCTCATCACGGAGTTTTTTAATTTCTCCAATCAATTCCCAATGTGCATCTACTTTACTCATCTCTCTACGTGTACGAAGATGAATAGATAGGTTGGCAATATCCTGTTCAAACACATGTTTCAACCAGTCTCTCCACTCATCTATTTCAGAATAACCGAGTCTTGTTTTCACACTCACTGGCAGACCACCTGCTTTTGCTGCTTGAATGATTTCAGCTGCAGTTTCAGGTCGTTGTATTAGGCCTGAACCTTTACCCTTCGTTGCAACATTTGCTACTGGGCACCCCATATTTAAATCGATACCTTTAAAGCCCATCTCAGCCATACCAATACTCATTTCACGAAAATGCTCAGGTTTATCGCCCCATATGTGAGCAACCATTGGCTGCTCATCTTCCGTAAATGTTAAGCGACCACGTACGCTGTGTATGCCTTCAGGATGACAAAAACTTTCTGTATTCGTAAATTCAGTGAAAAATACATCAGGTCTTCCAGCCTCACTTACGACATGACGAAAGACAACATCTGTAACATCTTCCATAGGTGCTAAAACAAAAAATGGACGTGGTAATTCACGCCAAAAATTTTCTTTCATATATATTTAAACCTTCTTATCTATTATTATCTCGAATTTTTATCCATGACGATATTACCACAAAAAGTCAACTTACACAAAAGGATTATGATTCATAAAAATCTTGTAAAGCTTCATCATATTCGTGATAACACCAAAGAATTAAATAATAAATACGCTAATATTCAATCCATTTATCCTTACCAAATATTACTAAATATTTTAAGTGACAGCTTTATAAATGCAAAAAATCGAGGCCATAATATGCCCCAATTCCTGAAAATCACACAGCTTTAAACTGCTATAAAATAAATGAATATAATCAAGTTTAATAAAAATAGCACAATCGCTGGCATCGCTTTCGTAACTGGATCTTTTCCTAAAAGGATATGTGACAATGCACCAACCAACATAGTTAAACCTATTAATACACTAGCAAATATCGCCAATGGACTATAGAAAACACCGATTAACATCGCTATAGCTCCAATAAACTCAAATGCTCCAGTGATTTTATTAAAAATAGGCGGGTACCCAAATCGTGCAAATTCTTGTTTCATCTCACCAGAAAATATTTTAAATCCCGTCATGATAAAGAATAAACCTAGGATCACTTGCAATATTAAGATAATAATTCCCATAAAACCATTCCTCCTTTAATCGTTTTCTATCGACTTACTAAACCAGATATAATATAAGGTGTTACACGTTTAATATAAGACTCGGCAGAAATATCACTAAAACCTTCACACCATTTTTCAGAAGCTCTATAAATACTTGCACTTAACATGCTCGCTGCTAATTGACGTGCAGATTCATCCTCAAATTTCACCTCAGCCAATAACCTCAACAACACACGTTCAATATGTTCTTGAATAATATCACCAATCGTTTCAGGATAACTTCTATGGCATCTTCGACTTAAAGATAGTTGAAATTCTGCCACGATTTCAAAAATATGCGCAAGCGTTGCTTCATCTAATTTCTTTTGATCAAAATACTCATAGTTCAAATTAATTAATAACTCTTCTGCAAGTGCTTTGTCTAACAAATCATATATATCACTAAAATGATAGTAGAATGTAGCTCTATTGATAAGCGCCTCTTGGGTAATGTCTTTTACTGTTATATTTTTAAAATCCTTTTCATCTGATAGCTTAATAAAAGCTTGCATGATAGATTTTCTAGTTTTGATTACGCGCAAGTCTGATTTTGATTGTACCATTCGACGGCCTCATTTCCCTCCAACAATGAAGTGTGGATGTTGAATATCCAACATTATTGACAAGTTGTTGGTATTTATAAATCCTATTACTGCTTATTATAAAACTATATTACTTTTAATTAAACTTTGGAGGTCAAATTATGGAGAAAAATATGGTATGCGATATCTACTCAGGAGTGTGCAAGCCTAGTGATTCAAATAAAATAGAAACAATTAATTTAAATACAGAGACGTCTAAACAGACTTTATATTATGTTACCGACCCTATGTGTTCTCATTGTTGGGCATTTGAACCCACTTTAAATAAATTATTGGTACAATATGGACATTTATTTAATTTCCAAATGGTTATGGGTGGACTATTAGAAGAATGGGGAGACGGACCTATAGATCCAGCGAATGGCATTTTCAAACCGGCAGATGTTACACCACATTGGCAAGAAGTAGGACAATATTCACGCATGCCAATTGATGGCACAATAATGGAGATTGACCCTGTACAATCCTCATATCCGGCGTCACGCGTTTATAAAGCAATTCAACACTTAGACTCACCTACAGCTGCAATAAAATTTATTAGGCTAGTAAGAGAATCCGTATTTGTTTTCAACAAAAATATTTCTGATGAAAATGTACTTAAATCACTGCTACAACAATTTTATAAAAATGAAGACACAATTCGTATAGAAGATATTTTAGCTTTATCAAACAGTACCAAAGGAAAGCAATTACTTCTTGAAGATTTTGATTTAGTTCATAAATTAGGGGTTCGAGGTTTTCCAACTATAGTCCTATTAAACGATGATAATCATGGCACTAAAATTGTAGGTGCAAGAGAACTCAATGTATATGTAGACACACTTAAGGATTTAAATAAATCTAGTAAAATTGATTCCAAGCCCTTGCCAGATTTGTCATTATATTTAAAAGCTCATCCAAGGTTATTTTCTAAGGAAATTGAAGTAATGTATGATTTAAAAAAAGAAAATGTGCCAGAATTTATGCAACAATATTTAAATCATTCTAACTACACTACTCAAAATATATTAGGCGAAAACTATTACGAATACACTTTAAATTAAGTTAAAAGGAAACACCAAAATCGAGGATTCAATTTTGGTGTTTCCTTCTTAATATCATTGAGTATTTTAATAAAAACTAATTAGATTTTTAATGGGACTATATTTTTATAGATATCAACTATACATTCAAATACTCATCATAATCAAATGTTTCAATATTATTGGTAACAACTACACTTGTATCAAGCTTAAATCTAAGATATCTACTCACTTCACAAACGGCATTAACTTGCAAATTTTCTATTTCATTCATCTCGAGTAGTATAAAACGTAGTGATTCTGAATGATGATTAGATTGAGCAAGTAGCTTCTCAATACTCTCTAATAATAATGCCTTATAATTATTTCCAGAAATAGCCACTACTCTGGAATTAATTGGTTCTTTATTTTTATTTCTTAAATAGAATAATGTATTGCCTCTACTATACTGAATAATAATAAACATAATAAGTTCCCCAATTCTAACATTATATTATTTATTATTATACTGTACACATTTAGCGCAATTTATAAAACAAAATAAATTTAATTTACAACAATTTTTTAAAACAATCCTGTTGGCTTCGTATCATAACTAACCAATAAATTTTTGGTTTGTTGGTAGTGGTCTAGCATCATCAAATGATTTTCTCGACCTATACCGCTCATTTTATAGCCACCAAAAGCAGCATGTGCCGGATAAGTATGATAATTATTAACCCATACTCTACCAGCTTGAATACCTCTACCAGCACGGTATGCTATATTCTGATTTCTTGTCCAAATACCAGCACCCAAGCCATAAATTGTATCATTTGCCATGGCCAATGCCTCATCGTTATTTTTGAAGGTAGCTACCGACAATACAGGTCCAAAAATTTCTTCTTGGAAAACACGCATATTTTGATTACCTTTAAAAATAGTTGGTTCGATATAAAAACCATTTTTTAAATTCTCATTTTCTTTTCTTACATTACCTCCAACAAGTATTTCTGCACCTTCATCTTTACCTATATCTAAGTATTTCTTAATTTTTTCTTGTTGTTCATTGGAGGTCTGTGCACCTACCATTGTTGTATCATCCAATGGGTTACCTAGTTTTATCTTATTAACTTTATCAATACATAATTTTATAAATTCATCATAAATGTCACCATGAATCAATGCTCTAGAAGGACATGTACAAACTTCACCTTGATTTAAGGCAAACATAACTAATCCTTCTACTGCTTTATCTAAGAATTCGTCGTCCTTATCCATAATATCTTTATAAAATATATTGGGTGATTTGCCTCCTAATTCCAAAGTTACTGGTATGACATTATCACTAGCATTCTTCATAATAATCTTACCTGTTGTTGTTTCACCTGTAAAAGCGACTTTATTAATCTCTTTATGCGTAGCAAGTGCTTCACCAGTTTCATTGCCAAACCCATTTACGATATTTATTAATCCTTTTGGTAAAATATCTTTAATTATTTCAATGAAATGTAGAATAGACACAGGTGTTTGTTCTGCTGGTTTAAGGACGACAGCATTTCCAGTCACGATAGCCGGAGCTATTTTCCAAGTTGCCATAAGTAACGGGAAATTCCACGGAATAATTTGACCAATGACTCCTAACGGTTCTTTATAATGATAAGCTACTGTATCATTATCTATTTGTGAAATACCACCCTCTTCGGCACGTATCACACCTGCAAAATATCTAAAGTGATCTACAACTAATGGTAAGTCTGCAGCAAGTGTTTCTCTAACAGGTTTACCATTATCAAAAGTTTCGATAACTGCTAAGTATTCTAAATTCTCTTCTACACGATCCGCAATATCTAATAAAAGTTGTGATCTTTCAGCTAATGACTTTGTTCCCCACTCAACTTGTGCTTTTTTAGCAGCTTTTACTGCTAAATCTACATCTTTTTGTGAAGACCTAGGTACTTTTGTATAATTATCACCCGTAATTGGGGAAATATTATCAAAATATTCACCTTCTTGTGGCTCTATCCAACTTCCATCAATAAAGTTACTATATTGCTCTTTAACTTTGTATTTTGCATTACTTTCATTTGGATTTGTATAAATCATATAAATACCTCCTTTATATTGTCATATACCCTGCAAATATTTGTGTAAGCGCTTAAATTAACAACTGTAAAAGAAGAAATATTTAATACTTTGACACAGGGGGTAAACTTTTATTTAATCTTTTGCGGTACTTTCTTAATTATAAAAAATAGAAGCTAGGACATAACTTTGTCCCAGCCTCTATAAGTAATGACTTTCTATAATACTTTATTTGAAACGACTATTTTTCATCTTCTTTTTTTCTACGACGTTTAGCAAATAGTAATAATGCACCTAATCCTGCAAACAATGAACCAAATAATGTACCATTACGTGTTTCTTCCTCACCTGTTTCAGGTAATTCTGATCGCTTATTTTCTTTATTATCTTTTGATCTGTTGTTTTCCACAACGTTAGAACTATTATTTGAATCTTCTACTTTTGATTCATTAGAGTTGCTATTATCTGTGTTGTGGCTAGCATTTGGTGAATTAGAACCTGCGACCGTATTTTCTCCCGTGCCTGGATTTTCTCCCGTGCCTGGATTTTCTCCTGCACCCGGATTTTCTCCTGTACCTGGATTTTCTCCTGTGCCTGGATTTTCTCCTGTGCCTGGATTTTCTCCTGTGCCTGGATTTTCTCCTGTACCTGGATTTTCTCCTGTACCTGGATTTTCTCCTGTGCCTGGATTTTCTCCTGTGCCAGTTACATTTGTATTTGTAGGTTCTGATGTATTACCATCTTTATCCGTAGCAGTCACTATGACAGTGTCTCCACCATTCAAGTCTACGTTTGACGGAATGTCTACTGTGTAGTTGCCTTGATCATCTGCTGTACCTGTTGCCGTTGTACGATCTGGGAACGTTACGGCTACCGTTGAGCCTGGTTCTGCTGTGCCGCTAACCGTTGTTGCTTCACTTGTTACTTCTTTCACCTTTGGTGCCTCTGGCGCTGTTGTATCTACAACTGTTGTCGTTGCTTCTTCAGATGTATTACCATCTTTATCTTCGACTACAACTCTGATTGGCTCTCCACCATTCAAGTCTACGTTTGATGGGATTTCTACTGTGTAGTTACCTTGATCATCTGCTGTACCTGTTGCCGTTGTATCATCTGGGAACGTGACTGTTACCGTTGAGCCTGGTTCTGCTGTGCCGCTAACCGTTGTTGCTTCACTTGTTACTTCGTTCACCTTTGGTGCCTCTGGCGCTGTTGTATCTACAACTGTCGTTGTTGCTTCTTCAGATGTATTACCATCTTTATCTTCGGCTACAACTCTGATTGATACTCCACCTTCTAGTTTCACGTTTGATGGAATGTCTACTGTGTAGTTACCTTGATCATCCGCTGTACCTGTTGCCGTTGTACCATCTGGGAACGTGACGGTTACCGTTGAGCCTGGTTCCGCTGTGCCGCTAACTGTTGTTGCTTCACTTGTTACTTCTTTCACCGTCGGTGCCGCTGGCGCTGTTGTATCTACAACTGTTGTCGTTGCTTCTTCAGATGTATTACCATCTTTATCTTCGGCTACAACTTTGATTGATTCTCCACCTTCTAGTTTCACGTTTGATGGAATATCTACTGTGTAGTTACCTTGATCATCTGCCGTACCTGTTGTTGTTGTGCCATCTGGGAACGTGACTGTTACCGTTGAGCCTGGTTCCGCTGTGCCGCTAACCGTTGTATCTTCACTTGTTACTTCGTTCACCTTTGGTGCCTCTGGTGCTGTTGTATCAGTAACTGTTGTCGTTGCTTCCTCAGATGTGTTGCCTTCTTTATCTTTAGAAGTAACTATGAGTTCTTCTCCACCTTCTAGTTTCACGTTTGATGGAATATCTACTGTGTAGTTACCTTGATCATCTGCCGTACCTGTTGCTGTTGTACCATCTGGGAACGTTACGGTTACTGTTGAACCTGGTTCTGTTGTGCCGCTAACCGTTGTATCTTCACTTGTTACTTCGTTCACCGTTGGTGCCGCTGGTGCTGTTGTGTCAGTAACTGTTGTTGTTGCTTCTTCAGATGTATTACCTTCTTTATCTTTAGAAGTAACTATGAGTTCTTCTCCACCATTCAAGTCTACGTTTGATGGGATTTCTACTGTGTAGTTACCTTGATCATCCGCTGTACCTGTTGCTGTTGTGCCATCTGGGAACGTGACGGTTACTGTTGAGCCTGGTTCCGCTGTGCCACTAACTGTTGTTGCTTCACTTGTTACTTCGTTCACCTTTGGTGCCTCTGGCGCTGTTGTATCTACAACCATTGCCTTTACAGAATCAGAAATATTACCATTATTATCTATAGAAGCTAGTAATAATTCTTCTCCACCTACTAAATCAACTCCATCTGGAATAGCTACTGCATAATTTCCATTAGCATCTGATTCATCTGTAGCTGTCACGCCACCTGGGAAAGTAACTGTTACTATTGAATTTGCTTCGGCTGTTCCTGTTACTTGTGCATCTTCGCTTGTCACACTATTAACCGTTGGTGGTGCCGGTGCTGTTTCGTCTGTAACTGTTGTAGAACCTGGGTGCGAAACGTTTCCTGTCGCATCTGTTGATGTAGCTTGGATTGTTTCTCCACCTTGTAATGCTTCATTTTCTGGAATAACAACTGTAAAGTTACCTTGTGCATCTGCTGTTGTTTCTACAACTGCTCCACTTGGAAATATCACTGTTACCGTTGAATTTGCTTCAGCTATTCCTGTTATTTCAGTGCTCACGCTTGTTACATGACTTATTTGTGGAGCATCTGGGGCTGTTTCATCTATTACTGTTGCACTACCAGATTGTGAAATATTTCCTGCAACATCTGTTGATGTAGCTTGGATTGTTTCTCCACCTTGCAATTCCTCATTTTCTGGGATACTAGCTGTAAAGTTGCCATTTTCATCTGCTGTTACTTCTACAACTGCTCCACTTGGAAATGTCACTGTTACCGTTGAATTTGCTTCGGCTGTTCCTGTTACTTGATTACTATTACTAGTAATATCCCCAATAACTGGAACATCTGGCGCTTTCACATCTTTAACTATTGTTGTTGCTACTGGCGATTCATTTCCAGCTTCATCTGTTGAAATTGCTTTAAATGCTTCTCCACCTTCAAGAATTACACTATTTGGTATATCAACTGTAAAGTTTCCTTGATCATCAGCAGTTACTGAAACTTTACCTCCACCTGGGAAACCAACTGTAACTGATGAATTAGGTTCAGCTTTTCCTGTAACTTGTGTATCATCACTTGTAATTGGATTAATTACTGGTGCATCTGGGGCTGTTTCATCTGTAACAGTAATTTGGTCTGAAATCTCACTTGTTTTACCATCTTTGCTAGCTGTTGCAGTTAATACTGTACCAGCTGTTAACGGTTGGTTTAATACTATAGTTGCTGCTGAGCCATCGCTTGGTATTTGAACCGAACCTATTTCATTATTATTGTTATCTCGAACAGTAACAGTAGCACCGGCCGTGCCATTAACTTGTATTTCTGTATCATTATCGTCAACTGGATTAATAGATGGTGCAGGTACTTTAGAAACATCTATAATGTTAAATGTATTAATTTCATCATTTTCATAGTTAGGCGAATCAATCGCAATTGTATATGTACCTTCTGGTGATTGAGGAATTGACACAGAAAATATACCATCTGGATTAACTGATGATGTTCCAATCACTTTACCATTTGCATCTATAACTTTAGCTGTTTGTGATGCGGCACCTTCTTTTAGCGGAACTGAGCCATTTACAACAGTATCTTCGTTCGTAATGTCAGCCGCCTCAGGCTTACCAACTAATGGAGAAGTCTTATAATTGATGACTTCATCTCCATCATTTTTTCCGTCGCCGTCTGTATCGTTATTTTCAGGATCTGAAAGCGATACTTGACGTTCGTATCTATCTAGTAACCCATCTTTATCATAGTCTTGTAAAGCTAACGTTGATGTGCCTAATGTATTATTGATAAGTAATCCTTTACTATCAGTTAAATAACCTGCAAAAGTAAAGTCTTCTTTTTGTTTAGTAGTTTCTCTGATTAAGTTACCTTGTGCATCATATTCTGCATCTTTAGTTAAAATGTTATTTACACTTTGATTTAATTTAATTACGATTCTAACACCTACTGTTTCAGGTAAAAGGTTGTTAAATTCGATAAGTTTATTTAAATTATCACTAGTAATTGAGCCATTTCCAATATCATCTAAAGTTAAATCAGCAACTTTGTCTGCTACATGATACGTTTTATCAAAACCACTTAAGCCTTGATAATCATACTTGTGTAATTCTACACTTTCGATATAAGGTAATAAGTCTTTATCTATTTGATAATTATATGACCATTGATTACTTTTCGTTTTGCTATATGAAAATATACCATTTTTCATTATTTGTTGATCAATAATAAAACCGCCATACTTTCCAGGAGCGTCGTCGTAAGCAGCTGACCCACTGCTTGCTTTAAATGTATTACTGTTCTCACTTGAAACGCTATTTTGTAAATCGACTAAATCACTGTCAGCACCAGTTAAGAAATAACCACTGCTTTCAGATGTACGCACTATTCTATTGCCAGTAGAGTCACGTACAAACATTTGATAATTTAATTTATTATTTTCTAAACTACCAGCACTATTTAAAATATTAGCCACTGTATCATCAAGTTCTATTTTACCGTTTGTAGCTGTGTATTGTGATAAGATTTCTGCTCCGCCAAACAAACCATCATTTGCTCTAATAAAGTTTACTTCCCAAGTATTTGTCAGCTTGCCATTTTCATCAGTTAATCTAACAAATTCAACTGGCTGACTTCTACCTGATGGATTCACGGTTATCTTTGTAACATGTTGAGCGATAATCGGGTCTAATTTCAAATCAATTTTATATCTATCTCCAGAGTTAGCTCCTGACATATAACTATGAATATCAAATGGAATGACATTACTATTCAACGTTGTTGGATTATCTAGTGAACCTGGATCAAATATTAACGATGCAAACGTATAATTATCTAAATAACCTAATGATTTTTCTACTTCTTCACTTTGATCTACTGCCGCAGCTAACGCTGTCGGTGTAGCCATTGCTCTAAACATCGTACGTGTTGGTGTTGCAAGTGTTGTTGCGCTCTCTTGATCATTAACAAGTTCGATAAGTGACGCTTTCAAGATTTCAATGTTGATTTCTTCATCTGTGGCAGTCTCATAATTAATATCTGCATTATCCATGATCGTTTTTGCTTCTATTGTTGATACTTGACTACTTAAAAATGATTTAACTGTAGCTTTTTTGTCTTTAGCTGTTGCTAACTTTGTTTCTAATTTAGATTTAGCATTTTTCTTGTCTTCTGTAGTAGTTACTTTCGATTTATCAAGTTCAGACGAAGTTTTTGAATTTTTAGATGTTGCAATTTCATCTTTTTTCATTTCTGATTTTTGTTTTTCTGTAACTTGTTGATTAGCATTTTTTTGTGGTTGTTCTACTTTTGTAGCTTTCTCACTATCAGATTTCTTATTAACTTTTGTTTCAGATGTTTCTGTTTTTACAGAATCTGTTTTTGTGTTAGTTTCTGTTGATGGTGCTACAGTCTTAGATTGCACATCACTTGTATCTAATTCTTCATTTTTATTTTCTTGTGTTGTTTCCTTTTCATTTACCGTTTCATTTGTAGTATTATCAGAGGATGGAGTTTGTTCTTGTATTGTATCTGTGTTGTCTGAATCCTTTTGTTTAGTATTAGTTTCTTCTGTTTTAGGTTCTTCATTTTTTATTTGTTCATCACTATTCTCATTTGCTGTCGATTGTTCTACTTCATTAGCAGAATTAACTTCAGAATTTTCTGTTTTTTCTTGCGTTGCTTTATCGTTACTTTCATTTACCACTTCTTCTGAATCTTGTTCTATAGAGTTATTTTCCTCTACACTTTTAATATCACTTATATCTAAAGCTTCACCTTTATCTTTAGTACTTGCACTATCACTAGTTATTGAATCAAGTTCATCTGCTTGAGCCTCATTACCTATCCCCATAACTAAAGTAGCTCCGATTAATAACGATGCTGTCCCAACTGTAAATTTCCTAATAGAGTATTTATTCAATCTATTAGGTAAAAACCCTTGTTTGTTTTTCATAATTTTTCCACCTCAAATTTACTTTTTCACAACTCGATATTACCCAATTGAATAATAAATGCAAGTGTTTTTTCGAAATATTTACATAATTAATACATTTAAACGCACACATTTTATAAAAGTTACATTATTGTGCCGCACAATTTAAACATGCGCAATTATAAAGATTATATTGGTATTCCTTCTTAAATTCGTTTTTTAAGTTTGAAAGTATTTAAAGCGTAGACTAAATTCATTGAAATTTTTTGGGGAGAAATACAAAATAATTTAAATTAATTTGTTGATTTAAACAGCATGTTATTTAAAATGTATAAGAACAAGATTATATTTCTCATACATTCCAATGGTTAAACATGATGACCAACATGATATTATATATTAATTTTTTTGCATTTAATCAATTATTTTGCGAGTAATGCGAGTCACTATTAATTATATTTTCAATAGTGCACAATTCAAAGCGTCTTAGCAATAGTTTAAATATTAAAATAATTATAGTAATTAATATTTTTCATAGTATCGATAAATATCCAAATATTTTCTATAGTAGTTAAAATATTTATATAGTTATTATGAGAAATTTATTTTTATAAAATTCATTTTAACGACATTGGATACATTAATATAATTCAAAACAAAAAACCTCGAAACATGTTTATGTTTCGAGGTTAAAGTAATTTTATTATTTATTGTTTAATTGAAGCTCTGTGTCATTAGCTTGACGTATTTGTTTCAATAACGCATAGTCTTCAATCAATGATTTACCATAAGATGGAATCATTTCTTTCAATTTTGGCTCCCACTGTTTAAGTTGACCTGGGAAGTTTCTTTCAATAACTTCTAGAGCAACAGATACTGATGTTGAAGCACCTGGTGATTCACCTAATAATGCAATAACAGAATGATCTTTAGAATTAACAACCTCTGTACCAAATTGAATAAATCCTCTACCATGTTCTTTAGTGTCTTTAATAACTTGAACACGTTTACCAGCTTGTAAGATGTCCCAATCTTCATCTTTAGCGTCAGGAACAAATCGACGTAATTCTTTCATTCGATCTTCTTTTTTAGCTAATACTTCTTGAATTGAATATTTAATTAATGGGAAGTTCTTAGCAGCTGCTGATAACATCGTAATCACATTACTTGGGTTAATTGATTTGAATAAATCCAAGTTAGAACCATTTTTTAAGAATTTTGGTCCGATTGCTGCAAATGGTCCGAATAATAACGAGTTTTCATCTTGAATGTAACGTCTATCTAAATGAGGTACAGTCATTGGTGGTGTACCTTCTGGTTCCTTACCATAAGCTTTCACTTCATGTTTAGCTACAACTTCAGGGTTATTACATACTAAAAATTCGCCTGTAATTGGGAATCCGCCTAAATGTTTGCTTTCTGGGATACCAGTTTTTTGTAATAATGGAATCGCTGCACCACCAGCACCGATAAATAGATAATCAGTAATATGATGTTCTACTTTTTTAGTTTTTAGGTCTTTAATTTTAACTTCCCATTTACCATCTTTACGACGGCTAAAGTCTTGGACTTCATGTTTATAGAAAAGCTGTGCATTTTCATGTTCGCCTAAATTTTTAGCCATCTTTCTAGTAAGTTCACCAAAGTTTACATCTGTACCTTCGTCAATCTTACTAGCCGCAACTGTTTCATTTGGGTCACGCCCCTCCATCATCAATGGCATCCACTCTCTTAGTTTTCCATGGTCTTCAGTATATTCGATACCTTTAAACATTGATAATGGCGCTAATGCCTCATAACGTCTTTTCAAGAAGTTTACGTTTTTATCCCCTTGTACAAAGCTAATGTGTGGTAAAGGGCGAATAAATTCTTGTGGGTTCGCGATTTGTTTACTTTTTACTAAGTGAGACCAAAATTGTTTTGAAATCTCAAATTGTTCATTTATTTCTTTAGCTTTTTCTACATCTATTGAGCCATCTTTTTGTTCAACTGTATAATTTAATTCACATAATGCAGCATGTCCAGTACCAGCATTATGACGCTCATTTGAACTTTCTATAGCAGGTTTGTCGAGTCTTTCAAAAAGTTTAATATTCCAATCTGGTGCAAGTTCTTTTAACATTGTCCCGAATGTTGTACTTAAAACACCCGCGCCAATTAAAATAACGTCTTTAGAGTTTGATTCACTCATTATGTTTCCACCTTTCAATTATCACTTTTTAATAGCAATTTATAATGTTTTTTATTTTATAAGATACCAGTTATTCTTTTCCTAATGTATTCATACCCTATAATACTATCTTAATATCATAAATTTGCTTCTCGATATATATCTCTCATAGCATATGATAAAACAACACTGTCGAAATGTAAAATGTATATTACGATAAGATTAATTTCTGTTAAATTGCATTAAGCGTATTGTTTATAGCATGCTAATTAATCACCTATAATGATATTATCTATCAAACGCGCTTTGCTAAATTTAACTGCTAATGAGAGGAATATTTTCCCTTTTATTTGTTCTTGTTTAATGAGTTGTGGATAGCTATAAATAGCCACTGTTTCAATGTTACCAGCGGTATGCTTTTCAATATATTTACGTGTTTTTTCAATTAACTTTTTACTGTCTCTCTCTCCTTGTTCATACATTGATTGTGCTAAACAAAGACTCTTATATAAATATGCCGCTTCTGAACGTTCATGTTCTGTTAAATAAATATTACGGGAGCTTTTGGCTAATCCATCTTCTTCTCTTACGATATCTACACCAATAATTTTAATTGGATGATTGAAATCTTCTACCATTTTTTCAACGATAGCTAACTGCTGTGCATCTTTCTTACCAAAATATGCTTTATTGGGGCGTACAATATTAAATAATTTATTAACAACAGTAACAACGCCATCGAAATGTCCGGGTCTCTCAGCACCTTCTAACACTGTAGCAAGACGGCCTGCTTTCACTTCAATGGTCGGTTTTTGTGGATACATTTCCTTCTCGTTTGGATGAAATATATAATCAACGTTTACTGATTGTGCTTTAATTGCATCACCGTCAATGTCTCTTGGATATGATGCTAAATCTTCATTTGGTCCAAATTGTAAAGGATTAACAAAAATGCTAATCACAGTTACATCATTTTCTGCAACTGATTGAGCCATCATCTTTAAATGTCCATCATGTAATGCACCCATAGTAGGTACAAAACCAATATTATTACCTTGGCGTTTTAGTTCATTTGTAATCTGTCCCATTTCTTTAATACTCGTGATTATTTTAGTCATTTTGTATCCTCATCCATCACGCGTTTTTTATAAGTATGATTCCCATCAGGAAACTCGCTAGATTTCACTTCTCTATTGTATTCAGTCAATGCATCAATGCCAACTGAAAAATCGCCATATTGTTTTACAAATTTCGCTTGATGCTCGACACCGTAATTTAATAAATCATGATAAACCAACACTTGTCCATCTGTATCTTTACCAGCTCCGATCCCTATTACAGGAATGTCTAGTTGTTTTGAGATTTCCGCCGCTAGATCAGCAGGTACCGCTTCTAGCACTAACATGACTGCGCCTGCCTGTTGTACAGCATGGGCATCATTAAGAAGTTGTTGTGCCGCATCTTTGTTACTTGCTTGCATTTTATATCCTGTGATACCTACACTTTGTGGTGTAAGACCTAAATGTGAAACGACCGGAATTCCCATACGGCTACAATTTCCAATATATTTTGTTAGATGTGCACCCTCTGCTTTAATCGCATTGGCACTAGTCTGCTGGTACAATTTGACTGCTATTTCTAAGTCATATTGTTCAGAAATGCCTACTCCACCAAATGGCACATCGACAACTACATAAGTATCAGGCGCACCTCTACGCACTGCCTTTGCATGATGTATCATATCCTCGACAGTTACTTGTACTGTATTGTCGTAACCCAAAACTGTCATGCCTAGTGAGTCTCCAACTAATATGATATCTATCTGTGCTGCTTCAGCTTGTTTAGCACTTGGGTAATCATAAGCTGTTACCATTGAAATTTTTTCTTTATTCTCTTTATATGCTTGTAACTGACTCAATGTTTTCAATTAAAATCAACTCCACAATTTGATATATTTATATTGTTATACATATACTAACTAAACTTTTTAGAAAAGGAAATAAAATAACATGAGCAATTTCGCTATTATTGGTCCTGGCGCAGTAGGAAGTACAATTGCGTTTGATCTTCAACACAATCAACCAAACTTGAAATTATTAGGGCGTCGCAATCAAACGCTTAATTTCTTTGTTGATGGAAATTCAACTGAGGCACATCAATTAACTGTAACTGCTTTAAGTGACTGTAATGAAAAATTTGACGTTATATTTATCGCTGTAAAGATACACCAACTATCAAAAGTCTTAACTGAATTAGACCACTTGTTACATAAAGATACTACTATTATTTTAGCTCAAAATGGTCATGGTCAATTATCAAAGTTTAAACATCCATTTGTTTATCAAGCTGTTGTGTATATTAGTGGTCAAAAAGAGAACGATAAAGTGACTCACTTTCGTGACCATAAATTAATCTTGAAGAATACACCTCAAACAAAAGCACTACGCAAAGAACTCGAAAATACACCACTAGATATTCACCTAACTGATGATATAGGAGCAGCAATTTGGTATAAACTGCTTGTGAACTTAGCTATCAATAGCGTAACTGCTTTGAGTCGTTCTACCGCTTCTGTATTAACTGTCCCAGGCATTAAAAATCTATGCGATAATTTATTACGCGAAGGTATTGAAATTGCTAAATTTGAAAATGTACGATTTGAAGAACAAATTGTAACTGAAATTATGGCAATTTATGAAGGTTACCCTAATGAAATGGGGACGAGTATGTACTACGATGTTTTAGAAAACAAGCCACTAGAGATTGAAGGAATTCAAGGTTTTTTATATAACAAAGCACGATTGCATGGTTTAAAGACCCCTACACTTGATACAATTTATCCCCTTTTACTAGCACAACAAAAGAATTAAATTAAAACACTATTTCCGATTGCAATAAGCCTAAGTGGTCAATTAATATAAAGTTATTACTTAGGCTTCATCATTATCTAATAAATGGCGGTATGGAAGTAATGATCAACTGCACATTTCAACAATCACATTAGCCCTAAAATTATAAATAAAGGCACGATACTTCATAACCATCATTCATTACAACTCCTACAGATTTACAGACTTTCTGAAAATAATTGCTAATACTAAAAAATATAGCTAAGACACAATTCCCTTTCTGTTTATCCTATCTTTTTAATAACTGCATACACTCTATAAAATTAGCATTTTTTCTTTTTGTTCATATAGAGTTCATATAAGAAGTTTATATTACAGTTATTAACAAATCGGAGGTCGAAAAAAATGAAAAAATTAATGTTTAGTTCAGCATTCTATACTTTACTAGGTATGTTAAGTGGTCTTTTTTACCGTGAAATGTCTAAAGGCGAAAATTTTAGTGGCTACTCTCAATTAAATGTCACACACACGCATTTACTCGTTTTAGGTACGATAATGTTCTTAATATTTATGGTTATTGAATACCAATTGAAATTAACTAAAAATAGTAAGTTATTTAATAGCTTTTTCTATTTATTCCACTTAGGTATTTTAGTAACAGTAGCTATGCAATATGTTAATGGTATTGCAACTATCAAAGGCTTTAGCGTTAGCCCAGCAATTGCAGGTATCGCAGGTTTAGGCCACATCATGATTTCTATTGCCTTTATTTTATTCTTTGTACTTTTAAATAAAAGAATAAATGCTAACTCAAATAAAATTAAATAATGATTTATATTTTTATAATAAAACCGCTTTAAAGTGTCTATAGTGAAATAGTATTTTAAAGCGATTTTATTTATTATGATGCAATAATGAAGAGGAGCATCATACTTTATTCTTTTTTAAGTTATTAATATTAACGCTCCCAATATGACAATAAAAATAAAGGAATCGTTTGTTCTGTCCATATACCGCCAAACCCTTGCCCCATAACTACAAATATTGCCGTTAAAAAAAGTGTGCTTGAATTGTACTTCTAAAATCTTTGATATGCCAACGTGATAAAGTACCATAGATTACAACTGGAACACCATGAGAGTTATATAGACTGCCTAAAGTTCCAGAAACAATGCCTGTAATACCAGACCATATGTTAGATTTTAATACAACTCGTATGCGATTATTAAAAAATAAAAACTTACATAATGAATATGTACCGTACATAATTAAAAATCCACCTAACATCATTTGCACAATATTAGTATTAAAATATCTTAAAATCCAAATACCTATAGGTATACCAACTAAACTACCTACTAACATCAGGAATAAAACATTATATTTTATATTTCTATAACCAGAAAATATATTTAAACTCGCTACAAATAAGCCAGCCAAACCAACGACAGATATTGCTGCATGCGTTTCTAAACCTATTAGTGCTAGTAATGGCATACTTATAAGTGCTTCTCCAAATCCAAAATATGTCCTTACTAATCCTCCTAGAAATATCGCGAACAGACTAAGTATTATAATTACATCCATACATATACCCCTATATCCAATTAATTGAAAATATTCAAATACAAAATCTCACATAATTTTCAAATTCCTTTACATCATATCACTATTATTTTCTTCTTTATAAACATTTTAAAATAATTTTAATAATTTAATGAATTAAACAATTAACAATTTAATATGTAGACTTGCTAAGATTTTTCAAAAGTGTAGAATCAGTGGAAACGCTTACAAAAATTAGTGTAAATTCATTATGTTAGGAGAATTATTTTGCTCTCAGAGATCATTAGTTTCTTAGATAAAATCATTTGGAGTCCACCGCTCGTCTTTGGATTATTAATTACTGGATTACTATTTTCAATTATGTCTCGTTTCGCACAAATCAGGCAATTTAAAGAAATGATTCGCTTATTATTTAAAGGTGAAAAATCTCCACAAGGTATTTCTAGCTTCCAGGCTATATCCCTATCTCTTGCTGGCAGAGTTGGTACTGGAAATATTGTCGGTGTTTCTGCAGCCATTTTTATAGGTGGACCTGGCGCAGTATTTTGGATGTGGGTTACTGCGTTAATTGGTGCTAGTACAGCGTTTGTAGAATCCACACTAGGCCAAATCTATAAGCAAAAAGAAAACGGAGAGTACAGAGGTGGACCTGCTTTCTATATAGAGAAAGGTATTGGAGGCAAATTTGGTAAAATATTCGCGCTAGTATTTGCTGCTATTACAGTAATATCTATAGGTTTCTTAATGCCAGGTGTTCAATCCAATGCAATTGCAACTTCTTTGCACAGTGCTTTTAATATTCCAAAATGGATTGTCACAATTTGTCTAATCATACTTCTTGCGCTCATAATATTTGGTGGTATTAAGCGCATTGCTAGTATGGCTACTGCAGTGGTCCCATTTATGGCTATTGCGTATATCTTGTTAGCTGTTATTATTATTTGTCTGAATTTAGGAGAAGTACCAGCATTGTTTGCACTTATATTTAAATCTGCACTGGGACTACAATCAACATTTGGTGGTATAGTCGGTGCAATGATTGAAATTGGTGTGAAAAGAGGACTTTATTCTAATGAAGCCGGACAAGGCACAGGCCCTCACGCAGCTGCGGCAGCTGAAGTATCTCACCCAGCTAAACAAGGCCTTGTTCAAGCATTCTCTGCCTACATAGATACACTATTTGTTTGTACCGCCACTGCATTAATTATTTTAATGTCAGGTACTTTTAACACTACAGATGGTACTAAAAATGCACATGGATCTCCAAATTTAATAGAGGATAATGGTATTTATGTACAGAATGCAGATGGTTCAAAAGATTATTCGGGTACAGCGATGTATGTTCAATCTGGTATTGATAAAGCATTCCAAGGATCTGACTACCATTTCGATCCTAATTTTGCTGGTTTTGGCTCATATTTTATAGCTATTGCTCTATTTTTCTTTGCATTTACTACAATATTGGCATACTCATACATTTCTGAAACAAATATGGCATATCTAACTCGGAGAATGACTCCTAAAAAATCAAATTTTTATATCACTTTGACTCGTTGTATGTTAATTATTGCTACTGCATTTGTAACTTTAAAAACAGCAGATGCTGCTTGGGATATGGGTGACTTAGGTGTCGGTTTGATGGCGTGGTTAAATATTATAGCTATATGGATGCTATTTAAGCCTGCCTTTCATGCTCTTAAAGATTTTGAAAAGCAAAAAAAAGAAAAAGGTTCCGGCAGTTTAGCTGTATATCGTCCTACAAACAAAGAAATACCCAATGCTGATTTTTGGATAGATAAAGCAAAAAATGAACAAAATTTTTATAAATACAAGTAGTAAAAATGATTTCATTATATTATTCCGTTTCTAGCAAGAATAACAAATCACAAGAAAAGTCCGAGACCTAAATAGCTGTCTCGGACTTTTTGTGATTAGTTTTATTTTTTCATGTTAATCCATTTCATATAAGTTGCTAATTTCCATATATATTCTAAGGGTCCCAATTTAAAATATTTAAGCCATAGCATACTTATAATTATTTGAACTATATAAATCGTTAAACATATCCATAATGATTGAAGTAAACTCCAATGTTTCCCATCAAATATTATAATTAATAAGTATATAATTAAAGTCTGCCCAATATAATTAGTTAATGCCATTCTGCCATAATACTTTAGGGGCGTTAAAATAAAACGTCCCCACGTCATATTCAGTAATAAAATGAGACAAGAAATATAAAATAAACTCATGAAAGGTGAGAATATCGTAATAAGATGATGATATTGGTCTACAGCTGTTATATAATCTTCTGTACTCTTTTGCAATTGTCGGGGTAATAAATCAATATATGGTACAACGTAGAATTTATTAAGTACATACCATCCAATTATTGATATAATCCCTGAACTAATTGCTACTATACTCCATACCTTGCTCGCAGTATCAAATTTAAAAATAATTCCAAATTGTGCTGACGCTAATCCTAATATAAAATATGGAAATGGAATCAAGAATTTAGCATCTAACCAAATAAACAAAACTAATACAATTAAACCGATTGTAAAATTAATATACTTGTTCAATTTAAAAAATGGAATCAGCAACAATCCGAATATCGCGTATATTAGCAATGCCTCTCCCGGTTGCAATTGCATATGTAAGAAACCAAAAATACCAAGTATAATAATACGACGTAAAAATATAACATACTTATTTCCAGTTTTATGCTCAGCTCTTTGCATAAATATATAAAAACCAATACCAAATAAATATGAAAAAATAGCAAAAAACTTACTTTCAATAAAGAAATCCAGGAACTTTTTATACGTAATATCATTTGAAAGTTCCGGCGCCGGTAATTGTGCAATCGCGATAATATTTACAAGTATAATCCCTAATAACGCAAAACCACGGAGAAAATCCAATGTTTCTATTCTATTGTTAATTTTGTTCAAAATATTACTCCTCTTCACTCTAAATTTATGATACGCCAGTTAATTATTCACAATAGTTTAAACCAATTAAACTTCGCTTAAGTCTATCATTGCAGTCATTACAGCTACCATATTATAGAGTGAAAAAGAGGTGACAATTTTGTAATTTTAAAATTTTTCACAATTTTACCTTATGCTAAATAAGACAATCAAATTACTTATCGCTAAAAATAATTTCGTTACGCCACTCACTTTATTAAGTAAAAAGTCAGAACCCAGAAATAGATTTATCTGGATTCTGACTTTTTACTTGTAATCTATAACCATAGAAATGAGTGTAATTTCGTTTCCATTGTTAATATAACTATGAGCAATATCAGATTTAAATCTCAATGCATCTCTTTCTTTTAAAGTAAGTACTTCATTTTCTAAATGCATTTCTAATTGACCTTCAATAATGATAATTGATTCTTCAGAGCCAGCCAAATGTGGTTCAGAATTTAAAGTGGCACCGGGGTCTAATTCAACATAGAAGAACTCAAATGACTTACTTTTTTCAAATGGAAAGTAAGGATAAACTCTATATTTCCCTTCATTTTCTGTTACTGGTACAATATCTTCCTTTTTTACTTGGATATAGTCAGATTCTGCTTCACTCATCAGGCTACTAAATGACAATTTCAGTCCGTTACTAATCTTCCAAACAGTATTAATAGATGGAATTGTATTGCCTTTTTCTATCTCATTTAGCGAAGACGTACTCACCCCAGTGAGTTTTGATAATTTTTCCAGACTAATTTTGTTTTTCTTTCTATATAGATAAATATTTTTTGCCACAATTTTATGGAATTCCATCATAACTGCTCCTTTTTATATTGACTTTCCTTTAAAGTGGATATAAAATCCTTTTAAAAGGATATATCCTATACATAGGAATTATTATCGGTATATTTCCATAGTAAAGGATAATGCGAGGAGAATGCAATTTGTTTATATCTTTTATCATTTATACATTTTTCATGAGCTATACACCTGGACCAAATAATTTATTAGCTTTGGATGGCGCCTTACGATTAGGTATTAGAGGTACATTGAAATTCCTAATTGGAATTGGTTTAGGCTTCTTAACACTTTCATTGCTATGTCTTATTTTTAGTAAGTTTATGACAATTTATTTCACAAGTTTTATTTTGATTATAAAATTTCTAGGATTTGTTTATTTATTATATCTAGCATATACAGTGTTTAAACATAATCACAACAATGATAGCCTTGGTCATACATATCGTTTACGCGATGGATTATATCTTCAATACATGAACCCTAAGACTATCGTTTACGTGCTAACTGCAATTGTCACTTATATCACTACACAAGACATGACATTTTTCGCTTCCATGAGCTATACAGTTACCATCGCACTAATAGGCGTTTCTGGCGCTATTGCTTGGGCATTTTTAGGGCTTTGTTTCAAAAAAATATTATTAAAATATAATACTGCATATAAAATTTGTATGTCATTCTGTTTGGTCATATTGGCCTTTATGATGTTGTTAGAATAACTATTTAAATTAAGGATCCCAATATCATATCAAAGCTTTTATAAATAATAGATAATCGTTTTTCTAATAAAAATAATAACTCTTTTATAATAAAGAAGAGCGAGTCCCCAACCAAACTTGATTGAGAATACTCACTCCAATTTATTATTATACGATGAAATTCACAATTAAAATTAATCCTAAACCTACAACTGATAAGATGGACTCTAACAAGGTCCAAGTTAAAAATGTTTCTTTCATAGTTAAAACAAAATATTCTTTGAACATCCAAAATCCTGCATCATTCACATGTGAACAGAAAATACTACCGGCTCCGATGGCTAAAACAACTAATGAAATATTGACATCAGACGATTGTAATAAAGGTAAAACAATACCTACTGACGAAATCGCTGCAACTGTTGTTGATCCTAGTGCTGTCCGTAATAACGCCGCAGCTAACCATGCAAGGATAAGTGGTGACATTTCAGTACCTTTAAATATCTCTGAAATGGTGTCACCTACACCACCATCAATTAGTATCTGTTTAAATGTTCCGCCTCCACCTATGATAAGAATAAGCATTGCAATGGGGGTAATGGCATTCGAAACGGTATCCATAATCTGCTTCATACTCTGTTTCCTTCTAATACCCATAGAATAAATTGCAAATAATACGGCAATTAACATCGCAGTTACAGAGGTTCCAATAAAGTAGATAAAACCTTCGAAACCATTTGCTTTTCCGTCTTCATTATCAGTTATTAACTGTACAATTGTAGCTAATAGCATCAAGATAACTGGTGCAAGTGCTGTGAGCAAACTCATACCAAAACTTGGTAAATCTTTGTTTTCAAATACTTTAAACTCACCGACAGCTGCTTGATTTCCTTTCCTATTGAAAGCTTCAGGCGTTAATTTATGTGCAATTTTTGGGAAAATAGCTCCAACAATAATTGCTAAAGGTATACCGATAATAACCCCATACATCAATACATGACCAATATTAGCATTTACCGCTTCTGAAATTGCAACTGGTCCTGGATGTGGCGGTAAAAAACCATGTGTGACTGCAATAGAGGTTGCCATCGGAAGCCCAACTGTTAAGTTTGAAATCTGCATCCTTTTAGCTAATGTAAATACTAAAGGTATTAATAACACAAATGCCACTTCCAAGAATAATGATATCCCAATAATAAATGACGCGATAATCATTGCCCACGTCACATATTTCTTACCAAATACATTGATTAATGTATCGGCAATACGTGTAGCACCACCACCATCTGACAATAACTTACCTAATATAGAACCTAATCCAAAAATAATCGCAATATGTCCTAGTGTATCCCCCATACCTTTTTCAATAGTGGTTACAATTGTATCTAAAGGCATTCCCAGTAAAATACCGGTTACCATTGAAGTGATAATTAGAGCAATAAATGTATTAAGTTTAAACCACATAATTAACATTAATAATATAAGTACTCCAATCACAACAGCAACTAACGGCCAAATTTCTCCCATCATGTTCTTCCCCTACTTTCTATATCTCTTTCGAATTCATCTTATATACAGTTGTTAATGTATCTTCGTCTCCAATATTTCCCGGGAAAATAACATAAGGCATTTGACTATACTTTGCTTCTTCCCCTGTTAACCAAACTGGTACGCCTTGCGTTATTTGACCGATAACAATTGCCTTTTTAATATTCAGTCCTTTAGTGGCAACATCGCTAGAAGTAATACCACCTTTAGCAATAATGAATCTTGGTTTTACTTTTAAGCCTTGTACAATACCAACCAATGCATTCGAAATATTCGTAGAAATACTTAAATTATTCGTTAAATCTTCTGTTTTGATTACATCTCTTGAAGTATAGACAACGACATCTCTCTCCGATTGAATCAATGATGTCACTTTTTCTATTTGTTGGTTTATGTACGATTGTAAATCATTTGTAGTGACTGCTTTTACATCAAACTCAATGGATGCAATATCAGTATTTGTTAATAAATGTTGTAGCTGCGATGAAGTTTTTTTAACATGTGATCCTACAATCATTAGTCCACCATTCGTCTGGTTACCATAATGATTCAAGTTAATAATCTCTCCAGGTGTTTCGCACATAGCTTTAACAAAAGACGCGGCTGTTCTAAACATGAATTTTTTATCATTACTTCCTAAAAATGTAGTTAAACATGAAACAAAATAATCCATGTCTTCATCATTTAATGCATCGACAACAACAGCATCAAAATTTGAGATACTGTTAAGCACTTCATTAATTGATTGAGCATCGCGTTCACGTATTTGTGATAAACGAATATGTTTTACGTCATTTGCATTAATTTCTCCGTTACTTTTCTCTTCTATAAAACTTGCCATCGTTCTACTACTAAATCCAAATGTAGTATCATTTGCAAATTCACTTTCAGACACAGGCATATATGCGTCACCTTCTTTTAAGTAATGAATACCATCAAATGTGTAACGTTTCCCTTCAAAGAACGCTGGTATATAAAATACTCCATCAAATTGTTCATCTGAAGCTTCGCTCAAGACTTTCGGTTCTAAATAAAAATGCCCTCTTAATGTCGAATCTCCTCTACTTATTACAATGTATGGATGATCTAATCGTTGCGAAACTCGTGCTATATTACGACTGATTTCTTGATGTAGTTGTGTTGTTTCTTGTTCATTTAATGCTCTAGAATTCGTCAATATATAAAACATATGATTCTTTTGCTTAAAACCATCTTCAATTAACGATTCTGACCATTCTGTATATACTGGTAAGTCTTTTACTGTTTGAGTGCCAGTTGGGTCGTCATCTAGGACAATAATTTTATATTTAAAAGTATTAAGATTTTTTGAAATAACATCATGCTTCATTTCATTTATTAAACGTTCAGTTAACATCTTTTCACCTACATATTATTTATATTTTCAAAGAATTTTATAATGCCTGAATGATCATTCATACCATTACCGCGTGCAACTTCTGATTTGTATATTTCTTTCACTTGATTTGCTATAGGCAATGTAAGACCAACTGTATCTGCTGTTGAACTCACGTTTTTCATATCTTTTAAATTTATGTTTAGCGTGCCCCCTGGTTGATAGTCTTCCTCAATCATTTTTGGAAACTTCGCATCCATTACGCTAGAACCTGCTAGACCACCTTTAATTGCTTTATACATATTTGCTAAATCTATATCAAATTTTTTCGCTAATACTACCGCTTCAGAAAGCGCAGCAATGTTGGTGTTAACTATAATTTGATTTGCTAACTTTACTACGCTACCAGCACCAACATCTCCGACTCTTATAACTGATGCAGCAATAGGTTCTAAAACTTTTTGAACTTCTGGTAAATCCGTTTCTGCGCAACCAATCATCACTGATAATTCACCTGTTATAGCTAAAGGTTCTCCCCCACTTACGGGAGCATCCATATATTTAATTTGTTTTGTTTCTAGTACTTTACTTATTTCCAATGATTCATTTGGAGTTAAAGAGCTAGTATCAATAACAGCTTTTACTTTAATATCAGTTTGTTTAACTATTGCATCTTCACCACTATATAAAACAGCCTTTACTATCGCACCATTTGGTAATGATGTAATAACATAGTCAGCTTGTTGAGCCATTTGTTGTACTGAAACAGCATTTGCACCTTGTCTCACTACTTCATTTTCTGCTTCTTTATTTAAATCATTAACAAGAACAGTTACGTTCGCTTTTAATAAATTTTCTACCATTGGTTTGCCCATAATACCTAAACCTATAAATCCTACTTTCATAATTAACACCCTTTCTGAAAACGTTTACAAGAGATATTGTATACCAAACTAGTTAAAATGTATACATTTTATTACTATTTTTTTTATAGTACACTTATTGTAATGAGGTGAGTTAATTGAATAATAATGAATTAACAATTTATCAAAGAATAAGAAATGATATTATTTCTGGTACTTTTAAAAAAGATGAGAAAATTACAGAAGCTAAACTTGCAAAAAAGTATGAGGTAAGTCGAACTCCAATTCGTGAAGCATTAAAGCAACTAGAACTAGAATACTTTATTAAAAATGCTTATATTTTCATACCAACCAGTGAAGAATACAGACAAATATTTGAAATGCGTATTTTATTAGAAACACACGCATTAAAAAAAGCTGCTATTGTTTATACAACATCAGATTTAGAAGAATTAAAAAGTTATACAGAGATAGATATCGAAGTCGAGGATGAAGCTAAAATCATTGAAATCAATGACAAATTCCATCAAAAAATTATCGCTGCTACTAATAACCAATTTATTCTAGATACATACCAGAAATATAAGAGTTTCATTTATTTATTTAGCCAAACTGTAATTAACAAACGTCGTCCCGGCTTAATAGAAGAACACAAGGCCATTGTTTCAGCACTGTATGATAGGGATATTAATTTGGCTGTCACGTTACTCGAAGACCATTTAAAAAACGACTTAGAATTCAGCCTTTATTATTTAGAATTTAAAAACAATGAATAATTTAAAAAGACACAAACTTAATAGTTTCGTGTCTTTTTATGAATTGAAATTAATTTATAATTAATGAATCGTAGTGTGCAAATGCTAGGTATTGATTTTCTGTTAAACAAGGTATATATTATTGCTAACAAGTATATTTTTTATACCAATGGTTTATATATACTGTAAACTGGTAATAATTAATACAATAGTAACTATCAATTCTACAGGGGGGCGCTATATGAATATCATTGGCCATCATCACATTTCAATGTATACAAAAGATGCACAAATAAATAAAGATTTTTATACTCAAATTTTAGGATTACGTTTAGTAGAAAAATCTGTAAACCAAGATAACCCTATGATGTACCATCTATTTTTTGGAGATGAAATCGGTTCTGCCGGAACATTGCTTAGCTTTTTTGAGATACCTAATCTAGGGAAAAATCGTCCTGGTACAAATTCTATTCATCGTATAGGCTTATTAGTCCCTGATAAAACATCGTTAACTTATTTTCAATCTCGATTAGAAGATAACAATATAGATACAATAAATATGACATATTTAAACCAACAAGCCTTGTTATTTAAAGATCCAGATGATTTAGAGATTATATTAATTACTAACAATCAATATAATCTACCAAAATCATGGCGCAAAAACCCGTACTCAGATATTCCTACTGAACATCAAATTTTAGGTATGGGACCTGTCGAATTTCGATTACGCGATACTCAAAAAACCATTGATTTTTTACAGCATGAACTGCATTATACTCCAAGACAAGCTACAAATGAAACAGTTATGACCTTGGATGAAAATGGCTTATACTCAGACTTTGTGATTGTCGAACAACAAGGTCAACGTGCTAGACCTGGTCAAGGTTATGTGCACCACATAGCTGTAAATACACCCAAAGATTCAAATTTAGAAGCTATTTTAGCAACAGTTAATCAAAACCCTGGAAATAATAGTGGTATGATTGATCGTTACTTTTTCAAATCATTATACTACCGACACAATAGTATTATGTATGAATTTGCAACTGAATCCCCTGGTTTCACAGTAGACACAGCTATTGAGAATTTGGGAAAACAACTCAATTTACCAGATTTTATGGAAGATCAACGTACTCAAATTGAATCACAATTACACGATTTATAAAGGATGATGATATATGGCTATTTTAAAAATGAATGAAAATACTCCATTAGAATTTGGACTTTATTCACTGGGAGACCACCTACTCAACCCCCATAACGGTGAAAAGGTAAGTTATGAACAGCGCATACAAGAATTAATCGAGGCAAGTCAATTAGCAGAACAAGCAGGTATAGACGTATTCGGTGTTGGGGAAAGTCACCAAGAGCACTTTACTACACAAGCACATACAGTTGTATTAGGTGCTATTGCCCAAGCAACTAATAAAATTAAAATATCTAGTTCTTCTTCAATTATAAGCGCAGCAGATCCAGTTAGAATATTTGAAGATTTTGCAACATTAGACCTTATATCACATGGACGAGCAGAAATAGTAGCAGGTAGAGCTTCTCGTACAGGTATCTTTGATTTATTTGGTTTAGATTTAAATAATTATGATGAGTTATACGAAGAAAAATTAAATTTACTATTAGAGTTGAATAAGACTGATAAAATCACTTGGTCTGGTAAATTTAGACCAGATTTAAATAATATGAAAATATTCCCAAGACCGATAGACGATGGACTACCAATTTGGCGTGCTGTTGGCGGACCTGCAGCAAGTGCGATTAAAGCAGGGCGCCAAGGTATCCCAATGATGATTACAACATTAGGTGGGCCTGCAATGACATTTAAAGATTCAATAGATGAATATCGATTAACTGCAAAAGACCATGGTTTCGATACTTCAGCCCAATCGTTACCAGTTTCTACTGCTAGTTTATTCTATACTGCTGAAACTACACAATTAGCGTTAAAAGAATATTACCCTCACCTTAATGTCGGTATGTCATTTATAAGAGGTGCCGGATATCCAAAACAACAATTTGCTAATGCGCCAGATTATAGAGATGCCTTAATGGTTGGAAGCCCACAACAAATCATTGAAAAAATACTTTACCAACATGAACTTTATAATCATCAGAGATTTATGGCTCAAATTGATTTCGGTGGCGTACCTTTCGATAAAATAATGAAAAATATAGAACTCATTGGTAATGAAATTATTCCAGGGGTTAAAAAACATTTAAACAAATAGGAGGTATAAAATGAAAAACGTTGTGTTACTATCTGGTTCTACAGTTGGATCTAAAACAAGTACTGCTATAAAATATCTAAACGAAGCCATAACAAATCAAGATGATACACTTAATATTCAATTATTCGATTTGAAGAATTTAGATTTATCGTTTAGCGATGGACGAAATTACTTGGATTATTCTGGAGACACATTAGAGTTAACTTCTGCTTTAATGCAAGCTGATATTATTTTTATAGGCTTTCCAATCTTCCAAGCATCTATACCAGGCACGCTTAAAAACGTATTTGATTTACTTCCTGTTAATGCATTTAGAGATAAAGTTGTAGGTATTATAGCAACTGCGGGTTCTCCGAAGCATTACTTAATTGCTGAAACACAATTAAAACCAATTTTAAGCTATATGAAAGCCCACGTTATGCAAACTTATGTATTTATCGAAGAACGTGATTTTTCTAATGGCACTATCGTTAATGATGACATTATATTTAGAATTAATGATTTAGCAACATCAACCTTGCGTGTTTCTAAATTATATAATCAGCTTTTAGAAGAAGAAAATGATCAATACGATTTTTAAATCACGAGTGTAATCATATTTTAGCTACCTATGAATTCAAAGAGCCGAAGCATAAATAACATGCCTCGGCTCTTTTTTGTACTATATTGATAGTCGTTATTAAATTTTAGTTATTTTTTCTGTTCCTTTCTTTTTTTCTTGTCTCTTTCTTAAGAGCATCATTGAACCTATAGCTCCTAATAAAGTTCCAAAAATCCAACTATCTTTACTTTCTCCTCCTGCATCAGGTAAATGAGTTATTGAATTCATATTATTTTCTGAATTTCCATTAGTCTCATTTTCCATTATTTGTAAATAACTTGAAATTACGTTTAATTGTTGCGCTTCTGAGTTATGTCTATAAAGTCCTATATGAGGGCTTTCATCTAATAGCATATTATCTCTTTCATTTGAATTTTGTATTTTCACATTATTATTCATAGATTTTTGTGAGTTTAATTTTCTGATAGTTTTATCCAAATGTTTATTTACATTAGCATGATTTTGACCTTTTGTATTTGGAGATTCTATATCTAATATGCCATTGCCATCTTTATCATTTACTTTTGGTGGTGTCACTAATGTAATTTGTTCTAATTTGTTTTGAAGTGCATTTATATCTATATCACTATTCGGTAGTTTTTTAATTATGTTTATCGCTGATACCTTAGCCTTTTGGAGCGCTTCAATTAACTTGTCTACTTTGACTTTCTCGCTTGGAGTAATTAATCCATCTTTTTTAATTTCTGCTAATTTTCCTTCAACTTTCGCTTTTGCTTGTTCCACTGCTTGGATGGCTTTGTTTGCTTCAGCAAGTTGTTCTGTATCTAGGACGCCATTGCTATCTTGATCGTTGACTTTCGGTACTGTTACTGTTCCGATTTGGTCTAAGCGTGTTTCCAGCGCATCTTTACCAGCTGTACCATTTGGTACGTTGTTTAATTTCTCTGTTGCGTTTGACTTCGCTGATTCGAGTGCTTCAATTAATCGGTCTAAGTCAGCTTTCTCAGTCGGATTAATCAATACATCCTCTGTAATTTCTGACAACTTATTATCTACCGCTCTCTTAGCTTCTTCAGCTGACACAATTGCTTGTTCTGCTTCTGACAGCTGTTCTGTATCTAAAACTCCATTACTATCTTGGTCATTGACCTCTGGTGCTGTCACTGTTCCGATTCCTTCTAGACGTGTTTGTAACCCATCTTTACCTACTGTACCGTCTGGTACGTTATTTAATTTAGTAGAAGCATCTGCTTTAGCCTCATCTAACACTTCAATTAATCTACCTAATTCTGCTTTCTCAGTCGGATTAATCAATCCATCCGCTGTAACCTCAGATAACTTGTTATCTGCTGCTCGCTTAGCTTCTTCAGCTAACGCAATCGCTTGTTCCGCATCCGTTAACTGCTCTGTATCTAGAACCCCATTACTATCTCGGTCGTTAACTTCTGGGGACGTTACTGTTCCGATTCCTTCTAGGCGTGTTTGTAAATCGACTTTTCCAGCTGTTCCATCTGGTACGTTAATCAATTTCTCTGTTGCGTTTATCTTAGTTGTTTCTAACGCTTCGATGAGTCGATCTAACTCTGCTTTCTCGGTCGGATTAATCAATCCATCACCTGTAATTTCAGACAACTTATTATCTACCGCTCGCTTAGCTTCTTCAGCTAACGCAATTGCTTGTTCTGCTTCCGATAGTTGTACAGTATCTAGAACTCCGTTACTATCTCGGTCGTTGACCTCTGGTGCTGTCACTGCTCCGATTCTATCTAAGCGTGTTTGTAAATCGGCTTTTCCAGCTGTACCATCTGGTACATTATTTAATTTCTCTGTTGCGTTTGTCTTCGCTGTTTCGAGCGCTTCGATGAGTTGATCTAAGTCACCTTTTTCAGTCGGATTAATCAATCCATCCGCTATAACCTCAGATAACTTATTATCTACCGCTCTCTTAGCTTCTTCAGCTGACACAATTGCTTGTTCTGCTTCCGATAGTTGTACAGTATCTAGAACTCCATTACCGTCTCGATCATTGACCTCAGGTACTGTTACTGTTCCGATTCCTTCTAGACGTGTTTGTAAATCAGCTTTACCAGCTGTACCGTCTGGTACATTATTTAATTTGGTAGAAGCGTCTGCTTTAGCCTTATCTAATACTTCAATTAATCGGTCTAAGTCAGCTTTCTCACTTGGATTCACTAAGCCATCACCTGTGATTTCTGTTAACTTATTATCTACCGCTCTCTTAGCTTCTTCAGCTAACACAATTGTTTGTTCCGCATATGATAATTGGACTGTATCTTTCACTCCATTACTATCTCGGTCGTTAACTTCTGGGGACGTTACTGTTCCGATTCCTTCTAGGCGTGTTTGTAAATCGGCTTTTCCAGTCATACCATTTGGGACGTTAGTCAATTTCTCTGATGCATTTGTCTTCGCTGTTTCTAACGCTTCAATGAGTTGGTCTAACTCGCCTTTTTCAGTCGGATTAATCAATCCATCCGCTGTAGCCTCAGATAATTTATTATCTGCTGCTCGCTTAGCTTCTTTGGCTGCTATAATTGCTCTTTCTGCTTCTGATAGTTGAACAGTATCTAAGACCCCGTTACTATCTCTATCATTTACTTCTGGCGATATTACAGAAGTAATTCGATTTATATTTTGTTGAAATTGGGCCTTATCTAGCATACTATCAGGCAATTCATTAACTTTTTCTAATAGTTCCTCTTTTAACATCGATAGAACTTTATTTAATTTATCAATTTCTTCTTTTTCACTTGGAGTTACTAAGCCATCTGATAATACTGCTGCTAACTTTTGATCATCTATTATTTTTGTTGCTTCTAATGCAATTAAGGCTTGTGCTATTTCAGATATTTGCTGATCATCTCGTACACCATTACTGTCACGATCATTCACTTCTGGTGATACAACTGTGGTGATTTTCGCTAACCTTGTTTGAAGATCTGATTTACCTGGCATTCCTTCAGGCACATTATCTATCTTTTCAGATGCAGTTGTCTTAGCCGTTTCTAATGCTTGATTCAACCTATCTATTTCAGCTTTTTCATCTGGAGTAATTAGTCCATCTGAATTCACTTCTGACAATTTTTGAGTTACAGCTCGTTGCGCTTGTTCTGCTGATTGAACAGCTTGATCTGCTTGTGACAACTGTTCTGTGTCTAGAACACCATTACTATCTTGGTCATTGATTTCAGGAACTGTCACTTCATTCATTTGATCTAATTTATTTTGAAGGGTGTTTTTACCTTTAGTTCCATCAGGTACATTTTTAATTTTGTTACTGGCTGCGCTCTTAGCCACTTTGAATGCTTGATTTAATTGATTAATAGTAGCTTGTTCATCGGGATTTATTAAACTATCCCTTGTTGCTTCTTCTAACTTTTGATCTAAAGTTCGTTTGGCTTCTTCTGCGGCTTGTACAGCTTGAGCAGCTTCAGCCAATTGAACAGTATCTATTACACCATTACTATCTAAATCATTCACTTCTGGGGAAGTCAATGTAGGTATTCCATCTATCCTACCTTGAAGATCTTCTTTACCTGCTGCACCCTCCAACACGGTGCCAAGTTTAGCTATAGCTATTTGTTTTGCTTCTTCCAAAGCGGTAATTGCCTCATCAACTTTCTGTTTTTCAGCAGGGCTTACCGCTCCATCCGCTGTTACTTCTGCTAACTGTTGTTCAGCGTATTGTTGTGCTTGTTCTGCAGATTGGATAGCTTCTTCTGCCTTTTGTTTTTTAGCTTTAACTAGAGCTCCATTAATTCTTCTTGCTACATCATCAATATCCACAGATTGGTTGGTAATATTGACTCCTCTAAGGACATTTGGATCTAATGTATCGCTTAGTATATATCCAAATAATTTATCTTTTTTAACATCTATATAGTAACTAGCATCAAATGATATAACAAATTCAACACTACCTCCAGAACCGCCTCCAGTGTTTGGATTTCCATTAGACCCACTATCTGGTCGAGTATATGAATAATATCCAAGATGGTCTTGTTGTAATAAAACTCTTTGTCTACCATTATATACAGCGAAAACTTTTTTAATTTTTTTACTAAGACTTGCGTTAGGTCTTATTCCATAATTCTCAAATCGGTACGTACCTCTACCTTTTTCTTTCGACAAAACCATTGTTGCAATTAGTACTTCACCGTCATTATAAAAAATCTCATCTTCTACGATACCAAAATGGTTTTTAGTTACATCAGATTGATTCGTAAATGTATAAACAGCTCGATAATCATTATTGTCTCTATTAAAAGTTAAATCTTTCATTTTAAATAATAACTCATTGATTTTATCTGCTTGAGCAGCATTGATTTTTCTATTTCCAAGTACTGAGTAAATGCCTCTAAAAACATTATTATAAACGCTCTTATTATTCTTAAGTGATGTTTGTCGAATGATATTTCTCATGAATAGTTTTCTTTCTTCTTCAGTTAATTCGTCTCTATTTCTTTCTACCTCTCTTATGGCTGTCAGAATATAATCCCCTGATTGTACAGTATCGTAATTTAACCTCTGACTGTAGCGTCTATAACTGAAACGACTATTATAAGGTAACCTATTCAAGCTCCTTGCTACTCGTGATTTAGGCTTATTTTTATCCGATTCTTTTGTTTCATTATTTAAATCTATTACATTTAAGCTATTACTTTGATTGATATCATTGTTACTTTCTATCTTTTGTGTAACTACAGGTACTTTGTTTTGTTCTCCATCATCAACAAATTTTTGCTCTTCAACACCATTATTTTTAATTTGATTAGCGTTTTCCACTTTCTTCTCTACTGTAGATTGCTTTTCTTCTATAGGTATAGAATTATCATTATCCCTATTTGTATTAGAAGATTTTTCATGTGATGAAATGGTTGTTTTATTTTGTTCAGTTATTTTATTTTCTTGCTTCTTTATTTGCTCTTTTTCAAAATTATAGTTTGTTGACTCATCTACTTTATTTGAAATTTCACTTTGCCTTTGCCCTTCTTCTACTTTCACTTCATTTTTAAGAGCGTTTTGTTCGTCTTCTTGTGTTGTTTGATTTGTCTCTTTACTTTTCGATAATTTTTGATTTACAACATTTGAATTATTTTCATCAATTTGAGTTTCTTTAGAATGCTTTTCTGCAACTTCCTCTAAATCAAACTGTTTTGCTTCTGAAATAACTTGCGCTTCAGCGTTATTTTGTGCTGCAATGCTTTCTTTGTCATTTACCATATCTGCTGCTGCTTCGCTATCTTGATTGATAAAAAGAACGGATCCTAATAACACTGATGCTGTTCCAATAGTAAATTTCCGAATAGAATACTTATTGTTTCTTCTAGCAATATATTCTGCGAGTACTCTCATAGTTGTCTACTTCTCCTTTTTTGATAATATCGACACCATCTATAATTATATTTTTTTGTATAAGAAGAAGGAGTAACTTTATATATTAAGTAAAAAAATGGTTCTTCACAGTAAAATTTTGGGATAACACAAAAAAAGAACGCCTTCCATTTTATATTGAAAGGCGTTCTGTCATTTATAATGTTTGTTAATTTAACCGATTTGTTACTAAGCCTGCAACTGGTTCAAATATCGTTAATGCTTCTTTATTCAATAAATTTTCTGTGAGTTGTAATTCTGTAATCTGATTTGAATCGTACCATTTAATGTACATTGTACGTGTAGTTAAATTTAGGACTGTTTGATACAAAGTATAATGGAGGGCCGCTTCTTCGTCTCTAACTGCGCCCTTGGGTATACTAACAATTTCTAAAAGTTTAAATGCATTGAGTACATCTTCTTCTGCGTTACTTGTTTCTTCTAAATTATTTTTTAAGTAAGCCATTCGAACGAAACGTTCGGCTGAAGTGTATCCACCGGGTAATCCGTATGTTCCACCTTCATTTCCTAGAGTTGGGAAAATAGTATTCATAAGTTGGCTTGCTTGAGGACGTTGTGGCGTAATATTTATATAGTTCCTCAAATTTTCATAATGCCAATTTAAATCTGGATTGTTAGTTAAGACTCCTACTGGATTTTCATTTACAATCATACTACCCTCTTTAAAAGTTAATTCAATCGTTCTACCTGAATCATCAGTAATATGATAATGTAATGGAGGAACTTCAGCTATATCATTAAGTGTGTGTGCAACAACATTTACAGATTTAGCATTTTCTATTAAATCTTCAATATTTTGATTGTAACCTAACACCCATGTAATCACTTCACTTTGAGCAATGTTCATATACCCTTCTCGTACATCAGTGGCATATGTTGCATATCCTCTAAAATACTGTATTGAAGCCCCGAGACCATGTTCATTTACACCGTCTGCAAATAAGAATCCTTCCATATCACTACCCGATCCAACAAAACCATACTTTGTTTTACCTTTATACGCTACGCGTGATTCCCAATAAAAGTGACGAGGTTGTACAGCAGGGTTCCCTTTTAATTGATATACAAAATCCATTGTACGCCCTAACATCACTTGGTTACTTTTCGATAAATATGAAAAACCAGTGCACATGATTAATCTGCTCCTTTCACCCTTCTCTATGTCAAAAAATTAATTACTTTATATTTTTCATCAATATTTATTTTAGTTAATTATACTTTATATTAATAGTAATTCGCTTGTGATATGCATCCATTTATGAAAAGTTGACACTTGAAATCAACTTTCATCGTGTAACGACTTTCACTAAAAAGGACACTAAAAAGGACGAGACAGAAATCACCTTTTTTCAAAAATGATTGTGTTGTCCCATCCCTATAAGTGAGAAAGCCAATATATTTTCGTTTTTAATATACTTTACTATATTAATAGCTGCGCTATGATAATAACAAACTGCTTTGTTAAGTTGGTAGTCGTAGTTATGAGATTATTTATCTCAACCTTGCTTCTACATTAAATTACGTTAATTGTAGTTCACGTACTTGTGCCTGTGATAAAGATGCTTTTACGTCAATTATTCGCTGATTCAAAGAACCTTTATATGGTAAGTTAGGTTGATATAAATGGTTTATAAAAGGACCATCTATAAGCACATCTATATGATTAAGCAACTCGTTTCTTTCACCTTTATCTTCCATTAAATATTCAAATAAAAAACCTGTCCAAACCCATAATGTCTTTGAATAGCCAAATTTTTCTCTAAATGCTTGGGCGCACTTTAATGTAATGTCTAAATTACAAAATGGTTCTCCTCCTAAGATACTTAACCCGGAAATATAGTCAGGTTCACAGTTTTCTAATATTTCTTCTAAGATTAAATCGTTAAACCTTTCACCATATCTAAAATTTTGCGCCACTTTGTTATAACAATTTTCACAGGCAAATGGACACCCTGAGACATATAAACTGCATCTGACACCTTCTCCATCAACAAAACTTTGTGACTCAATTTTGGCAATGTAACCTTGTCCTTTTTTAATATCTAATATTGTCATGTTGTTTGGTCTTTCAAGTGTTTCACTCGTGCACACATTTCTTTATGTCTTCCTTCAATTGTAGGGCGTTGAACTGGATTACCAAGATATCCGCATGTACGTTTTACTACATCAACCGTAGTAGGGTCATCATTGCCACATTCAGGACATTGATAGCCTGTTGTTGTGGTTTTAAAATCACCTCTAAAGTCACATTCCCTACAATGATCAATCGGAATATTCGTACCTAAATAACTTACCTTATCATATGAATAATCCCACACTGCTTCTAATGCTTTTAAATTATGATTTAATTTCGGATATTCACAGTAATGGATATAACCGCCACTTGCATAAAAAGGGTAATCCTTTTCAAAATCAATTTTCTCAAATGGTGTAATATCTTTTCTCACATCATAGTGAAATGAATTCTGATAATATCCTTTATCAGTGACGTTTGGTATTTCACCATATTTCTCCATATCAAGTCTACAAAAACGATCAGTTAGAGACTCACTTGGTGTGCTATAAATACTGAACCAAACATCATATTGCTCAGTCCATTTCAATTGGTAAACTTTCATTGCTTTTAATATATCTAATGTAAATTTTTTAGCTATGGACTGCGTTTCCCAATTAGGACCATAAAACACTGTAGCGGCTTCATACAAACCGATATATCCCATAGATAAAGTAGCTCGTTTTCCTTTTAACAACGTCATAATATCTTCTGTATCCGTTAAACGATGTTTAAATGCACCATTTTTATATAAAATAGGAGCATTATCAGGTGTTACTTCGGAAATGCGTTGAATGCGATATACGAGCGCATCATGCATTAGTGCCATTCGTTCATGGAATATTTTCCAAAATATTTCAATGTCACCATTAGATTCAATTGCCATTCTAGGCACATTTAATGTCACAACACCTAGATTACATCTTCCATTATTCTCAAATTGTCCATCTTTGTTCTTCCAAGCTGGTAAAAATGAACGACAACCCATCGGAGCTTTAAAATCACCTAATATTTCGACCGTTTTATCATAATTCAAAATATCGGGATACATTCTTTTAGTAGAACATTCTAATGCCAATTGTTTTATATCATAATTCGGATCTTTCGAACTAAAATTCACACCTTTTTTAATTGAGAACACAAGTTTTGGGAAAATCGCAGTAATACGATCTTTACCCAAACCTTTGATTCTAGTGTTAAGGATTGCTTGCTGAATTTTACGGCTATATGCATCCGTTCCTAATCCAAACCCTAATGTTACGAAAGGTGTTTGACCATTTGATGTATACAATGTGTTGATTTCATATTCTAAACTTTCTATAGCATCTTCAATATCTTGTGAAACTCGATAATCAACATAAGTTTCTATGTCTTGTGGTTTCACAAATTTTCCAGCCAATTCTCGATGCTTAGCTTCATTATATTGAACGTAATGGCTCAGTAATTCATCAACACGATCAATTGTACACCCTCCATATTGGCTACTAGAAACATTGGCAATGATTTGTACAAGTTGGGCAGAGGCGGTTTGAATTGATTTAGGTGAAGTCACAGTTGCATTCCCAATTTGAAAACCATTCTTGAGCATACTTTCTGCATCTATTAAGCAACAATTCGTAAGCGGTTGAAAAGGATGATAATCTAAATCATGAAAATGTATGTCCCCTTCTTTATGAGCTGTTGCAACATGTTCTGGTAATAAATAATTCAGCGCATATGATTTAGATACTACACCAGCTGTTAAATCTCTCATTGTCGAAAATGTGGCACTATCCTTGTTGGCATTTTCATTTACTACTGTAGGATCTTTGGTTATTAAATGCTTTAAATCTTGTTCAAGTTTATTCATTTTATCCCCTCATTTCTATATATTGTGTCTTATTACAATTTATAACACAACATATAGTGTTTCAATGAATGGGCAAGCCGTTCACAAATTCGTAAAATCATTTCGAAGTTTTTATGAACTTTAATTGCGTTTTCAAAATATCTATATTAATAACCTAAAAGCATAGAAAACACTGCTAAACAATAGTTAATCATCCTATTGTCTAGTCAGTGCTTTAAATTATTTTATATTCAACTTATGCTCTTTACAATTTCTCTATAAATTTTCTCCGCTGCCTCCTCATTTTCAACACCGTAGACATTCATTCTTCCATCTTTGAACAGAGTGATTTCATGAGGCCCATAGGACAATAGTTTCACAAAGTCATTAGTTTTTTTTACGGTCACAGGTAAATAACCAGTATAGTTAAAAATGTCGGCATTAAAGCGTAACAAGAACATGTCTCCACATTGCTTCTCTATCTTAGTGTCATATTTATCATTTAATAATGCATAATCATGTTTCTCACAAACATTACAATCACTTTGTTTTAAAGCACTTATATCCATAGACTTATATTGCATATTAAAACAATCCATAGTTATAAGTTTTTTTGAAAATGCTTCGTTAGTGGCCCATCTCATTAGCTCGGAAACTTGCATACTAGCTACTTGATAAATTACTGGTGGTAGCACACCATTTATTGCACAACTTTCACCAGTACTTGGCATTGTTTCAAGTAGACATTTCAAACATGGGCCTTGATCATCGATACCATAAACAGTACCTTGACTACCAACTGCAGCGCCATAAATCCAAGGTATATTGTGCTTGTTACAAGATTCATTGATTAAATATCTTATTTTAAAATGGTCCATACCATCTATAACAATATCCGGTCGATATGTCGTTAATAGATTTTCAATATTTAAATTTGTTATTTCACTATCTATTGTTGTCACTTGTACGTTACTATTGATTTGATTCAACTTATGCTTTAATGCTTCAACTTTAGGTAGCATCTGTTCCGCATCCAACTCATCATATAACGCTTGTCTATGTAAATTGGATAACTCAACAATATCCATATCGATTACAGTAAGTGAGCCTACCCCCATCCTTACTAACATTTCTGCACTGTGACTACCAAGCGCACCTGCACCCATAATCATGACATGAGTTTTTTGAAGTTGTCTTTGACCGTGCTCACCAAACTGGTGATATCTTACTTGTCGATTGTAACGTTCTATCATAAGAACCCAATGCCTTCAGTTGGGCTCGATGCTTGCGCTGTATACTTCACAGGTATTCTTCCTGCTTCATAACTTAATCTTCCGGCACTAATCCCTTTATTCATTGCTTCTGCCATTTTCACAGGATTCGCTGCACTTGATATCGCCGTATTAAGTAAAATACCATCAGCTCCTAATTCCATCGCATGACAAGCATCCTTAGGTGAACCAATACCTGCGTCTACGATTACTGGTACATTGACGCGTTCAATAATATAGCGTAAATTTAATGGATTATTGATTCCTCTCCCCGTACCAATAGGAGAAGCAAGCGGCATAATTGCATGAACACCTAACTCTTCTAATCGTTTCGCTAACACAACATCATTAGATATATATGGACAGACCGTATAACCTTTTTCCAATAACATTTTACACGCTTCATACGTTTCTAATGGGTCAGGCAATAATGTTTCGTCATCACCAATGACTTCTACCTTAATCATGTCGCAAACACCTGCATGATTAGCAATTTCTGCTATACGGACTGCTTCTTTAGCTGTCTTAGCCCCTGCAGTATTTGGAAATGTGATGAATTTCGATAAATCAACTTTTGCTAATGGATTTGGTAAATCTTTGTCATATAAATTCATGCGTCTCACTGCAAAAGTTAATACTTCTGTTTCTGCTGCTTCAATAGCTTGAGTTTGTATCTCTTCATTATCAAATTTTCCTGTACCTAATAATAATCTTGAATTTAATGTAAAGTTGCCTATTTTAAACATATTAACCGCCTCCTACAAATTCTAATAATTCTAAGTTATCTTCGTCATTGACTATTCGAGATGTAAATTGTTCTCGCTTAATCAATGTTTCATTATGCTCTACAATAATACGTCTTTCATCGAGACCCAATGATTGAATTATTTCTTGTATATTAATTGGTTGTTCAAAGTTAAATACGTCACCATTAATCTTACATTTCATTTCGTTCACCTCTCCTAATCTGAAAATCATACAATTGTGTTGGCCTATGTCCGCTGATAATCCATTGACTCATCAACTCACCTATTAAAGGCGAAAGTAAAATCCCATTGCGATAATGGCCAGCAATCACAAATAAGTCTTTATCTACTTCATCCATAATAGGTTGTTCATTTTGACAATAGGGCCGTATACCTGACCATTGATTTATGATTTTTCCATTTTTCAAATCAGGTATATAGTGCAAAGCCTGTGACTTAAGCCAGGATTTTCCTGAATTAGACACCCCAACTGAATAGTCATCAAAGTAACTTGTTGCACCGACTAAATATCTATTCTTTAATTTAGGGACGACGTAGCAACCATTTGTCAGGAACATGGTAACATCCAAATTCAAATCGGGTTGTTCTATCAATAGTACTTCCCCTTTTACACCACTAACCGCTTCACAAGGTAAATATTGCTGTAAAAGTTTGCTTGTCCAAGCGCCACCCGTGACAATTAGCTTTTCAGAATAATAAGTTCCACTTTGTGTATCCACACGGTATCCGTCTTTTTCGGCTTCAATATGAGTCACAGTTGTTTGGTATATCCTATCTATATGTCGATGTGATAGTGACTTCAACAACGCTTTGGTATAGCGGTTTGCATTGATTTGATTATCTTCAGGCATATAAATACCATTTGTATGTTTTGAAGTAATGGCTCCATTGGACACGTGTTGGACATCAGTCGGGCTAAGACGTTCTACAGATGTAAAATGTTGTCTTAAAAATTGATATTGTTGCTCAATCTTTTTATTATCATAATGATCCGTAGCCAATTTTATTAATCCGCTATTTAAATACTCAATATCCACGCCAACCTCTTCAAACAAACTGTCCCTTAGCGGTTCGAACATCCTTTGAGAAGTTGTTGCCAAACTAAACAAAGCATTGTTTTCGGTAAATTCATTTTGCGCGCCTAACATCCCACCCGCTTTATAAGATGCATGCTTACCTGTTTCATCTCTATCTATCACAGCTATATTCGCAAAAGTCTGACTTAACCCACGTGCGATTGACATGCCCATGACTCCTGATCCAATAATAATGACATCATACATGCCCATCCCACGCTTCCTTCATATGCTTGAGTTCTTGTTTCGAGTATTGATTAAAAATAGAAATACCGGCTATTCCTGAAAATCCATTAGGTAAATAAGATAAAGTATGTTGATTAATACCTCCAATTGCAATAATCGGAATATCAATTTGTAGCGCTGCTTTAACCTCCGACTTTGTTCTAGGTGTTTGCTGTGGTTTAGAAGGTGTTTCAAATACGTGTCCAAACAACACAAAATCTAGCCCTAAATATTTAGCGTTAACAATAGCTTCTTTATGATGCGTAGACATACTTACTTGTATATCAGGGTAACTAGCTTGCACCTCCTCAATACAAGGGTCATTTTCCCTAAAATGAATTGCCGACAAGTCACATTGTAGGATTACGTTGATATCACTATGAACAATAATCTTATCCTTAGGAAACTCATTTTTTAGTAATTCATAAACCCACTGAATGACTTCTTCAGTATTCATTGGCACTCTTATTAATAAGTAATCGATCATACCTTCGATTTCACAGTAATGGTTAATATGTGATTTAGACAAATCTTGATATGGTGTAATAGCAATAAACAATATATTCACCCCAAATAAAAAAACGTTATTTTTCCTGGTGGAAAAATAACGTTATATGATTACTTCTATCATAGAAAACGCCACTTTCCTACGCCAGTGCGAACTGGATCAGGTTCTAGGAATCCCTCAGTTATTACTTCGGTCTCAGCCTTTATCAAAGGCACTTCCAGTGGTTTCTATCTATTAAATTTTCAAAATAAATGTTCATTCACATGTTTTAGCGATTACTTACAATCTAACTTATAATGATTTACTTTTCAAGTATCACTTTGACATTGGTAGCACATGTTACTAATAATAGATAACATGATTATGTGTTTTCTCACTTATAAAGACAACTCTAACAAACGTGCTGTTATAGGTCGGGTCTGACGATAGACTTCTTGATATATTTCAAAATATTTAATATAGCGTTCATGATGAGCTTTATTTGGCAGAAAAGTTCTATCATAGACAATAAATTGATTAACTACATCTTCTATGTTTTCATGCCAACCCAAACCGACAATCGCTAGCATTGCAGCACCCATGCAAGGCCCTTCCTCATATTTCAATTTACTGACTTTCGCATTAAATATATCAGCCTGTAATTGTAACCAAAAATCATTTTTCGCACCACCACCGATTGATGTAATATGCGTTATGTCTTTCCCTTTTTCACGTAAATATACCAATGTTTCATACAATGAATAAGTAATACCTTCAATTACTGATCTAGCTATATCTGCATTTGTATGTAAAGTACTTAACCCGATAAAGCTGCCTCTAATTTTGGAATCGCCATGTGGTGTACGCTCACCTGAAAGATATGGTGCAAATAACAACCCTTCACTGCCAATTGTAGATTCACTTGCTAAGCTTAAAATTTGATTGAAAGTTAAATTAGGGAACACATGATTTTTTAACCAATTCAAACTATCTCCAGCAGCAAGCGTCACGCCCATTACATATGATTTATTCTCTACAACATGATTAAAATAGTGTAAATTATGGTGATACATCTTCCCTTCATCTGCTTCACAAGTTAATAACGTGCCAGACGTACCAATACTGCATAATGTATCATTGGATTTGATAACACCCGCACCAAGTGCGCCACATGCATTATCACCACCACCCGCAAAAACAGCTACATCCTCTTTTAATCCTAATGATTTAGCTAAGCTACTTTCTACATATCCAATAAAATCTCCGGATGATACGAGTGGGGGGTAAATATTATGAATACCAAATTGTGAGCCAATGGCCTTCGACCAATTTTTCTGTTTTGGATCCATTAATAGTGTGCTCGAAGCATCTGAATATTCCATATTTATCTTACCAGTAAGCTTAAACCGCACATAATCTTTAGGTAATAAGAATGTTGCTATCTTGTTCCAATTTTTAGGCTCATAATCTTTTATCCATAGCAATTTCGTCAGTGTAAAACCTTCTAACACCGGATTGGATAACACATAATTACCAAATTGTTGTTCAATTGTTGCGCACTGATGTGTTGATCGAGTATCATTCCATAATATTGCATTTCGAATCGGTTTATTATTGCTATCTAATGCCACTAAACTATGCATTTGACCAGATAACGATAAAGCACAAATATAGATATCATTTAGCGCGTTGTTACTTACTATTTGTCTAATACATACTTTTGTTGCCTCAAACCATTCATCTGGTTGTTGCTCATTATATCCAGATTGAAGTTGTATCACATCAAGCTCTTCGCTAACCTTAGCTAAAACTTCTCCTTCTTTACTCACGGCTATAACTTTAACTGAACTTGTTCCTACATCTATACCTAACACTGCTTCATTCAATATCATCGATTCCTTTTGTTAGATTTTAAATATTCAACAACTGTATCATATTGAAATAACTTTCAAATTTCCAATCATATGATATGACAATGACGCTGAAGTTAGAATATTAGTTTCGACATATAAATGACGATGACTACAGTTATCGCACTCAGTAATGTTGATAAAAAGACTAATTCAGCCGCAAGTTCTGGATGATTATCATATTCCTGGGCAATAACTGAACTATTAACGGATGTAGGCATAGCTGAAGTAATAAATAACGCTTGTGCTATGATACCTTCAAGCCCCATCAGTTTGATAATACCAAGGGCTATCACCGGACCAACAATCAGCCTCACAAATATAAACACATATGAACTTGACCACTTAAAGCTAAATTTAATATTAGCAATCTGGGCACCTAATAATAATAAGGCAATTGCTATCATTGCATCTGCAATATAGTTTGCCGGTGTCCATATAAATTTAGGTATAGGGACATTACCATAATTTAAAACAATCGCAAATATTAAAGCATATAAAACAGGCATCTTAAAGTAACCTAATACCGCTTTAAGTTTCCCAATGTGCACAGCTTGTATTGAAAATATACCATATGAAAAAGTAAATATATTTTGTAAGGAAAGCACAATGACTTGAACAGACATCGCCAAAGGATCTCCTTTAAATACTAAATCATTTACCGGAACGCCGTAATTACCAGAATTAAAAAATAATACGCTATTCGTTAATGTTGTTGCTTCACCTTTATCCTTTGTACCAAAATAGGCCAACAACTTACCAATACCATAGAGAATAATTATGTATATGATAAAGAATACTACGATATACAATAAGAGCTTGATTTCAAAATTCGTCTTGTAAAATTTTACAAATATGAATCCAGGTACAAATATGTATATGTTTAACTTTGCCAATGTTTTTAAATCTAATGTGAATTTTTTCTGCAGTACATACCCTATTACAATCATAATAAAAATAGGCAATAATACAGTCTCTAAAATAATTAACATTTCATGCATTTTAATTTTGCCCCCTTTGCCTAATTCCACTTACTTTTGTACTTATGAAATAATGAGAAATTTACATAAGTGCCCCCTTGAAAATCAATCAAATATAGGTCATGTTAAAACTATTTGCATATGACCTAGCCATTACAAATTCTTTTATACAATGCAAGAACTGAGCATACCCACAAAACTGTTAAGTTATGTTTCACGTTAAACAACATGTATCAATACCAGCAAATTAAATTTTGTTTATTAATTTATAGTAATAAACTTACTTTTTCTTTCCTTTTTTCTTTTCTTCTAAAATCGACATCACGATAAAGCCGACAAGTAATATTGGTGTAAGAACTGCAACCATTATTAACATTTACTTCACCTCATTATTTGATATTTTGAAAAATGAATTTTAAGTATAGATAATAAATCAAGTAGTACCCTTATAATATTAATTTACACCTTTTATACATCTTCCTCAATAAAACAATTTAGTTTGTTCAAAACGTTTTATTAAAACATTCAAAAACAACACAACTAAATGACTATAAAAAATATTTTTAATAAGTAATGTGCAACTAGGTAAGCTATAGTTTATATCAGTTACTCCCTCAAAAAATAGAACATGCGTAGCCACAAACTTCTATGATAGAATTCAAATCTAAAAAACAGAGTCAAGTCATGACATTTCTAAGCAAAAAACATGCAAAAAAACATGCAAAATCATCTACTAAATCAAATATTTTTATATTATTAAGTAATTTTTATTTAACTACACTTTAATAATTGACCGTAATATAAATTAGTTGTAATATTTTTAATATAATATATGCTTTTGTGGCTGAAATTAATTCAAGAATTCATTCCACTATAAAAAGGTCGGAGGGAGCATAGTGAATTACAACCTAGTTATTTATAAACAACATGACAAACTAAACTATTTAAATACACCTAACTTCGCGAATTTATATTTAGTTATCGCAGGTGAAGTCTCTTTTCAAAAATTGGCTTCAACGTATACGTTCCAACAAGGTGAAGTTTTTATAGTTTATGACTTCGAAGAAAATTTAATAATTAGTAGGCAAGCTATCATTGCTTGTATTTCTGTAAACAACATCACCTATCACCGTTTTTCATTAGTGTACAGAGAAGGTGCTTCAGACAATTATCCACCTCCAAAAGTAATAACTGAAACTTATATTGAGACATTAAAGGCAATTCTAGAGGAGGATTTTTTCAATGCGGATATTGGAGTGATAAAACTTATTAATTACCTTAATCATTCAAAAGATAATTTGTATGTGAATATGTCATATTCAAACAAACTAATTAAAAATGTAGTCGAGTATATCAATAAAAATTATAAAAAACCTTTAACTTTATCTTACATTTCAAAGAAGTTTTACGTTAACAGTAGTTATCTCTCACGTGAATTTTCAAAGAAAATGAATATATCTTTATTAAAGTATATAAAAAAAGTGAAGATTTACAGTTTATCGAGGGAGCTTTTATTACATGGTAATTGGGAATCTACCTGGAGAGAGTATGGATTTCGTTCTTACAATACTTATTTGCGTGATTTTAAAAATATAATGCACATGTCACCTAAAGAATTTATCAATCAAAATCCTATTAATCAAGTGAACGAAAGAATCGAGCAGCATGAGTTATATAAATATTTACAACAAATATTAGATTTAATAAAATCCGAATGATTTTACATCATTATTTGTATATGAAAAACACCAAGTACCTCATACATTAAGGGCGACTTGGTGTTTAAAATTATGTTATTACATTTGTTATTTAGTATTTATATTTGTTCTCTTCATCTGATTTTGTATATTCATCTTTGATAGCTTCTTTTTCATTTTCTTTTTGTTCTTCTGATAAAACAAACGAATTATTGTGTTCTTTAACTTGTGAACCATCTTTAATATATGGATTTACGTCCTCATCATTATCTTTACTATAAATAGGTGCTTTGGGTTTTCTCACTAATAGCATGATACCAGCAACAATCCACAGCACAGCATTAATCCAATTACCTAATAAAGAAATTACACCTGCTATAATTAGTAAAACGCCTGCTACTTTAGCTTTTTTACCAATTAAGAATGCTGCTATCAATGCGATAATTAAAATTACAATACCTATTACTAAACCTGCAGTTACAAGTCCGCTTAGTGTACTAAAGAATGCATTAGCATCTTCATATGTAACGCTAGCCTCTTCTTGCATCATTTGATTAATAAAAGTATCTTTGAGCTCACTATTTCCAAACATCGGAATAAAAACAGCCAATATGATTACAGCAATTAATTGTAGCGCGATACCAATCCACGTTAGTACGCGTTCTGTTGTTCTTTTCATAACAATGTTCCTCCTATTTATAAAATTAAATTTATTAAAACAATAATATTTACCAACATAATATAAAAAATACTTAATTACAATGTTAATTATACTAATTGCGAATATTTAAGTCTATATTTTATAGGTATTAGCCTTTCTTCTTATTATAAATATTAGATAAAAAATTAAGAGAATCAGACCAAAAACTACTTGCTTAAAATGATTTCATTGTATTCATTCATTTTCGACAAGAAGTCTACATAAAAAAATGGCCCGAAACATCACTATATGTCTCGGGTCATTTTTTGTAATTTATTTGTGTTCTCTAAAAGCATTATCAATATGTGTAAGTTGATCTACGAAATGATGAACTTCTTCGGCTGTAAATTTATTTCCAAGGCGATCTTTCACTGCTTCTGTCATAACAGCTGTTGCTTTCTTCAAAAATGCTTCACCTTCATCACTCAATTTAATGAGTTTGATACGTTTATTATCTGAATACGCACGTTGCACATAGCCCATATCTTCTAATTTCGCTATACGCTTTGATGCTGCCGTTTTAAAAATATTTTGTAAACCAGCTAATTCATTAATCGTTACTTTGCCCTCAGTTTTTATAATTCTCATTGCCTCAATCTGTTCTCTTGAAAGCAAATTACTCAGCCCGGTCTCCTTAACGATATCCACAATCTCTTTATTTAAATGCAACATTACTATTTGAAACTTAATAATCGCTTCTTCAATTGTCTTATCTACATTTTCCAAATAAGCCACCTCCGAATAACACTTATTTAAACTCTATTGAGAATGGTACTCTTTGTCTTTTGTTAAACCATAATATAACTATATATTGTAAAATCATCATTACTACAATAATACCAATGAGTAAGGCTACCACAAAACCAAAGTTAAAATGTCCTGCATGAGTAAAGATTGCTTCTCTATAACCTTGTATTGCGTATGACATTGGTGAGAATGGGTGAATCCATCTGAAGAATTGTGCAGATAATTCTATTGGGAACATCCCTTCACTTGAACTTAACTGCAGTATCAGTAAGACCATTGATATAAAGAGTCCTATTCTATCTAGCAATAGGCTCAAGAATGTTGTAATGGTAATTGCTGCGATGGCCCACAATAATCCTACCAAGATAAATTTACCGATATTATCGATAGACATATTCAGTGCAAATATCGCCCAACTACTCATTAAAAGTGCTGATATTGTACCTTGTACAAGATACAATAATAGTTTGCCAAATGCTTGTTTAATCGATGTTATCTCTTTACTTAATACTTTTCTTAAAGGATAAATTGCGCTAAATGAAACTGCGCCTACAAATAAACTAACACTTGCCATATATGGGACAATTGTTTCACCATACTTATCAGCTTCTGTAGCGTTATTCTCATCCACTTTCGTCACATTATTTAGAGCTTTTTCATTATCTCCTTCAAATGCGACACCCTCTTGTTGAGAAACTGATTGGTCAATTTTTTCTTTTAATTGATTATTATTTTGTTGTAATTGAGTTAAACCATCTGTAACTTGTTGATTTCCTGAAATCAATTGTTGTGCAGGCTGTCCTACTGCAGGTTCTAACTGTTTCAAACCGTCTGTAACTTGTTGATTTCCATCAATAAGTTGAGATTCAGCATCTGACATTTCTCCTAAAGCTTCAGAAGTATCTTGGAAACCAGATTTTGATTTTTTGGCGCTATCAAATAATTGGTCTAAATAATTTGAACGAATATTGTCTTTGATTGAATCTGTCACTGTATTAATTGCTTTCTGAGCTGATTGACTACCAGTGTAACTTGATCCTGGATTTACTTGTGTTTCTAAATTTATTTTTTTAGGATTTTTATCTAATAATGTTGTTGCGTTACTTGATGCATCTTTAGGGATAATAATTGTACCAACGCTTTTCCCTCTTTCAAGTTGGTCATATGCTTCTTTTTTGGAAACCTCTTGGAAGTCAAATTTATCATTATCTTTTAATTTATCGACTACATCATCACCGATTGTAACTTTTTCATCATTCAATTTTGCAGTCTTGTCTTGGTTAACAATGGAAATCTTTAATTGATCTGTCTTATCATATGGGCTCCACATTGAACCTACAAATAATGCTACATATAGCAATGGGATAGCTGCGATTGCTATAAGCGCTATTATTAACATTTTGTTTCTAAAAATAAATTTAAATTCATTAAACATCTTTTCTTACCTTCCTTTTTTAAATTGTACACTGTGTGTACTATTAGAACTTTAAAAACCGAAACATGCTAGAGTGCTTATTCCGGGGCGTTTATAGCTATTCAAATTTTTGGGGATATATAAATCTTCAAAACAGTACACCCCTTATACATTTTTATATCATACTCGCTTCAAAATCAGTTGTCAACCGAAGTTATTATAATTAGATAAATTCTATTATTGTAAAATCAATAAACATATTATATAGAATTTATTTTCATTATATAACAATCTATTGTAAATTAATTTGAACTTAAGCTTAGTCATTTAAATTGTCGTCATTAAAATGAAATCATAATTTTATAAACTTACTTAAATTCATTATTAAAGTGTGACGTATATTAATCAATCTATGCTCACTCAATATGCTACGTCTATAACTTAAATTTATATTTTCCACTTTATAATATATAATTGATTATAGAATAAAGTTGCTTATATCGTTTGCCAACAGCCAATACTCACATTACACTATGTTACACTTGGTAATATTAACTGAACTTCCCCTGTCCAAATTAGATAAGAGGTAATAATAAATGGAAAATAATTTTATAATAAATGAAAATGAGAAGCGTGTATTAAAACAAATATTCAATAACAGTAATATTTCACGAACACAAATATCGAAGAATTTAGAACTTAATAAAGCTACTATTTCTAACATTCTGAACAACTTAAAACACAAGCGTTTAGTTAATGAAGTAGGAGAAGGTAATAGTACTAAAAGTGGTGGACGTAAGCCTATTTTACTCGAAATCAACCAAAAATATGGCTACTATATTTCCATGGATTTAACATATGATTCTGTTGAATTAATGTACAACTACTTTGATGCCACTATATTAAAGCAAGATTCCTACGAATTAAAAGATAAGAATGTAAGCAGCATATTACAAATTTTAGAATCTAATATAAATGTGTCAGAAAGATATGATACGTTACATGGGTTACTTGGTATATCTATATCCATACATGGTATCGTCGACGATGAGCAAAACATTATCAACCTTCCTTTTCATAAAAATAAACGCAGTACATTTACTGATGAATTAAAGTCATTCACAAATGTTCCTGTCGTTATAGAAAATGAAGCAAATTTATCAGCGCTATATGAAAAAAGTCTATATATAAATTCAAACATAAATAATTTGATTACTTTAAGTATTCACAAAGGCATAGGCGCTGGCATCATAATAAATAAAAAGCTTTATCGTGGCTCAAACGGAGAGGCTGGAGAGATCGGTAAGACATTGGTTTCGGAATCTATAAATGATAACGACAACAAATATTATAAAATCGAAGATATATGCTCTCAAGATGCTTTAATACAGAAAATAAATAATAGGTTGGGCGTCACACTTACATTTACAGAACTGATTCAATATTATAATGAGGGAAATTCCATTGTTGCTCGAGAAATTGAACAATTTATAAACAAAATGGCAGTTCTGATTCACAATTTGAACACACAATTTAATCCAGACGCTATTTACATTAACTGTCCTTTAATTAATGAATTACCTAATATTTTAGATGAAATTAAAAAACAATTCTCCTATTTTTCTCAAGCTAGTCCAATTCAAATACATCTAACCACTAATGTAAAACAGGCTACTTTGTTGGGGGGCACCCTAGCAATAATGCAAAAAACATTAAATATAAATAACATTCAAATGAACATTAAATAATCGCAGCAGTCCGAGGTATAAAGTAGATGTCTCGGACTGTTTATTGTTCCTTACTTGAGTGGGCTAACGAAATCTTTCAAGCTAAATTGATTTCTGTCCCACTCTTTTTTTATTTTTAGAAAGCGTTTACAAAAAATAAACGATGTGCTATATTACCTCTAAAGTTAGTTTGTTTATTAAATTAACCAACTAAAATGTAGGAGGAATATTATGTCTTATTTTGATATTAATAAAGTAAATTACGAAGGTCCTAAGTCAAATAACGCTTTTAGTTTTAAGTATTACAATCCCGAAGAAAAATTGGGTAATCACTCCATGTCAGAACTTTTAAGATTTAGTGTCGCTTATTGGCACACATTCACTGCTGACCTTTCCGATCCATTCGGTGTAGGTGCTGCAGAACGTGACTGGGATTCATTAGATGAGATGGAAAAAGCAAAAGCAAGAGTAGAAGCAATTTTTGAATTTATGGAAAAAACACGTATAGATTACTTTTGTTTTCACGATGTAGACATTGCTCCAGAAGGTGCATCTTTAAAAGAATCTAATGAAAATTTAGATGTCATTGTAGAACTTATTAAAGAAAAAATGGATCAAACCGGTAAGAAATTACTTTGGAATACAACCAACAACTTTACTCACGAGCGTTTTGTTCATGGTGCAGCCACGTCTTCAAATGCTGAAGTATTTGCATATGCAGCTGCAAAAGTTAAAAAATCATTAGAAATTGCTAAAAAACTTGGTTCCGAAAACTTTGTTTTTTGGGGAGGTCGTGAAGGCTATGAAAGTTTATTAAATACTAATATGAAATTAGAGTTAGATAACTTAGCTACTTTCTTTAAAATGGCAAAAAGTTACGCAGATGAAATCGGCTATACAGGACAATTTTTAATAGAACCAAAACCTAAAGAACCTACCACACATCAATATGATACCGATGTTGCAACAGCACACGCTTTCTTACAAAAATATGATTTAGATAAAGACTTTAAATTTAATATTGAAGCTAACCACGCGACACTTGCTGGCCATACATTCCAACACGAATTAAGATATGCACGTGATAATAATATGTTGGGTTCCGTAGATGCTAACCAAGGACATCCCCTTTTAGGATGGGATACAGATGAATTTCCAACTGATGTATATGATACTACGTTAGCAATGTACGAAATACTTAAAAATGGTGGGTTGGCGCCAGGCGGATTAAACTTTGATGCTAAACCTAGAAGAACATCATTTAAACAAGAAGACTTAATTTTAACTCACATTGCAGGTATGGATACTTTCGCATTAGGTCTACGTGTTGCTCATAAGATGATTGAAGATAATTTCTTTGAAAATATTATGGATGAAAAATATAAATCATTTAATGAAGGCATTGGTAAGAAAATAGTTGAAGGAAAGACTTCATTTAATGAATTAGAAGATTATGCTTTCAACATTAATACAATTAATAATGCTTCTGATCATTTAGAAGTCATTAAATCACAAATTAATCAATATATCTTAAATATTAATAATAAGGATTGATAAAAATGCCCTATGTAATTGGTATAGATATTGGCACGAGTGCTTTAAAAACGCTTGTAGTAAATAAAAGTGGTGACGTTGTAGAATCTTACAGCGTCTCTTATAATACGGAACATCCTAAGTCAGGATACAGCGAAATTGATCCTGAAATTTGGTATGAAGCAACGTTAGAGAGTCTAAAACATATATTAAATCATTATACGCAAAATGATATTACTGGTATCAGTTTTTCTGGTCAAATGCACGGTCTAGTAGTCATTGATCAAGAAGGCACTCCAATTAGACCAGCTATTTTATGGAATGATACAAGAACATCTCAAGAAGTTGAAGACATTAAACAAAAGCTAAGCCTTAATTCGTTATTAGAATTAACACAAAACACAGTGTTAGAAGGCTTCACCTTACCTAAGCTTATGTGGTTAAAGAATAATGAGCAAAACAACTACAAGCGTATCGCTAAGTTTATGCTCCCTAAAGACTACATCGTGTATAAATTGACAGGTAATGTTTACACAGAACCTTCAGATGCTGCAGGTACAATTATGTTTAGCGTAAAAGATGAAAATTGGTCCACAGAATTATTACATCGCTTAAACATTGATCCATCCATTTGTCCAGAAGTCATTGCTTCACATCAAAAAAGTGGCCAATTAACTGAAAAAGTAAAAAATATTTTAGGTATTGATTGGAACATTAACGTGTACCAAGGTGGCGCAGATAATGCTTGTGGTGCCTTAGGTTCAGGTATTACCGACGAACAAAAGCAACTTGTCAGTATCGGAACTTCAGGCGTCGCATTGTCTATAGAAAATCGTATTGATTATGAAAATGATGGAAGCGTACATTACTTTAATCATTGTGTTCCAAATCAAAAATACATTATGGGCGTGACTTTATCTGCTGGATATAGCCTGGAATGGCTTAAGCATCTTATCTCTCCTGATGAAAATTTCACTACTTTCTTAAAAGAGATTAATCACTCAGAGGTTGGTGCTAATGGATTAATGTACACGCCTTATTTATTAGGTGAACGTACACCACACAATGATGCTTCAGTACGAGGTAGTTTCATCGGTTTAGATGCAAATACAACACCGCTCGATATGAAACGTGCTGTTCTAGAAGGCATTACTTACTCTATTAATGAAAGTATTCAAATTATGAAAAACAACGCTATTAACATGACTGAAATTGTATCAATCGGTGGTGGAGCTAAAAATAATCAATGGTTGCAAATTCAGGCAGATATTTTCGATACAACTATTTCTACACGAACAGAAGAACAAGGTCCAGCTTATGGTGCAGCAATGTTAGCCGCTATGGGAGAACAATGGTTTAATACTTTCAATGACATGAGCGAAGCATGGATAGCATACCATCAAAAAGTATATCCCATTGAAGCAAACACAAAATCTTATCAAGACTTATTTAATATATATAAAACAATTTATGACGCTACGCAGCCAGCAACTCAAAAACTTAATAAATTTAAGTGATCTATCAAGGGGATGGATATATGTCAACTTATAATAATAAGAAATTTATTTTTAAAATAGCTTTAATCGCAACGCTCGGTGGTTTATTATTCGGCTATGACACAGCAGTTATTTCTGGAGCTGAACAATCTCTACAGCAATATTTAACGAAAGATTATGGCAGTTTCATTCATGGTATCACAGTTTCTAGTGCACTAATCGGTTGTATTATTGGTGGTCTATTGTCTTCAAGTTTTTCAAGTCGCTTAGGTAGAAAAAAATCATTACAAGTAGCTGCTATCCTATTTATCGTTTCTGCAATTTTGTCAGGCTATCCCGAATTTTTATTTTTTGATTCAACTGGATCTAACCTTGGCCTACTCATTGCATTTAATCTATATCGTATTATTGGTGGTATCGGTGTAGGATTAGCTTCTGCAATTTCTCCTATGTACATTAGTGAAATAGCCCCTTCGTCAATTAGAGGTAAACTCGTTTCATGGAATCAATTTGCCATTATATTCGGTATGTTAGTAGTATATTTTGTAAATTACGGTATTACATATGGCCAATCCCAAAGTTGGATTCAAGATATTGGATGGCGTTATATGTTTATTACTGAAGCGATTCCCGCAATAGCATTTTTCTTTTTATTATTTTTAGTACCTGAAACACCTAGGTTCTTATCATTAAGTAATAAAAATACAGAAGCGCTCTCGGTTCTTAATAAAATTTATGCTTCAAAGAATCATGCTCAAAATGTACTAAATGACATTTTAGCTACTAAAAACAAGTTAACAGATGTGAAAGCCCCACTTTTCAGTTTTGGTAAGACAGTTATTATAGTAGGTATTTTATTATCTGTTTTCCAACAATTTATTGGTATCAATGTTGCTTTATATTATGCACCTCGTATTTTTGAAAATTTAGGTTCAGGTAGCAACACATCTATGATACAAACCGTTGTCATGGGCTTAGTAAACGTAATCTTCACAATCATTGCTATATTATATGTAGACAAATTTGGACGGAAACCTTTACTAATCATTGGATCAACTGGTATGGCAATCGGTATGATTGGTATGAGTGTCTTAGCTGCAAACGGTGCATTCGGTGTTATCACTTTAATATTTTTAGTACTTTATACTGCTTCATTTATGATGAGTTGGGGACCTATCATTTGGGTATTATTATCAGAAATATTCCCTAATAGAATTAGAAGTAGTGCTATGGCAATAGCCGTGGCAGTTCAATGGTTAGCTAACTTTACAATTACTTCCACTTATCCCACTATGATGGATGTTAGCGGCGCCATGACTTATGGTTTTTATGCACTGATGAGTATTTTATCAGGACTATTCGTTTGGAAATTCATTCCTGAAACCAAAGGTAAAACACTTGAAGAACTAGAGCGCGTTTGGAAAAAGGAAAGCGTGACGTCTGTTTCAAATCAAGATGACAAAGTTCAAAATAACTCAGAAAAAATTCAAAGTCAATCTAACTCAACAAACTAAAAATTGAATCCCATTTTTATAACGTGCTAATTTTACTGTAAATAAAAAAGTCAGCCACTCTTACGGGTGACTGACTTTTTATATCGATGTTATAAACGATTTCCACCTAAATAATACCATCTATTATAAAAGCAATTGCAAATGCCACAAATGACAATAAAGTTTCCATGACTGTCCACGTTTTAAAAGTTTCTTTTACATTTAAACCTAAATACTCTTTAACCATCCAGAATCCGGCATCGTTCACATGGGAAAGCATTAATGATCCTGCTCCGGTAGCTATTACCAACAATTCTAAATTCACACCAGACATATGTTGGATAATTGGTGATACTATTCCCGCAGCTGTGGTTAAAGCAACAGTGGCAGAACCTGTAGCGACACGTATTAAGCCTGCTACTAAAAAGGCTAATAGTAATGGCGATAGTGAGAGATTTTCTGTCATCTGTGCAATTGAATCTCCCACACCTGTCTCAATAAGTATTTGTTTAAAGCCCCCGCCAGCACCTATAATTAAAATAATGGAACCAATTGGTAAGATACACTCTTCAACCAAATCTTTAATTACGTTTTTCGTCATACCTTGTTTGAATCCTAATAAATAGAATGCAGCAAAGCAAGATATTAATAATGCTATTACTGGATTACCTATAAATAACAATGTATTTTTTAATATGCTAGGAATATCTCCTAAATAAGGTGTCACGATAGATAGCAACATTAAAAGTACTGGTAATATAATTACTAAAAATGAAACAATAACGCTTGGCAAACCATTTGTTTTATTATTTACCTTAATAATATTTGGTTCTTTTTCTGGTATTACCTTTTTACTTATAAATTTGCCGAAAACAGGTCCTGCAATGATTGCTGTAGGTAATGCAATAAGCAGCGAGTATAACAATACTTTACCTAAATTTGCTTCATATATGCCAATTGCTGTCATAGCACCAGGATGTGGTGGTACAATACCATGCACAATTGATAATCCTGCTAATAGTGGTATAGCAATAAGTAATATATTCGTCTTAGTCGTTTTATGAATTGAAATAACAAGTGGTAATAAAATTACAATCCCCACTTCAAAAAATACTGGTATCCCGATAATAAAGCCCGATAGCATCATAGCCCATGGTAATTTTTTATAACCTAAGACTTTAACAAGATAATCAGATATTTGCATACCTGCTCCAGAATCAGACATTAGTTTTCCTAAAATTGTTCCTAACGCTAAAATACCTACTAAGTGGCCTAAAACATCCCCTACACCCGTTTCATATGCTGTAACTATCTTTTCAGGAGATAAACCTGCCATGATAGCTAAAAATAAACCTGCCACTGTTAAGCTGATAAATGCATGCCATTTCCACCATGCAACGCCTAATATGACAATAATGATCGAAAGTAGCGTAATGATTAATAAATATATATTTGAATCCATCTTTTTCCCCCAATTATGTTGGCGCTACCAACAAATCACAAGAGATTGCTTACCCTTTCAAACTGATACTATATTTTTTCAATTTACTATTGTAATAACCTATACTATATTCAACAATTTGATGGTTTACTGAATACGATATTCTCTCCCTTACAAGTAAAGGATTGGATGTTTGAAGATTCAAGTACGCTGTGGCTTGTTCATTGAAACCAACAGAGAAGTTATCCTCAATATCTTTTATTTCTATTTGCTCATCTTCTAAAATTTTATATATAGAAAGATCATTATTCTCCTTTAATTCTCCATACTCGTCCAAACTACTTAATGGATGTGGTAAATAATGATTAAATAGAATGTATGGTTTATCATTTAATAAATAGACTCTTGTAATTTTATAAGATTTCTCGCCAAACATTTGAAATAACTCACTATTTTTTTCATGTGTCTCTACTACAATGTCTTTTATAAGTTTATGAATTTTATTTCCTTGTTCTACAAGTTTTTCTGTGAAATTTTTATTATTGGTTTCATTACTCACTTGTTTGTGGTTAATAACTGTTGTACCTTTACCACTTTTTCTCTCCAAGTAGCCTAGTGTTACTAATTCTTTAATAGCCGCTCTAACTGTTACTTTGCTTACATTAAACTCTTCTTCAAATTCAATTTCAGTTGGTATATAGTTCCCAATAGTATAGATACCATGAATAATACGGTCTTCAATAATTTCTTTTATTTGTAAATATAATGGACCTTTATCTGATGATAATTTCGTCATAAATCAATTACCTCTCAATATCATTTTTTTCTTCATTTACGATTTTTATTATATCATCAGTATCAAATAATGGTGTATCCCCGGAAATTGTATGTGCCAATACACAAGCTGCGGTTGAAAATGTAACCATTTCTTGAGGATCCATATTTGATAATTCACCGTGGATTACGCCACATGTATATGCATCTCCAGTACCAATTCTGTCTAAGATATTCACTTCAAAAGCTTCCGAATAATACATTGTTCCATTTTTAAATAAATATCCTTTGATGTTGTTTTGATTACTTCCTTGAATTGTTCTGATAGTACCAGCAATAATATCTATATTAAATTTTTCAGCTACAACAAGTAATAATTCTTCTAATTGTTCTTCTTTACTTTCCTTAGTAGTTGTTAAATTGAGTGTGTTAATTGCATCTTTTTCACTCATAATTACAATATCCGCTTCTCTTAAAATGGTTTCATAGTATGGTTTTGCACGCTGATTACCATTGTCACCCCATAAAGAAGGCCTAAAATTACAATCAAAAACAATTTTAATACCTTGTTCTTTTGCCACTTTAACAATAGTAAGAATATTGTTCTGAGTTAGATTATTCATAGCTAAAGATATACCACAAATATGCAACACATCAACGCCTTTCATGGATTGAACAATATCATATTCTGAAATATCTGTTGTGTTAAAGCTACTTTGCTGTCTATTTGTATAGGTCACATTACTAGGGCGATTACCAAAACCTTGCTCCAAGAAATACATACCCAAATTATCGTTGTTTTTGATAATAAAATCACTGTGAATACCTAATCTTCTTATTGCACCAATAGCAGCTGTACCAATTGAATTTTCTGGTACAGCACTGATTAGGCTCGTGTCATAGCCAAATTGTGACAATAATCCCGTAACATTAACGCCTGTTCCAGTAAAAGAGTATTTTAAATTTTCCGCCTGTCTCAATAACAGATTATCGGGTACTTCTAACCGCATCATAATTTCCCCATAAGCTGCAATGTGCTTATTCATATAAATCCACTAATTGCTTAATTTTAGAAGTAAGCCATTCTACATCATTTATATTTGTGAGACCTGTTTCTTTATCAATAATAGATGAATAAACATGCGGTATAATTTTCGGAACTTTACAATCTAAAGCAATTTTCACGATCTCTTCAAAATTATCTTTAGTGATGCCACCCGTGGGCTCTAACCCAAATTCTGCCCTTCCACAAGCTTCAGCTACTGCTTTATATTCTTCAACTGTTTCTAAACCCTTCATAGGGAAAAACTTGATTGAAGAGCCTCCCATATCTTTAATTAAATTAATTGCTGCTTCAATAGGTATAATTGCTTTCTCTTCTCCTTCACTACTAATAGGTCCAGTAGAAATATTTACGAAGCCTGGTTTACCTGTGGGAGAGACTAATGCATTGACCCAAGATTGTTCATCATTTTTAGCAGTTGTTTGTCCTACATTGGTAAATACTTGGTTAATATGTGCACCTTGATAGTATCTTGCGATTTCAGCTACTACTTTAGCTTGTCGGTTGTCTCCAGCACCTAAGCCAATCGAAATAGCGTCGTCAACCTCCTTTCCAAATTGTGTCATCGCTGTCACCGCACTATTTACACCGTCATAATCTTTCGATAACACACCTATGACGATATTTTCATCAGCTGCTTGATATACTGCTTTGATATTTTCTTCCCCTTTAGCTAAGACATTCAAAGCAACTCTCTCTTTATAAAATCTATCATGTATTTTCATTAAATTTCCCCCTGTACAATTTGAACAATTATTTCATAAATAATTTCAATTTCACCTTGTTTTAATGGCCTTGGATCAATATCAAAGAACCCTTGCTTCACTCCATAATCGCGTGTATAAATTGCAACATCAGCATTTTTCAATTTTTCAACAAATTTTTCTGCAGACATATTTAAAATAGATGAATCTACATGTACACGTGTTCTATAAATTTCTCTTCCCGCTTCATCTTGAACAATTTCTAATCGAATACCTTCATAGTTGTTAATGGGTGATAGTTTATCTAATTCACTTTTTTCTGCTTCTGAATTATCAACTTTATCGAAGTATTCATCTAATGCTTGTAATAACCCAAAAGTTGATTCTTTTCCTACTTTCATACTTCGTCCTATAAAATGTAATTGCGTTTTCACAGATTCAATCAATGATTTTTTACCAGCGACTATACCAGTAGTTGGACCTTGGATTGCTTTTGAACCGCTATAAATGGCTAAATCTGAACACTGGATGTATTTCGTCAGCTCCTCTTCTGCAGCAGCATCCACAATTAACGGGATATTATATTTTTGAGCTACTTGATATATTTCTTCAACAGAGGCCATATTTTTTTGCACCGCATGATGCGATTTCACATAAAGAATGGCTGCTGTATTTTCATTTATTGCTTCTTGTACATGATTTTCTTTACCTTCGTTTGCATACCCTACTTCAACTGCGCGACCGCCACCTAAGTAAATCATTGTCTCAATAGGTGCACCATATTGAACATTGTGTCCTTTAAATAATATGATTTCATTTTTATCTATACTTTCGTTGTGGAGCTTTTGACTTTTACGTTCATTTCCTTCAGTAACAACACCTGCAATAGATAATGCGATTCCGCTAGACGCTGAATTTACGACGACCGCATCTTCAGCATTAATTCTATTAGCAATATAAGCGCCAGATTTATCAACTAAATCTGCAATTTCTACATAGTTTTGTCCTCCAAATTTCATAGCATCCATTACAGAGTTTGTTGGAGAAGACACACCCAGAATACTCATTCTCCCACTTGCATTTATAACTTGTTTTAAGCCGTATTTATAATTCAATGAATTTTCCATTTGTTACCACTCCTCTTTCTTTAATTACCTTTGTAATTGTACTTTCGTGTCCATGTGAATCTATAATATTTTGCTGTGAATCTATAACATCAAATAAGGTCAAGTTAGCTGTCATTCCCTCATTAAGTTTTGCTAAATCAGGTTTATTTATAATTTGGGCTGGGTTTTCTGTGACACCTTTAATAATTTCTTCTAAGGTATAACCGAGGTACAAGAATTTAGTAAGTACATTAGATAAGCTGAATACTGGACCTTCTATTCTATTTTTTTTATAAATATCTGAACTTATACTATTAAATTGAATATGGTTGCGTTGCGCTTGTTTTGCTACTTCAAAGGAGAAACTTGCATTACCATGACCAACATCTAACTTCACTCCTCGACTTATTGCTTCTCTTAAAACTGTTAAAGGCTCTTCATTTTGATCAAATAGATTATTGGACTTACCGTTTAAAAAATGTGTAATAATGTCGCCTTTTCTAAGTAACGGAATTACATCTTGTATTTTAGGTGGTGCAGATCCAATATGGGTCATGATTGGTAAGTTTAATTGCTCACTAATTTTTATAGCTCTCTCCAAAGGCACTACACCATTCTCTTTAACTACACTACTGCTAATACGCGCCTTTAATCCGATAATCATATCTTCAAATTGTTGAGCAGCTTTAATACACGCATGTTGATTTATCCAACTCAAATTTGATAATTCATCTATTCTTTCAAGTCCTATTTTAGATATATTTAAAAATGCATATACATTAGTTAAGCTTTGTTGCGCTCTTTCGTGTAACTCATTAACTCTATCAGCACCGCAACTCCCTGCATCTACAATTGTAGTAACTCCTTGTTTAACGCCTATTTCATCTATTTCATCTCCATAAGGACTAAAATCAGAGAAAGCATGAACATGTAAATCAATCCAACCAGTTGAAACAAAAGAATTTGAACCATTGAAAATTACTTTTCCTTGTAATGTATTTCCATCTGAAATTTTTTTAATAACCCCTTTTTCAAGTAATATATCAATTCTTTTTTTATTTAAAGTTTTAATATTTTTAATAATACCTGTACTTTTCAATGTATTTCACCTCTTGCAAAACATCATAACATTATAATGTTTGTAAGCGCAATCATTATAACATTGTAATGATTTGTTTTAATCAAAACCACCCGTATAACGGGTGGTTTGCTCTGCGGCTATAAGCCTTTTTTA
>NZ_RCVN01000030.1 GCF_003697915.1 Staphylococcus pseudoxylosus
AAAGATTTGGCTATTATCATCACTTTGCCAACAGTTGGAACAGTTTATAATACTGGGAGAACCTATGTAGAGTGGTTTCAAAATGTTAGACCTATAATACAAGAATTATGTCGTAAATACGAGTGTGCGTTTGCTGATTTTACAGCGAGAACTTACGCACATAATGATATGTCTATAAAAACATGGTCAGCTTTAAATTCAGATGGCGTTACTTATGGATCGATACACCCTAACAAATACTCAATGGCTCAAATTATGTCACAGTTACAAGATTTAATATATCCTGTTTGCATGTGGAATATTGATATTGATTAATATATATTTAGGATTGCATGGGAAAATATCGGTTCAGCAGTAATTGGTTCAACGACAATATATTATTGGAAACGTACTGCATAAAAAAATAAAAAGGAAAATAAAAAATGAAATTAGATTATAACTCACGTGAGATTTTCTTTGGTAATGAAGCTCTAATCGTAGCTGATATGGCCAAGGGAAGTAACGGAAAACCAGAGTTTACTAACCATAAAATTGTAACTGGTTTAGTATCAGTTGGCGCAATGGAAGACCAAGCGGAGACTAACAGCTATCCAGCTGATGACGTGCCAGACCATGGAGTGAAAAAAGGTGCTACCTTACTTCAAGGCGAAATGGTATTCATTCAAACAGACCAATCGCTTAAAGAAGACATTTTAGGTCAACAAAGAACAGAAAATGGCTTGGGTTGGTCTCCTACTGGTAATTGGAAAACGAAATGTGTTCAATACCTTATTAAAGGGCGTAAGCGTGATAAAGTTACAGGGGAATTTGTTGACGGTTATCGCGTAGTCGTTTATCCAAATTTGAGACCAACAGCAGAAGCAACAAAAGAATCAGAAACAGATTCAGTTGACGGTGTAGACCCTATCCAATGGACTTTGGCAGTACAAGCGACTGAGTCAGATATTTATTTGAATGGCGGTAAAAAAGTCCCTGCTATTGAGTACGAAATTTGGGGAGAACAAGCAAAAGATTTCGTCAAGAAAATGGAAAGTGGTTTATTCATTATGCAACCTGATACAGTTCTAGCTGGTGGAATTACACTCGTAGCTCCTGTTATTCCTAATGTGACTACTGCTACAAAGGGTCATAATGACGGAAGAATCGTAGTGCCTGCCACTTTGAAAGATTCTAATGGTGGAACTGTAAAAGTAACATCAGTGATTAATGACGCAAATGGAAAAGTAGCAACAAACGGACAACTTGCTCCAGGTGCCTATAACGTAAAGTTCTCCGCTGAGGGTTATAAAGATGTTACCGCAGGAGTTTCAGTAACTGACCATTCATAAGACTAAAAATAGATTAAGTAAAGGAATATAAAATAAAATGGCAAAACAATTGAGTACAGCACGTAAATTTAAAATGATTACAGGTAAAGACCTTTTCCAACAACAAAAGGCAATGGATACAGAACTTAAAAAAGAAGACGGAGAAATTACTGACCTAATGGAGTTCGTTCAATATGGTCTATACTTGGCTCTTTTTCAAGATAACATTGTAAAAGCTAAAAGTGACTTCTCTGACTTCCGTTCTAGCTTCGAGTTCGATACTGACGGTAAAGGGCTTAAAGAACTTGTCGAATTATGGCAGAAAGAAATTTAATGAGCTGAAAGGACTGTAAATGATTTTAAAACATGCAATTAGATACTTAGAACTAACTGGTTCAGACTTTATTACAGATTTAAAAGACTTTGCAGACCTACAAAATTCTTTTGTCGCTGGATATATTCCTGATGACTTTACAGAGCAAATGGAGAGCTTTACAGACAAGTTATTGATACTTTGGGTAGATTGTAACGGAGGAATGCAAAACGCCTTAGATGATAAAACAGAGCTTCCTACAACTAACGAGTTAATCAATATCTTCTGTAAAACTGTTTTTATTAAAGAAAAAGAGGAAACGGAAGACGATACAGTCTTCTTTTCTTCTAGTTCATTGATTAAGAAAAAGAAAGATACTGTAAGGGAAAATAAAACTTTAGAACTTTTGACTGTTTTGGGCAATAAT
>NZ_RCVN01000031.1 GCF_003697915.1 Staphylococcus pseudoxylosus
CTCATTCCGGGAAGGAATGTGTTCTGAGAGTTGAACTACTCCCGCTTAATTATTAGATTATGGAGCGGAAGATAGGACTTGCACCTATACCACGTTCCGGGAAGGAACGTATTCTGAAAGTTGAAATACTCCCGCATTTTGATGAAGGCGGCAACCGGATTTGAACCGGTGATAAAGGTTTTGCAGACCTCTGCCTTACCACTTGGCTATGCCGCCAATAAAAAACTGGGCTAGCTGGATTCGAACCAGCGCGTGATGGAGTCAAAGTCCATTGCCTTACCGCTTGGCTATAGCCCATTAATATAAAGGGCGGATGATGGGAATCGAACCCACGAGTGTCGGAACCACAATCCGATGCGTTAACCACTTCGCCACAACCGCCATGGCAGGGGCAGTAGGAATCGAACCCACATCAAAGGTTTTGGAGACCTCTATTCTACCGTTGAAATATGCCCCTATTAAATTAAAAATATATGGTGGAGGGGGGCAGATTCGAACTGCCGAACCCGAAGGAGCGGATTTACAGTCCGCCGCGTTTAGCCACTTCGCTACCCCTCCTAAGAATGGTGCCGGCCAGAGGACTTGAACCCCCAACCTACTGATTACAAGTCAGTTGCTCTACCAGTTGAGCTAGGCCGGCTTGCATAAAATGGTTCAGGACAGAGTCGAACTGCCGACACATGGAGCTTCAATCCATTGCTCTACCAACTGAGCTACTGAACCATAATTAAAATGGCGGTCCCGATGGGATTCGAACCCACGATCTCCTGCGTGACAGGCAGGCGTGTTAACCGCTACACTACGGGACCTTTAAAAATTGCGGGAGGCGGATTTGAACCACCGACCTTCGGGTTATGAGCCCGACGAGCTACCGAACTGCTCCATCCCGCGGTAATAATATTAATGGCGGAGGAAGAGGGATTCGAACCCCCGCGAGCCGTTAAGCTCCTGTCGGTTTTCAAGACCGATCCCTTCAGCCGGACTTGGGTATTCCTCCACAAATATTAGCTAAAAATAAATTATATTCAATTATGATAAAAATGGCGGAGGAAGAGGGATTCGAACCCCCGCGGGCCGTTAAGCCCCTGTCGGTTTTCAAGACCGATCCCTTCAGCCGGACTTGGGTATTCCTCCAAAATTATATGGACCTTGCAGGATTCGAACCTGCGACCGAACGGTTATGAGCCGTTAGCTCTGACCAACTGAGCTAAAGGTCCTAAATATAATTTACAACTAATAATTAGTGGCGGTGGAGGGGATCGAACCCCCGACCTCACGGGTATGAACCGTGCGCTCTAGCCAGCTGAGCTACACCGCCGTTGTATTTAGGTTGTATTATTAAATATGGTGGAGACTAGCGGGATCGAACCGCTGACCTCCTGCGTGCAAAGCAGGCGCTCTCCCATCTGAGCTAAGCCCCCATATATATTTTAGGTTTATCGGGAAGACAGGATTCGAACCTGCGACCCCTTGGTCCCAAACCAAGTGCTCTACCAAGCTGAGCTACTTCCCGTAAATTAATGCGCCCAATAGGGGTCGAACCTATAACCTCTTGATTCGTAGTCAAGTACTCTATCCAGTTGAGCTATGGGCGCATAATTTTATAGGATTATGCCGAGGACCGGAATCGAACCGGTACGGTGATCTCTCACCGCAGGATTTTAAGTCCTGTGCGTCTGCCAGTTCCGCCACCCCGGCAAAAATAATGGAGCAGAAGACGGGATTCGAACCCGCGACCCCGACCTTGGCAAGGTCGTATTCTACCGCTGAACTACTTCTGCATATGCGGGTGAAGGGAGTCGAACCCCCACGCCGTAAGGCGCTAGATCCTAAGTCTAGTGCGTCTGCCAATTCCGCCACACCCGCGATATTAAAATAATGGTGAGCCATAGTGGGCTCGAACCACTGACCCTCTGATTAAAAGTCAGATGCTCTA
>NZ_RCVN01000032.1 GCF_003697915.1 Staphylococcus pseudoxylosus
GAAGTTGATGAATCAGAACTTCCTTTCTAGAAAGGTGGTTACATGTACACAGAAGAAGAGAGAGAGCAAATTATCGACATCGTGGATAAAATGAGCTTATTAAGACAAGACTTTGACGGAGCTTTCGCTTGGATCAAGGAAAACGTATCAATGCCATTTGACTTTGACGGAGAACAGCAATTTATATCAGAATTGAAGCAGTTAGTTAAAATTAACGCTTTAAAGTTTGGTAAAATATATGAGGGAGTATTAAATTGACAACATTAAGAGAGCTACACAAAAAACTTAAAATTAAACAAACGCTTGACAACTATGTACGCAACACAAATAAAAAATATAAACATAACTTTGTGGCTGATGAAATTCTTGGCGAGGGAATGGCTAAACTGATCGAGCTTAATACACAAGGCAAACTTGGACGACATGCACAGCAAATTGCTTATATTAACCATAATTTGAGCTTACAGCGACAAAAGGAACAACTGGAACAAGTTAACGAACGACTTGCTAAACGTGCTGAGAAAGCCCAAAAATTGCTTGACACGGAACTTCTGAAAGATAGCTACATCGAAACGCTTGAAATGTTTAGTAAATACCATTCAGCAAAATATAATATGTGGGACGAACCAGAAACTCCAACTAAAGTGATTGAGTTCATGGAAAAGAATGGAGTTAAACAAGGTAAATGGCTACGTCCTGAAGGGGTTGACGCTTGGTTCAAAGAACGAATCATCTGGTTCAAGAATAAATTGAAAGAACAATAATATTAAGAATAAAAACTTTAGGCTTGACAGCTTAGAGCTTTTTTGATATAATAATACATATAGTTAAAGAAAGGAGGTAATAAAATGATTTTAATACAATGCGTAACCTGTGGGTCTTCAAGTTTCACTAATGGTAAATGTGATTATTGCGGTAACAAGTACGAAGTAAATGAAGACAAAATATTTTACGGCAATTCGAAAGAAGATGATTCATCATTAGATGAGGATATAACCTTTCAAGAAACTCCTGCTGGTAAATTAATACTAAAAATCATGATCTATACTTTAATATCTATTGTTTGGTTTGCGATAACTGTATTCATTCCACCGCTATTTATAATAACAATTATTTTATTAGTAGTCTATGGGACTTATCGCTTGATAAATAAAAAGAAATAGCTTATAATAAGGTATAGAATAAACTAGAAAGGTAACAATGAAACAAAAATACTTTAATGACAAAAGATATTGCCACTGCTTCGATATACCAATGAGTAATGGTTTAGGAGTTTGCAAAGATTGTAGAGGATACGTGAACATCTGTTATAGTTGCGATCGCTGTCTACACTGCTGGTTTACATCACAGGTTGAACTATTTACCGAATATGATGAACCTAAGTTGCTGGAACTTATAGAAAACTGGAATAAATTTTACCAAACTAGAAAGACAATAAATAATGCTTAGTTTAGACGAGAAGAAAATCAGAAAAGGTAAACCTATTGGATTACCATACCAAGGAAGCAAGAAAAAGATAAGCAAGAAAATAGTTGAGATTATCAAACAGAACTTTGGCACAGACAAGCCGATATACGACATCTTCGGAGGAGGCGGAGCAATTACATCCGAATGTATTTTAAATGGCTTAGAAGTATATTATAACGACTTAGACAAGGATATAACCAACGCTTTTGAACGAGTTATCTCTCAAGACCGTGAGTGGATTAAAAGCCTTATTGTTTCACGTACAGAGTTTACCGAGATTAAGGAGAAAGAAAACAAGACAACAGATGACTTTTTGAAGTTGCTGATTAAGATCGGAAGAG
>NZ_RCVN01000033.1 GCF_003697915.1 Staphylococcus pseudoxylosus
GAAGACTCCTTTTTGTTAAAATTATACTATAAATTCAACTTTGCAACAGAACCAACAAAAGTTTATTTTCCAATTTAAATAATAAAAAAATGACCCACACCCTGAATACGTCTTGCTCAAAAAAAGAAGTTAAATCATTCGAATAAGTAATTGTTTTACGTATAAACTTTCACATTTACAAAGATTTATGATTTATACATACGAATACAGGGGATAAAATAAGTGTATATCAAATAATAAGGAGGTTTTTTTATGTCAAGATACGTTTTTCAATCGCCAAGTAGATATATACAAGGAAAAGGAGAAATAAAAAGTTTAGCCAATGAAGTTAATAAATTAGGTGATACACCCTTGATTATTTCAGATAGTTTAGTTTGGTCACTAACAAATAAAGACATAAATGAGAGTTTTGAATCTAACGAGATTAGTTACAAATACGAAGAATTTAATGGGGAAGCCTCTGAAGGTGAAATAGCAAGACTTAGCCAAATAGCCAAAGAAAATAACATAAATGTGATTGTTGGCGTTGGAGGAGGAAAGACATTAGATACAGCAAAAGCAATTTCTGATGATCTTAATTCCCCTGTTATTATTGTCCCAACAACTGCTTCTACAGATGCGCCTACGAGTGCTTTGTCAGTTATCTATTCAGATGAAGGTGTTTTTACGGGTTACAGATTTTACTATAAAAACCCAAATGTAGTATTAGCAGATTCACAAATTATAGTCCAAGCACCAGTCAAATTGTTTGCGGCGGGCATGAGCGATGCTTTAGCTACTTTAGTAGAAGTTAAAGCAACTTTAAACCGTAGAGGGAAAACTATGGTGGATGGAAAACCAACATTAGCTTCTTTAGCCATTGCTGAAAAAGCAGAAGAAACAATATTTAAATACGGTAAAAGCGCCTATTTTTCTGCAGCACAAGGTATTGTAACACCTCAAGTGGAGTCTATTATCGAAGCAAACACTTTACTCTCAGGACTTGGTTTTGAAAACGGTGGACTTGCTGCAGCCCATGCAATACACAATGGGTTTACAGCTTTATCAGGAGATATCCATAAACTTGGACACGGCGAAAAAGTGGCGTATGGGACTCTCGTTCAAATGGTTTTAGAAAATAGACCTTATGAAGAAATTAAAAAATATATTGATTTTTATAAATTCTTAGAAATGCCAACAAATTTAAATAATATGCATTTACACGACGTTTCTTTTGAGGATTTAGTAAAAGTGGGAGAATTAGCAAAAGATCCTAATGACACTTTCTCTAATTTAAGTGACGAATTCACTGCTGAAGACGTAGCGCAAGCTATACTAGCAGTGAATGAATTAAGTGGAGGCAAAGATAAGTAAATTGCTCTTTATTTAGACTACGTATATATTTATTCTTATTTTGCATTCCTCTACACTATGATGTTATAATGTATTTAACAAAAAGTAGTTCCATTGGAACACCGAACCCCCAACCTACTGGAATAGGTTGGGGGTTCTTTTTGGCGGGCTATGTCGCCTTATTATTTATTGCGGTTGTTTAGCCAAAACGTAAAACCCGCAATTATGCATCCTGAAACAACAGGCGCAATTATACTAACAAAAAGTAGTTCCACTGGTCTCACCTCCTTCCGTCGAATATATCGCCGGAAGTTAAGACGACTCTGTTATTATATCATTTGTGAAAGTGTAAGCATATGCACTTCCGATAAGTTGAATTATGTTTGATTATTCATCGTTTAAAAACTTAAATAAGACTATACTAATTAT
>NZ_RCVN01000034.1 GCF_003697915.1 Staphylococcus pseudoxylosus
CCCATCACAGCTTGACCTTAAGAGTGCCGGATTTGCCTAACACTCAGTCTTACTGCTTGGACGTACAATCCAATAGTACGCTTCGCCTATCCTACTGCGTCCCCCCATCGCTTAAAACGAATAATGGTGGTACAGGAATATCAACCTGTTATCCATCGCCTACGCCTATCGGCCTCAGCTTAGGACCCGACTAACCCAGAGCGGACGAGCCTTCCTCTGGAAACCTTAGTCAATCGGTGGACGGGATTCTCACCCGTCTTTCGCTACTCACACCGGCATTCTCACTTCTAAGCGCTCCACATGTCCTTGCGATCATGCTTCAACGCCCTTAGAACGCTCTCCTACCATTGTCCTTACGGACAATCCACAGCTTCGGTAATATGTTTAGCCCCGGTACATTTTCGGCGCAGTGTCACTCGACTAGTGAGCTATTACGCACTCTTTAAATGATGGCTGCTTCTAAGCCAACATCCTAGTTGTCTGGGCAACGCCACATCCTTTTCCACTTAACATATATTTTGGGACCTTAGCTGGTGGTCTGGGCTGTTTCCCTTTCGAACACGGACCTTATCACCCGCGTTCTAACTCCCAAGTTAAATTGATTGGCATTCGGAGTTTGTCTGAATTCGGTAACCCGATAAGGGCCCCTCGTCCAAACAGTGCTCTACCTCCAATAATCATCACTTGAGGCTAGCCCTAAAGCTATTTCGGAGAGAACCAGCTATCTCCAGGTTCGATTGGAATTTCTCCGCTACCCACAACTCATCCGCTCACTTTTCAACGTAAGTCGGTTCGGTCCTCCATTCAGTGTTACCTGAACTTCAACCTGGTCATGGGTAGATCACCTGGTTTCGGGTCTACGACCAAATACTCAACGCCCTATTCAGACTCGCTTTCGCTACGGCTCCACATTCACTGCTTAACCTTGCATCAAATCGTAACTCGCCGGTTCATTCTACAAAAGGCACGCCATCACCCATTAACGGGCTCTGACTACTTGTAAGCACACGGTTTCAAGTTCTATTTCACTCCCCTTCCGGGGTACTTTTCACCTTTCCCTCACGGTACTGGTTCACTATCGGTCACTAGAGAGTATTTAGCCTTGGGAGATGGTCCTCCCGGATTCCGACGGAATTTCTCGTGTTCCGTCGTACTCAGGATCCACTCAAGAGTGAACAAACTTTCGACTACAGGATTATTACCTTCTTTGATTCATCTTTCCAGATGATTCGTCTAGTTTATTCTTTTGTAACTCCGTATAGAGTGTCCTACAACCCCAACAAGCAAGCTCGTTGGTTTGGGCTCTTCCCGTTTCGCTCGCCGCTACTCAGGGAATCGATTTTTCTTTCTCTTCCTGCGGGTACTAAGATGTTTCAGTTCTCCGCGTCTACCTTCAGATATGCTATGTATTCACATATCGATAACATGACATAACTCATGCTGGGTTTCCCCATTCGGAAATCTCTGGATCAAAGCTTACTTACAGCTCCCCAAAGCATATCGTCGTTAGTAACGTCCTTCATCGGCTTCTAGTGCCAAGGCATCCACCGTGCGCCCTTAATAACTTAATCTTTTTTGACTTTCAACACGAACAAGTCGGTTGAAAACCCAAAATGTTATTAATCTGTGAGTGTTCTTTCGAACACTAGCGATTATTTCTTTTTGAATTCAAAGCTTGTTAAAAAACTCTAATTCACTCGGTTTTGCTTGGTAAAATCATAAATTTTACTTA
>NZ_RCVN01000035.1 GCF_003697915.1 Staphylococcus pseudoxylosus
TGCCTGGCAACGTCCTACTCTTGCGGAACGTAAGTCCGACTACCATCGGCGCTAAAGAGCTTAACTTCTGTGTTCGGCATGGGAACAGGTGTGACCTCTTTGCCATTGTCACCAGACAATGAAATGTATGAAATTATACATTCAAAACTAGATAGTAAGTAAAATATGATTTAACCAAAACAAAACATTTAAAATTTGATTAAGTCTTCGATCGATTAGTATTCGTCAGCTCCACATATCGCTATGCTTCCACCTCGAACCTATTAACCTCATCATCTTTGAGGGATCTTATAACCGAAGTTGGGAAATCTCATCTTGAGGGGGGCTTCATGCTTAGATGCTTTCAGCACTTATCCCGTCCATACATAGCTACCCAGCGATGCCGTTGGCACGACAACTGGTACACCAGAGGTATGTCCATCCCGGTCCTCTCGTACTAAGGACAGCTCCTCTCAAATTTCCTACGCCCACGACGGATAGGGACCGAACTGTCTCACGACGTTCTGAACCCAGCTCGCGTACCGCTTTAATGGGCGAACAGCCCAACCCTTGGGACCGACTACAGCCCCAGGATGCGATGAGCCGACATCGAGGTGCCAAACCTCCCCGTCGATGTGAACTCTTGGGGGAGATAAGCCTGTTATCCCCGGGGTAGCTTTTATCCGTTGAGCGATGGCCCTTCCATGCGGAACCACCGGATCACTAAGTCCGTCTTTCGACCCTGCTCGACTTGTAAGTCTCGCAGTCAAGCTTCCTTATGCCTTTACACTCTATGAATGATTTCCAACCATTCTGAGGAAACCTTTGAGCGCCTCCGTTACTCTTTAGGAGGCGACCGCCCCAGTCAAACTGCCCATCTGACACTGTCTCCCACCATGATAAATGGTGCGGGTTAGAAATCCAACACAGCGAGGGTAGTATCCCAACAACGCCTCCACGTAAGCTAGCGCTCACGCATCTCAGGCTCCTACCTATCCTGTACAAGCTGTGCCGAATTTCAATATCAGACTACAGTAAAGCTCCACGGGGTCTTTCCGTCCTGTCGCGGGTAACCTGCATCTTCACAGGTACTATGATTTCACCGAGTCTCTCGTTGAGACAGTGCCCAAATCGTTACGCCTTTCGTGCGGGTCGGAACTTACCCGACAAGGAATTTCGCTACCTTAGGACCGTTATAGTTACGGCCGCCGTTTACTGGGGCTTCGATTCGTAGCTTCGCAGAAGCTAACCACTCCTCTTAACCTTCCAGCACCGGGCAGGCGTCAGCCCCTATACATCACCTTACGGTTTAGCAGAGACCTGTGTTTTTGATAAACAGTCGCTTGGGCCTATTCACTGCGGCTCTCCTGGGCGTTAACCCTAAAGAGCACCCCTTCTCCCGAAGTTACGGGGTCATTTTGCCGAGTTCCTTAACGAGAGTTCGCTCGCTCACCTTAGAATTCTCATCTTGACTACCTGTGTCGGTTTGCGGTACGGGCACCACAATTCTAGCTAGAGGCTTTTCTCGGCAGTGTGAAATCAACGACTCGAGGAAACAATTTCCTCT
>NZ_RCVN01000036.1 GCF_003697915.1 Staphylococcus pseudoxylosus
TACTGGTTGGCGTATGGAATGCAGTTTCAGGCTTCTTTGGCGGTATATTTAACGCTGTAAAATCAGTAGTTTCAACAGTATTTAGTGCAATCGGAAGTTTTGCTTCTAGCGCTTGGGGAGTAGTTTCATCAATATGGAATGCAGTTTCAGGCTTCTTTAGTGGCATATTCAATTCTGTTCGCAGTGTCGTTAGCGGAGTGTTTAGCGCTCTTGGTGGCTTTGCTTCAAAAGCTTGGGATGCAATTTCAGGTGTATTTAACGGAGTAGCTGATTTCTTTAAGGGAGCGTTTGACGGTGCTAAAGATATAGTTAGCGGAGTATTCGAGGCTTTTGGTAAATTTGCTTCAAATGCTTGGGATGCAATAACAGGAGTATTTAAGGGCATTGGCGACTTCTTTAGCGGAATATTTGGAGGAGTCAAAGATACAATAGACAGCGTTCTTGGAGGTGTAACAGATACAATTAAAAATATCAAAGGTTCAATTGATTGGGTTGCAAGTAAAGTTGGCGGACTATTCAAAGGTTCTATGGTAGTAGGCTTAACAGATGTCAATTTATCTTCTAGCGGTTACGGTTTAAGCACTAACAGTGTATCAAGCGACAATAGAACATATAACACATTTAACGTGCAAGGCGGTGCTGGTCAAGATGTTTCTAACTTAGCGCGTGCAATCAGACGAGAATTTGAACTAGGGAGGGCTTAATGGTAAGACAGTATAAAATACATACTAACTTAGACGGAACAGACGACAAAGTTTGGGACGTTACAAATGGAAAAGTTAGATTTTACCAGCCCTCTAATTTAGGGTTACAATCAACTAATAACATCTGGCAAAGTAATGGTATTGGAATAATGGGAAAACGCTCAATTACTCAACCACAAATAGAGTTTAAGCTAGAAACGTTTGGAGAAAGTTTAGAAGAAAATTATCAATTAATGAAAGACTTCGTAAACGATATTCTTAGCAAAAAATTCGTTACACTTGAATATCAAACAGAAATTTTTCAGGTGTATGCTGATTTAGCTTTAGCAGATGTCACAAAGACAGAGGGTTACGGTAAGAACGGAACTTTCAGCGAAAAGATAACTTTCGATGTAGTTACAAAGTGGTATACTTACGAAAATTTAACTTTTGACATGATTGAAAATGGTAAAGTTCTTTCTGGTAAGTCTAAAATTTATGGAGGAACCGCACCAGGAGACTATAAGTATATCGAAGGAACCTCTTACACTTATTATGGGGAAAGTGACATAGGCCGTTTAAGCCGTTGGGAAATAAAAGAAAAAATATTTAGTTTTATGGGGGTATTATATCCGAAACTTCCTAAAACACCTGCTGGAGTTAGATTTTTAGACGATGTTGGAAACGAATATACTGCAATTGTGTTTAAGACGGAACAGGTACAAGATTATATTTTAATTAATACAGATGTAAATGACGAATTTTATCAAGGCTGGAAGGGTACAACTGTACTA
>NZ_RCVN01000037.1 GCF_003697915.1 Staphylococcus pseudoxylosus
TGTTAAAATAAAGATAATTGCTCTCCTTTTTGCGCATCAATTGCTTACCTGATTGATAGCTTCAATAATATTATTGCCGACATTTATTAGAATTTCATCACTTACAATTACATTCTTTCTTGAAAATAGTTCGTTCTCAATCTTCATAAAGTGCATTGCTTTAGCTAAAAATTGAGCAGATGATTCATAATATAATGTTTCTAGCTCATCATCTGAAAGCTGTGTTAAATCATCATTAGCAAAAGTTGTAAGTTTTCGCTTAATCTCTTTGCCATTGTCGTCTTCCTCTACGTAAAAACGTTTCATCTATTCATACCTCTAATTTCAAATTTTTCAATAATATACCTTTTAGAGCCAAGCTCAAGGCTCACTAGATAATTATTAAAAGGGTCATTCTTGTTCAAGTCATTAGCGATCTTTCTAGCTGTTGACCGTGGATATTTTGAACTATTAATCTTCCTTGTGTACTTGTGTAATATTATCTCATTGCCTCCCTTTGCATTTTACGCTTCAATCGTTGCTTATATAGATATTCTTTGCTTGGTTCTAAACTAGACAATATCTCATCTAGTAAGTCAAACGCTTCTCCGTTGTTTCCTACGCTATCAATTTTTTTAAGTGTAAGCTCGTGCATTTCATCATCATTTAAAAACATAGTAAGATAAGGGAATGCTACGGTATTTGGCAAGCTCAAGCGTGATTTAGTTATTCTTAGGTTAGGATATTTACCTGTTTCAGATTTAACTTTTAACTCAAATTGATTCATTGCGATACCTTGTTCCTCTAGTACGCTAGTAATTCTTTCATATAATTCTTCATTTGTCATTTTATTTATCTACTTTCTTAACCATTAGTTGCTCATAACCTGAACTTGTTCCGTTCATTACAATTGTTTGAATATCTCCCACACGTTCAAAACCTTTATTTTCTAAAGCACTAATTTGTTTACCTAAACCTTTCAAACTAAAAGCTACAGCTCTCTTATATTTATCTTTAGGCTTCTTGTTAAATAATTTAATCATCTTAATTCTCCTTAATTTTTTATATATACTATTATATTAAACTTCTTTTAAATTGTCAAGCGATAACTTCAGTAATTTCAGTTATTTTTTTAACTAAACAATTAGAAGCTATATCAGATTTTTCTACAAAATACT
>NZ_RCVN01000038.1 GCF_003697915.1 Staphylococcus pseudoxylosus
TTTTGAATAAACTTTGCGTTAGGGTCAGCTGGTACTGAAACAAGAGAAATCTCTTTAAACTGTGCTTTATTTACAACTAGAGCATCATTTTCATTAAACTCATAATCTGTAATGTAATAGGCAATTGATAGTGAATCAAACGCTCCATTTTCCACAGCTTTGTTAATGTTTGGTGCATTGTCGTAAAGCGTAAAGTCAGTCAGGTATTTATTAGAAGCTAAGTCATAATAAACTTTCGCGTCCCCAATTACTTCACTAGATCCAGCTCCGTGTTCATATAGCAATGGATATCGTTCTCTAGCAAACTCAATGCAGTTAGGGGTCAAGATAATACCGTTACGATTCTCTACGCCAACTTCTGAACCAATGCCTTGGAACGACTTAGAACCGTCCTCGTTTTCAGTTACTTTAATTTCAGCACTATTGGTTATTAGTTTCATCTGTGCTTGTTACGTCCTTTCTATTGCCTTGTAAATCACTTAGGTTTTTAACAGCAACTGCGTTAAGGTTTGTGACATAAATATCTCCGCCCTCGATTGGTTGCTCGCCCATTTTAACAAGAAGTTGATTCTGTGTAAAAATAGGAGCGTTGATATTTTCGTGATACAAGTCAATTAATTCTTTCAAAGTTGCAAACTTGAATAGCTGGTTATCTACGATTATGCGTTCATAATATAAATTACCTTTTACCACTCGTCTGCGGTTTGTTGAAATCAGTTTATAAGTCAGTTCCTTTTCAAGTTGAATCAGTAAAGGAATGATAGTAGAGTTATAAAAATAAATTTGTTGTTCTTGCGTAGCAGTACCAAGCAAAATATTTTCATTCATAAAGTAGCCTGTCAAAAGTTCCGATTTAATAAGGTCAATTTCATCTTTGTTTAAAACGGAATAATCTTTTTTAAGTTCTACAATTTCCGTCTTGTTATCAACTGGTGTCAAACCATTGTAACTCGAACCCTCTTGCATGTTCTTTATTGTTGTTAAGGCTTTTTCTCGATACTCTTGCGTATTATCAATATCAAGAAAGGCATTAATTTTCAACAAGCCACGCAATTTACCTTGTTCCAGCTTAGTTTGAATACTAGCTAGAGCATTATCTAAAATACTTGTATCCTCATTGATATAAAAAGGACTGATAAGCCTTACTA
>NZ_RCVN01000039.1 GCF_003697915.1 Staphylococcus pseudoxylosus
GATTGTTTAATATTTTCTTGCTTAATTGCTTCTCGAATTTCCTTTTTTCGTTCTTTACTCGGATTTCTCAATAATTTTCCATTATCGTACTTGATAGATCCCATATCATTTATTTTGTTATTAAAAGGTATTGGAGGAGTACCACCCAAATCATTAATGTATCTAATAAGTGCTTCTCGTATATGCGCAGTTTTGGTACCTTTAGGAACATTTTCTAAAAAATCAAAGATTTGGGGGTAATCTTTTTTTTTAATTTTTAGAAGATGATTAGTTTCTTGTTTGCTCAAAGCGATTAACCTCTTGTTCTACTTTATCTTTCAGTAGTTCCCCCAATTTTTCGTAACCACGTACATTACTAAGCTGACTGTTTTCAACCTTTTCAAAAACATCTGGATAATAATAACTCAATGAATCAAAATGAATAGCTGAACCGCCACCAGTCACTATAATTCTGTCTATAGAATTAATATTACCTACCACTATTTCAAATCTACTCATAACTTCCTGTATAATTTTTTCTTGTTCTTCTATAAAATAATCCACAAAATCAACTGTTAGTCTCGAATTCACCTTACATTGTTTATATTCCATCCCCTGTTCAATCATTCTTGGTGTTATTGAAGCACCATCAGCTTCTTTACTAACATGTGTAGCAATACGCTTATAAAAATCAATCATACCTTTATTAATAACAAAACTTTCTTCCTCTACACGTTTTAAGTTTTGATATGTATCTATAATTGTTGTACCACTACCAAAGTCTAAAACACTATATTTGCCTTCCGTGAAAGATTTAAATACTTTTCCGTTTTCCATATGTAAATCTAATAAAGTTCCCATAGGTTGTGCAATGATTTTAATATCCTTAACATTAACAACTTTAGTTATACCATCTATTGTTATAGACCTATTTCTCCTTAATATTTCCTCAAATTGAGCCTGACTTTTAGAATCTATTTCGTTACTAGGCATACCTGTTGCGATAACAACATCTATCTCTTCTTCAGGTAGTTCTCTTGCAAGTAAGCCGATGGAGCATTCAACTAAATCTTCAAAAGATTGATATATGGGTTCTGTTGCAAAGTAAAAAAATATAGCTAACCACTAATTTATCATGTCAGTGT
>NZ_RCVN01000003.1 GCF_003697915.1 Staphylococcus pseudoxylosus
TACAACGGTATAACCATACTGCACCATACGCATAGCGTATGGTTTTTTTATAAAAAAAAACTGTCAACAAAGTTGGAAAATTTGTCGACAGTCTGGGACTAATCCGCCTTCATACGGATTAGTCTTTTATTTTGTTAATGTAACTTTTGTACTACTATTCATCTTAATATATCTTTATACTACTATGTTTCAATATTTTTATTTTTCTTTCTATATGACAAAGCATAAGTTACGCCAAATGCTACGATAAATGCAATGATCATTGCTATCCCGTAATGTAACCAACCATTATTTTGACCACTAATAGATATAAATCCTGGTATACCTGCAGTACCTAATGCAATCGCTTTTACTTTAAAGCATGCTATATAGGCAGAACCGATACCTGAACCTACAATGGCACCGATAAATGGATATCTTAGCTTCAAGTTCACACCAAACATGGCTGGTTCTGTAATACCTAGTAGCGCAGATACACCTGCAGCGGATGCGACACCTTTTAATTTTTTATTTTCTTTTATAATAAAGAATGCTGCAAGGGCAGCCGCTCCTTGTGCAACATTAGACATTGTTGCAATCGGGAATATAAATGAACCACCTGTTGAAGAACTGTCAGCGATAAGTTGAGTTTCAATTGCAATAAAACTATGATGCATACCTGTAATCACGATCGGCGCATATAACAAACCAAATATAAGCCCACCGATAGCACCACCAAATTCATATAGCCACGTTAAACCGTCTGATAACCAATATCCTAAAGTACGTGTTAACGGACCAACAAATGAAAATGTTATAAAACCAGTTGATAATATTGCTAATAAAGGTGTTAATAAATTATCTAATACGGTTGGTATAACTTTCCTTAGGCCTTTTTCAATTGTTGCAAGAATATATGTAGCTACTAGCATTGGTAATACTTGGCCTTGGTATCCTACTTGATTAATTTCAAGTCCAAATAAGTTCCAATGAGGAATCTCTTTACCCGCTTCTAATGCTTTTGGATAATCATAAGCACTCATCAATTCTGGATGAACCAATATCATTCCAAGTGCTGCTCCGAGGTATGTATTACCTCCAAATCGTTTTGCAGCACTAAAACCAATGAGTATAGGTAGTAATGTAAACGGCGCATTAGCAAAAATGTTAATCATTTCAGCTAAGCCACTAAACTGATTTTGTACTTCTATTAATGATTGATTATCATAAAAAATACCAGGTGCAGTTAATATATTATTGATACCCATAAGTAAACCACCAGCTACAATGGCTGGTATGATTGGAACAAAGATATCTGAAAGCATTTTCACAAACCTTTGAAAAGGATTCATGTTTTTAGTGCCTTGCGCTTTCACATCTGACACCGAAGACGCTTCTTTGCCGGTAATCTTTTCTAATTCACTAAACACTTTATTTACCGTACCAGAACCAATGATAACCTGAAATTGTCCCCCTGTTGAAAACGTACCTTTTACAACATCCATATCCCCTAATGCCTTTTCATCAACCAACCCTTCATCCTTTAACACAAGTCTCAAACGCGTTGCACAATGTGTCATTGCTTCAACATTATCTTCCCCACCAAGCGCTTGCAATATATTTTCTGCAGCCTTTTTATAATTCATTATATAACCTCCTTTTGAACGGAACCGGTACCAAAAAACTTTATAATCATATTGTAATCGGTTCCATTAAATAACGCAATCCTATTTTTGTATATTCTTTGTGACTAAATTTAAAGTGTTAATTATTAGCCAACTACTGACATATCACTCTCTTTTATATTGACGTAATAAGATTTAATCTTGTCTATAAAATAGTCCTGTAGCATTTTCATATTGTCTTCATTTGTAGGTGCATTATCCAAATGCATTGACCAAGCTCTTGCAGGACATTCCGTATCATAAAACATTTTATGCAGCTTTACGGTCTCTCTATTTACTGGTAACTGATATTTTTTCAATAGTAATGCTGCAATCCAATAACTCGCTTCTTCATTCTTCATAAATTGTTCATCAGACAATATGCCATTCATTTTTGATTGGCAACGTTCGATACCTATATAATGCTCATTCGCAAAAGTATTACCACAGTGCCATTCTACATATGGAGATGGATGAAACCAATAACATGTCTGCTTATCAACATATGCACACGCCCACCCTTTTTCCAATTCATTATTATCTATCCTTTGTTGTAGCCAAACGATATAATCCTCTGCACTATTATTTTCTGCATCGTCATGTAACACGACACCTAATATTTCAGATTTTAATTCCGTTATTTTAGATGCTTGATTGTAAAATTTAGAATAAATGTGTTTCATTTTTAAAACCTCCGTGGCAAATAGAACAATATGAATTTTTAAGTTGATTTCTCAGAAAAAATTATCTACTCATCAAAATACATTGTTCAAAATTTAATTTTTAACATCGAATCTCTTTATAAGATTAAAAAATATTTATATTTAAAGGATTAAAATTCATAACTTTTTGTAATATAATGTATTTTGAACAATATACCATTTTAAATTATTATCAGGAGTTGCCTTTACTATGAATAGTACAACTTTGTGTATTCATGAATTTCTAAACACTCATACACAACGATGTATACATCAAGTCATACTTTTATTTTCATTAAACAATAAGCTAGATGTTACCCTAAATGGCCATCCATTATCTGCTGAAAACCATATCATTATCATAAATCACAATGATTTATATCACATTTCAGATTCTGAACAAGTAGTAGAAATGTGTATACCTATCCAACAATTTACAAAAACAATTAAAAATTTCTTCAATTTTTACTATAACTATAAATTGTTAAATTCCAATGAATATCTTAAGTTCCAAATCTTAACGATGATTCAACAGTTGAGCCAATGTGGACCTACTGAGTCACCTATACTCAATGAAATTATAACTATAATCAATAAGGAAGCAAAAATAGAACATGAGTTTACTCATATTCCATCTATTTGCACAGAAAACGTCTTATTAAACGATATAACTGAGTTTATAAAAGCTCATGTTACTCAAGCACTTTCATCCAAAGATGTTTCGAGTACGTTTTATATTTCTGCGCCTTATATTTCTATACTGTTTAAGAAATATTTAGGTATTAGCTTTAAACATTATATAACTAGCCTTAAGATTGCTTTATCACTCGCTGATCTTATTCAAACGAAACACGCAATTTATCATATATCTGAACATTATGGATTCAATCATTATTCAAATTATATTCATCAATTTAAATTTTTCTTAAATATGACACCTAATGAATTTAGAAAATCAATACATGCTTCACACCAAAACAACATTGTACTAATCAATAATGATTTGAATAGGTTCATGCCTCAAATTGATTTAATAACTAAAGAAAAGCCTGTCTCATCAAATCAATTACGGATTGATACTAAGCAATTAGACTTTAAGGATTTGGCGAAACGCCCTACTATCTTTATTCATATAGACAGTTTAATGGATATTATTCAGTCTGACTTTAATTCTAAATTCAGTTTTAAAGATTTAACTGATGCTTACGTATTAATTAATAATATTAGAAATCTCTCGTTAGAAAATTTAAGTCTCACTGGTATGATTGATTTTATTGATTCACTATTCTCTGATTATATTGGTATTGCACTAAGAATAAAATCTATGTCACAGTTTGATTTTATCGAAAGCTTAATACTGCAATTTTTAAAATTCAAACCAAAATATGCAAAACATCAGCAGAATTATAATTTCCTAATTCTCTTTGATACCTCTCATTTATCATTAAACGAAGTGAATCGATTATATATTAAAATAAAAAATCTGAACTTTAATATAAAAATGGCTATTACCATCGAAGGTGTAATGAACCAGGTTAATTCTTTAAAAAATGCTTTCACACTACTCCAAAGGTTTAACTTTGATTATTATTTTATTGATATAGAGCAAGTACAAGTTCGAAATCTATTAAATAAAAAAGGCGAAGGATTTAATAATTCAATGAGTTATTACGCTTACTTTAATAAAGTAATTAAAGCTTCACATATTGATACATCAAAGTTTGTATACACAAAAATTACAAAGCAATGCTTCAAGTTTTACGAAGAAAGCCATCCTTTAGAAATAGCTGATTTAATGTGTCATATGCTTATTTTGTTAAATAGAGGTTGTGGTGTCGGGTACGAATTAATGCGTAAAGAGAAAGCTGATGTCGCTTTGATGAACAGTCATGGAATTTATGAACCCCTAATGTATATATATCAATTTATTAGACCTTTTATTGGCAAATCAGTTTCTATCCATAAAAACTTTATTATACTCAAGGAAAAAGAAGAAATGCATTTACTTTTATTCAATTCCATAAACCACCGTACTTCACCAAAAGAAGTACTTCATCTGGTCTTAAAAAAAACTATATTAAATTCAAAAATCACATTGTTCATACAGACATTAAACCGTGAACATGGATTTATTGACTATGCTTTGCCACCTTCATTCAACGATATATATATCGAAAGATCATTATTACGATATATTGAACAATCCACTATACCAAAAGCAGAAATTAAACAGTTTACAGAATTTAAAAATAGCTTAGAATTTATTTTGCATCATGATGAACTAAAATATATTCGTATATTACCATCTTAACTTTTCATATTTTAATTACGATAAACTTAACAAGCTTTAAAATTAGTAACATACGTTTAGCTAAATCATGGTTTGTACTTTCGATTGCATAAATTAAATATTTTAGATATAACAGAAGAAAATAGATATAAAGGAGAATGATACTTTGAAAAACAGTAAAATGTTCGCAATTACTATAAGTGCATTAATGTTAATTGTTGCTATTGTATTGATTATTATGATGTTATCGAGTGGTCAAAAAGAAACTTATTATGGCTATATGAAAAATGAAACAACCGCCGATAAAATAATAAGTGAAAAAGATCATAAAATAGAAAAAGATGTTAAGTTACCGGCTGAATCAGGGTTTTCTCCTAAAAAAGGAGATTTCGTTAAGTTAATTAAGGCTGAAGGGGATGGCGCTTTTAGTAAAATGGAGGTTGTCGATCATGACGACATTCCTCATGGTTTAATGATGAAAATCCATGACATGGATGGCATGAAAGGCATGTAAGCTTTGTGCTATAACCTCAATGCAAAAACTTATACATGCACATCTCTCATAACATGCTAATATATAAAAAATGAGGAGAGGTGGGGACAAATAATTAGTCCCTGCCTCTCCTCATTTATTAACAATGTATTCCTATTTATCTTTAGGCTTATAATCTTCCTTAAATTCGTTATGTTTAGCATCTTTGATATTTTTATTGGTTTCACTATCAAAACCTTGTACTAAAATACCTTTAAATGTACTAATTGGTTGCACTGTATACGTATGTTCTGAATCATCTTTAAATTTAACTTGTTTATAATATAAACCCTTTTTAGCACTATACAATGTTTTCTCGGATTCAATTTTTTCAGTTAAATTTTGTTCATCCATATAATGATCTACTAGTTCTAGATTTTTATGTCCCTGATATGTTCTCATGCCAAAGAAAAATACAATAGCAATAATCAGTGACACCACTAATAGACCTATGATTTTAAAAAATGTTTTCATCATTAATCTCCTTTAGTTAAAACGATAACTTTCTAACTGATAGATGAGTAGTTACGCCCCTCATTAACGCCTTATTACACCTTTTTTATATAATAAAACACATAATATTACCAGTATGACTGATTACAAACCATTTATAAAGTCATATAGACTTTTTGTAACAAAATCTCCTTAAATTAATTTCAAACCTAAGATCATTTTTTATCTTCTAAAAGCATACTTTATTAATTTAAAAGCACTTCATATTACAGTACTTTTTCACTATATTGTTTCTAGTTAAGTAAACGTCGATAAATATTATTTTTTTAATAGAAAGAGGTGCGCAACCGTTCCTTGACAACAACCATAGTTCATAATATGGTTAAATTTCAAAAGGGGTGATTAAATGGAGGAAAAAGACAGCTACTTAGAAAGACAACTATGTTTTCTTTTTTATGTGTCTTCTAAAGAAATCATTAAGAAGTATACGTCTTACTTAAAAGAATTCGATTTAACATATACAGGCTATATTGTGCTACTTGCAATTAAAGTAGATGAAAAACTCAATATTAAAACGCTTGGCGAACGTGTTTATTTAGATTCAGGGACACTTACACCTTTACTTAAAAAACTTGAGAAAAAAGGCTATGTAACTAGAACACGTGAAATTGATGATGAGCGTAACCTACAGATTGCACTTACTGAAAAAGGTGCAAATGTTAAAGAACCACTCTCTAAAATATCAAAACGTGTGTTTAGCGAATTCGATATGGACATGGATGAAGCTATTAATCTAAAAGAAACATTACAACACTTCGTTAATAAACATTTTTCTAAAGATATTTAATCTGTCAGAGGTAAAGTTAAAGTTAGAAGTTCTAGTTTTCATGTTATTATTTTTAACTTTACTTGCCTCTTACTTAAATCTTTTTACTACGCCCCACTCCGTCACAACCCCACCAATGGTACTAACTCAATCAAGCTAATATTTAACTCTTTTTTATTTTTACATAGTTTGACTTTGACTTTCTTTGACTAACGTATTATACTGTATTTGTAAGATAAAAGGAGAGGTGAATAGAGATGATACAAAGCACTAACAATCTTACTAAAGATTTATTAGAAAGTTTAGTCTCAGACCATCACGATTTCAAAGTAACTGTACACCAAGCACAAGATAGCTATACAGTTGAAGCTGAACTTCCTGGTTATCAAAAAGATGATATTACTATCAATTTCGAAAATAAAACATTAACTATACTAGCAAAACGTGCGTCTAATTTAGAACAACAAGGTACTTATTTAATTAACGAACGTAATTCTAATAAGCAAAGTAGACAGTTTATCTTTAAACATATAGACACAAATAAAATAAAAGCATCTATGAATGACGGCATCTTAACGATAAAACTGCCAATCAAGCAAACAAAGACACAAATTTCAATCGACTAAATCTAAAAAATTAAGGAGAGATATATCATGGCTTTTGATAAAAAACCGTATAACAATCCATTTTTCGAAGGTGATCCAACCGAATTATTTAGAGATTTTGGACGTCAATTTTTTGAAAACTTTCCTGAAACTTCAAGCATTAAATCAGATGTGAGAGAGTTAGACCATGCCTTCACCATCGAAGCTGAACTCCCTGGTTTTAAAAAAGAAAATATCAGTTTACAATTTGAAAATGACACTTTAACAATTGAAGGTCAGCAATCAAACGATAATAAAGAACAAGATGAAGATGGTCGCATCCTTCATCAAGAACGGACTTTTAGCGATGTTAAACGTCAATATCCTTTTGAAAATATAGATGAAACTGCTATTAAAGCATCATTTGAAAATGGTATATTAAATGTAACACTACCTAAAAAAGAACAAGAAGAACACTCAGCATCAAATATTCAAATAGATTAATATAGTCATTTTGTTGGCTACTGATAATCTTTATAAGATAAATTTAAAAGCTGAAGTTAGATGAATGATCTAACTTCAGCTTTTTTATAATGTCGGATTTAATTTTTCACGTTTCATAATATGAATCATGGTAACTAAAGCAATCACTCCGAATATAGCCAATAAGATAAAAGAGAAATGACTGGTTCCAGTGAGACTTGTTACATAAGCTATGACTAATGGTGGGAAGAAACCGCCTAAGCCCCCCATCATCGAAACGATACCATTAGCTGATCCAGCCTCTTTTCCAAAATAAGTTGGCACGAGCTTAAATATTAGGCCATTACCGACGCCTGCGCACATACTAATAAGTAAACATCCAATTGTAAATAATAAGATATGATCTGATAGACCTAGCGTAATCGCACCTATAATCATTAATATAAAGTCACAAATTAGTAAAGTTACAGCATTAAACTTATCACCTAATACGCCCCCTAGCGGTCTTAGGAAAGTTGCTAATGCGATAAATACCCCTGCTCTTATACCAGCATCAACTTCGCTGATGCCAAAATTTTGTACTAAGAAATTAGGTAAAAACAATCCAAAAGCTACGAATGAACCAAATGTAATAAAATACCACAGTGATAAATAATATAATCTTAAATCTTTCATCAATATTTTATATTGTTTAACTAAAGGGACTTTAATTTTTGGTTCTTTACTGTCACCTAACAGAAACATAAAAATTGCAAAAAGTACGATGACGATTAAATAACCTCTAACTGTTGATTGCCAACCTATGATACCAGCAATCGGAGGCGCTAAGAATGAAGAAATGGCAGTTCCTATATTTCCCATCCCATATATACCATTTGCTAATCCTACGCGCTCTTTAGGAAAATATTTAGGAATAGATGTCACACCTACTGAAAATACAGCACCACCTACACCAAGAAAGAAACCTGACGCCATTAACATCTTAGGTGATTGTGCATGGCTTAGAAAGTAAATCGGAAATAATAATATGATAAAACTACAAAAGAATACCCATTTCGCACCAATAATATTTGTTAAATAGCCAAAAGGCACTCTTAAAATAGAACCTAATATAACAGGAATAGCTAAAATAATAGAAAGTTGGCTACTTGTTATATGTACATCCTGAGAAATAAAAGGCATTAGTGGCGCAATAATACTCCATGCCATGAACCCTACAACAAGACTTAAAGACTGCAATGTTAGTTGAAAACCACCACTTGCTTTGTTCATTCATTTCACCTTCAATTTATAATTATTTTGATAAATTAGGCCAGTATTTGCATATAGTTGAAGTGCTGTATTTCTCTATGACAATTATAAATATTAGCACCGGTGTAATATGAGTAAGTATAAACGTTTCTATTAGCAGAATACTGACCACATTATTATTATAAAATCTTTGTGAAAAATTGAACATAAGGATTATCCCTTAACAAATAGAGGAATTTCCCTACTTAATTGAGGGGATTCATATAAGAAAAATATACTTAGAATTTAAAGTTATCCACGATTCCTCCTTTTATTTAATAAGTCCTAATCAACAAGAAAGAGCCAACCTACGCCTGATTATTTAGGCAATTAAGTTAGCTCATTTATATAAGTACTATTTTAAAAATCAATCAATTTTTTCTTCATGGCATATTCTACTAATTCCGGCTTTGATTTTAATTCTAATTTTTGCATGATATGTGTTTTATGTGCCTCGACTGTTTTCACAGAAACAAATAACTTCTCAGCGATATCTTTGTTCCCATAACCTTTTGCTATTAAAGGTAATATCTCTATTTCACGTTTTGATAAAATTTTATAAGGATCCGTTGTGGTTTGCTTATCGTTCCCTGAATTATTCACGAATTCATTGACTAACGATGTCGTCAATTTCATATCTACATATGTTTCACCTTTAAATACTGTTCTAATTGCTAGTATCAATTGTTCATCTGGGGCATTTTTTAAAATATAACCTTTAGCACCATTTCTCAATACGTGAAATAAATATTCTTCATCATCATACATTGTTAATATTAATATTTTTGTATCTGGAAAACTTTCTGTAATTTTACTTGTTGCTATAAGCCCTGACTCGCCAGGTGGCATACTTAAGTCCATAATTAGTACATCAGGCTTGTACTTCATCACTTTTTGATAAGCTTCCACACCATCTGCTGCAGTCCCAACGACTTCCATATCTTCTTGATAATTTAATATCATTGAAAATCCAGTACGCACAACTGCATGATCATCCGCGATAACTATTCTCAAAATTAATGTCTCCTTATCCCCTATATTGGAACTTCTAATGTAACAATTGTGCCTCGACCTATTTGAGTATCAATATTTATCTGAGCATTTACGAGTTCTGCACGCTCGTTCATACCATAAAGTCCCAAGCCAGTTCCCTTTGGCTGGTCTGTCTTTATAAATCCATTGCCTCTGTCTATAATTTCTGCAATTAGTTTACCGTGACTAACTTGTACCTCAACTTCAATTGTATCAACATTTGCATATTTAATGGCGTTAAACAAAGCTTCTTGTACTATTCTATAGACTACAGTTTCAATTTCATTATCAAACCTACGCATCGTTAAATTAGATTGATAGATAATATTGATACCATAATTTACTTCTACCTGTTTTAAATATGTCTTAAAGGCTGCGTCTAATCCTAAGTCATCTAATGAAGATGGTCTAAGTTCTACAGATAAATTACGTATATCATCAATTAATTTAGACATCAACCCTTCTATACGCTTAGAACCATTAACCAACTGCTCTATTTCTTGTTGATATTTTAAGAGTCTTAATTCAACATCTATATTTAACATTTCTTGTACTACACTGTCATGTAATTCTCTAGATATTCGTTTTCTTTCATTTTCTTGAGCAGAAATTGTTTTTTGCATCATTTTTCGTTGATACATCTTATCATGTCGTTCTATTTGCGGCGACACATTTTGTAACGTGAACGCTTTAATTCCTTTGGATTCGTCAATTGTTTGATAGGTAGCTGCAAAAGGCTCAACTGTACCACGTGTCGTTTTCATAAATACCTGAAAGCTTGTATTCCCAACATTTTCAGCTTCTAAAAAGCAATATCTACAAGATTGCAAATCGAATTCATTAGTATAACCCTCACAATGATTACATATGACATTGGTCATGCCTTCATAGTCATTATCCAATGAGATAATATCACTTGCTGCCTGGTTCATTGCAATCACTTGGCCACGATTATCGACAAATACAATTTTTTCACTCGTATTGTTAAAGTATTGCATTAATAATGCTTCCATATCTAGCTGTTGATTGCTTTCCATTATAATCACCTAATCTTCTTCATTAAATATACCCAATTTACTTTTAAGTGATATGCTTTTATATGTTTTGGGCAAGGGTTGTTGATTTCGCTGACCTAGTAGCAAAACACCATAAACTTTCTTTTCATACCATAATGGTATGGCAACCATCGCTGTTAATAACTCACAAAGGACGATAGGATATTTATGTTGTTCATGTGAAGATAATAATTGCCCTACATTTTCTATCACCATACGCTTACCCGTCTTCATCACATTACCTGCTAATCCTTTTCCTTTGCGCAGTACAATTAATTTATAACGATTATTTAAATTTCCAGAGGCGTAGCACCATTTAATTGGCGAAATATCACTTTCTTGCTCATAAAATGCGATTGCAGCAAAATCAAATCCTTCTTCGATTCGAATTGAGTCTAATATTGATTGGTAATTAATACTTTCTCTTAACGATAATGCATTCAACTTATCGCCTCCATTCAAACTTTATGTTTACGATAAATAATATAACTACGACTTGCATATGTGAGTGGCACACTCCATACATGCACGAGTCTAGTAAACGGCCAGAATGCCATAATAATAAAACCTAAAAGTATATGCATTTTAAAAGCTAGCGGCACCTGTAACATCAAATCGGCATCTGGAGAAAATATAAATAATTGTCTAAACCAAACTGATATTGTTTCTCTATAATCAAATGATGGTATTGTTGCGTTAGTTACTAGTGTTGCGTAGCATCCCATAAAAACAATTGCTAATAATAAGAAATTAACAATAATATCAGATGCTGAACTTAGTCTTCTAATATTTTTTTTAGTTATACGTCGTGCAGTTAATAACAACATACCAATCAGTGTTATTATACCAAAAACACTTCCAATATAAACAGCTCCAATGTGATATAAATGATCACTTACACCTACTGCTGTTAGCCAAGAAGCAGGCATAAGCAAACCTATTATATGTCCCATTGCTACTGGTATAATACCCAAATGAAACATCAAACTTCCCCATTTAAGTTGTTTCTTTTCTATAAATTCACTAGATTTTGCAGTCCAAGAAAATTTATCAAACTTAAATCTAGCAAGATGTCCGAGGAAAAATATAGCTATACATAAATAGGGTATAATCACCCATAAGAATTGATTAAACATGTTGCTTCACCTCATTTACAGGCTCTATACAAGCTTTTAACGTCTCTCTTAACCCTTTTATCAAGAAATAATAAGGACTATTTTGCTCTGCCAATTGATTTGCCATCGCATACGTACCATCCTCAATAATCATAATGACAAATTCAATGTTCCCTTTTGCTCGTGGATCATTTTTCCACTGGGCAATATATAAAAATTCAAGCATTAATGGCAGAAAATCAGATAGTTCATTATCTGCCATTTTCAATCCAAACATTTCGTATAGCACTTTTAATTTAGCTAATAATTGCCCTCTTTCTTTTTGAGTATCAAATTTATTATATGTCATATAGAGTGGCGCAGTTTTATTAAAATCAAATGTATCGGAATACAATTGCTTTATTTGTAATAAACTTAATTCATACATTTGTTCACGATACTGAATTAAATCTTGGTATGCAGGATGTTCCTTATGAATAACTTCTTCAAACGTTTTAGGGTGCAATGTCAGCTTATCTGGAAATATTAATTGCTGTGCAAAGTATCCAAGTGCCTCTTGATGTTTATTAAACTGCGTTAAATTAATCACGGAAAATCCCTCCATAGAAGTTATCATTATAGATTTCTTGTCCTGATTTTCCAGAAGAAGTAGTTACGGGTACACCGCATCCTTCACAATTTGAACCGAAGTATTCTCCTCCATATCCTTCGCTACCTTGTGCACGATATGTGTCCATATATGCTTCTTTGTGTGATTTAGGTATGACAAAACGGTCCTCGTGTTTAGCAATTGCCAATAATCGATACATATCTTTAGTTTGTCTTTCTGATAACCCAAGTCTTGATAATCTATCTACATCAAAGTCTTTTTTTGTTACCTGTGCACGCATGTAACTTCTCATCATTGCCATGCGTTGTAATGCAGATTTCACTGGTTCAGTATCACCTGCTGTGAATAAGTTAGCCAAATATTGAATAGGTAACCTCATTTCTTCGATTGCTGGAAAAATCATATCGGGATTTCTATTCGCTTTTGTTGCAGTTTGCCCTTCAAAATAACTCATAATAGGGCTGAGTGGTGGACAATACCATACCATTGGCATTGTGCGATATTCTGGATGTAAAGGAAATGCCAATTTATATTCAATAGCTAATTTATAGACTGGAGAATTCTGAGCAGCTTCTATCCATTCTAATGAGACGCCATCTTTTTGTGCTTGTTCTATAACCGCTTCATCATAAGGATTCAAAAATAAATCCAATTGTTTTTCGTATAATGCTTGTTCATTTTCAGCTGTAGCAGCTTCTTCTACTCTATCAGCATCATAAAGTAATACACCTAAATAACGCATTCTACCTGTGCACGTTTCTGAACATACCGTTGGCATCCCCGCCTCAATACGAGGAAAACAGAATGTACATTTCTCTGCTTTATTTGTTTTCCAGTTGAAATAAACTTTTTTGTATGGGCAACCTGTCATACAATATCTCCAACCACGACAAGCATCCTGATCTACAAGAACAATACCGTCTTCGTCACGTTTATACATTGCTCCAGATGGACATGATGCTACACAACTTGGATTCAAACAATGTTCACATAATCTAGGTAAATACATCATAAATGTTTGATCAAATTGAAATTTAATATCTTCTTCAATACGTTTAATATTGGGATCTTCTGGTCCAGTAACATGCCCACCTGCCAAATCATCTTCCCAGTTTGGTCCCCACTCTAAGTTTAATTTATCACCTGAAATCAATGAGTGTGCTGTAGCAACCGGCGAGTGATCTCCAGCTTTAGCTGTTGTAAGGTTTTCATAATTATATGTCCAAGGCTCATAGTAATCTTTAATCACTGGCATATTAGGATTGTAGAATATTTTCCCTAAAGCAATTTTCGATAACTTACTGCCTGATTTCAGTTCTAATTTACCTTTTTTATTTAAATACCAACCGCCCTTATATTGCTCTTGATCTTCCCATTGTTTCGGATAACCAATACCAGGCTTCGTTTCTACGTTGTTAAACCACATATATTCCGCGCCAGGACGGTTAGTCCACGTACTCTTACAAGTAACACTACACGTGTGGCAACCTATACATTTATCTAAATTTAACACCATTGCAATTTGCGCTTTAATCTTCAAGCCAGTCAACCTCCTTCAGCTTTCTCACTGCTACATAAACATCTCTCTGATTCCCTATAGGTCCATAATAGTTAAAGTGATAACTAATTTGTGCATAACCTCCAACAAGTTGTGTTGGCTTTAAATGAATACGTGTTGGGGCATTATGTGAACCACCCCTTGTGTCTGTTATTTGTGATCCTGGTGTTTCAATATGTTTATCTTGAGCATGATACATAAACATCGTGCCTCTTGGCATTCTATGAGATACTACTGCTCTTGCTGTTACAACACCATTGCGGTTATAAATTTCTAACCAGTCATTATCTTTGATATCATGTCTTTCCGCATCCTCATTGGAAAGCCATACAGTTGGCCCACCTCTAAATAAAGTCAACATATGTTGGTTATCTTGATAAGTGGAGTGGATATTCCATTTACCATGTGGTGTTAAATAGCGTAAGACAAGCGTACTTTCATCTCCCGTTAGTTTCTTGTCTCTCGTACCGAATACCATTGGCGGTAAAGTTGGTTTATATACAGGTAAACTTTCACCGAATTGTTGGAACACTTCATGGTCAACGTAATAACTTTGTCGTCCTGTTAATGTTCTAAATGGAACTAAACGTTCTATATTTGTAGTAAATGGTGAATAACGTTTACCATTTTTATTTGAGCCCGGGAACACAGCTGTTGGAATGACTTCTCGGGGTTGAGCAGTTATATTTAAAAATGAAATTTTTTCTGATGCGCGTTCACTTGAAATATCTTTCAACGGCATACCAGTTTGTTGTTCTAAATCTTCATAAGATTTTTGCGATAACTTACCATTTGTAGCTGAAGATAAATTTAATACAACGTCTGCAGCTCTTCTTGCAGTATCTAATCTCGGTCTATTATTTTTTATAGAATCCTCGACCTCTTCATTCCATGTTCCTACCATGCTTTTTAACTCTTCATATTGTTCTGCTACTGAGAAACTTACGCCATGAGCCCCTATTTTAGCTTTTTCTAATAAAGGACCTACTGTAACGTATTTATCAAATATTTTAGTATAATCCCTATCGACTACTGCAAAACCTGGCATTGTTTTTCCAGGTATTGCTTCAATTTCGCCCTTCGTCCAGTCTTTAATTATGCCATTCACATTAGATATTTCTTGTTTTGAATCGTGTGCAAGTGGTGCTGTAACGACATCTTTATAAACATCTTTAAGATGTATTTTAGCCATTTCTGATATTTCTTTACTCAATGTTTTAAAAATATCCCAATCTGAACGTGATTCCCATAATGGGTCTATCGCCGGATTAAACGGATGTACAAATGGGTGCATATCTGTCGATGACAAATCATGCTTTTCATACCAAGTGGCAGCAGGTAAAACAATGTCTGAATACAATGGTGTGGATGTCATTCTAAAATCTAGGGATACAAGTAAATCCAGTTTACCTTCTGTATCTTCTCTCCATTGAATTTCTTCTGGCTTCACCTCTTCGTTTGGCTCAGCTAATAAACCTGATTTTGCACCGAGTAAGTGTTTCATAAAGTATTCTTGCCCTTTAGCAGAACTAGATATTAAATTAGAGCGCCAAAGGAACAATGTTTTTGGATGATTCTGTTTTGAATCTGGATCTTCAATTGCAAATTTCGTTTCTCTAGACTTCACGGACTCAATCGCACGTTTCAAGATTGCTTCATTATTAAATTCTCCAGCGTCTTTCGCTTCCTCACCAAAAGATAAACTGTTTCTATCAAATTGAGGATAAGACGGTAACCAACCACATCTAGCAGCTAAGACATTGTAATCAGCAGGATGTTGATGTTTAATATTTTCTGCCAAAGGAGATTTCAAACTATCGATATTTGATTCTTCATATTTCCATTGGTCTGTTGCGAAGTAAAACCAACTTGTTCCATTTTGTAATCGAGGTGGTGCTTGCCAGTCTTTAGCAAAGGCAATCGTATTCCATCCTTCGATAGGGCGACATTTTTCTTGTCCAACATAGTGTGCCCATCCGCCGCCGTTTATACCTTGACATCCACATAATAATACTAGATTCAAAATAGAGCGATAAATCGTGTCCGAATTAAACCAATGATTAATACCTGCTCCCATGATAATCATTGAACGACCTTTGGTATCAATTGCATTTTGCGCAAACTCTCGACCAACTTGGGTCACAACACTTTGTTTAACACCGGTAATTTTTTCTTGCCATGCAGGCGTATAATATGACGCTGCATCATCATATCCTGATGCCTCAAGTTCATGATTGAAACGTTTCACTCCATACTGACTCGTCATTAAGTCAAATACAGTGGTAATATATTTCTCTTCACCATTTGCTAATTTAACCTTTTGTACAGCAATAGGACGCTCAAATATACCGTTACCTTCATTATTAAAAAATGGAAATTGTATGTGTTTTAATTCATAGTCATCTTCAACAAAACTCATTGCTGGGTCAATCTGCTTACCTTCTTCATTTTCTAATTTCAAATTCCATTGTTTGCCTTCTTCCCAACGCTGACCCATCGTGCCATTTGGAACGGTTAATTGTTTTGCTAATTTATCAAAAATCACAGGTTTCCAGTCGCCATTTTCAGTGTGTTGCCCTAAATCCTGCGCACGTAAGAAACGCCCAGCTTTCAAACCGTTATTATCTTCATCTAACATTAGAACAAATGGCATATCGGTATATTGTTTTGCATAATTAATAAAATAATCATTCGGTTTATTCACATAATGTTCTTGTAAAATAACATGCGTCATCGCCTGTGCGACTGCAGCATCTGTGCCTGGGTGTGGAGCTAACCAATTATCAGCAAATTTAACATTTTCTGCATAATCAGGCGCAACTGATACTACTTTTGTACCTTTATAGCGAACTTCTGTCATAAAATGTGCATCTGGTGTTCTTGTTAATGGGACATTAGATCCCCACATCATAATATAAGCTGCGTTGTACCAGTCACTAGATTCTGGCACATCTGTTTGTTCACCCCATATTTGTGGAGAAGCAGGTGGTAAATCAGCGTACCAGTCATAAAAGCTCAACATTTCTCCACCTAATAAACTCATAAAACGCGCACCAGAAGCATAACTTAACATAGACATAGCTGGGATCGGCGTAAAACCAGCCAATCTGTCTGGACCATATTTCTTAATTGTATATATAATTTGAGCTGAAATGAGTTTTGAAACATCTTTCCAATTCGTTCTTACTAATCCACCCTTACCTCTTGCTTGTTTATAGGTTTTAGCTTTTTCTTCATTTTCAACAATCGATGCCCAAGCAGCTATTGTATTGTTTTGATGCGTTTCTAATGCTTCTGTCCACAACTCCCATAACTTACCACGAATATAAGGATAACGGATGCGTAAAGGACTATATTCATACCAAGAAAAAGAGGCACCTCGAGGACATCCACGGGGTTCAAATTCAGGTAAATTTGGTCCACAACTAGGGTAATCTGTTTGTTGGTTTTCCCAAGTAATGACACCATTTTTCACAAATACCTTCCAGGAACAAGATCCTGTACAGTTCACACCATGTGTTGTTCTGACTACTTTGTCATGACTCCAACGTTCTCTATACATTTTTTCCCATTCCCGACTTTTACTTTCTAAGATTGACCAATCACCATTAAATTTTTCTGTTGGCTTAAAGAATTGCAATCCAAATTTTTTCATTTTATACATCCTCTCACATCATTCATGTATAATTTATATAGCATTCACAAATTTTGTATTTCTTTAATTCTTATAATCATTGTACATTTTTTCACAAAGTCTAAATATTAGGGATTTACCTATTTAGGCAAAAGAATCCCCTAATAACTTTTCGAATATAAAAAAACTCCCTTTACTCGTAATAATGATTACCACCATTACAAGTAAGGGAAGCTTTGATTAAAATTTGAAAGTCATATTTCTTTTATTTATACGGCAACTGCTTGTTCTTCACGTGCCTCTACACGCATTAAATGGTCAATAATACCAGTATAAAATGCTTCAAGTTCTTCTCCTGTACGTTTTCTATCAAGGTTATCAAGCCCTACGAAGTCTACATGATCCCAATCATTTTTAACTGGCATCACATTCCAAACACCTTTTTCTGTAGCTTGTGTTAAATCTTTTACTTTTTTAGCGGGTTGTCCAGTTGGACTTAATGCAGAAGTAACTGCTACAACACCATCATTTTCTTGCCAATCTTCTCTAGAATCTTTACCTATCAATTTACTTGTTAAATCCATTAGTCCAAACAAACCTTTATTAGGTCTGTGATGACCAAAACTATTTTTCTTCGTTGCTTGTCCTGCAAAAGATGTGTATACAATATTAGGGTTAACTAATGTATTTAAGTTCAAATCTTCTGCACCAAATGTTGTTAAATCTCTAGTTGCGACATCTTCCGTATTCCAAATTGGGCTATCTTTCAATCTATTTACATATTCTATATAAGTTTCATTAGGCTGCTGTTCGAATCCCCATTGTGAAAGTCCAAAATCAATTTTAGATTTTTTATTATTACCTAATTTCGCTATATTGTTTAATACATTTTTGATAAAATTTGTATTTGCTAACTTATCAGAAGCTTGAGAGCCTTTATGCTGTGTTGCCAATGTAGTAATTGATGAAATCATATTATCTTTTTGTCCTTGGAATAATGGAGAAATTGTACCGCCATGTAGTTTTTGATATTCAATCTCTTCTGGATTTCCAAAACGTAAAAATTGCTCAAGTAAACGAATCGTTTGTCCACCCATACTGTGGCCAATTAGATGTACTTTCTGACCTGGCTTCCAATTGGGCATAACGCCTTCGTATGTCTTACCGTTTTAGGCTCTTGTTTTACTTCATTTTTATTTGGGTTAAAACCATTTTTTGTTTTTAAATTTTCTAACTTTTTGCTATTTTCATCATTTTTATTTTCAGTGTCTGTTTGTGCTTCTGCTTTATCCGGAGTTGCTTCTTCTTTTTCTACTTCCGCTTTATTTGGAGTTACTTCTTTTGCTATTTTATTTTCATTATCAATATCTGCTAACTGCATTTGATCAGTATTTTGATTCACACTATTATTTTTTTCAGTAGTTGTATTTTCTTTCACTGTTGGTGCATCTTGAATAGTAGGAGCCTTTTGTTTTACTAAGTCATTGTGGGATGCAGGAGATATTTCAGATGATTGCTGACTTAATGCTTCAGATGCATTACTTGATTCTAATTTAAAATTATTTTCAGAAGGGGCTTGTTTAACTTGGTTTGAATTTAAGTCGTTATCTTTATCGGCGTTAATCATTGTAATATTGTTTCCATTATTACTTTCTTGTGCATGATTCAATTCACTTGCTTCAGAAACATGTCCACTTGCTATAAAAAATGTTGCTGCTAATACTGAAACCGTTCCGACTGAATACTTTCTAATACTGAACCTTTGTACTTCTGTTTTTGTAGATTGTTTCTCATTTCTTTTCATTAAAATCACCTCATAGTATATTTTTTAAAACTACACCCCTTAAAATAAAATTGCTTCCCCAACTAATAACTGTACGTTTATAACTTAACACATTTTATATTGTGATAAATTAATTTAATGTAAAATTTCAATGACATTATTTTTATATTGTATTAATATATTTGGTTTTTTAAAATAATAAGACTTAATTTATGATCGCTTTTATATAAATTAAAACCTTTAACCATCGTATTCAATCCGGCTTATCTAACTACTATTAGTACAAATAAAAAAATGACAAATTACTATGTTAGTAATTTGTCATTTTTTTATATTGCTTATTAAATTATGAAAGTTCTACAAATAGAATTATCTAAGCTTGATAATTATCCGTAAATATATGTTCATCAAATTCTAAATCTTTTTCCTGCTGTTCATAAAGTTTAAATTGAGATTTATGATAAGGCCGTTGGGGATCTATTTTAATCAAGCAATAATGTCCCGCTGCATATAATTCAAAAGCCTTTTCAATAGCTAAACTGCGCTTTCCAGAAATCAAATAATTTTTTCGTTTCTTATTATCAATGTTTCTGGACATTTCATTTGTTATATCCATGACTTTACCTATTATAATGATACCTGGTGTCATTCCTAAATCTTGCTCTTCTACTTGTTTGATTATTGTAGTAAGGTGGCCAGAAATCATTTGTTCATGATAAGTAGACACATTATAAAAAATGGCTATAGGAAAATCTATTTTTGTTTCTTGATATATTTGTTTTACTATTTGCGGTAACCTTTTTATGCCCATATAAATAGCCAAGGTGTCTCCGTGCATAAGACTGTGTAAATCAAGTGCCTCTATTTGCCCTTTACAGTGAGAAGCAGTTGTAAAAGTAATAGCTTTAGCAACATTTCTTGCAGTTAGCCCTATACCCATTTTAGCAGCCGCAGCACTAGCTGATGTAATACCTGGTACAATTTCAAAAGGGATTCCCTGTTCAGATAATGCCACGGCCTCTTCTTGTACTCTTCCAAATATTGCAGGGTCGCCACCTTTTAATCTGACTACACACGAATAACGTTGTGCCGCTAAAATGATTTGTTCATTTATTTCAGTTTGTTGTATATGCTTTTGGTAAGGCCGTTTTCCCACATCGATAATTTCAATTTCTGGTTTAGCTAATTGTAATATGAAAGGATTTACTAACCTATCGTAAAATATAATATCTGCACTTCTTATCAATTGCTCAGCCTTTCTTGTTAAAAGTGTTGGGTCACCTGGACCAGCACCAACAATATGCACTTTGCCTGATTCTACTAAATGCATATATAAACATCCCCATCGATAATTTCAACTTTATATACTTCTACACATCCTGTATCTGGTTCTTGCACAATGCCTGTCTTTAAATCAATCTTTTGATCATGTAAGGGGCAATATATAAAGTCACCACTCACTGTCCCTTCCGAAAGTGCCCCTTGTTTATGAGGACAAATATTATTAACTGCATGAATTTCACCATTAGCCGTTAAAAAGATACCTATTTCGTGCTCTTTAACTCTTACTTTCTTTCCTATTAATGGTGTGAGTTCATCCATACTCGCCACCTTTACTTTGTTTGTCGCTATCATACTTTCACTTCCTCCACTTCAAATATACTTTGTGCAAATTCACTTTCTACAATCTGTCTCCACGGTTCACTATCTACTGCTGCTTTCGCATCCATAATACGATCAAATAATTTTTGTTGTTTTTCTGAATCTAATAGTACTGTTTGTACATTTTCAAAGCCCATTCTGTCTAACCAAGGTGCAGTACGCTCAGCATAATTTGCAGTTTCTCTATAATACTGCATCAATGCACCACATAATAAAATCACTTCATCTTCAGTTTCTACAGTAGTTAAATGCTGTCCAACGGTTACTTCTGTTCCACCGTTACCACCGATATATATTTGAAAACCGTTTTCCACACCAATGACACCAAAGTCCTTCACACCTGATTCTACACAGCTTCTTGGACAACCAGACACACCCATTTTGAACTTATGCGGCGTATCAATATACTCAAATGTTTTTTCTAACCTGATTCCTAGTTGTGTTGTATGTTGTGTACCAAAACGACAAAATGATTTTCCTACACAACTTTTAACTGAACGTGTCTTTTTACCATACGCAGAAGCAGAACGCATCTCTAGATCTTCCCAGACTTGTGGCAATAACTCTTTTCTAATACCGTATAAGCCGATACGTTGAGAGCCTGTTACTTTCACTAATGGTACGTTATATTTTTTAGCTACTTCCCCTAATCTAATTAATTGATCTGCATCTGTCACACCACCACGCATTTGTGGAATTACAGAAAAAGTACCGTCTTTTTGAATATTTGCATGATAACGTTCATTAGCAAATCTTGAAGCAATTTCATCTTCATGATCAAATGGATATACCATATTTAAATAATAATTTAATGCTGGTCTACATTTAGGACATCCATCTTTATCTTTAAAGTTCAATTGATTTCTCACGTCTTCAGACGTTTTTAATTGTTTCGCTCTTATTTGCGTCACAATTTGGTCACGTGTTAAATCAGTACATGCACAAATTCCTGTAGGTTTAGCAGCAATGAAGTCATCACCTAATGTAAACTCTAATATTTGACCAATTTGTCCTTTACATTTACCACATGAGTTACCAGCTTTTGTCGTCTTTGTTACTTCTTCCACATTTGTTAGTCCGTTTGTTTTGATGGCTTCAACAATCGAACCTTTTGATACACCATTACAACCACAGATAGTTTCATCGTCAGCCATATCTTCAACACTAAGTCCTGATGACTCTCCGCCTTTATGTAGTAGCGATACCATCGTATAATCATCAAGTAATTCTGATTTTTTCATCATGTTAAAGAAACGTGGCCCATCTTCAATGTCACCATATAATACTGAACCTACGATTACATTCTCTTTTAAAAACACTTTTTTATAATGTTTTTGTTGACTATCAAAAATTTCAATACCTCTAACATCTTTATCTTCAATAATATGACCCGCACTATACAAATCACACCCTGAAACTTTTAATGAAGTAAATGTTGTAGAACCTTTGTAACCTTCCGTACTACGTCCTGTTAAATAATCAGCTAGAACTTTTCCTTGCTCATATAAAGGAGCAACTAACCCATATACTTTTCCATCATGTTCTGCACACTCACCTACAGCGAAAATAGCTGAGTCATTAGTTTGCATATAATCATTTACCTGAATACCTCTATTTACCTCAAGTCCACTTTCTTTAGCAACTTCCGTAAATGGTCTTATCCCGACAGCCATAACTACTAAGTCCGCTTCCAAAATCGTTCCATCTGATAGTTCAATACCTGTCACATCTTCATCACCAAGTATGGCACTTGTACTTGCTTGTAATTTAAAGTTCATGCCTTGTGCTTCTAAATCTTCTTTTAATAGTTCTCCGGCTTTTTTATCAAGTTGCATTTCCATTAACCACTCCGCCAAGTGAACAACAGTAACCTCCATGCCTTGATCCATTAATCCTCTCGCACATTCTAACCCGAGTAATCCTCCACCAATCACAATGGCGTTTTTTTTGGATTGTGCTATTTCAATCATACGTTCAGTATCTTCAATAGTACGCCAACCAATTACGCTTGGTAATGAGGCACCAGGTATTGGTAATACAAATGCTTTTGAACCAGTAGCAAATATACACACATCATATTCAAATTTAGATCCGGCTTTTGTTGTTACATATTTTAATGAACGATTAACTTCTACAACAGTATCACCGGTAACAAGTTGTATATGGTTTTCTTTATACCAATCGTAGTTATTCATAATAGTTTCTTCGACTGTCATTTTCTTTTGTAAAATATTCGACAACATGATTCGGTTATAATTAGGGTATGGTTCTTTACCAATTATCGTTATTTCATACTTTTCAGCGTCCCGTTCTAATATTTCTTCTATTGTACGTAACCCTGCCATACCATTACCAATCATTACTAATTTTTTCTTAGTCATGTTTCTCCTCCTTATAAACCTCTGTTAAATAAGTTTGTACTGCTTGTGATATTTGCTTCACTTTTACACAATCATTTCCATTGGATCTCAAACAAATTTTTATATCTTCGAATTCTATCTCTAACATATTAAAGAAATCGGACTGTCTCTGATCACTTGTATGATTAACAAGCTGGTGCGCCTTTGCATCTCTTTTTATTTGGTCGTTAACCTTTGAATCATCAGTAGCAGCTATAATCAAAGCTGCATTTTTAATATCATTTTTGTCATAACACTTTGTTAATAGCTTTACTTTAGGATGTTCAATCTCAAAAAATTGAGGTAAAAATTTTTTACTAATAATCCTTATTGAACAAGCATCTTCTTTTAATATTTGCATTAGTTTTCTATATGCAATCTTGCCTCCACCTATAATGACAATTTGTTTGTTGGTTACATTAAGTTGAATAGGATACATTGGCTAATTCCTCAATTTCTTGTATTCTGTCTTCTATTATTGCTGAAAGCTCATTATTAAAATTAATCACATCGCTATAATAAACACGCGACGCTATATTTAATTGGCTAATTTCTTTTTTTATTTTATTTACTAAAAAGCCGTTATAAAGAAAAACTGGCACGATCAATATACTTTCACCTTTATTTAAATACTGTTCTATGTGCAATTGATAGCTATAGTCGCCATACACTGTCATCATCTGTATTGGTGTATTAAAGCCACTGCAATCGGTCATTAATTTTTTTAACGCGTAATCTGGCTCTTTATAATAAGAACTTCCATGTGCAATCAAAATAATTCTGTTTACATGACCTGCTGATACTAAAGCATTAGCAATCCGTCTGTTAATAATGTTCGGCAGTCCTCTATGTGTGCCCAATGGTTGTGCAATATTGCTTGTAATATGAGGATGGTCTCTTTTCAAGGATTTCAAAACTGATGGTATATCATGTAAATAATGTTTTGCCGGAAACAACAACAAAGGGATGATATTAAATTCAAAATATCCTTGTCGTATTAAATTGCTCATAACAACTTTCAAATTGCACGTTTCACACTCTAAAAATGCAATATATACATGTCTATGTTTTGACATCATCAATTGTTTTACAAATTCATAAATTACGTTGTTTTGTTTACCTTTTCGCATGCCATGTATTACTAAAATATTTTCAGCCATTTCCTCACCACCCATCTTATACTTGCATTGTAATACAAATCCACGAACGAATGTGAATTTATTCACATTAATATATAAAAATAGGGAATCCCCTTATACCTAAGATAAAAGGATTCCCTGACATATATGCTTATTAATTAATGAAAAGGTGGCATACCTAAAACTGCTTCATCAAATCTTTCAGGTATTAACACTTTACGCATGATTACACCTAAATCACCATCATCACTTTCATGCTCCGCGTATACTTCATAACCACGTTTTTTATAAATATCTAATAACCATGGATGTTTACGTGCGGAAGTACCTAAAGTTACTGCAGGTGCTTTAAGTGTATCTCGTAAGAATGTTTCTTCGACATAATTTAAAAGTTTACTACCATAACCTTTCCCATCATAAGAGGGTTTTGTAGCAAACCACCAAACGAATGGATAATGAGAAATACGACGTTTACCTTCCCAAGGATAACGAACCGTAATTGTTGAAATAATTTCCGACTCATTTTCCAATACAAATGTCGTACTTGTAATGATATTTTTTTTGACCAAATCTACATTTGCATTAACAGATGGCCAATCAATACCTAACTCTCTTAACGGTGTAAATGCTTCATACATTAGTTCTTGTATTACTTCTGCATCAGATTCTACCGCAACTCTTATATTATAATCAGACATGTCGTCACTCCTATCTATTGTTCGCTCATTTATCCACTAAAATATTCCTATAATAATAAACAATTTTGCAATCATATCAATACAATATGGCTTCTTAATAATTGAGTCAATCGATACGTTTTATAAACCTAAATTAAATAAAGAGCAGTGAAACAATCATCTATTCTTAATGAATAAACTTTCGTTACCTCACTGCTCGAGAGATGCTCAGTATTTAAATTACTTAATTTGCTTGCTAAGATTCAACTTCAACTTTGTCATATCATATTAAAGTCATAACTAGTATTTTAGTTAAAGATAAATTAATTGCTCAAACTATCTCTTCTACCGTTTAAATATGCATATACAAGCCCAACAAAAATACCACCGCCAATATAGTTACCAATAAATGCGAATATAATATTTTTCAATACGTGTAACCACGCCACGGCGTCAAAATCATAAAAAATCATACCTGAGTACAATCCAGCATTAAATACAACATGTTCATAGCCCATAAATACAAAAACAACTACACCACAAGCAATAAAGAATGCTCTAGATAAACCATCCTTAAATTGAATTGACACATAAATACCAATATTAATAAAGAAATTACAAAAAATAGCTTTCACTAAAATAGCGTACCACGTCGCATCAACTGTTTTTCCATTAACCATTTTAGTTAAACTGTTAACCATTTCTGTTGTCATAATAGGTGTAAATTTCATTAATCCAAATAGTATAAGACCACCTATAATGTTAAAGAAGAAACAGACAAGCATAATTCCAAATGCTTTATTCATACCAATCATTTTATAATACCAACCGACAGTTAAATACATAAAATTACTCGTTAATAATTCAGAATGTGTTAATACAATTAAGACTAATGCTAAACTAAAAGAAATTGCCCCCATTAAATTAACTAAACCTTCATTTGTTCCAGCAAACTGCGTCTTGATGCCTAACATAAATACTGTAACAATAGCTAACAAAAATCCTGACATCACAGATTTAAGCGCATAACGTCCTGGCGTCTGATTAAACATAACTTCTTTCATTTGTACTTGGTTGTTTATGTTTTCAATAGTTTCATTCGACATATATGTATCTTTTATAGCCTTGTTATTATCTATCATTGACATGTAAGCACCTCTTGTAATTCATTTTTCAACACTTTTCTATACTAATAACCATATTATATTGGTTTCGCTTGATATTTAATAGTGTATTCAGCAATTTTTTATAAATTTAATTTATTGCGATTTTGCAAAATCAGCGTAAACTTCATGCGTATAAACAACTAACACAAGTTTATAGTTAAGCGTTATTACTGTAAACATACGGTTTTCAGCGTCGATACATATGCTTAGTTTATTAGGCACAAAATATGTGCCTAGGTCTAGTTATTTTATTGTAAACAGTAACAATAGCAATGCTACACGTGCTAGAAAATGATGTCGTCACCTTTAAAGATGTCATTAACCAATTATAAAAAGCTTGTGCTACCTGTTTACGACTCATTTAATACATTGAGTAAAGCTCATCACACAAGCATTTTATTTTTGTGAAGGTATATAAAAATAGGCATTTTGATAATGATAGTGTAAATGAGAACAATCAAATGGAACCCCTGTCGTGGTATAAAATACTTGCTCATAATTTAAACAAGGATCCCCTGCTGCTAATTCCAACTTGTCTGCATCTGACGCATTTAATTTGTCTACGGTAAAATAAATATCAGAAAAACCGATTTTAACTTTTAGATGTTGCTCTAAATAATTAAAAATAGAATGCTCAGCAATCGACTCATTTAAAAATAATACGATATCTTTATTAAAATAAGATCTTTCATAACAAAGAATATCACCATTTACGTATACGATACGCTCTAGTAAATAAACTGACACGTCACCTTGTAGTTTTAATTTTTGTTGAACACTTTCAGGTGGGGTCACTTCCTCTACTTTCAAGACTTTATTAGTCACTTCTAGACCTACAATCTCATCACTAAATCCTCCGGTAGAGAATAGATTGAGGTAGCCTTCTCTTTGTTTATTACGTACATAAATGCCACTGCCCCGAGCTTGATATATAAATCCTCGTTTCTCAAGTACTTCTAAAGCTTTAATCACTGTACTTTTACTCACTTGATATTGCTCTTTTAAAGTTTCAACACTTGGTAATTTATCCCCTGCTTGAAAATGCCCTTCTTCTATAAATATATTAATCTTTTGCGCAATCTGTTCATACTTGAGCATATATTTACTCCTTTAAATTATAAATTCAATTCATTATAACATGTACACGACATAAATAAACTGAATTATATTTTTGTAAGGGTCTTTACAAATTATACCGGTATAATTATAATGAAGTTTAAATGAAACGCTTACATTTTATTTGTGTGCGTATATTAAGGAGTTGAAGCATGTGGCTGATAAAAACGAGATACTGGCACAACACATTTTAGATGCAGTGGGCGGTGAAGAAAATATTGTCAATAGTACGCATTGTGCTACGAGATTACGTTTAGTATTAAAAAGATCAATTCCTGATGCTAAACAAAAGGTATCAGGAATCGAAGGTGTTGTCACAGTCGTAGAAAATAACGGACAATTCCAAGTCGTAATTGGTAATAATGTTGGTGAAGTATTTAAATCTTTTGAAGATTTAACAGGTGAACGTCAAAACGATAACAATGATCACTCTGACAACAAAGGTTCTATACTCAATAGAGTCATTGCAACCATGTCTGCAGTATTTGCACCATTCATTTATATTTTAGCTGCAGCAGGTATTTTACAAGGTTTATTAATTGTCATAAATCTTATTATTCCATCGTTTAAAGACACAGGGACTTATGAAGTATTTAACTTTATGTCCTGGGCACCTTTCACTTTTTTACCAATATTTATTGCTATGACAGCTGCTAGACATTTCAATGTCAACGTCTATATCGCTGTCGCTTGTACTGCTGCACTTGTTAGTCCTGATTTAACTAACATAATTGAAAGGATACAGGATGGAGAAGCAATCAAACTGTTCGGCATCCCTTTAACAGAAACAAGTTATACGTCTTCTGTTTTACCACCACTATTCTTAGTATGGATACTTTCTTACGTTGAAAAATATTTGAATAAATGGATTCATGATGTGGTTAAACCTTTATTCACACCATTTTTAAGTATTGTCATCATGGTACCAATTACATTACTAGTTATTGGACCTATCACAACAATAGCTGCACATGGTATTGCAGGAGGATTTAATTATCTTGTAGACGTCGCACCATGGTTAGCAGGTGCCCTTATTGGTGGTTTATGGCAAGTATTTGTCATTTTCGGAGTACATTGGGGGATTACACCTATGGTACTAGCTAACTTTGAACAACATCAAAGCGATGCCTTCCAAGCTTTCCAAACCATTGCTGTAATTTCACAAATTGGCGCTGTTATAGGCGTCTTAATCAAGGCTAAGCGTACAGAGATTAAACGTGTAGCTTCATCAGCAGGTATTACAGGCATATTCGGTATTACCGAACCATCAATGTATGGGATTAACTTACGCTTCAAAAAACCATTTATTATCGCATGTATAAGTGGTGCAATTGGTGCTTTTATCGCTAGTTTCTTTAATCCTAAATACTATGCATACGCTGGCTTACCAGGACCTATTACAATCGTTAACGGTTATAGTGCTGATAATCCTTCATCAATTTGGGGAATCATAATCGGATCAATGGTTGCTATACTCTTACCGATTATTTTAATTCAATTTTTAGGATATGGGGACGATACAACTGAAGAGGTTGATAATAAAACCGACTCAACAACTAATGTTCAAAACACAGACACGCCTTTAGAAACGATTGCCTATGCACCTATTGAAGGACAAGTCGTATCGCTTTCAAAGGTTAACGATCCTATATTTGCTGAAGGTATGATGGGAGAAGGTATAGCTATTAAACCTGAAGGTCAAACCGTCCATGCCCCTTTTGATGGTGTTGTAAGTATGGTTGCAGCCAGTAAACATGCTATAGGGATTACTTCTTCAACAGGAGTAGAATTATTGATTCATGTTGGTTTAGACACTGTTCAATTGAACGGAGAAGGATTCAACATTTTAATTAATGAAAATGACTCAGTACAACAAGGTCAACAGATATTAAAATTCGATAAAGCCTTACTTGATTCAAAAAATTATGACAGCATTATCCCTGTTATTATAACTAATTCTGTTGAATTTAGTGAGACTATAGCAACAAAAGAATCAAACATAACTACAAACGATGAATTACTCACTGTCATTAACAAATAATAATCTACTAGGAGGCAATTAAAAATGACAAAATTACCAAAAGACTTTTTATGGGGTGGCGCGCTCGCTGCCAATCAATTTGAGGGTGGCTATGATCAAGATGGCAAAGGACTAAGTGTCATAGATGTTATGACCGGTGGCGCTCATGGTAAAGCACGTGAAATCACTCAAAATGTAGAACCTGATAAATATTATCCAAATCATGTTGGTATCGACTTCTATAATCGCTACAAAGAAGATATCGCTCTATTTAATGAAATGGGATTGAAATGCTTACGTACTTCAATCGCTTGGTCTCGTATTTTCCCAAACGGTGATGAAACTGAACCAAATGAAGCAGGTTTAAAATTTTACGATGACCTGTTTGATGAATTATTAAAATATGATATTGAACCGGTCATCACATTATCTCACTTCGAAATGCCCTTACACCTAGCACGTGAATATGGTGGTTTTAGAAATAGAAAAGTAGCAGACTTCTTTGCACATTTTGCGGAAACAGTATTCACTCGTTATAAAGATAAAGTTAAGTATTGGATGACATTCAATGAAATTAATAACCAAATGGATACAGACAACCCTATTTTCTTATGGACCAACTCAGGTGTAATTGTTGAGGAAGATGAAAACCCTGAAGAAGTTTTATATCAAGTTGCCCATAATGAACTTATCGCTAGCGCAAAAGCAGTTAAAATTGGTAAAGAAATCAATCCAAACTTTGAAATTGGTTTAATGATTTCTCATGTCGCAATCTATCCTTACTCATCAAATCCTGAAGATATGATGGAAGCAGTTAAAGCAAATCGCCTACGCTTCTTCTTCCCTGATGTACAAGTACGTGGTTATTATCCAAGTTACGCAAACAAAATGCTCGCACGTAAAGGTTACGACATAGGTTGGCAAGATGGTGATGAACAAATTTTAAATCAAGGTACTGTAGATTACATTGGCTTTAGTTATTACATGAGTACAGTTGTTAAACACGACGCTGAAGCATACACTGGCGAAAATGTTACAAACGGCGGTTTAGCTAATTCAGTAGATAACCCTTATATTCAACAAAGTGATTGGGGTTGGGCAATTGACCCAACAGGTTTACGTTACACGCTAAATATATTATATGACCGCTATCAAATTCCATTATTTATAGTAGAAAACGGTTTCGGCGCAGTAGATGAGATAAACCATAATGGAGAAATTAACGATTCATATCGTATTGAATATTTAAAAGCGCACATTGATGCTGCTATTGCTGCTGTTGATGAAGATGGCGTTGACCTTATAGGCTATACACCTTGGGGCATTATAGATATTATTTCATTTACTACAGGTGAAATGAAGAAACGCTATGGCTTAATATACGTAGACAGAGATAATGAAGGTAACGGCACGTTAGAGAGGAAGAAAAAGGCATCCTTTGATTGGTATCGTAAAGTTATTGAATCAAATGGTGAATTATTAGATTAAATATATGCACAATAAGAAGGACCGAAGCATAAATATATGTCTCGGCCCTTCTTATTATTGTTTAAACTTACTTAATATGTGTAATCCATAGTCAAAAATACCATATCCAGCTAATGTACGTAATACCCATTTCAATGTATGATTGGGTACTAATTTTTCAGTTGCTATGATAGCTGGTATAAAAGTACTAAAAGAATATAATCCAAGTACTTTAATATATCGTTTTTTCATTTAGACACACCTCTTTTCACTCCCTATTATATCTAAAAGAGTGGTGTCCTAACTGCGACATTTTTAACATTTCTTTGACTTTTATGCTTTTAGTTATTTTCAACTAATCTTGCCAAGTTGTCAAAAGTACTATTCATACCTTCTTCAACACCCATATCCAACAACTGTTGTGCTGCTTTAGGGTCTGGTAATTCGGCTGTAGATTGAAGCGTTGTAGTACCATCATCATTTTCTGTCAGATGAATGATATTATGCATACCTGCCATCTTTTCATCTATATTGCCATCTTTATCAGCAAAATAATCATTATAGTCAATTTTTTGGGGTTCAACAACGTCGTTATACTGCGTCACTGTATAACTTGTACCTTGAGGTGCACGGATTGCAAAAAATGCACCACCTCCCGTTTGTACATCAAATTTATATACTTCTGTGGTAGCGCCTTGAGGGTGAAACCATTTTTCAAACAATGATTGATCTGTATAAGCGTTAAATATTTTTTGGGCTGTTGCTTTAAAGTCTCGTGTAAAAATGATTTTATTTTCGTCTATTTGAATACTCATTTAAGATTCTCCTTCATTCATAATGATATATGATGTGATAGCTTTAACTTTAGCATCTTTACTGTGACTTTCAAATTTAAAAATGTCTGTAAAGTACACTATTGAGCCATCTTGTGCTATTTGAGTTCCATGTATCGCGCCAACTTTCCCATGTGAAATATTATCCTTTACTTCTAGAGAGGCAATATTAACTTGATGATCTTCAAGCTCTTTATAAAAGTCATCAAAGCCTTCTAACTTAAAGCTACCCGGAACTTCCCATACAAAGTCATTGGTAACTAAGTTTGATAATTTCTTTTTATCAACTGTCGCTGAAGCGATTATAAATGTTAACATTGTCCTTCTCTTTGGCGCATTATCACAAGACAAATCACCTGTTAACTCAAATGGAACTTCAAAGTTTGTTTCATTTTTAAAATTCAAATCATTAGCTTTTAATGCTTCTTCAAGAAGTTCAATCGCTTTAGGACCAACTCCATGAATACCTAGTAGGGCAGTACGCTCGTATTTAGATACCGCTTCTAATGACTTCACCCCTAGATTATGCAAAGCATTAGTTGCTGGTTTACCTATCTTTGGTAAATCTATGGACATAGCATCGACCTCCTCTTTTATGCTTACTATACCCAAATTAGTAACAATTAATTTCCACCTCAACTATCTTATTATAAAAGATAGTTGACAAACCTAATTTCCTTTACTATCTTATATAGTAAGATAGTGAGAAGAGGGATGTCATGTCAGTTTCAAATCAAATGATGAAAGGATTGTTAGATGGTGCAATTTTAGGTCTAATTGCTCAAGGAGAAACTTATGGCTATGAAATTTTAGACAAATTGAAATCTCAGCAATTCCCTGAAATTAGTGATGGTAGTATTTATCCCGTATTATTAAGATTAAGTAAAAAAGGATATATAACTTCTAATTCAAGAAAATCAAATACAGGCGGTCCACAACGTAAATATTATAGTATCACAACAGAAGGCAAAGAAGAATTAGCTAATTTTATTTACAAGTGGAACTATTTAAATAATGGTATGAACAATTTAATGAGGAGTGTTTATGATGTTGAGTAAAAAAGCAGAAGATTTCTTATTAAAATTAAGAATCGAATTATTATTTCGTGGGAAAGATGAACATGAGGTAAATACAATTGAAGAGGAATTACGGGACCATATTACAATTGCTGAAGAAAATAATGAAAATATCGACGCTCTATTAAACACACCTATTAAGTCTTACGCAGACAAATTCTCAACACATTTAAATATGACACAAGGTTTGTTCAAATATATTTTATATTTCATATCCTTCATGTTTATTATGACGACAATTCCTAGAATGTTAGATAATTCTTTTCAGTTAACGGTTGCTTTAATTTGTTATTTCCTCTTTATTTTTTTGGGATCATTTATCTTTATTTTATACTTTGCCAAAAAAGTAATTATGCGCTGGGGAGACAGCAAAATAACTTATACTATTATTGGAATTTCATCTGCAGCTATTTTTGGTATATATATATTAAGTGAATACTTATTACGCAACTACCCGCTTTATATAATTTGGTCACCTAATCAAACAACGAATTTCACACTAGGATTAACGCTCTTATTATTAACAATGCTGACTTGCTTTATTTTAAAACAAAAATTTTATGCTGGTCTTATTCTATTGTTATGCATACCCAATCTGATTGGTACAGTATTTACAGGCGGTGACTTTACGAACAAAGACTATGTAATTATTTCTTCAATTGTCTTACTGATTATATCTTGGAGTTTTATCATTTATACAATTATCAAATATTATCGCGACAAAAAGTTAAATGACCCAAATCAATCGTAAGTATAAGTGAGAGAAGATAAACTCGAACTACCGCGTAACCATCGCGGAACCATCGCGCAAGCATCCATGCACAGTCAAAATCATAAGATATTTATATAAAAAGGACTAATCCGAATTAAAAAAACGGATTAGTCCTTTGTTTTGAGAATAAGTATTATGACTATGACTCATTCTACTATATTTAAAAACTGTATTAGTCTTCTAAAGCAAATTCTAAACTTACTTGGAATAATACATCTTTACCAATCATAACGCCACCTGTTTCAAGTGCTTGGTTAAATGTAATTCCATATTTTTCACGATTAATTTTACCATTAACGATAAATCCAGCTGTTGTAGCACCATTTAATGGATTTTTACTTTGGCCTTCATATGATAAATCAAAAGTTTCTTCATTTGTTACACCTTTAATTGTTACATTACCTGTAACAGATGAATCATCCGCTTTTGTTAATTCAAATTTAATTTCAGGATGGTTTTCAACATCTAAGAAATCTCCACTACGTAAATGACCGTCACGATCTTCTACACGTGTATCAATTGAATTAGCGTTGATAGTGAAATCACCTGATAATGAACTTAAATCATTTAAGTCACCCTCTAAATTTGCATCAAATTCTGTAAATCTACCTTTAATATTAGATATCATTAAATGTTTAACCGAAAATTCAACTACTGAATGTGCTGGGTCAAAATTAAATTTTGTCATTATAAATATACCTCCAAAGTATTTAAGTTTTATTGATATACTAATGATATCAACTATATAATATATATCAACCATAAAAGCTTATTTTCTTTGTTACTTTAAATTTTATTCCCTTTAAACAGAAATTTATGCATTCAAAATATAAAATTTAAATGTAGGTATAATGATTTTTAGTGCGCCAACATCTCTTCTTTGATTTCAGTTTCCGTTAATTTTTCAGGGTAATAAGTTGGCCAGTTATCTAGTTCTTTTAACACTTTATCTTTGTCATTACCTGTAAAAATATGGAAGTGTTCTGTCTTCTTAGGCGCTATATTATGATCGCTAAATTGAACATATTTTGGTAATGCTTTATTATCATCTACTAATTTATATGTGTATCTAACGCCTCTATTACCTTTTTCATATTTCAAAATATCTTTACCATCGTAACTATATTTTCCAGTGATATCTTTACCATTTTTGTTAAATGTAATTGTATCGTCAGTAATTTTTATCTTATCTACATCTGTTTTATACCCTTTATCATAGTATGCCTTATATGCTTTAGTAGTCATAGTGTCATCATCTTCAGCTTTATGTTTCATCACCTCGTCTAAAATGCCATCTTTGAGATAAGGATAAACCGATTGCCAATCTCCTTTATAATCAGATAATGCTCTATCTTTAACTTGTTTATCTTTAAAATAACCATCAGAAATAGCCTTATCATGTTTTGATTCATGCTTATCATCATCACTATGGATATTGTCACTTAATGCTTTATCAATATTTTTAATGTTCTCTTTCATTAATTTTTGATAAGTTAAATTTTCATCTTTTTGCTGTTCTTTATTCAATGATTCCATATTATAGAATTTTAATGGTTTCGCTGATGTTTCTTTTCTTATAGTATCTGTCACTTTATTAGATACATTATCTTCGTATAATATATATTTGGCACCTGATTCTTTGATTTCTTTGACAATTTTAGTAAGTGCTTTTTGTGATGGGTCTTCTGCATTCATATTCTGAACGCCTTTTTGAACAAAGCCATATCTATCAGCTAGATAACCAATAGATTCATGTGAAATAAATACAGTGTTGCCCTGCTTCTTATTACTCGTTTCTTTCATCTTCTCATCTATGTTTTTTAATTCGTCATTTAATTTATTGTAATTTTTTTCATAATACTTCTTGTTATCAGGATCTTTTTTAATCAATTCATCTTTAATTGCTTTTGCAAAAACTTGATTATATTGAGGATCTAGCCAAACATGTGGATCATATCCACCATGATGGTGGTGTTCACCCTGTTCGTGTTCATGCTCCTCTTCATGTTCAGATTCACCGTGACTATGTTGATCAGTGAGCAATTGTGATTTGTCTAATTTATTTTCTAAAGATAATTTCTTGTCATCTTTTTTAATTGTAGCTGCAACTTTTTTTGCAACAGGATCTAAATTATCGCCAGTATACACAAATAAATCCGCTTTTGAAGCATTTATAATATCCTTTTGCGTTGGTTCATAACTATGTAAATCTGTGCCCGCTGGATAAATAGACTCCACTTCTACATGTTTGCCACCAATTTCTTCAGCAAATGATTTTAAAGGAAATACGGTCGTATTAACTTTTATTTTTTCGTTTCCCTTATCAGAATCAGCTTTGCCACACCCTGCTAGCACCATTACTAAAGCTATCAAGCTAAACATGATATATGTATATTTTTTCATTTCTAAACCCCCAAATAGTAATTATTACGATTTATAATTATAAGCTCCTTTTTTCTAAAGTGCAATAGCAAATAGAGAATTAATCGTAATTTTTACGATTTAAAATATATTAAAAAAAGCGACATAACTGGACTTATATAGCCTAATAAGTCGAGTTATGCCACTCCAATAAAACATTTTATTATAAATTTTAGTATTTTTTTGTATATTATACATACAATTATGTTTATTTATCTAATATTTCTTTATAATTTTTAAATTTATAAGGGTCTTCTAATTTTTCACCGCCAACATATACAGTTGGTGCTGTTTCAACATGATTTTCTTTAGATTGCTGTTGATCTTTCTTTGCAGCCTTCCAAGATTTACTGTCTGTCGTTGTATATTCCTTTTTAATTTTATCTTTCATATCTTGGTTTATCGGTAATTTATCTATTTGATTATCTACTAATGATTTATTAATCCATTCCTTTTCAGAATCTGGCTGCTGCTCAAACATTAACTTTTGAAACGTTAAATATTGATCAGGTGCAACGTGCTGAACCGCGTGACCAGCTCTCGAACCTATAATAGAGTCATCACCTAAAAATGCCATATTTACGAATTGATAATCTACCTTGTCTTGGTCGATATATTCTTTTTTTAATTTAGGCATTACATTAGTTTCTACCTTTTTACAGTATGGACATTTAAAATCACCGTATTCGATTATTTTAATTTTGCCATTTTCATCCATTTTATCATTTTTATGTACATGTTGATCATTTGAACATGCTGTGACTAATATCATAATAGCTACTAATCCCATACATAACCATAACTTTTTCATATTCCTATTAGTACACCTCTAACTCATTATTTTATTTTTTTGTTATTCTTCCAGATTCATATTTTCTTCTTTATAGTCTGGTTCATGTTTATGCAAGTAACCTTTAGAATTAAAATCTTTTATATATTTGGCCTTTCCATCTTTAAACTTATAAGTATAATAATGAACTTCCTCATCATTTTTTAATGGTTTATAAGCAATTGTAACGTGTTTTCCTTTTTCATTAACGTAGATATTAGCATCTTTTTTATCGAATTTACGCTCGACATCGCCTTTATGTTGATTAGCAAGGTTTTTTTGATATTGCTGTTGCTTATTTACTGCCTTATCTATTTTATCAGCATATTTTCCACTGCTACATCCAGCAAGTACCAGTCCAAATATAGCAAGTAAAATCAATATCTTCTTCATAGTATAAAACTCACTCCTAAAACATATCTACCTCAAGTAGATATTTTAATATACATTGTCACCGTAAATCTTATCATACACCGAATATATAAAATATACTATATTAATCTGTTATTAAACACATGGTTTCCCATAAAAAAGCGTTGCAAAACTTATGATATAAAACAATATTTTGGTATAATGAAAACATATCACACAACTTATTATTGTAATATTGTCATTTAAGGAGGGAAAACAATGTTATTTGTGGAAATTACTCCTGGAGAGTTCGAAAAATTCACACAAAAAAACTTTTCACATTATACCCAAACACGTATCAATTATGAAGCTCAATATGAAGCGCATTTACTAGGCGTTAAAAATGACGTTGGGGATGTCATTGCTGCAGGTATGTTTACAGAGGCGCGAGCACTCAAATTTTTCAAATATTTTTATAGTCAACGAGGTCCTATACTAGATTATTCTGATATTACATTAGTTAACTTTTTCTTTAAATCACTAACAACTTATTTAAAACAACATAATTGTCTTTATGTCTTACTTGACCCCTATATCTTAGAAAATTTAAGGAATGCCGATGGTGAAATATTAAAGTCATATGATAATCGAATGTTAATATCTACGTTAGAGCAACTAGGATACCGTCATCAAGGTTTTCCTGTAGGTTATTCAAAATCCAGCCAGATTCGTTGGTTATCTGTACTGGATTTAAAAGATAAATCAGAACAACAACTATTGAAAGAAATGGATTATCAAACACGACGTAACATCAAAAAAACTGAAGAAATGGGAGTTAAAGTTCGTCAATTACCCATCGATGAAACAGCACGTTTTTTCAAATTATTTCACATGGCTGAAGAAAAACATGGCTTTAGTTTAGAGATCAGCAATATTTTGAACAATTACAAAAAGACTATCAAGGTTACGCGTCTATACAATTAGCATATATTGACTTGAATGAATATAAAGATAGTTTAATTAAAAAGTTAGATTCACTACAAAACCAATTGATTGATGTCCAAGAAGCATTAATAGAAAGTCCAAATTCTAAAAAACAAAAATCGAAACAAACACAACTCAGACAACAAATCACTAGTACGCAGCGTAAAATTGACGATACAGAAGCTATTATAGTATCCGATGGTTCAATATTGGACTTAGCTGCTGCTATTTATATTTATAATGATTATGAACTATATTACCTATCTAGTGGTTCAAATCCTACATACAATGCATATATGGGTGCTTATAAATTACAATGGGAAATGATAAAATTCGCTAAAGCACACGGTATTGATCGTTATAACTTTTATGGTATTACCGGTGATTTTAGTGATACCGCAATTGATTACGGTGTACAGCAATTTAAAAAAGGATTTAACGCGCACGTTGAAGAATATATCGGTGACTTTGTAAAACCTGTCAGACCTGTATTATACAAATTAGGAAAATTAATAGGTAAATTATAACAAGTTAATATGATATAACCATTTCTATAAAAAACACCCATTCTTTCTATAGCTATGTATTGCTTAAAGGTTAGGCTTGAAAGCCAACTTTTAGCTACATACTAAAGTAATGAATGGGTGTTTTGAGTTATATCATTTAGTCTATTTTATACGATTGAAACTATTTGGTTATTAATCGAATTTCAATCGCTAACGCTCCATAAGCCAACTCATCTGTTTGTGAGTATATCTGATAAATTGATGCTAATTTTTGTGATAGTTGTATATCATTGCTAAAGCCAGTCACTTGATTTGAATAATGAGTCAACAGAGCTTGAAACGATGTAAATACTTCGGCTCCAATAACCTCAACTGTTATTTGCTCTGCCGATTTTAAATTTGTAAAAGTAATAAAGTCTCCACTTTGTATTTCCTGTCTTTTAGCATCATTCAGTCTCACTTCAATGGTCTTTGTACCTTCTTTTACTAATTGAAATGGTTCATCATTTAATCTCATCGAATGTTCTATAAGGCTCACGCTCCATTATTATAAATTTTCTTGTTCTTGTTCAATTTTACGTTTACTTTTCAACATAAACACGCTAATTAAGCTAATAAATGAAATAATTACAGCAAACCAAAAGGCTGCATGATAACCACTTAAAAGTGCTTCATGTTGTATTTGCATAGCCATTTCTTTTTTACCCATGCCTTTATAATCACTCATATTAGGTGTAAAGTCTTTTGCTACTTGACTCATGATTGTAATCAGACCTGCTGTCCCTATTGAAGCAGATATTTGTTGCACTGTATTAGTCATAGATGAACCATGGGCATTCATATCACGAGATAATTGATTCATTGTATGTGTCATTAATGGCATTAATCCAAGTGCAATACCAATCATACGAATCGCATAAACAGTTGCTAGTACTGCTGCGGAAGTATTTTCATCCATTATAACAAAGTATGAAGTTGTAATTACTACGATGAGCATCCCGATAAATGCTAATATTTTCGCGCCATACTTTTCATATAAGAAACCTGAAGCTACAGACATAATCCCCATGACGATTGCACCAGGTAATAATATCAATCCTGATTGAAGTGCTGAATCATTCATTATATTTTGGACAAACATAGGCAGTACAGTCTCAGAACCTATCATTGATATCATTGTAAATGCCATAATAACAATACCTACTGCAAATTGACTATTTTTAAATACTGAAAAATCAAGTAATGGTGTTTCTAGTTTTGTTTGACGGAAAATAAAAATCGCAACAAGTATTATACCTCCTATTACTGACGTTAAAACAATAGGATCATTCCATCCGTCGCGTGAAATTGAACTTGTACCGTACAGAAGTCCGCCAAATCCTAATACTGATAAGGAAATGGATATGATATCAATCGGTGCTTTCCTATTTGTTCCTACGTTTTTCACAAACTTAAATGCACCTATAAACGTCAATGCTGCAATTGGAGCAACTACATGGAATAATGAGCGCCAATCAAAATATTCAACAAGATATCCTGATAAAGTTGGACCAATTGCTGGAGCCAAACCAATCACTAGACCAAAAGTCCCCATATATTTACCACGTTCATGTGGTTCAAATATATCTAATATCGTTGTCATCATTAAAGGCATCATGATACCTGAACCAAGTGCTTGAACAATCCTTGCACTTAATAAAACTGTAAAATTCGGACTAAAGCCCGCAATCATTGTACCAATAAAGAATATTGAAATTGCTGTTAAAAACACTTGTCTTGTCGAAAAGCGTTGTATCACCATTGCTGATAATGGTATAACGACACCATTAGTTAACAAGAACGCTGTAGTTAACCATTGTACTTGCGTATAATCTATATTAAAGTCCTTCATTATACTTGGTAATGCTGTGGTCAATAATGTTTCATTTAAAAGTCCAAAGAAACCACCAAACAACATCATCAATATCATTATTATTTTAGTTTTTTGAGTCATTTTTATCTCCTACATTTTCTTATAGTTTAGCCTTTGATAAATTAGCCACATTGGTGCATTATACATATATTTTGAAAATATAACATTAAAAATACTCAAAAATATTGTAATTTTTACATATCATTAATAAAAGTGATTGTTTTTGAATAAATCGTAATAATTCCTATTTACAAAACTGTATATTTCATCCATAATTACTTCTGTGAAGGAGGTCATAATTTATGAAATTAGATTTACAAACAGCGCGACGTAACTTGAATAGCCCAAACATTAAAACAAGAAAACGTGCACGTAAGATTATTCAACAACATAAGCGTGCTAAATAATGCACTAAATCCTTATTTATTACAGATCATTAATTTGGTGGTAATCTCCCTAATCTTAAAACAGTTATTAAAAAGATTTGATAAGCCCAATCTCAATCCTTAAATCATAACTGAACAATCAAATATACATGTGTTAAAACACATAAAACAGTCCGAGACATGAAATCAATGCCTCGGACTTTTTCACATAAACGTTATTTATTATTTTCACTATAAATAGTACTTATCTATTACTTGTAAATCATCTGTCAATTCATATATTAATGGTGCACCTGTTTTTATTTCATAGCTAATAATATCTTCATCAGATACATTTTCCAAATATTTAATAAGTGCACGCAATGAATTACCATGTGCAGAAACGAGCACAGTTTTACCATCTAAAAGTTGTTGGGAGATTTGATCATTCCAATATGGTATTACTCTTATTAACGTATCTTTCAAACTTTCTGATTCAGGCATAACTCTTCTATCTAAATGTTCATATTTTCTATCATTTAAATAGTCATTTCTTTGTTCTTCACTTTGTTTAGGTGGCGCAACGTCATATGAGCGTCTCCAAATATGTACTTGTTCTTCGCCAAATTTTTCACGTGCATCATCTTTATTCAGACCTTGCAAGTCACCATAATGTCTTTCATTTAGTCTCCAAGATTTTATAACTGGGATGAACAATTGATTAGATTCATTTAACAGGTGAAACGTAGTCTTAATTGCTCTTTCTAATAAAGAAGTATATACAATATCAATTTCGATACCTTGTTCCTTTAATTTTTTACCGGAAGTAATAGCTTCATTTTTACCCTGGTCAGATAAATCTACATCTGCCCATCCCGTAAATAAATTTTCAGCATTCCAAACACTTTGTCCATGTCTACATAAAATTAATTTTGGCATATTATTCCTTCTTTCATTAAATAAAATATAATTCTTCTGTTTTTTACAGAAATGTTACAACAAAAATAATTTATGAAATATATCATAAATGCTTTTATAAAGGCATTTACATATTTATCTTGATTCTCTATATATTAAAATTATAACAATTTACACACATTTTTGAAATAAATGTCTTCTTTTATTCACAAAAGATACTTTATTTTTATTTCACTGTAACCTACGCGCTTTTTTATAGTGTTATAGTTGTAAACGTTGAATTAAGAAATTAAGAATAAACAAGTAAATACAACACATAACTATAAGAAATATATAAACCTGTATAGTTCATTTTCTGACACAGGTAAAATCAATTAGGAGGATTTTTAACAATGAAAAAATTATTATTAGCATCTTTCGCATCGATTACAATTGCAGCAACTGGATTGGGCGTAAGCTCAAATGTATCAACAGCTGACGCAGCTGAAACACCTGTACAACAAACAACACAATCAACAAATGATGTGTACGATCAATTTATTGAAGCAGGTGGTACTAAAGCATTATGGGACAATATTGTAATGCCAGAATCAAGCGGTAACCCAGATGCTGTAAATGAATTAGGCTATAGAGGTTTAGGACAAACTAAAGAGTCTTGGGGGACTGGATCAGTTGAAGAACAAACTAAAGGTATGATTAACTATGCCGAAGAACGTTATGGTTCAATTGACGCAGCAATTGATTTCCGTGTAGCTAACGGCTGGTGGTAAGTATAATACCTAATTTCTAGGTTTAAATAATATAATCAAAGGCTGGGACATCAATCCCAGAAAAATAGCACTCAGATGATTTAATTAATTCATCTGAGTGCTTCTTTTTGTTTATTCAATATTTCGTATTGTTGGCTCGTTTTCTTAAGGGACAGCTTCAACCTGTAGTCTTCTACTTGTCCTGTTCCCTCAAGAGTCTCGCCAAAATACGTCACATTAATATGTAATTTTACATTGAAATACATTAAAAAAATAAGGCACCTCCTTAATTTAGTTTAATAAACACTACTAAACTAAATTAACGAGGTGCCTTGTATATTAATCTTATAACATGGCTCAACTCATATTATCTTCTGTTTTGATTCACTACAACGCAACACACTATATTAGCTTTTAGCGTTGATACTATATACCTATTCAGTTGTATGAGCTTGATAAATGATATATTTTATAATAATAATAATCAGTTTTACTGTATTGAAGCAGGTTCAGGGTGCACATACACAGATGATATGCCTTTACCATGCATATGTTGTTCTACTTTATCACAAATATGGTGCGCCTCTTCTAATGATAAGTCTGAATCTACAACGATTGTTACATCGACAAAAATACTGGTTCCATGATATCTACCTTTAATAGTATGAACATCAATCACTTCTTCAATGTCTAACACATAATTCTTATAAGCTTCTAGCTCCTGTTCATTAAATCCGTCACTTAATGTAAATATAGCCTCTTTGAAAATACCGAAACCTGTATATATAATCAGTAAACCTAAGACTGTTGCTAATAATGTATCAATGATTGGTAAACCAAACTGAGTAAAAACTAAACCTATCGCGGTGCCAATACTAACTAAAGCATCTGATAAATTATCTTTTGCCGCAGAATTAAGTGAACTACTATTTGTACGTTTGGCAAGCTTTTGATTGATAATAAAAACGACTAACATAATCACGCCACTGATAATACTGACATAAATCGTAATCGCATTCGGTGTACTGTGTTCATTAGAAAATATGTTGGGTAAATTTTCAATTACTACTTGAATACCAACAAACATAATAATAAATGAAACCAATAATGATGAAATATTCTCGGATTTCAAATGACCGTAGGGATGATTCTTATCTGCAGGTTTAATAGAAATTTTCAATCCGATAATAACTGCTAATGAGACAATAATATCAGTCATATTGTTGATACTATCAGCTCTTACTGCCGCCGAATCATAAATATACCCTACTATAAATTTCAAAATAGAAAGTATAATATAGACGATTAAACTCAGATATGCACCTTTTTGTGCAAGTTTTAAATTCTCACTTTGTGTCATGTGCTACATCCACCTTAATTGATATTGGATTATATATTATGACCTATCACAAGCATATTTACAACATTTTTTATTATAAAATTATTTAATATTTTTTAGTTAATTAATTTTTTAGCCATTCCTAAATTATACTGTTAAATTGTGCAAAAATTAAAATCAAAATCTCGAATTTACAAACGCTCCTCTAGGTATCTCTATCAGCGTTCTGCTGGATATTTTCTAAAATATCACAGTATTAAATAAAAAAGCATTATTACAGCCCCTCCATAAATACAGATAGGCAACTAATAATGCTTAATCATACAATGCTCTTTCGTCAACATTTCATTTAATATCAGTCTCTCAATATATATTTAGAAAGTACAAATGTAATGGGTATAGTAATAATAAGTCCAGCAAATGGTGCGATCACAGATGAAATGTGGAACCATTGAACAAATATATATAGTAAGAGGGTTTGCATCCCCATATTAACAACTTGAGTTAATGGGAATTGAATAAATTTGCGCCATGTCGGTTTTACTTTATATACAAAATAGCAATTGAGATAATAAGAAACTATAAAACTAACAACAAATCCACTGATATGACTGACTAAATAATTGATATCAATTAACTTTAATAAAAATAAATAAACCACGTAATAATTAAAGGTGTTCATACCACCAACAAGAATAAATTTTATAATTTCATATTGTGTCTTGGTTAAATGCATCAATGTTCTCCTTTGTGTGACAATCTAAAATGTCCATACTACAATAAAACATAACTTGTCTACCAACTTGAGATATGTCTTAAAAATATATTGCTTATTAATCAGTATTTCAACATAATATATTGTATTATATATTAAAAATAATATCTTAAACAATGTGCACGCATGAAATATGTAATTTTGTCATTGCATTTATATTCACGTGTGCGATAATAATCTAGTTACTGAACATTCAATTTTTTATTATAATAACGTAACTAACTGTGCTTAAAGGAGTACTTTATATGGATAAAATTACAAATCGCCAACTACCTTTGATGGTCATTATTATGTTAGGTATTATGACTACTTTTGGGCCTTTAACAATAGATATGTACGTCCCTTCACTACCAAATGTACAGAGTGATTTTGGTACAACTACTTCACAAGTACAACTTACACTGTCGTTTGCTATGATTGGACTTGCAATTGGACAATTTACATTTGGACCATTATCTGATGCATATGGTCGCAAAAAAATAGCATTACTTATTATTTCAATATACGTCATTGCTTCATTAATAGCAGTATTTACAACATCACTAACACTGTTACTTATAATACGCCTTATACAAGGGTTAACTGGCGGAGGTGCTATCGTCATTGCCAAAGCATCCATTGGCGATCAGCATAAAGGAAAGTCTTTAGCAAAAGGACTCGCCTCTTTACTAGTTGTTAATGGGATTATCACTATTCTTGCACCTTTAATCGGCGGGTATGCCTTAAGCGTTTCAAATTGGAAAGCAATCTTCCTAATTTTAACCATTGTCAGCTTTGCAATATTAATTTTTGCGTTTTTTAAAATGGAAGAAACGAGAGATACAGATCTTACCAAACTTAACTTTTCCTTAATATTTAAAGATTTTGGGTATCTACTAAAGAAACCTGCGTTTATCATTCCAATGCTATTGCAAGGGTTAACCTATGTGATGCTCTTTAGTTTTTCTTCTGCCGCACCGTTTATTACGCAGAAAATTTACGATATGACACCACAACAATTTAGTATTTTATTCGCGTTAAATGGTATCGGCTTAATTATTATGAGTCAATTAACCGCCTTACTCGTTGAATATATCAATCGCTATTTTCTCCTTGTTCTGCTGACATTAATACAAATTGCAGGTGTTGTGTTGATTATTTTCACACTTATATTCCATTTACCATTGTGGGTATTAATCATCGCCTTTTTCCTTAATGTATGTCCTGTAACAGGAATTGGTCCTTTAAGTTTCACATTAGCTATGGAATCTCGAACAGGTGGCAGTGGTAACGCATCAAGTTTGCTTGGGTTATTCCAATTTATTTTAGGTGGCATTATGTCTCCTCTTGTTGGATTAAAAGGTGAATATAGTGTTATGCCTTATCTCATTATCTTAACTATTACTGCTATATTAATTATTTTATTGGAAATACTATTAAAATCTATCATGCTGAAGCGAAATGTGTAATCTAATGGTGTTAACAGCATCGATTAGCTCGTCAAAATAACTAAGATAAAAAAATTATATATATGTATGGTTTCTACCTTAGCCACGCTTAATGGGACAGGGATACTAAATCAATTTTAAATTTTTTGATTTGTATCCTGTCCCTTTTTTAATTAAGCTTTTCCTTTTAATTTAAACAATCGGTAACCAGATTTCTGTAATATAATCCTCAGCTCTAATTTCTCCTTCTTTATAAAACTCAAAAAATGGCGCATTTCGCAATTCATAATCTAATGTTGGTAAAATATGTCTATTAATAGATTCCATTGCATTTTTTATAGAACCTGGCACTGGTCCTTCAGCATCAAATACAAGGTATCTCCCACTTGCTAGTTCTGTTTGTTGCCATATTTCATCATCCTCATCACTCGTAACACCTATTAAATAATGCATTTCTCCGTTATCAAGTGGTTTACATACTCCTAATAGGCCTGGTAAATGTTCATTACCTAATTTTAATAAATCGTGTTTTTTGCCACTTTCATCAAAATCCATCCAGAACATAAAAATATTTTCTTGTGCTTTTTGTCCAGTGGCATATTCTCTTTTTTCTCCTAATACAGACAACGTTGGTAGTGTTTCAATTCTATGTTTCATATGTAATCTCCCACCCTCTTTTTTATGCTATTATAACCAAAACATCTTAACAATATCTATTCTAAGCTATTGTCATATTAGGTTAAGCATCTTAATAGGCAACTTTTAAGAATAGCTATATAATAAATACAATGTAAAATTGCTTTATTTTTACATTGAAGTACAAATCATTAGGGAGAGCATCATCATGAAATTAAATATATTACCTGTTAAACCAATTAGTCAATTATTTCCAATACCAATGATTATGGGCTGTGAAGGTGTATCCACAGCAATGATGTTACAATTCAATCAGCACAAAATACCCTCCACTCAAATAATGAAGCATTGGCCTAAACATAAAAACAACCCTTATAAAGGATACGTAGGACATCACTTATGGATTAAATGGGGACACCATCAAACTATTTTCCCTTCCGCGCTCGTCCCACATCTCAAACGATATGACCAAAAAATTGTAGATAGTACTGGTCAGTCGTTAACAGATTTATGTGCAGTTTTAGACAATGGTCAACCCGTTGTTATTTATCATACTGTACTCGGACAGCGACCTTTGCGTCGTACTTATAAATTTGATAATCAACCTACTCAATTGGTCTCTAATATTCATGTCACTTTACTCATTGGCTATGATGATGATCATTACTATTACATCGATCCACTTTGGTCTCATATAGGAAAATTAATTGTATTTCCAGCACTAATGCCGAATAAATATCAAATAATAAAAATTAATAAAGCAAAGTTAGCGCAAAGTTATGACGCACCTGGTCGTTTGAGTTTTCATATTCAACCATAACTACTTTTGCGTTGGCTTAGCACAAATGAGTCACTTATCAAATAGTCATATTAGGCGCTGCTATAGATAATTACAATAAAATAAGCGACCATGTCCATTTATGGTCGCTTATTTCACTATACGTTAATTGTATATAAAGCATGATTAATTTCTTGTTCTATATTATCAGAACGCCATTCTCTTTGATAACCAAGACACGAGCAAATATATGTTATCCCCTGTTCTTCAAAGGCTTTTCTAAAGTGAACATGTCCCGTAATGCTATATCGAATATCATATCGCTGATAAACCTCATCAAAATCAGAAGTCCCAATAAAAGCATTAAAATAATCAAATATTCTATGAGGCATTGGCACAGCAAACCTAGGGTGTGTCACAATATGCGTCATTAAAATAATACGTTTATGTTTCACTTGCTCCATATCTTTAATTGTTTGTTTTGCAGCAATAGCTGATAGCTTTCTATCCTCCATAGGCCAATCTATTTTGACTTTGTCTTGCCAAGTGGCACCATAGTATTTTCTACGAGCAATGCGCTCAAGTGAAAATTCTGGACTTGCATACGTATAGTCATACCAACCTGTATTACCAACAATCGCCCATGAGTCATTGAGGTGATAAGGTTTCCCTATCAAACACGCTTCCATATTCATATAGTACTCTAAAATTTCAGCGGACGATGCATCCGTATCTGTAGCCCAAAAGTCATGATTTCCTGGAATAAATAGTATTTTTATATGTGACTGCGTCTCTACATCATTGATAAATCGATGCGTTAACTTATAATTATTAGAAATATCTCCTGCAATAAGTAAGCATTCTATCTTTCGCTTCTGTATGACTTTTACTAATTCGTGGGTATAATCCTCTGGTGTTAATTTCTTGTGGCGATCAATATGCAAATCTGATATGACACCTATTTTCATTACAATCACAATCCTTTATTATCTTAACAGCTCTATTATGACACATTTCTATATTCACTTTTAAATCATGCGCCTATAAATTAATTAAGTATTGAAGTCTATTATATTTCCAAAAAAATAACTATCTATGCTTTTGTGATAATGGTAATATAAAACAATCAAAAAAATAAGGAGTAAGTATGTTATTATTAGAAGCTTTTTTAATATTTATTATTGCAGTAATTATAAGTTCAATTATACATAACAAGTTTCCACAGATACCTATGGCGTTCATTCAAATTGGGTTAGGCGTTTGTTTATATATCCTTCCCATCCCTTTACATTTTGAATTTGAACCAGAAGTATTTATGATGGCTGTGATTGCCCCATTACTATTTGTTGAGGGGACACATGTATCTCGGTCTAAACTGTTAGAATATCGCAAACCTATTATTTTAATGGCAATGGCGTTAGTATTTACAACTGTGATAGGTGTAGGTTATTTCATTGGATGGATTTGGCCTGAGTTACCAATGCCTGCTGCCTTCGCAATAGCAGCCATTTTATGCCCAACAGATGCAGTCGCTGTACAAGCTATTACTAAAGGTAAAATTCTACCGAAGGGTGCATTAACTATTTTAGAAGGTGAGTCGTTATTAAATGATGCTGCTGGTATTATCTCTTTCAAAATTGCTGTTACAGCACTTGTTACAGGTGCATTTTCTGCATTCGATGCAATAGAACAATTTATTATTTCAACGATTCTAGGCATATTGATAGGTGCAATTTTTGGCTTTATGATTGTACGACTACGTGTTTATCTTTCTATGCACAAAGGTCTTAAAGATGGTAATACAATGATTTTCATTCAATTATTAACACCTTTCGTCGTCTATTTTATCTCCGAAATGTTGCATGCATCGGGTATCATTGCAGTTGTAGTGGCTGGTTTAATACATGGATTTGAACGTGAACGATTGATTCGTGCTCAAACCGAACTACAAATGAACTATAACCAGATATGGAGTACATTAAGTTATGTTCTTAATGGCTTTGTCTTTGTCGTATTAGGTTATATTATACCTGAAGTTGTTTCCGCAATATTCAAAGACGAACCGCAAAACATTATATTCCTGATCATTACAACATTACTAATTGCGCTAGCTATTTATGTTTTCCGTTTTATATGGGTCTTTATATTATTCAAACAATTTTACTATCCAAATAACATTCAATCTTATCTCAATGACCAATATGAAGTACCGCCAAAACGTGCACACTATGCGTTCATTATGACAATGTGTGGGATCCACGGAACAATTTCTCTATCTATGGCATTAACATTGCCTACATTATTAGCCCAACAACAAACCTTTACTTATAAAAATGATTTATTATTTATTGCCTCATTAATGGTAATTATTAGTTTAGTCATGGCTCAAATCGTGCTACCTATTATTACACCTTCGGAAGAGAAATCAACATCAACCACTATGAGCTATGCGGTTGCCAAAATTTATATAGTACAACATGTTATTAAACATTTTAAAACAAAGTCTAACACACACACATCAACAAATTATAGTACCGTTATTTCTGATTATTTTGATGAACTATTCTTCTTACTGCAGATGACACCTGAAGAAAATAATGCTAAAGAAGTAAAACGACTAGAAACAATTGCTAGCGAAATAGAGACAGAAACGTTAGAACGTTTAGTAACTCAAAATAAAGTTGACCGTCAAACGATTTTGAACTATCGCTCAGCTATAGAAACTTCAAAACAATTTAAGGAATCATCAGCTGTTCATAAATTTAAAGTTGTGATTAAAATGTTAATCTTAAGATGGAGAGCAAAGAAACATGTAGAAAGTTCACAATTAAAGCAATTTAAATCGAATTTTCAAGAAGTGAAGAAAGTTATGCGTATCGTACATCATAATGTTGCACTGCGTTTAAAGGAAGAGCAAACTAACGAAAACGTATTAGAAGTAAATATTGTTTTAAACCAGTATTACAACAGACTTCACAGGATCAGAAGAAATCGTAAAACACAAAATGAAACACCAGACACAATCACTGAAGCGCATAAATTAGAAGGATTATACATCCAGAGAACATATCTTGATGAACTAATCCAAAATAAGCAAATAGATGCGCATGTTGCTGCACAAGTAAGAGAACATATTAATTACAATGAAATCATCTTAACTTCAAGATAAAACGACTGTCACTACACCCTATTTCAAATGGAGGGTAGTGACTTTTTTCATTATTGCAATATAAAGTATACAGCTAACTTTGTATTTTTATAGCCTTAAATTCACATTTCAATTGTGTTAAAGTTATATTTAATAATACATTAATTGGAGGAAATATATCATGTATAGGAAAAGGATCTTGGTACTATTAGTCCCCTTGTTTTTAACGGGTTGTGATTATTCTAAAGATGGAGCTAGAAGTGGCTTATTTTATTCAATTTTTGTCCAACCCATAGACATGTTGTTACATGGATTAGGACATTTATACAGAGATAATTATGGTTTAGCAATCATCACAATTGTGTTACTAATAAGACTTTTTCTACTTCCTTTTATGCTTGCACAAGTAAAAAACATGCATATGATGCGTGAAAAAACAAAAGTTGTCCAATCGCAGATTGATGAGTTAAGAAACAATATTAAAATTGCAAATTCACAAGAAGAAAAAAACGAAGCACAAAAATCGTTAATAGATTTTTATAAACAATATGACATTAATCCTTTAAAAAATGTTCTAGGATGTTTGCCTATACTGATTCAATTGCCTATATTATTCGGCTTAATAATAACTTTAAAGTATCCTACAGGAGATGGTATTGATCGTTATCCAGACTTTTTGTGGTTTAACTTAACCGAACCAAATTTTTGGATTTCACTAATTGCAGCAGTAGTATATTTCTTCCAACCATTCGTAAATGCACGTCATTACCCTAAAGATCAAAGAAAAACACACTATGTATTAATGGTTTTATCACCTATATTTATCACGTATATTTCCCTACATTCTGCTGCAGCACTTGGACTATATTGGACCGTTGGTGGATTATTTTTAATTATTCAAATGCATTTTGCGCATGCTTATTACGGTAAACTTGCACGCAACAAAGCAATACAGCTTCAAGATGTGTTAGATGAGCGTAAATTGACTTAAATGTATTTTAAAACTTTGTTATTTACCCACTTAATATTATTGCTTTTTATAATTTTTTAAATTGAAAAATTTCTTTTTTTAAAATAATGATGCTATAATAACATCAATTTAGTTTAGCGAGGGGGCATTCTATGGATTTTACAATTAGAGCGTTGACGGAGGAAGATCGTCATGGTAAAGCCAATGTCCATTACGAGAGTTGGTTAAAAACATATAACCATATTTCTGAAAACGACTACCTAGAAAACCTTGATAAAGAACAATTTATCAAAAAGTCCTCTATACACGATCTTCCTACCTTAGTTGCAACTGTTAAGGATGAGATTGTAGGGTTTATCACTTATGGTAAAACAAAATCTATTTCAGAATCTGACAATTGGAGTGAGATATATGCGTTGTATCTTTTAGAAGCGTATCAACGTCATATGATTGGCTATGCTTTAACACAACGAGCACTAGAACTGTCTTATCCAGATAACGTGACACTCTGGGTTGTAGAAGAAAATACTAACGCTATTAATTTCTACGAACAAGTTGGATTTAAAAAAACACCATATAAACAACCCACTTTCTTCGGTAAAACATATAATGAAATTCGCATGGATTACACACGTACTGAACACGATAATTAAATTTAACTCAAATAAAAAGGGCTAGGAAATCTTGTTTTAAAGATCTCGTAGTCCCTTTGTTTATATTATTCAATAGAATTTGTTAACTTTTACTTTAGTGTGTTTCCCCAAGTGCGACTTTAATATCTTCGTCAGACTCAATGATAGCTTCTAATGCAGCATTTAATCCCTTCCGAATCGTTTCCACAGACATTGAAGGTTTTTCGGGTTTATCTACAACTTGTTCAGGGATAAATGGCACATGAATAAAGCCGAATTTTATATTAGGAAATTGTGTTGCATGTAAGTAACCTAATTGATACAAAATATGATTACATACAAAAGTGCCAGCCGTGTTAGATAAACGTGCAGGTACACCACTCGCTTTAATAGCTTCAGTCATACGTTTTACGGGTAAGTTTGAAAAATACGCCTGTGCCCCATCTGGATGAATAGATTCGTCAATCGGTTGTTGACCTTCATTATCCGCTATTCGTGCATCATCAATGTTAATACCAACACGCTCTGGCGTTAATTCAAACCTTCCTCCTGCTTGTCCAATTGCTAGCACAATATCATAATCATATTGTTTCATACGTGCTTCGATTACATGTTTACTTTTATGAAAGACAGTTGGTATTTCTAACTTATCTATCGTATGTCCTTCAATATTATCTGGTAATAGTTTCACCGCTTCTAATGCAGGATTAATTTCTTCTCCACCAAATGGATCAAATCCAGTTATTAAGATTCTCATTTTAAAACGCCCCTTTTTTATTGAAATCAGTTAAAACGCCCATACATACATTAAGCCAATATGTATTACTATAAGTATAAGTGCAATCGGCGCTTGTGCTTTGATAACCCCAAATTCTTGTTTCATTTCTAACAATGCTACCGGCAATGTATTGAAATTAGCTGCCATTGGCGTTAGTAAAGTGCCACAGAATCCACCAGTCATAGCTAGTGCACCTGCGATAACAGGATCTCCACCTTGTGCGATGACAAATGGAATACCGATGCTTGCAGTAATCACTGTAAAGGCGGCAAAAGCATTTCCCATTAACATAGTAAAAAATACCATACCTAATATATATGCAGTTGCACCTACCAAATGATTTCCTTCAGGTAATACCGATGAAATACCTTTCGATATAACATCTCCAACTCCACTTACTGTAAATAATACCCCTAAAGCAGCTAAAAATTGAGGTAATATACCCACGGTACCAATTTGTTGTGTTAGTCGATCACTATCATAAAATACATATTTTATTTTAGGTTTAATTACTATATAGGCAGCTATTAACCCTAATATAGAAGAAACACCTAAACCTATTGCACCACCTAAAGGGGTCCAATTTGAAACAGCAATCGCCGCAATTGCTAAGATGACAGCTGGAATAAATAGTTTGTTTCCATATTTTTGGGCGCCATGCAGCCCTTCTTCTTCAGTTACATCGACAATGTTATTAATTGTCACTTGTTTAAATAAAGTCAATACCCCCATCATTAAAATGAATAAACCATTAATTACATTTGGGATATATGGACCAACAATAAATGTTCCAGCTAGCAAAATCCAAAATAACGCTGTACCGTATTTCTTTTTATGTGTAGAAGATTTCAAAATTCGAAACGCAGTGTATAGTAATTGTAAACCTATTAAAATATAAAAAACTTCTAAGATATTATTTAATACTTGTTCACTCATCACGTTTCACCTGCTTTGAGTCATATTTTTTATCTAAATATTTATCAAATCTTATATTATTAAGCCAGACAAGTACTAATACAATGAGTGCTATGGGTACTGATGCCAGCACTAATTCAATTGCGTCTACCTTAATGCCTAATGATTGAAATGTTCCTACCATTAATAAAACGCCTGCAGCACCAACGAATAAATTTTGCCCAAAGAAGTTTCCATAATTTTCCATTGCAGAAGTTTGTGCCTTTATCTTTTCAATGTCTGCTTCATCAACTTCGTCGTCTTTTAAATTATATCTAGTTTTTAATGCACCTTGAACCATTGGATTAATCAGTGGACGCACAAATTGAGGATGACCACCGATACGTATTGAAGCCACGCCAGCTATTTCTCTAATTAATAAATATATAGTCATTAGACGTCCACTTGTAACTCGTTTCACCTTTCCTATCATGTTAGAAGCTTGTTTTTTTAAACCAAATCGTTCGATTAAACCGACCATTGGTAACGTTAATATAAATAATGTAACTAAACGATTATCAACAAACGCTTTACCTAGTGTTTCTAAAATGGAATAAAAATCTAATCCAGAAACGATACCAGTAACCACAGCAGCAATTAAAATCACTGCAATCGTATCAATCTTAAACAGGAACCCTAATATAATAATTAGAATACCAATTAACTTTAACCACTCCATAAAACCCCTCCTTATGCCTACATTATAATTTTAAATTTTCTAAATACAATAAAAATCATCAAAAATTCAATAGTTTATAACCTTTTGTCATAATTATTAGTAACTTAAATATTACTATTAGAAAAATAGACAAAAACACTTACACTTAACCAGTCCAAACTAGTACCAATGATTACTATATCGTTCATAGCAATCCAACATGCACACGCTACCTTAAACATTTTATAATGTTTTTAAGGTATGGTAATTTGTATATAGAAAAAGGCAATACACATATGTGTATCGCCCGATATTCCCGTTACAAAAACGGTAACTTATATAAATCAATGGCTAATAACCCTCTATCCAATTTACTCACTTTTTTATTCTAACTTCACCCCATTTTCAACTTATGTAGCAGAGAAAATAAAGTTTAATACGTTATCTAATTTTGGTAGCTTTTATTATTATCAAATGGTTAAAATTGCAGTTATTTCTATATTAAAAAAGCTATATCCTTTAATATCAAGGGATATAGCTCTTTTAATATAATCAGAATATTGAGTTGGTGGCACCTATACAGGGGCTTCATCTCAGGTAAAACCGTTAGCTCTTTTAACTCTAGTCAGCTTTGTAGATGCCGGACGACGAAATCTCTTTAAAATAAATTAGATTTCTGTACCACTTTTTTTAAGACTAGGCATGTATGTCCCAAACTCAGTCGTATCATTTAAAATAACTTTCGTCATTGTATAAAATTACAACCATTTTAATTCTGAATCGGCTACATTACGTGATGGTAATAATGTTTCTACCACCAGGATCATTGTACAGATTAACGAAATGATATTTAATGATATAGCAACACTATTAATTTGAATAATATCAAAGGTAATATTAATAAATATAGATAATACAATTAATATGATTGCTGTTGCACGTTTTCTACCGGCATCATAAAATCTGCGCAATGTAATTGCAAACATTGGTAAGATTATCGCTAGCGCAAATATACCCACAAAAACTGATAGTACTGCCGCTACAATAAAGGTACCTGTAATAAAGCAAACGACACCAATGAGCGCAATAATGAATATAATAATGATATGAATTAATACCGGTGTCCAAAATTCTAGTCTGTTTGATTTGCCATTAAAATCTATATATCTTCTCCAAAAATCTTTATACGCCTCTAGCATGTGCTTACCACTCCATTTTCTTCTTGTGGAACTTTTAAAGTACATATCTTCACTAATATATCGTAATACCCTATTTTTTCAAAACTTATACTAAAAATATTAGTAAATTTAAAAACATTATATCAAATCATTACTTATATTGTTTTAAATATATGACTTTACGATACGATTTAATACGAATGGTAATTCTATAAATGCACTATCCTTATGTAGTCTTTCACTTAATTGATGTGCATCTTTACCGATTGGTCCACAAAGTATGACTGGCGCACTAATAGCTTGTATCGCTTCAAAAGGAATCAAGTAAGTTTGATTAAAATTAGGTGCGTTTTGCTGATAAGTAATCATTTGAGACATGTCGCCTGAAAAATTCAAGTAACTACTATCACTAATACCATTAAAATAATGAATACGTTCACTTTTACGTTGAAATTGTTCTTGTAAAGTTTGACGGACCAATTCAATAGTTTCCTCAACTTTTTCATCATAAGACGTATTAACTGCTGGATAATATGGCGTTGCAAAAAAAGTCACGACCGCTGGCGCAATATTTCTGCAAATTTGCATTAATCTATCTGTCACTTTAATACTTTGTAAATGGAGCTCTTTAGTTTGCTGTATCACTGCTGTTATTTCTTTATTTATAAATGCTTCACCATGATGTTTAATCGCATATGCTTTCAATTGCTCAAATGTCAGTACATTAATTTTAGTATCAAAAGGAATCTCTTCACTTTCTAAAATTGATAACCAATCACTTTCACAACGTTCTGTTGCTTTTATTACTGTATCTATAAATTGTCTATATAAGTCAGCAGGTTTCTGTTTGAAAAGGAACATATTAAATAATGACATTGTTCTAAATGGCGTTTGTACATCGTATGTTTGCTTAATATCTCTTGTCATTAATGAAACTGGCAAAGGTGTCGTTTCATTTTCAAATGTTTCTTTAAAAACAGCATTATATTCTATTGCTTGATTAATATAACTCATCATAAAGTTAGAGCTCAATCCGTCCATTGGGTTTCCTACATGTGTTTCTTTTCCATAACATAATACACCTGGCATTATTTTTCCAATAGAACCAGAATATATATAATGCTGTTCATCTGCACTAGCCTGTTGAAAAGTTGGTTCACTGTTTAAATGAAGCTGAATATCTAACTGATGTTGTTGTTTTAATCTTGCAATGGTCTCTACAGCTTTGCGCATACCTGAAGAATTCACTTCTTCATCTGGTACTGTGACTAAAATTAAATTAATATCCCATGCTTCGATACTCGCTTGTTCTATTAAGGATAAATGTAGCATTAAACCTGCCTTCATATCCATGACACCACGACCAAATAAATATGTATCACGATTTAAATCCTCAATAGCATCTTCACTAAGATAACTATTATGCTCTTTAAAAATATCCTTTAAGGCATCGGGATCAAAAGCATACTCACTATATGAGCCAAAGTCTTCTACACCTACAGTATCAAAATGACTGATTAATACGATTGTTTTTTTAGAAGTAGGTGCCTGATAAAAAGCTACAACAGCTTCTTTTTCATCTTCAGTAACTTCAAGTAAAACCTGGGATTGATGCTGTTGAAAATAATCTAATTTTAATAGCAGATTCTTTACAAAATTAGGAAATGTAATCTCGCCTTGAGTATTAGTAACCGTCTCATGTTTAACTAAACGCTTTAATAATTTCAATCTATCTTCATAAGTTTGCCATAGTTGCTGTACCACATAACCCCTCCTAATGTAAACGCTTCCTCAATTATAATACGCTTTTAATTTCATAATCAATATATTCTCGTGAAAAAGCTTTGTGAAATTAATATTCATTTACTTAATATGGTATGAACGGCCAAATTTATATAAATATAAAAAAACAGAATTACGCAATCAATGGTATAAATTGAATGCGTAATCCCGTATCTACAATAACTAATTATAATTTAAAGTGTCATTAGTCTTAAGTTAATTATTAAATTGATTTTTTGGTACTAATATGAGTACTGCCAAAAATGCGATAATTGCTAATGCTGCATTGAACCACAAGCCAAACATTGCTCCAACTTGTATATTCGATACTACAGTCATCACAGTAAAGATCGTCCCAGATAATGCGACACCAAATGAATTTCCTAATGATGATGCCATTTTATAAACACCAGACGCAACGCCAACTTTATCTTCTGGTGCTGTTGATACTGCTGTATCTGTCGATGGTGTTGCGTACATACCTAATCCCATACCATAGATTAAATAACCTATTATACAAGCTACAATATAAACTGGCGTAGGTAAGAACGTGAATGAAATTAAAATAATGCCTATAGCGTTAAGTGCTGCACCAATTAGCATCGGTCTTCTTGGACCAATCTTTTGTAACACTTTTTCTCCGACTCTAATCATTACTAGCACAGCTACTAAATACGTAATAGACATGACACCAGATTGGAAAGAACTAAAATGTAACCCTGATTGGAAGTACGTATTAGCGACAATAAGTGTCCCTGCCACTGCATTTAATAAGAAGTTAGAGATTGTAGCACCACTATAACCTTTATGTTTAAATAGTTTAAAGTCTATAAGTGGATTTTTAACTTTACCTTCATAATATAAAAAGCAAAGTGTTGAAATAATAAATACAACAATGAGTGACATGATAAATGGTGAGAAAAGCCCATAATCCGATGATTCTGTAATAATCAAATTTACACTTAGCATTGCAATAATTAAAATAATAAGTCCTACTATGTCAAATTTAGCTTGTTTTGTTTCTTCAGTTTGTATGGCTTTTGTTTCTGGTGTATGTCTCATTAGATACATTGCCATTAATGCTACAAGAATTGAAATAATGAATATTGATCTCCAACCAATAAACGTAGACATTACACCGCCAAATAACGAACAAACTCCTGTGCCTCCCCAAGAACCGATTGACCAATAACTCAATGCGCGTTGGCGACGACTACCAATATAATATTCATTGATAATTGCCAAAGTTGAAGGCATAATACATGCTGCAGATAATCCTTGAATCGCGCGTCCAACAACAAGTAATGGCATAAACCCTGGTATTATGATTAATAACGAACCAACAATACTTAATACCAATCCGATATAGGTCATTTTCACCCTGCCATATCTGTCAGCAAGCCCTCCTGTTCCTACTACAAATAAACCACATAATAATGCGGTTAAACTTACCGCCACATTTATTGTTCCATAATTCGTATCAAATGATGATTCTAAATCTGGAATAATATTTACTAATGATTGTGCAAACAACCAAAATGTAATGACTCCTAAGAAAATACCAACAAGAAGTTTATTATCTCCTTCAAACGAATGTGTTGATTCCATATGCTTTTTTCCTCCTATATTTCCCGTAAACACATAGATCACATTTCAAAACAGGTATACACGCCTTTAACGCTATTTTCCATACAAACTGAAAAACCGCTAAAAAAGTCTATATCTATTTCAAAACTAATCTTTTAAGATACAATTGGTTTAAAATTCTGTAATAATTATATCAATTAATTTTATGTTAATATCTATAATTTTTACAAATCCTTTTAAAAGCCAATATTAATAAAATAACACTTAACTCTTAATAATGCTAAAGAACTGCGTCAATTATGTAGTTATTTACATAGAGAGTAATTTGATTCTTCCCTCTGATCACTGCTATATTGGGACATTGGACATAATTTATAAAAAATAATTCCCATAAAACTCATAATTTTATAAAATTCTGTATAATCAACCATGTCAAACTAATAAAAAAAAGGTGAAGTCATGTTAAATTTATTTATCTTATTATTAGAACGCGTTGGTTTAATTATACTGATTGCATATATTTTAATGAATATTGATCATTTTAAATCGATGATGAATGACCGAGAAAAGCGACGTTCGCAATGGCAACTGATTATAATATTTGGTTGTTTCTCTATGCTTTCAAATTTTACTGGCGTACAAATTCGTGGTGATGAAATTATCAACGGCACAGTCTATAATCATTTAAGCCCTGATGCGTCGTTAGCAAACACACGCGTATTAACAATTGGCGTATCAGGACTAATAGGTGGACCATTCGTCGCCTTAGCGGTAGCACTCATTTCAGGTATTTACCGTGTCTATATCGGAGGGGCAGATGCATACATATATTTGATTTCTTCTATTATTATTGCACTAGTTTCAGGTTATTTTGGTCATAAAGCTATGCGAGCTAATAGATATCCAACTATTGTAAAAGGTGCGCTTATCGGTGGTGCTACAGAAATTATTCAAATGCTTTGTATTTTACTATTTTCTGATAATACCGCTCACGCATGGACGTTAGTAAAACTTATTGCCTTACCTATGATATCCATTAATTCAATTGGTACAGCTATATTTTTATCAATCATACTTTCAACAATTAAGAAAGAAGAAGAAACCCGTGCAATCCAAACTCATGATGTCTTACAATTAGCTAACCAGACATTGCCTTATTTCCGTTCAGGTTTAAATGAGCAGTCCGCTAAACAAGCAGCTGAAATCATTCTAAACCTAATGCGTGTTTCAGCCGTTGCGATTACAAATCGTAAAGACATATTAACTCACGTTGGCGTTGCAAGTGATCATCACGTTGCGCAAAAAGCTATTATTACGGATTTATCAAAAATTGCTATTCAAACTGGCACTTTAAAGGAAGCCTATTCAAGTGAAGAAATTGGTTGTAACCACCCTGGATGTCCGCTAGAAGCTGCTATTGTTATGCCATTACATGTAAAAAATGAAGTCGTCGGTACATTAAAACTCTATTTTACTAACAAGCATGACGTTAACTTTTCAGATAAACAGCTTGTAGCTGGACTAGCAGATATATTTTCTAGCCAACTTGAGCTTGGACAAGCTGAGACGCAAAACGCGTTAATAAGAGATGCTGAGATTAAGTCGCTCCAGGCTCAAGTCAATCCTCACTTTTTCTTTAACTCAATTAACACTATTTCAGCATTAGTAAGAATAGATAGTGAAAAAGCAAGAGAATTATTATTACAACTCAGTCAATTTTTCCGTTCAAATTTGCAAGGTACACGTCATAATACTATTTCTTTAGAAAAAGAATTACAGCAGGTTGAGGCATATTTATCATTAGAACAAGCGCGTTATCCTGATCGATTCAATGTTAGTTTTGATATCGCTGATTCAAGCTATGGTGCTTTAGTGCCACCTTTTGCAATTCAAATCCTTGTAGAAAACGCAATTAAACATGCATTTAAAAATAGAAAACATGATAACAACATTATTGTAAAAGCCCACCAAAATAACTACGGGTTAAATATCTCTGTGTCAGATAATGGACAAGGTATACCAGTAAACAAACTTGATAAAATTGGGAAAACTAGTGTTTATTCAGAATCTGGTACAGGAAGTGCGTTAGAAAATTTAAATCAAAGATTAGATGGTTTATTTGGTTATAAAGCTAAACTTCATTTTGAATCAAATAAACAAGGTACAAAAGTAAGTTGTACAATTCCACATCACACTACAGAGGAGGGTTAATTATGAAGACAATTATCGTAGATGATGAACCGCTAGCACGTAATGAACTACACTATCTATTAAATCAAATTCGTTCTTTTGATTTAATTAAAGAAGCCGAAAATATCTCTGAAACTTTAGAATTATTACTTTATGATAACTACGATGTTATTTTTTTAGATATTAATTTAATGGATGAAAGTGGTCTTGATTTAGCTAATAAAATCAAAAACATGAAGCATCGCCCTTTGATTATTTTCGCTACTGCACACGATACTTTTGCGGTAAAAGCGTTTGAATTAAATGCCATTGATTATATTTTGAAACCATTTGAACAACAACGAATCGCACAAGCTATCCATAAAGTTGAACAAGTGCTTCACTCAAATATCGAACAACAAAATTTTATAAATAATGATAATAATCCTAATGATACACACAACAAAATTGAGAATACGCCAAACGTACTCCCTATTGAAGTTAATGAGCGGATTCATATTATTAATTTAGATGATATTATCGCAATTTCTGTCAATAACGGGGTCACAACGATAAATACGACACTCAATGAATTTGAGACTTCTGAACCGCTCAACCATTACGAAAAAAAATTAGACACTACCCAATTTATGAGAATTCATCGTGCCACTTTAATTAACAAGACACATATTCAAACAATTGAACATTGGTTCAACTATACTTATCAATTAACCATGACTAATCAATTAAAATTCCAAGTGAGCCGCTCTTATATGAAACCATTCAAACAAGATATGGGGTTATCTTGATTTTCAAGTTCTAATTTATGCATTTCAGAGACAACGTCTAGTAAGTCGCTTGCCAATTCAACTAAAGTAATCGCTTTCATTTTATAATTAACCCAAGATTAATACGGGAGGAACTTTAATTATGGAAGCAAACAAACAGCAACATGCAGCACAAACGCAGCATTCAAAAACATATAATTTTTTCCATCAAGCACTTGTGATTGCTATTATCATGCTTATTTCAAATATTATCGAAAGTTTCATGCCAATTCCTATGCCCGCTTCAGTTATAGGTCTTGTGTTACTATTTATAGCACTATGTACAGGTATTATTAAACTTGGTCAAGTCGAGAAAGTCGGCACAACGTTAACGAACAATATTGGTTTTCTATTTGTACCAGCAGGTGTATCAGTTATTAATTCACTAGGCATTTTAAGTACGAGCCCTATCCTAATTGTTTTATTAATCATTATTTCAACACTCTTATTGTTATTATGTACAGGATTCTTTGCTCAAATGCTTATAACTAAATCCTTTATTCCAAGAAAAAGACCACAAAAACAACTTGCGGAGGATAAATTATGATTGAACATTTAGCCATCAATACGCCCTATTTCGGCATCTTACTTTCATTGATACCATTTATTATAGCCACATTTTTATTTAAAAAAACTAATGGCTTTTTCTTATTCACACCACTATTTGTAAGTATGGTCGTAGGTATAGCGTTTCTAAAATTAACTGGTATAGATTATGCAAATTATAAAATTGGCGGAGACATCATTAATTTCTTCCTGGAACCGGCAACTATATGTTTCGCTATTCCTTTATATAAAAAACGTGATGTTTTAAAAAAATACTGGAAACAAGTACTAGGCGGTATTACTTTAGGTACCACTGCAGCACTCATTTGCATTTACTTAATAGCTGAAGCATTCCAATTTTCTAATGGCATTATTGCATCTATGTTACCTCAAGGTGCGACAACTGCTATTGCACTACCTGTTTCAGCGGACATCGGTGGCATTAAAGAACTAACTTCATTAGCTGTTATATTAAATGGCGTAATTATTTACGCACTCGGTACAAAGTTAATCAAACTATTTAATATTACCAATCCTATCGCTCGTGGCCTTGCACTTGGCACAAGTGGACATTCCTTAGGCGTCTCTTCAGCACAAGAATTTGGTGAAACAGAAGCTTCAATGGCATCTATTTCATTAGTTATTGTCGGTGTAATTGTTGTAGTTGTTGCTCCAATTCTTGCAGCAATATTACTTTAAATAATAGTAATTATATTATAATGAGAAAGAGAGAAATCAATAATCTAAAAGTTGATTTTTCTTTTTCTCATTTTCATTTCCATAAGCACAATGATTTAAAATTTTGGAAAGATACACTCAAGTTATATAAAATATAACAATTTTATAAGTTATCAGAAAATTAAAATTACTTATGATTATATCCTTGTATTGTGATAGGAATTGTTGTATTATGCATGTATTATTAACTTTGGAGGTTTAAATTTATGACATTATTTTTACTAGAAGCAAATGATTTAGCTTTTGCCTCAAATAAATCTGACTTAGAAAAGAAAGCTGCAGACTTAACTACAGGCTCTGTACCGACGCTTATCGAAGTACAAGCAACTGAAGATTTAACACATGGTTATTTTATCGTCGAAGCAAATAATGAAACGGAAGCAAAACAATTTTTAGAGGATGCTTCAATTAATATAAATTTAGTAAAAGAAGTTCGTTTAGTAGGTAAAGAACTAGATGAAGTTAAAGCCGGAGATCCAAAAATTGATTATCTAGTAACATGGAATATTCCTGAAGGTATTACCATGGATCAATATTTAGCTCGTAAAAAGAAAAATTCAGTTCATTACGAAGAAGTACCTGAAGTTCAATTCCAACGTACTTATGTATGTGAAGACATGACTAAATGTATTTGCTTATATGATGCACCAGATGAAGATGCAGTACGTCGTGCACGTAAAGCCGTAGATACACCTATCGATGACATTGAAAAAATTTAAAGAACTACTTTCTCAATGATATTGAGATTAGTAGTTCTAATAATTGAAGTAAAAAATCATAACTAATCACTTCACGAGTATGGGACATATATAACCCCTTTTACTTGTGAGCATTTAATATATCATGCACATTAAATGACTAATGTATAGTCATACTTGTGGGGGCGGGAATTTGAAATTCAACTATAATTTGGATTTCAATCCCGCTCCTTTATTATCAATTTAATCCCTACTAAAACGATACGAATAATTGAGGTGAAATACGTGATTCATATTGACCATATTCAACATCAATTTGGCGATAACCAAGTTATCAATGATTTTGAACTCAATATAAATAAAGGAGATATCGTTACTTTTATAGGTAAAAGCGGATGCGGTAAATCTACGCTATTAAATGTAATAGGTGGTTTTTTAACACCTACATCAGGCACAGTAAATATCGATGGTGAAATTAAACAAACACCTTCACCAGATTGTTTAATGATATTCCAGCACCACAATTTATTACCTTGGAAAAATATTAATGACAATATAAGAATTGGTTTATCACGACAACTAAGTGACAATGAAATTAACAAACATTTAAAAAGTGTTGATTTAAATAATAAAGGCACCTTATTCCCTGAAGAACTATCTGGTGGTATGAAACAGCGTGTAGCACTGTGTAGAGCACAAGTCCACCAACCAAATGTGATATTGATGGATGAACCATTAGGCGCATTAGACGCCTTTACTCGTTACAAATTACAAGACCAACTAGTTCAATTAAAAGAACAAACTGATGCTACGATTATTTTAGTAACACATGATATTGATGAAGCTATTTACCTTTCTGACAATATCATATTGCTTGGTGAAGGGTGTGAAATCATTAGTCAATACAACATTAAACAATCACACCCACGTAACCGCAATGATAGTCATTTATTAAATATTAGAAATGCAATTATGGAAAAATTTGCTTTAAATCACCATATGGCAGCACCGGAATACTATTTATAAGGAGTGTTAGACATTGAAAAAGTTATTTGTTCTTTCAGTAATGTTCCTTTTAATAGTTTCTGGGTGTACAAATGATAACCAGCAAACAGCTCATAACAATAATCAAAATAAAAAGACTATAAAAATCGGTTACCTCCCTATTACACATTCAGCTAATTTAATGATGACTGAACAAGTTAGACAACAAGCAAAAGAATCGGGATATAATTTAAAACTTGTACGTTTTAATAATTGGCCAGATCTTATGGATGCATTAAATAGTGGAAAAATAGACGGTGCTTCAACACTCATTGAACTCGCGATGAAATCTAAGCAAAAAGGTTCCAATATAAAAGCTGTCGCACTTGGACACCATGAAGGTAATGTAGTTATGGGACAACAAGGGAAGAAAGTTTCTGATTTCCATAAACATGAAAATTATAGTTTTGCTATTCCTCATCGGTATTCTACGCATTATTTACTATTAGAAGAAATTCGTAAACAACTGGGTCTTAATGCAAAAGACTTCAGTTACCATGAAATGGCACCTGCTGAAATGCCCGCAGCTTTAAATGAAGGACGAATTTCAGGTTACTCAGTTGCAGAGCCTTTTGGCGCACTGGGTGAAAAGTTAGGAAAAGGAGAAACAATTCAGCATGGAAGCGACATTATACCAGATGCGTATTGTTGTGTCCTTGTATTAAGAGATGACCTAATAAACAACCACACTGATGCTGCAAAAGCATTTATATCTGACTACAAAAAAGCTGGTTACAAAATGAATAATCAAAAACAAAGCGTGGATATTATGGATAAACATTTTAAACAAGACAGAGATGTTTTAGAACAATCTGCCAAATGGACTTCTTATGGTGATCTTACTATTGAAGAAAAAGGTTATAGCAAAATTAAGAAGTTAATTAATGAACACAAACTGTTTAAAGCACCAGATTATAATGAATTTATAGACCCAACGTTATATAAGGAAGGATAAAGTGAAATGACAACTACATTAATCAAAAAATTCACATTGCCCCTATTCACTTTCATCATTTTTCTATTTTTATGGCAATGTGTCATTTGGATAGGTAATTACCAACCTATTCTGTTACCAGGCCCTATTCTCGTAGCACAAAGTATATGGCAATTTATTATTTCCGGGGAAATATTCACACATTTAGGTATTAGTCTATTTCGTTTTTTTGTAGGTTTTGGAACTGCAATTTTAATAGGCGTACCAGTTGGGTTCTTATTAGGTCGTAGTAACACACTTTTTCATGCTATAGAGCCTTTATTACAGTTGATTAGACCCATCTCACCTATTGCTTGGTCACCATTCGTAGTTTTATGGTTTGGTATTGGCAGTCTACCAGCAATGGCGATTATATTCATTGCTGCTTTCTTCCCTATTGTCTTTAATACTATTAAAGGCATAAGAAATGTTGAACCGCAATATTTGAAAATTGCAGCGAATTTAAACCTCAAAGGATGGTCATTATATAGAAATATATTATTTCCAGGCGCCTTCAAGCATATTATGGGTGGTATTCATATGGCGGTTGGTACAAGTTGGATTTTCTTAGTTTCAGGCGAAATGATTGGTGCTCAATCTGGATTAGGCTTCCTAATTGTGGATGCGCGTAACATGTTAAATCTAGAAGATGTCTTATCTGCAATCTTCTTTATTGGCTTATTCGGATTCTTAATTGATCGACTCATTAGTTACTTAGAAACAATCATTTTAAAAAGATTTGGAGAATAAAGGAGCGTATATATATGAGTTTACAAACACTTATTAAAAATGAATTAGAACCTTATTTAATAGAAATTGACGAAGGTTCATACTACCCTAGAACATTTATTCAAAATTTATTTAAAGAAGGCTATTTCAAAGAAGATGACTTAACTAACAATTTAGAAGTGATCGAAGAAGTATCTAAATCATGCCTTACTACAGGGTTTTGTTTATGGTGTCAATTAGCATTTTCAACTTACTTGCAAAATGCTAAACAACCTCATTTTAATCAAGATTTACAACAGGCACTACTTAGTGGAAAAGTATTAGGTGCAACAGGGTTATCTAATCCCATGAAATCATTTAATGATTTAGAATCATTTAATTTAAATCATTATTACAAAGAGAATCAATTATTCGTGAAAGGTAAATTACCTGCAGTGAGTAATATAGGGCCAGACCACTATTTTGGCGCTATATCAAAAGCTGAAAACGGTGACGAATTAGTCATGTTTATTGTACATGCAAACCAAGACGGCGTTACTTTAGAGGAAAAATCAAATTTCTTAGGCGTTAATGGCTCAGCTACTTTTAAAATCGAACTAAACGATGTACTTATTCCAAAGAATCAAATTATCACTCATGATGCAAAATCATTTGCTGCTGATATCCGTCCTCAATTCGTTGCACTGCAAGTACCAATAGCATTAGGTTCTATTCGTGCTTCACTTGATTTGATACATCAATTTTCAGATGCACAAAACGGTATAAATAAATACTTAGAATACGATATTGATGATTTCGAATTACGTTTACAACAAATCAAAACAGACTTTTATCATTTAATCCAACGCAAAACTTTACAACATGATTTTGCTGAACTCATCAACTTAAAAAAACAAGCTGGCTACTTATTATTAGAAGTGAACCAAGCTTCTATGGTGAACGGTGGATCTAGAGCTTATTCACCCAAAGCACCACAAGCACGTAAATTAAAAGAAGGTTTCTTCTTCGCTGCGTTAACACCCACTTTAAGACATATAGGTAAATTGGAAGAAGAAATCAACCCTAAGCATATTACTTCAAAGTAATACATTTTTTCTTTATCGTTTGTACAATCAACTCTTCAAGTCAAAAAACCTCAACCATTTTTATGATTGAGGTTTTTATTTATGCTAAATCATTGTTTTAATTTGCTATTTATCCTACGAACCATTCAATTGCACGTTTTACAGCCTTGTCCCAATAAGCATAATCGTGCTCACCAGGTCCATCTTCAAATTGGTAAGATACATTTTGTGCATCCAAATATGCTATAAATTGTTTATTATCTTCGTAGAGTTGATCTTCTGTTCCACACATAATAAGTAACTCCGGTATTACTTTGCTTTCAGCTATTGCTTTATCTACTAAATAATACGGATCAAGTTCTGTATCCTGTGTCATTTTATCTACACCTGCAATTGCTTGGCCTGAAAAGTCATTCCAATCAATGTCTATAAAGGTTTGGGCATTAAATACAGATGATAATGGGCTCGCCTTAGCAAAACGATGACCTTGTGTTAAGGCATATTTAATCGTTCCATATCCTCCCATAGAATGCCCTGCAATAAAGTTATCCTCTCTCTTCTGTGATAACGGTAAGATTTGATGTGCATAATCTAATACTTCTAATACATAGTCAAAGTATTTATGACCAAATTCCATATTACTATAACCACTATGGTCAGCATTAGGCATAATCACTGCAATTTGATGGTCATTTGCATAACGCTCAATACTTGTATAGCGCATATAAGATGTTTCATCACTTGATAAGCCGTGTAACAATAACATTGTCTTTAATTGTTTGGGCTCTATCTCCGTATTAAAATAACTAACATCTTCAGGTAAAATTGCTATAAATTGATGGTTCATACCAATGGTTTTGGATTTGTAATTTATCGTTAACAACGCCATATCATTTCACTACTTTCATTACTGATTAATACCCTGTGGTCTATGCTTTTGTTTCTTCTGTGTTCTAGTCGTCGGGTCTAATCGTTTTTCTAATAATCTTAATACAACATCTATTAAAATTGCAATTAATGCAATAGGTATAGCGCCAGCTAAAATAAATGTTGTGCCATCTGTAGCATTTGTTCCACGGATTACAATATCACCTAAAGTCGGTGCGCCAATAAATGATCCAACAGCGACAACTCCAATAGCTACAACAAGCGCAATTCTTAGTCCGCCTAAGATAACAGATAAAGCTAATGGTAACTCTATCATGCGTAAGACTTGATTCCGTGTCATACCCATACCTTTACCGGCATCTTTAATATTTTCATCTACACCTACGATACCTGTAAAAGTATTTTTAATAATCGGTAATAAAGCGTATAAGAATACCGTTACTACTACTGTCGTTGGCCCTAAACCCATAACTAACATCAAAATAGCAAGCATTGCTATAACAGGTACAGTTTGTATAATATTTGCAATCGTAATAATCGTCCATGATAGTTTCTTATATCTAGCTATAATAATACCTAGCGGGATACCCACAATCGCTGCAAATAACACGCCATACACAGACATAAGTAGATGTTTAATAAATAAATCCCAAAGGTAGCCAAAGTTTACTGAATAATATTCGACTAATTGCTGTAATAAATTACCCTCCATTAGTTTTGATCACCCTTCTTATCATTTTCAAAATAGTTATGTTTTTTCAAGAAGTTTTCTGCAACAACTGCCGGCTCTTTGCCTTTACCATCAGCCTGATAATTAAGATTTTGCATTTCACTAGTTGAAATCTTCTTCTCTAACTTATTAATAATCGGTTTTAATTCAGGATATTTATCTAATAATTCATTTGTTGCTACCGAACTAGCTGCATAAGGTGGGAAAAAGCGTCTATCATCTTTTAACACTTTTAAATCATATGCCGCAATTCTCCCATCTGTTGAATACCCTACGGCTACATCGAGATTTTTAGAATTTAATGCATCATATACTAAACCAATTTGCATCGGTCTAACTGTATTAAATTTAAATCCATATTCTTTCGTAAATCCTGGATAACCATCCCCTTCACGATTTAACCATGAACTATCGACACCTAATTTTAATTCATCACTATGTGCTTTCAAATCAGATACTGTTTCCAAATTATATTTTTTAGCTGTTTCTTTTGTAACCATAAATGCATATGTATTTGCAAAACCATATGAATTAAAGAACGTTTGATTAAATTTGTTTTGGAAACCTTCTTGGGTAGCTTTCATTGCTTTTTCTGGGTCTTTAATAGGATCTTCATTTAATGCACCTGTTAAATCTGTACCATTGTAACGCGCACCAGACATATTTGCATCACCATTTACAAGAGCGTTGTGCTGAATTGTACTTGATCCTAAGTTATTTATTAATGTTGGTTTAATCTTTCCATCCGTATCATGTTCTATTAAAAGTCTCAACATATGAGACATAATTTGTGATTCACTCGTCGCAAGCGCTGTAATCTTGACTTCGTTGTCTGAGCTATTTCCACCTAAACCGGGTAAACTACATCCAGATAACACCGTCAGACACAGTACAAGTGCGATACAATACTGTTTCAATCGTTTCATAATGTCCTCCTTAATTTATCTGGATACTTTTAATCCTTTTGGCACTGCCCATTTTTCAACTAATGATAGTAATAGATCTACAATTAATGCTAATGCTGTGACAAGTACTGCAGCACTTACAATCATCAATGGATCGTATAAGTTTAATCCGTTAAATACAAAGTCACCTAAACCGCCGGCACCAACATAACTCGCAAGTGTAGCCCAGCTGATTACATAAACTGATGATAATCGAATGCCGCCTAAAATCAACGGTAAGGCTAATGGCAGTTCCACATCTTTCATTAATTGAAAACGCGTCATGCCCATACTGATTGCCGCTTCTTTAATATTACTATCGATATTTTTAACACCTAAAACAGTATTATTTAATATTGGTAAAAGTACATAGATAAATAAAGCTATGATTGCTGGTAATTTTCCCACGCCAAAAATTGGTATCATGACCGCAAGTACAGCTAATGTAGGAATCGTTTGTAATACACCAGCAACTGTAAGCACAATGTTTGAAGTTCTTTTCATCTTGGATAGAATTATGCCTAAAGGCACAGCTACTACAATGGCAATCAACAAAGCGATCATTGAGATATAAAAGTGTTCTACTGTTTTAGAAATCAGTTGACCACCATATTGCTCTATGAATTGTTTCATTATATATCAGCTCCTACATTATCGGGCTCTACAATTGCAGCTTCAGTAGCGCTAACATCCTCATCTAATTCTCCCCAAATACTGTCATAAACGATATCTACTAAGTTGGCTCTCGTAACTAATCCAATTAATGTTTTACCATCACTATCCACTACTGGCACATTTCTTACATTTCTCTTAAGGATTGTACGAACAGAGTCTTGTAATTTACTATCTATTCTCACTCTATAAATATCACGTTGCATCATATCAATAAGATCCTTATGCGTTCTTAAACCTTGATTGATATCTTCAATATCTAAATAACCTAATAATCTGCTATTGTTACCTACTACAAAAATAGTATCGACACGACGTGCTCTCATAATTTCTACTGCTTCATTCAATGTACTATCTGCATGTACTGTAACTGGTTTAATCATGGCATCTTTAACCGTACGCATGTTAGGTCTATCTTGTATCAATCTATTTTGACCAATAAAGTCACGTACAAAGTCGTTTGCTGGATGACGTAAAATATTGTCAGGTGTGTCATATTGAATCACTTGACCTTCTGACATAATACAAATTTTGTCGGCTAGCTTGATAGCCTCGTCCATATCATGAGTGACAAATATAAATGTTTTACCTAATTTTTGTTGTAACTCTTTAACTAAATCTTGTAGCGTGTCTCTAGTAATTGGATCCAAAGCTCCAAAAGGCTCGTCCATCAGAATAACATCTTGTTCAGCTGCCAATGCTCTAACAACACCAATACGCTGTTGCTGACCACCAGAAAGTTGTGATGGATATCTATCTAAAAATTCTTCAGGTAAGTCGACTAATTTAATTAATTCTTTTGCCTTTTTTTCTTTCTTTTCTTGTGACCATTTCAATAACTTAGGTACTAAAACAATATTTTCTCTAATAGTCATATGTGGCATCAATCCGATTTGTTGTATAACGTAACCAATTTTTCTACGCAATTCCACTGGATTCATCTTACGGACGTCTTTGCCATTAATTGTAATTTGGCCTTCAGTTGCTTCTATCATCCTATTTATCATTCTTAAGGCAGTTGTCTTACCACTACCACTTGTACCAATAAATGCTATAAATTCACCAGATTCAACCTCTAATGAAATATTATCCACAGCTTTTTTACCGCCGCCATAGACTTTAGATAAGTTTTTAATACTTAACATGGGTCAATTCCTTTCTATGTACATATTCAATTTCAACTATTTCCTTATAAATTTAGGGCTACCTGTGGATGTTATACAAATCCTAAAATAAGTAAAAACATGAGCACATATAGCCCTAATTTATTCATGTTTCGCTAAATACATCTAAATAAATAGCCATTTTGCTTAGATATTTTATCAACCTATATATAACAAGATACATCAATTAATAAAATTAAACAATTTATAATAGTGAATTTTGTTTCTTAATACATTCAAAAAACCTTTTATTCAATGGCTTAAAATTTATTAACAAAATTTATTTTCGTTTGATTCCGATATGATGCCCAAGCTCTTCTGGTTGATGTTGAATCAATGCAATATCAGCATAAAATTCAACTGATTTTCTAATAGATTCTGGAAATGGTTGCGGTTTATTAGATTTAGTATCCATCCCCATTAGCATCACTTCATATGTCGCACATCTGTCATTTTGTTCATTTTTTAATGTCATAAATACGTGTAAACGCTTTGCATCAAAATCAAACAATTCTACTGTGACAGTGAGGGGCTCATTTACTTTTATTTCTTTTAAATACATCACATGATTTTCAAGTGTGAATATAGTATATTTCAATTGTTCAATCGCTTGTAAATCTAACCCCAAATTAGCTAACCACGCGTCTGTTGCATCGCTGAATACTCGATTATACTCAGCATCATTCATATGACCATTATGATCTACCCAATTTTGTTTTACCGTTGTCGTATATTCAAATAATGATTGGGTCATATTAATACACCGACTGATTATTACTTTTTTTCATTGAAGGTGTCTCTTCTGGCCAATATGTTTCTGCAAGTTGTTTCACTTTAACTAAAAATTCATTGCGTTTTTGGTCAAGCTCTGACATGGTTTGTCCTTGTGATGAAGATTCACATCCATTGACGACTTCATCATAAAGTTCTTGTGTTAATTCAGGAGCTATTAATTTAGTCCAAGGTTTTTTCAATGCAGGGCCAAATTGTTTTAACATATGACGCATACCGCCCTCACCGCCAGCTAAATGGAATGTCATAAACGGACCATATTGTGCATAACGCAACCCAGCTGCATGGGTAAATGCTTTATCTACTTCTTCTGTAGTAGCGATGCCATCATTGACGATATGCAATGCTTCTCTCCATAAAGCCTCCATTAATCTGTCAGCTACATGTCCTTCAATTTCATGTCTCACATGTAGTACATCCATACCAATACTTTCGTAAATTGTTTCAGCTTTTACAGTTGTTTCTTCTGTAGTTAATTTACCAGGAACAATTTCAACTAACGGTAAAATATATACAGGATGGAATGGATGTGCTACTACTAGTCTTTCTGGATGTTGTAAATGCTTTTGTAATTCTGAAGGCATGATACCTGATGTACTAGAACCTATGATAGCATCTGGTTTTGCATAAAAATCTATCTCAGTTAATACTTGATCCTTTAATGATTCAATTTCTGGCACATTTTCTTGAATATGATCTGCATCTTTAACTGCTTCTTCTAAATGAGGAGTGAACGTTAAATTTTCTAAAGATGCATTTTCTGCTAAGCCAAGTTGTTCAGCATATGGCCAATTTTGTTTCACTTGTTTCAACATACTTTCAAATGCATTTTCACTCGGATCTGTCGCGATGACTTCATGTCCATGTGCTAATATTCTTGTAATCCATCCGCTACCGATTACACCTGTACCTACAACTGCAAATTTCATTTTGTACCTCCTTGTGGCGATCTAAGCTGATACTTATCACGCGCCTCTGCCGGTGTCATCGGCTCAATATCTAAAGCTTTGAGTATTTCTACTGCTTTTTCAACAAGTTGTTCATTAGATGCTTTTACACCTTTTGCTAAATATAAATTGTCCTCTAAACCAACACGAACGTTACCACCACGTTTTGCCGCTTCCTCTACTGTTGGAAATTGCATTCTTCCAATACCAAATGCTGACCATTCTGCATTTTCAGGTATACGTGTCTTAAAATATTCAATGGTTTCTGGATCATTTTCAGCGCCCCATGGAATACCTAAACAGAATTGGAATAGCGGTGTGCCTTCAATAAGTCCTTCATTTATCAATTGTTTTGCAAAAGAAATATGACCACTATCAAAGCACTCTAGTTCTGGTTTAACACCTGCATCCTTGACCAATTGAGCTTGTTTCCTCAACCAATCTGCAGGACTCAAATAAATAGCGTCGCCCATATTGACGCTACCACAATCTAATGTACACATTTCAGGTAATAACGTACCAACTGGTTCATGTCGCTCATCAGGGGTTTGCATATCGGATCCTTTTTCTGCTTTATATGGATCTTCGAGGCTTGGAATGAAATCTCCGCCTCCACCTGATGTGATATTAATAATGATATCTTCATCTGCTTCTCTAATTAGTCTTACTGCTTCTCTAAAAAACGCCACATCATGACTAATCTCCCCTGTTTTTGGGTCTCTCGCATGAATATGTGCTACAGTAGCACCAGCCTTTGCGCATTTAATTGCAGAATCAGCAATTTCTTGTGGCGTCACAGGGACATGCTTATTTTTATCTACAGTATCTCCAGCACCTGTCAATGCTGCTGTTAGCATAACTTTTTTCATTGATATAAACCTCCAAGAGCGTTTTTAATACATCGGTTAGTGTACCAACTGGACGGTTTAGTTTCAAGCCCTTGAAAATTTAAAAAAAGGAATAATCAACTTCAAATTGTCGATTATCCCTTTAGTAACGGTACTTAACATAGTTTGTTCATTTTATTATTTTTTTATAAATTACATAGACTCAAAAAAATAATTTAGTCATTTTTATCAATTTGAGTATATTCCGTCAATCTGTCCAAGACTTTTTCTCTCATCGATTCATCTAAATTATCTAAACCGAAAATTTCTGACAACCACAATCCATCAACTGCCAACCTCATTATAGTTGCGTCTACTTTATCTAGACCATCATTTTCAATATTGTGTTGCCATTCTTTGTATGTGTCCTGTAATGGTAATAGTAAATTACTGTTTATGCCTTGGGCAGCAAGCATACCAGATGTAATCGAACCGTTTTCAGCACGATGTTCACGAGTTGCTTCGATAAAGGCACGAACCCATTTACCGTTCCCATTATTATCTTTTTCTACATGTTCATTAACATTATTGCGATATAGTTCATCTGCATGGTCAACGAGTCCTTGTATTAACGCAAATTTGTTTTGAAAATGATACAATAAGCCACCTTTACTGACACCAGCTTTTTTAGCAACAGCATCTAAAGTTAAATATTCACTACCTTGTTCATCAACGATAGTTGCAGCTGCCTGTAATAATTGTATTCGTTTGGAAACTCTTGGCATTCATACACCTTCTTTCTCAATGTACTATCTGACCTGTTGTCTCGTAGTATTTTATATTCGAGCAAACTATATATGATAAACGAAAAAGTTGCAACTCTATCTTTCTATAAATTCTAAATTAAAGACATAAGTATATTATCATATTTCTAATATCATTTATGATCTATAACACAACCATGACGTATGGCACATTAGGATAATTAAAGGCCGAGACCTTAAATTTAAGCCCCAGCCTTAGCACTTTATACACTTTGAGAATTATCTATCATTCATGCCTTTTCCATTTAAAATATGATCTATATATTTTAACACGCGATTTTCACGTGTCGAAGCCCTTTTAGCCTGTCCTATGAAATACATATATTGTCTTTGTCTACCAGGAGTTAATTGATTAAATGCTTTTTCCAGTTCTGGCATTTCATCTAATTTCGCTTGTAATTCTACTGGCATTTCATAGTCTTCTGTTTCTTTCATAGGTACTTTTTTGCCTGATTTTTCAATTCTTATGGCTTCTTCAATATACCATTTAATTTCTTCTCTACGTCTTTCTATTTCTTCTAAACTTTCAAAGCGTAATTGTCTAGCTGCTTGTACATTTTTAGTTTGTTGAATCAATGTGTGATAAGGATCTTCCATAATAGCACCTTTTTCAAATAACAGGGCACAATAGTGCTTGAAGTCTTGTACAATCACTACGTTTTTATTTTCTAATGTATAACAAGGATGCATCCATTTATAATCTTCAACTAATTCAGTTTCTGTAATAATTTCACGCATCAATATAAATTCATCTTGCCACTGTTTTAATCTATCAATAAATGCATCTACTTTTATATGATTTTGTTGATTTGTCATAACAATTGCACCTCATTGTATTTTCTATTTATTTTTATTCTACTATAAATCACTCTATTTCCGCTATGATGGACTATTTCCTTTCTAAACCAAGTTTTCCGATTGATGTACTATGAATTAAATGCAAATTATGTTATGATTTTTTTATTATTTTTACAACTACATAATATATAGAGGTGATTGAATGCAACAAGCAACAAATTTAAAAAAAGTGTTAGGTCTTACAGACGTTTTGGGAATTGCGATTGGTCAAATTATCGGAGCTGGTGTCATGTCATTAACTGGTATTGGTATACAAATGACAGGTAGTGGTATAACACCAGCATTCATTTTATCTGCTGTTATCACGTTACTGACCATGTTTCCAATAGCAATATTAGGTTCAACGTTACCTACTACTGGAGGTATGTACCAATATACTAGTCGTTTATTGTCCCCCAAAACAGGTATATTTTGGCTGATGTTGTTTATGTTTTTACAAATTACCTTATCCTTATATGCGCTGTCGTTTGCGCAATATTTAGAAGGGCTTTTTCCTGGTGTTCCCGTTAGAACTGTCGCCTTCTTATTGTTAACTATTTTATTTATCGTGAATATCGTTGGCATAAAGTCTGCATCAATTATAGGAAATTTGATGGTAATCACTTTAATTGTAGCTCTATCTTGTTTCATCATCTTCGGTATGCCACATGTTCATTTTGGCGTATTTAATTCAAGCTCAATGTTCCCAGATGGATTTACAGGATTTTTCACTGCAGTCGGTTTAGTTTCTTTTGCTACTGGTGGCGCGCAAGTTGTTGCTGAATTAGGTGGAGAAATGAAAAATCCAAAAAGGGATATACCAATCGTTATAATTGTAGCTACTATATTTGTTGGTATATTATATGCCTTTATTGCATCAATTGCAGTTGGCGTTTTACCGATTCCCGAAGTAGCAGGCAGACCTTTAACAAGCGTAGCAAAAGAAATACTACCTGCCCCTATTTTCCTTTTCTTTATGATTGGAGGAGCAATGTTTGCCTTAGCTACAACACTTAATTCAACTTTTACATGGGTAACTAAAAGTTTATTAATCGCAATTCATGATGGTTATTTGCCTAAAGCCTTAGGGCACGTAAATAAGCGATTTGGCACACCACATTGGTTACTACTTATTTTTTATATTATTGGTGCACTACCTATCGTTACGGGGATGTCACTAAATGTTGTTGCGCAATTAGGTACAGGCATATCATTAATAGTATTTGCATTTCCTGCATTAGCAGTAACACAATTACCAAAAAAATATCCTGAAGCCTATAAACAATCGCCTTTTAAAGTGCCCTATCCTGTACTAATCATTATAGCAATTACTGCTATCATTGTTTTACTATATCAGTCTTATTTATTAATATCTGATTTGAAAATGGGTTATATGATAGGTACTTTAATATATATTCTACTTTCAGCTGCTATAGCACAAGTTTCAAATACTAAAGCTAATTTAAATATAGATGATATAGGTTTAAATTCAACTCAACTTTCAGAAAAAGCAAATTAACGAATTATCTTTGGCAGGAAGCAGGTTAGAAATCATAGTATGCTATTATGGTGTCAAACCTGTTTCTTTTTCTTTATTATACATTTAAAAAGATATAATTTCCTCCTGTGTATTTGTTTTACTTATTATTTAATATAAGTAAATTAATATGAAATAATACAAGAATACGCACTTAACAATATTCAACTTTGTTACAATTATCTATAATCATTACAATTTAATCAGATGATGATCAATTTTTTGTAAGCGCTTTAACTTAAGGGGGAAGTAAAATGCAACAAGAAAGTATTTGGTTAACAATTGTAGGCCTAGTGATTATTATTTCCATTGTAGGCTTATTAATTGCGCAACGTATTAGTCCTGTAGTTGGTATGATTTTAATACCAAGTATTGGCGCATTACTTTTAGGATACAATGTTGGGGATTTAGTGAAATTTTTCAATAGTGGATTGGATCAAGTTATAAACGTTGTTATTATGTTTATTTTCGCTATTATATTCTTTGGTATTATGAGTGACAGCGGTATGTTCAAGCCGCTTGTAAAAAGGTTGATATTACTCACTAGAGGTAATGTCATAGTAGTCTGTATCGTTACTGCTTTAATAGGTATCTTCGCACAACTTGATGGTGCTGGAGCAACAACTTTTTTATTATCTATTCCTGCATTATTACCACTTTATAAAGCATTAAATATGAATCGCTATTTATTACTACTTTTATTAGCACTAAGTGCAGCTATAATGAATATGGTTCCTTGGGGAGGACCAATGGCTCGTACAGCTTCAGTATTAAATGTCAAAAATGTTAACGAACTATGGTATGGCGTTATTCCTGTTCAGTTAATCGGATTTGCGCTTGTATTATTATTCTCAGTATATTTAGGCATTAAAGAAAAATCACGTATTAGTAAAAAGATTAATAACGGGGAAGTACCTGATACGCAACATCTAGATATTCATAAAATTGTAGATAATTATGAAAAAGATCAAGCTGTAAAGTTCCCAGTACGTGGTACTGCAGTTGATAAACCTTGGATTATATGGGTAAATGGATTACTAACGATTATTGTAATCGTTATGATGTTAGCTAATATCGCACCACCAGAGTTTGCTTTCTTGATTGGTGTTGCAATCGCATTGGTTATTAATTTCCCAAATGTAGATGAGCAAATGAGTCGCTTAAAAGCACATGCACCTAATGCATTAATGATGGCTGCCGTAATTATAGCAGCAGGTATGTTCTTAGGTGTTTTAAATGAGACAGGTATGTTAGAAGCTATTGCCGTCAACTTCATAACAATTATTCCAGACGCAGTCGGACCTTACTTACATATCATCGTGGGCATCTTTGGTGTGCCACTTGATTTACTTACGAGTACGGATGCTTATTATTTTGCCGTGCTTCCAATCGTAGAACAAACTGCGAGTCAATTTGGTGTGCCTTCGATTTCTACAGCATATGCAATGCTAATAGGTAATATTATTGGAACCTTTGTTAGTCCATTCTCGCCAGCCTTGTGGTTAGCAATTGGTCTTGCAGAGGCAAATATGGGGACATATATAAAATATGCCTTTTTCTGGATATGGGGATTTGCTATTATCATGTTGATTATCGCTGTATTAATCGGCGTAGTAGCAGTCTAAATTACTTATATCAATTTTAACTTTCAAACTTAAAATGGGGACCACTATCCGATACTAAATTTTACTTAGTAATTCGGATAGTGGTCCCCATTATTTATCTATAAACTATTTTATCGATTTTTATGATGACTCATTAGCTATATGCGTAACTAATTTTCGCACATGATCATATATAAACTTTATGTCTGAGCTTTATTAAATTTTGCGATATTTTTCAAACTAATGATTAATATAAAGGCTAATAAGGCAATCGCGGCACTAAAGTAAGTTGTTGCAAAAACATCTACTTTTGAAACAACTAAGCCACCTACTATACCACCGATACCAATGCCTGCGTTTAAACTAGACATGTTCCAACTCATAACTTGGCTCGTATCACCCTCTACATGTTCGATGATACCACTTTGTACAGCAGGATTCGTACTCCACTGCATGATATTCCATATAAAGATAACCATCAATAATAGACCTGTGCCCGGTAAGAAGACATTTAAGATTAACATCATAATGATAAAAATAGTTGTCGCAATCGTTAACCAACGTTTACTTGTGAGTTTATCTGATAAGAACCCACCCATTGATGTACCTATTACACCTGCTACACCATTAATCAACAATGCGATAGACACAAATGATAAATCATGGCCACTTTTCAGCATCAATGGATTAATATAAATAAATGTCACTGAATTGGCAACGAGTAGTAAAAACGTTATACTCAAATATTTTACAATTTCTGCCGGTCTTAATATTTTAGAATAACTACTTGTACGTTGCGTTGTTTCTGTACCTGTTTTAGGCGTTTCAAATTGTGGTTGTGGTACATAAAAGTACATTAGTATACCCACTAGCACGCTGACTGCGACGATAAATAAGAATGTATATCTCCACCCTACTAAGTCACCTATAATCGTCCCAATAGGTACACCAAACACATTTGCACCACTAAATCCTGAATATACAATACCAATCATTTTCCCACGGTGTTGTGGCGCTGTTAATAAGGCCGTTAACGCTAATATTTTAACCACGATTAACGCTGCCGCAGCAGATGATAAAATACGTCCAAACACCAAGATTGAAAAATTAGGCGCCATAGCAATAATTACATTCCCTATAATAAAAGTCGCTAACGCCCATAATAAGACTGGTCTCGGTGAAAAGCGATTAGTTAATTTTACTAATATTGGACCAGCTATAGCAAATGTGATTGCATATAAAGTCACTAACTGGCCCACTACCGCTTCTGAGACATGTAAATCATTACTCATTAAATTCATAATCCCAGCAACCATCATTTCAACCATACCTACTATAAATATACTTAAAATGAATGTTGCAATTCTCATCACTGACATAGATTCACTCCTCCCTTTTATAAATTTTTATTTTTACATAACCATTATATTATAAACCATTCGTCAACACGTTTGAACATTTTAAAATGATAATGATTATCCCTATGTAGTAAGCAGTTAAGATACCCATTCGTCTTTGGATTGTTAAATTTAAGTAACCTATAAAGAAGCGCTAAAAAATACCAACAAAACACTTAGCTTTGTTGGTATACCGTCTCAACTATAAATATGATAAACCCACCTTTAATTTGCGTACACCATTTTACTTTTGGAAAAGTAATTTTAGCAATAATCAAATAGACTATTTGAACACTGTTGTATATTATCTTTCTTCCGTATGCATATGGCGTCCAATCAGTTGATCTCGATGATTAAAGAATTGTTTATAACTTAAGTAAGTCGCAATTAAAGCTGACATAATCGTCGCAGTTGTATGAATAAATACAACCATCAACTGAAACTTCACTGCTTCTAAAGGTGCAACACCACCTAGTATCAACCCCGTCATCATACCAGGTATAGAGACAATACCATATGTTTTGACAGAATCAATCGTAGGTACAATTGCTGTTTTAATACTGTTTCTAATGGTTGCCTTAGATGATAACTTAGGATTTGCACCTAAAGCTAATTTAGCTTCTATTTGACTCATTTCTTTTACAAACTCTTTATCTAAATTTTGATAGGCTAAATTGATGGCTATCAGCCCATTACTTCCCAACATTCCTGCTATCGGTATAACTTCATTCGGTTTAAACTGTATCGCACCAGTTAAGATTACGCCTACTAATGGCAAGGCCACACCAACGAATATAGCTATAAATGAAATCCAAAACACATGATGCATGACTGGCGAAGCCCTACTTATTGTATTCCAAGAAGCATTTATAATAATGATTAATACAAACGTAAGCAGTAGCCATTTTTGGTTTACTCCAAAAATAAAATGTAAGAGATACCCCAATATCACAAGTTGGACCACTGCACGTAATGTAGCAATTAATAAATCTTTAATGATATGTAATTTTTCTTTATAAGAGACGATAATAGGAAATAACAATAGAAGGCCGGTTAATGCTAACGCAGTTGTACTCATGATAAATCATCCTCCTGTGCAATTCGACCTTCAACGACTTTAATTCTTTTCTTAAAGTGCCTACTAATTTGTTCATTACTATGAGTAATCCACAAAATAGAGACACCTTCTTGGGCTATATTAAAAATTAGTTTTTCAATTTTTTCACTATTTTGCTCGTCTAACGCACTAGTCGCTTCATCTAATAAAAGCATCTGTGGTTTGTACATTAACTGTCTTGCTATGGTTATTCTCTGTCTTTCACCACCGGATAAATGGTCTATTCTTGTATTGAAATGGTAATGACCCAAACCAACGGACTTCAATAAATATTTGGCTCTTTTGCGGTCAAATTTATCATTACGCACTTCTGCTGGAAAAGCTAAATTCTCTCCTATAGTTCTATCAAACAAGTCACTCTCTTGTAATAGATAACTGATTTTCATGCGCAATGTTTCTGGATCAATCTGCTCGTAAGGCTTACCATTCAAATATATTTCACCTTCCGTCGGACTAATTAAATTATTAATCAATCGCATTAATGTACTTTTTCCACTACCTGAAGGTCCTACAATCGCAATAGTATCCCCTTGCTCAATTTTCAAAGAAATATTGTTGATGATGTCACGGTTATCAACATGATATGAAACATTTTTCAGTTCTAACATGCTTCGGCCTCCCTCATATTTGCTTTACTCATCATTATTCCCTAACAAATGATGGAAATAACTAATTTCTAGAAAATATAACTTAACAACACGTTCTTAAAAGTTATTTTAAAATAACGATTGTTATAAATGATATGAAATTATTTAAACTGTGCAATGTGATAGAAACAGCTAAATTCATACCACTTTTGAGATAAACAAAGGCTAGACTTGCACCAATGATAATATAACTTCCTATTTCAAAAGGCGACGTGGCACCCATAACATGTACACTTGCGAAAAGAATCACTGACAGAACTGTAGCAAAACCATAGGTGATTTTTTTACCTAATTCATGAATAATTAAGTGTCTAAATATTAATTCTTCAATAAAAGAGGTTAAAATGACGATATCTATAAACAGCAATGGTAGCATCCAATTATTTTCAAATAATTCTTCTAGTAACATTTGATTCTGAGTTTCCCCATATTGAAGAGATTTAGGCAAAAAATCTGTCATCCATTCATATCCAGTAATTAATACTAATGAAACTATATAAGTTATCAAAATGACGAATAAATATTTTTGACCTGTCTTAAAACGCGCTATCGCAATCGGTAATAATCGATGGTTCTTATGTATTAAATAAAAACTTAGCAAAATAATAATTTCAGAGATTATTGCACTTATAATCTTGTAATCATTACCTACTACTTCACTTTTAATATTAAATAAAAAGAAAACTCCAAATATTACAGTCAAGACAATTAAAGGTACAACTTGATTGAAGAGTATATAAAAAGGAATAAGCCAGAAATCTCTTTTCACAATATGCTTACTCTGCCATTTGTTGTTTTCTTGAAATTGTTTCGTTCTTTTTAGCATTGATTCGTCATCCATAAGACACCTTCCTTTATATTTATGTATTGTAAATATATCATGATTCAAATTACTTATATATGTTTTATAAAATTTTTCATAGCAATTCATTTTTTAGAACTTTAATATTAAGTAACTTTTTCTTTTTTAAGTCATTTTATTGTAAAATGATCATTTTGTTGTAACATATAGTTAAATAGGGGGATGCTTTATGACAATATTAACCGTACTACAGTTTATTGTTAATATAATCATTGTTTTATTTCTAATAAGTGGTCTGATTATAGGTGCACTATTACTATTTAAAGATAAGCGTCAAAAACAACATAGCGTATTACGCAATTATCCTTTATTAGCTAGAATACGGTATTTTGGTGAGAAAATAGGCCCGGAGTTACGTCAATATCTCTTTTTAGCAGATACTAAAGGTAAACCTTTTTCTAGAAATGATTTCACTCATATCGTTGTAGCAGGCAAATATAATTCCAGAATGACAAGTTTTGGTACTCAACGAGATTATGAAGATGGGTTTTATATTCAAAATACTATGTTTCCTTTACAATCATCAGAATTGCACATCGATCAATCACCTATGATATCTTCTTTTATTTATCAGATAGATAATGAGCGTCTATTTAATCGTGACGAGCATAGAATAAAAACAGAAATTGACCCTTACTATTTATCAGACGACAATCAAATTATACTCGGACAAGAGCTTGAACACCCTTTCAAACTTAAACGTTTGGTTGGTCAATCTGGTATGAGTTACGGTGCATTAGGTAGTCATGCTATTACTGCCCTTTCTAAAGGTTTAGGACAAGCTGGTACATGGATGAATACAGGTGAAGGTGGACTATCAAAACACCATCTGTCTGGTGATGTAGATATTATTTTTCAAATCGGACCTGGTCTATTTGGAGTACGTGATAAACAAGGTGATTTTGATACAGACGCCTTTACACATTTATCACAGCATCCTCGGATTAAAGCATTTGAAATCAAACTAGCTCAAGGCGCTAAAACAAGGGGCGGCCATATGCAAGGCAATAAAGTCACTGAAGAAATTGCAGAAATTCGTAAAGTTGAGCCATGGAAAACAATAAATTCACCTAATCGTTTTGAGCAAATCAATAATCCGCCTGCATTACTTTCTTGGGTACATCAATTACAGCAACTTGGTCAAAAACCTGTTGGCTTTAAAATAGTCATCAGTAAAGTCTCAGAGGTAGAAGATCTGGTGCGCACAATGGTTGATACACAACAATATCCAAACTTTATAACAATAGATGGAGGAGAAGGTGGAACTGGTGCAACTTTCCAAGAATTAGAAGATGGTGTAGGTTTACCTCTTTTTACAGCACTGCCTATACTTACTTCTTTACTAGAAAAGTATGGCATTCGAGATCGTATTAAAATATTTGCTTCAGGCAAACTCATCACACCTGACAAGATTGCGATTGCACTTGGTTTAGGTGCAGATTTGATCAACATAGCTCGTGGCATGATGATTAGTGTAGGTTGTATTATGAGTCAACAATGTCATATGAACACTTGTCCAGTAGGTGTTGCCACAACAGACCCCAAGAGAGAAAAGGACTAATTATTGATGAAAAAAAATACCGTGTCACTAATTTTGTAACAAGTTTGCATGAAGGTTTATTTAATATCGCAGCTGCAGTTGGCGTTGAATCACCTACACAAATTTCTAAAGAGCATATTATTATTAAAAATAAGGATGGTAGTATTCAATCAATCCAAGACTATAAATTAAAATTAATAGAACATGTATAGAAAATCTAAAAACACTATGACAATCATTCAATATTGTTGTCATAGTGCTTTTTATTTTATCTACTTAATTGGTTTATTTTGTCAGTAATCAATGCTTCTATTTCACTTTGTTTATCTTGTAATGGGTTGAACTCAAATTGAACTTCATTAAAAAATACTGTTGGAATGCCTTTAATACCACGTTTAAATGTTTCTTCATTAATTGCTAATGAACGCTCATCCGCTTCTTTCTTAGGCGTTAAGTTAAATGTTTGTGTCATTTTTTCCTCAATTGCAGCAAAGCTCTTCTTCCATTCATCTTGCGTATCGTATAAGTCGCGTATAACTTCTATCGTTTCATTAACTTTTTGATAATCTAAATGTATATTTGCAACCGTTCCTTTTAATAAAGCTTGCTTAGTTTTATCAAAATGTTTGATTACATGTTGCACTTTACCTGCCTCAATAAATGGTTTTAGCGCCTTGTCTGCCGCTCTAAAATAGTTCTTACAATATGGACATGCAAAATTAATAAAAGATTCGACTTGAATTGGCGCTTCATTTGAACCCAATGTAAGATAATTAACTTTTGTCATTTTAACCCCTCCATTTTATCTAATATATTTATTGAAACACGATTGTTTGGTTATTGCACACTTTTAGTCTTAGTGAATTACTAAGATTTGTTTTTAGATTTATACAGTTCTTATCAATTTTTATTTAAATCAAATGACTATATGGTATTAATCTTAAAATGGTAAAATATATCTATAAATCAAAGTTGGGAGGGTTAACATGAATCAATCAGTAGAACTATTAAAATCTTTAACTGATGTCGATGGCATCGCAGGTCATGAAATGAAAGTGAAAGCTTTAATGCATGATTATTTAAAACCTGTTAGTGATGAAATTGTAGAAGACAACCTTGGTGGTATTTTTGGTAAAAAATCCGCAACAAATGGTAACAAAACATTGATGGTTGCCGGGCATTTAGATGAGATTGGTTTTATCGTTACTAAAATTGATAATGATGGATTTTTAAAATTCACTCCAATTGGAGGTTGGTGGAATCAAGTCATGTTGTCACAAAAAGTTACTGTCACAACAGACAAAGGTAAGAAAATAAGAGGCATTATCGGTTCTAAACCACCACATGTACTATCACCTGAAGAGCGTAAAAAAACGATTGATATGAAAGAAATGTTTATAGATATTGGTGTTAAAAGTAAAAAAGAAGCCGAGCAATTCGGTATTGAAATCGGAAATATGATTACGCCATATAGTGAATTTGAAACATTAGCAAACAACAAATATCTAACTGCAAAAGCCTTTGATAATCGCTATGGATGCGCACTTGCCGTTGATGTATTACAACAATTAAAAAATGATACCATCGATGTCAATTTAGTCGCTGGTGCAAATGTTCAAGAAGAAGTTGGACTACGTGGTGCTAAAGTTGCTGCTAATAAAATCAAACCCGACTTAGCAATTGCTGTTGACGTTGCAATTGCATATGATACACCAGGAATGTCTGGACAAGTTAGTGATACAGCTATTGGTAATGGACCTGTTGTCATTATTATGGATGCTTCTAATATCGGGCATGTCGGCTTTACTAAACATATTAAAGAGGTAGCTAAGAAACACAACATTTCTATCCAATTAGATACTACAGCTGGTGGCGGGACTGATGCTGGTAGCATACATGTTGCGAATGAAGGCATACCAACTGTTTCTATTGGTGTCGCATTACGTTATATGCATTCAAATGTATCGGTACTACACACAGATGATTACAAGAATTCAGTTGCACTGGTAGCTGAAATTGTTAAATCTTTAAATGATGACGTCGTAGAAGAAATAATTTGGTAATCTTTCTAACATAACTTGAGTAATTTTATGAAACTCATTTTTATATGTTAATGATTACACACTATGGAAAAAGACATCATACACTTAGCATATCATCAGTACTTTAATCTATGACCAATATGTGCTTAAACAGCTAGGCTGAGACAATTACTTTGTCTCAGCCTAGCTGTTTTATATAATTATTTTATTCATTATTATAGATTGCTTATTTTATTTAGTCGTATTTTTCCAGCTATCGTCACTTAACATTTCACCAGGCCATGTGTAAGCCATTACTCCACCATCAATAGTAATCGTCTCGCCAGTAATAAATGAACTGTCGTCTGAAGCTAGGAACGCAACAAGTTTCCCAATTTCTTCAGGTGTTCCTAATCTACCTAAAGGTGTAACCCATTTTTGATTTTCTCTAAATGCTTTACCAGACGCTTCATCAGCAGTCCCAGTCAATTTATCGACAAGTGGCGTTTCAATTGTACCTGGTGCAATCGCATTCGCTCTAATATTTTCTCGTCCATATTCTATTGCAGTGGAACGTGTGAAATTGATTACGCCACCTTTTGCAGCATTATAGCCTGAACGATTTAAATCTGCTGCTAAACCTGAGAATGACGCCGTGTTAATAATAGAACCGCCTTCATCCATCATTAATGGTAAGAAAAACTTAGTCATTAAAAACGTCCCTCTAAGATCGACGCCCATGATCTTATCGAAGACTTCTACAGGATATTCATGTATCCTACCAGCAGCATGATCAACACCCGCGTTATTAAAAAGTACATCAATTGTTGAGCATTTTTCTTTAATAGCTTCTGCAAATCGTTCTACTGCATGTTCATCTGAAATATCAACTGTATAACCTGAGGCTTTATACCCTGCATTATTAATTTCTTTAACCGTATCATGTACTCTTTCTGAGATATCTACCGCTATAACATGAGCCCCCTCTTTAGCTAAAACATGTGCGGTAGCGGCACCAATACCTGTACTGACACCTGTTAATATAGCTACTTTTTCTTCTAATCTTCCCATGATTACTCACGACTCCTTTTCTAAAATTAGCTTTTCTTCTAAACACATCTCAGTTATACACTTCCTTTTTTAATTACCTGCAAAACTTCATTTATTAGGTCTTTTAAATAAAAGCGTTTACAACAATTATATTTATTTAACTATCTAAGTTGTCAAAATTTTCATTTAATTATTAACTTTAATTTGTTATACTTTCGACAAGTTAATTGGGAGGTAAGGCTCATGTCATTAAATTCAAAAGAAAAACCAACGCTTATCAATAGATTTTTAAACATAGTAGAGAAAGTTGGGAACAGATTACCTGATCCTAGTATTTTATTTTTCTTAATGTGCTTAGGTCTCGCAGTATTAACTTGGATAATTTCATTTTTCCCTATCACAGTTAAACATCCTGGCACAGGTGATACCATTGCAATTAAAAGTATTTTAAGTAGTGATGGCTTATCAATGATATTAAATGATGCCGTTAAGAATTTTTCTGAATTCCCTGCACTAGGTCTTGTATTAGCAGTCATGCTTGGTATTGGTGTATCGGAAAAAACAGGTTATTTTGATAAATTGATGATACAAGTAGTACATAAAGCGCCCAAGAAAATTATAATTCCTGTAATTATATTAGTCGGTATCTTAGGTAATGCTGCTGGTGATGCCGCTACTATCGTGTTACCACCACTTACTGCCATGGTGTTTATCAAATTAGGCTATCACCCTATTGCTGGATTAGCTATGGCTTATGCGTCAGCACTTGGTGGTTTCTCAGCTAATGTCATGATTGGTATGTCTGATGCTTTACTTTATGCTTTTACAGAACCTGCAGCAAAAATCGTTTCTGATAATGTACATGTAAATGTCGCAATGAATTGGTACTTTATAGCAGCTAGTATTATCGTTTTATTACCAGCTGTATATTGGGTAACCATGCGATTTGTCATTCCTAGACTCGGAACATATGATACATCCAACTCAGATATTAAAGTTGATGAAGAAAATACAGGATTAACACCTGAAGAAAATAAAGCCGTTTTTTGGGCAAACATAAGCTTCTTTGCAATGATTGCTTTACTCATTATTTTAGCAATACCACAAAATAGTTTTCTAAGAAATGCTAAAACGGGTAGCTTACTTAACGATGCACCGATCATTAATGGCGTCGGTTTGATTATTTTAGTCTTATTTTTAGTACCTGGTTTAGTATATGGCATTAAAATGAAAGTATTTCATAACTCTAAAGACTTAGGTAAAATGTTGGCTGATTCTATGGGTTCGATGGGTTCTTTTATTGTGATAGTATTCTTTGCAGCACAACTACTAGCATTCTTAGAGTGGAGTAATCTCGGTGTTATTGTTGCAGTTAAAGGGGCTTCATTACTCCAAGGGCAAAATGGCATTGTATTAATCTTAGGCATTATTTTATTGAGCGCACTCATTAACTTATTGATAGGTAGCGCATCCGCTAAATGGGGCATTTTGGCCCCTATATTTATACCAATGTTAATGCTTGTTGGATTTCATCCTGCGTTTACACAAATGCTATATAGAATTGGTGATTCCATCAGTAATCCAATCACTCCGATGATGCCCTATTTACCACTGCTATTATCTTATGCGCAAAAATATGATAACAATATGAAATTAGGTTCTTTACTTTCAAGCCTAATGCCTTATACCATCGTTTTAAGTATTGTTTGGCCATTGTTTATGATTATTTGGTATTTATTAGGTTGGCCATTAGGTCCTGGTGGGCCATTAGATATGAAATAATATGTTGAAAATTACACACATAATAGACAAATCTAACAGTCAGTACATATAGCTAACTAGTGGATTTGTCTATTTTATATTGCACATTGTAATTTATGCGATTTATTTTAAATTAATTTCTATTGAGCAGTATGAAAATAATTAGTAACAAATTATTATATTTAATGTAATATAAACTTAAGAAATGGGTAAACAAAATAGAGCAATATAAATTACCTCATTAATATTTTAGGAGGCATTATGGAACGTATAGGATTAATTGATATCGGATCAAATACCATTAGATTGGTTATTTTCGAATTTGATAAAAAAACAGGACTAAATGAATTATTAAATATTAAAACACCCGCAAGATTAAGCCAATATTTAACTGAAGATCTAGCAATGAACGACGAAGGTATTAAAGTATTAACTGAAACGCTAAGTAGCTTTAAAAAAGTAGCAGATAAATTCGAAGTTGATGCATTACATCCTGTAGCTACTGCTGCAATCAGGCAATCAACAAATAGAGATAAAATCCTCGAAAAAATAAAAAAAGAACTAAATATCAAAATTAAAATTATAAACGATCAAGAAGAAGCATTTTATGGTTTTTATGCAATTACACATACTACTGATATTAATGATGGTGTTTCTGTTGATATTGGTGGTGGCTCAACAGAAGTCACACTTTTTAAAGATAAGACTCTAATAGAATCGCACAGTTTTCCTTTCGGTGTCGTTACTTTACAACGCAAATTTTTTGATGGTAAAGATCATAACGACAAATCTGCAATTAAAGATATGGAAAAATTCTTATCTAAACAATTTGACCAATTACCATGGATACAAAATCAAGAAGTTGCACTCGTAGGTATTGGTGGTTCTGCTCGTAACGTAGCACGTATACACCAGTCTGAACACTCTTACCCTATCGGTGGCGTACACAACTATACAATGTCAGAGAATAATATTGAAGAAGTATATACAATCATTAAAAAGAGTTCACGTGAGGATTTAAAGGATATTGACGGACTAAGTAGAGACCGTGTAGATATTATACTGCCCGCCGTAGCAGTCTTTAACACGCTATTTAATAAAATAGATGCCACTCAATTTACATTCTCTCGAAAAGGTCTTCGTGAAGGATATGCCATGAATGTCATTGGCGAACGACACCCAGAAGAATTTAAGAAAGAAAATATTAGAACCGATGCTTTGTATCATTTAGCGAATGAATACGGTATCGAGGAAACAAGCGCTAACCAACGCGTAAAATTAGCACAATCACTCTTAGAGCAATTAATTAAATTAGATAAAATTGAAGTTTCAGAAACAGAAAAATCTTTATTTGCTGAGGGCGCGTACTTGTATTATCTAGGTAGATTTATTGATGCGGATTCTAGTTCACCACATACCTATTATATCATTGCCAATTCAATGATAGATGGCTTCAAACATGAAGATCGTGTCAAATTAGCGTTACTCGCAAGTTTTAAAAATAAATCACTATTAAAATTCTTTAGTCACGAAACAAAATGGCTTCGTGGTAAAGAACTAGATAACATTCAATATCTAGGAGGCATTATAAAATTCGTTAATGCACTCAATATTTCTCACACAAATGCTGTTGAGCGCTTAAATCTTAAACATGAGAACGATGGTTATACCCTTTACGTTTATTATAATGGCGCGCCTATAGCCGAAGAATACCAAGCTCATAGACAAAAGAAACATATCGATAAAATCTTAAAGGAAAACATTTCTATAATCTTTACAAAATCTTAAAATTCTTATGATAAATTAAGTGTAGCAAAACATGTATCTAAGACTACTAATGAGGTGTAATAACAGTTATGCATAGAAATTTGGGAGAGAAGTATTTAAATTCACCACAGTATTATAATAATAGAGAGCTAAGTTGGTTAGATTTTAACTATCGTGTGTTACAAGAAGCACAAGATAAAAACAACCCATTATTAGAACAACTTAACTTTGTTTCTATATTCAGCTCAAATTTAGATGAATTTTTTATGGTACGGGTAGCCGGTCTACAAGATCAAGTCAAAATGGGCTATGATAAACCAGAAAACAAAGCACAATTAACACCAAAGCAACAACTTGATCAGATTAAAATTAAAAACAAGATGAACGTTGATTTACAGTATGAAGTTTATAACGAATTAATCAATGATTTACGTCAGTATCAAGTAGACATCGTAAAACCTCATCAGTTACCAGAAACGCTCTTAGCACAACTTGAAACAGAATTCAAAGTTGGTATATTACCTACTTTGACACCGTTAGGTATCGATGCTTACCATCCATTTCCTAAATTAAATAATAAGAGTTTAAATATTTTTGTAAACATTGATACAGCTGATGAAATTAATTCAGCTATTGTGCAAATCCCATCATTAATACCACGCTTTTACGCATTGAATGAAGGCGATAAACAATACATTATTATGGTTGAAGACATTATCACTTATTTTATAAATGATTTGTTTACAGGGTTTAATGTCATAAATACATTTACCTTTAGAATTACAAGAAATGCAGATTTAACCATCCATGAAGATGGTGCAGAGGATTTATTAATTGAAATTGAGCGTTTCTTAAAAGAACGCAAACGCGGTACAGCTGTACGTTTAGAAGTAGATGGCAGAGATGCAACACATGAAGATATCGTATGGATTATGAATCAATTAGAAGTTCATGACAATGATGTTTATTTCTTAGATGGACCACTCGATTTAACTATGCTTTCAGATTTAGTCGGACATTTATCTAATAAATTAAAACACTTAAAATATAATAAATACGTGCCACAAATCCCACAATCTTTAGGTGATAATAATATTTTTGATTTATCCTTAAAAAGAGATATATTTTTCCACCATCCCTATGAATCTTTCGAGCCTATCGTAGACTTTATACGTGAAGCATCTGAAGACCCTGATACGATTGCCATTAAACAAACACTTTATCGTGTGAGCAAAGACTCACCTATTATTAATAGCTTGAAAAATGCTGCAGAAAACGGTAAACAAGTTACCGTACTTGTAGAATTAAAAGCGCGTTTCGACGAAGAAAACAATGTTCATTGGGCTAGAATGTTAGAAGACGCTGGTTGCCATGTTATTTATGGTATGACACATTTAAAAACACACAGTAAAATTTCGCTAGTAGTTAAACGTATTAATAATAAACTTACTTCTTTTGTTCATCTAGGAACTGGAAATTATAATGATAAGACCGCTAAGCTGTATACTGATATGGGAATTATAACAACGAACAATGAAATTGCCGAAGATGCAATTAACTTTTTTAATTATCTAAGTGGCTATTCAATAAAACCAGTTTATAATAAACTGATTGTTGCGCCATTCGATATCCGCGATGTCTTTTTAGCTCGTATAGATAACGAAATTAAGACTCATCTAGAACACGGTAATGGGAAGATTATCATGAAGATGAATTCTTTGACTGATAAGGATATTATACTCAAATTATTCGAAGCTTCTTGTGCTGGTGTCAAAGTACAACTTATTATTCGTGGTATCTGTTGCTTAAAACCAGGAGTCCCTGGAATCAGTGAAAACATTGAAGTAGTGAGCATAGTCGGACGCTTTTTAGAACATTCTCGTATTTATTATTTCCATAACAATGGAGAAGATAAAATTTATCTCTCTTCTGCAGATGCGATGACGAGAAATATGATTAAGCGTGTAGAAATTCTATTCCCTGTTGAAGATAAGGCGATTGCAAGTCGTCTGTTAGATTATATGAATCTTCAGCTTTCTGATAATCAAAAAGGACGTTACCAAGATCAAAATGGTAATTACCACTATATTGAAAACAATTTGTCACCATTAAATTCACAAGCTTATCTGATGAATGAAGCTATAAAATTTGGTCAATCTTTACAAGAAAAATCTGCACAACCTCGAGTTATTTCATCCAATAATCGCAAAGGTTGGTTTACTAAAATTCGAAAATCTTTTAAAAAATAAATTGCTATCCTATCGTTTAGCTTTTAAGTCACGTCTCTAAAGTGTTTTACTTATTAGATTAGCAGTTACTACTCATGAAATAAGCTCATAAAAGTGGCATAGAAATCAAATTAAATCGTGATTTCTATGCCGCTTCTTTTTCTATTTGTTAACTGAAACTATTTTCTCTCACATGGCTCACAATGTTTTCTCAGATACTTGATCATAGGTAAGTTTTTTATCCATCCTATCAATGTTATCCGAGTATATACACCGATGATTAGATACACTTTGCTATAATATATATGAGAATGAATTCGAACTGTAGGAGGATGACTATGACCACGCTCAATCAACTTAAACAAGCGTTTCCTTTAATTAATAAGTTACAAGACTATACACCTTTATTCTGGGAAAATCCAAATTTTCAAAAACCAGGATCATTCCCTTTTACTATCAACGATATCGAAGAAGCTGCCGCAAGATTGGATAGGTTTACCAACTATATTCGTGTAGTTTTTCCTGAAACCGAGAAAAATGACGGTTTAATAGAATCACCTTTAAAGCATATTCCATTTATGCAAGACGCTTTAACGACATCAGAATTTCAAACTGATATAGGAAAATTATGGCTTAAATGCGATAGCCACCTTGCGATATCTGGTTCTATCAAAGCACGTGGTGGGATTTATGAAGTACTAAAATTAGCAGAAACTATTGCAATAGAGCAAGGTGACTTAAACTATAACGATGACTACAGTATTTTAGCTGAACCAAAGTATCAAACACTCTTCAGTCAATATAATGTGGCTGTTGGTTCAACAGGTAACCTCGGTTTAAGTATCGGTATTATAAGCGCAAAACTTGGATTCAGTGTAACAGTCCATATGTCGAGTGACGCACGTCAATGGAAAAAAGATTTATTGCGTGACCGTGGTGTAGAAGTTATTGAACATCAATCTGATTATCAATTTGCTGTTGCAGAAGGTAGGAAAGCAGCAGAACATGACTCTACCTGCCATTTTGTAGATGATGAAGGATCAGCCGATTTATTCTTAGGCTATGCCGTAGCAGCTTTAAGATTAAAATCACAAATTAGAGCACAAAACATACAAGTTGATGCTGAACATCCTCTCTTTGTATATCTACCATGTGGTGTTGGCGGTGGCCCTGGTGGGGTAGCTTTTGGTTTAAACCAAATTTTGGGAGAGCATGTTTATTGTGTGTTTGTTGAACCGACACATGCTCCGTGTATGTTACTAGGAATGATGACACAACTACATGATGAAATTGCTGTCACAGATATTGGTTTAGATGGTCGCACAGATGCTGACGGTTTAGCAGTATCATGCCCCTCTCGCCTCGTTGGTCAAATAATGAACAACTTACTTTACGGCGCATGTACTGTATCTGATAAGCAAATGTATCGATATTTATATACTTTGAGCCAAAAGGAACACATATTCATTGAACCTTCAGCAGCTTCTGGTTTTGCTGGTATAAAATCAGCAACTCAAACAGCAATTAATAATGGCATTGCTGTAGAAAATGCGAACCATATCGTTTGGGCAACAGGTGGTAATATGGTGCCTAAAGATGAAATGCTCAAGTACGTAGATTATGGCAAGAACTTAGTTGAAAATAATAACTATTAATTTCACTCTTCGCTACAACAATATATAAAAATCACTCAAGCAAAATAAATTACATGCTTAGTTAAATTTAATCTTGTTACTATCAAAACTTAGAATTGCATAATGGAACAGCAATCAATTTTTGGTAAAATCATTTTGTTATTTCGCCTAGTTAACGATGACTCAACATACTAAGTCCGCGACATCTATTTATGGCTCGGACTTTACTTTTATTTTTTATTAAAATGTATCATGTGTATATTTTGAGTTGGCTAAAATGAACTCTGCTCATTATTTTCAGAATATTTATTGAATTACAAAAACATCTATGTTAAAGTGTTCTTTATCAATTCACTTTAGTTCGGTAGAGAAACAAAGTAAACGTAAAGGATGGTTATACTATGAATGCTACAACACTTATTAAAAACAAAGAAATTGAACTCGCCTTTTTAAAGCATTTTCAACAAGCCGGATTTAAACTTGTCGATTTCAGCTTTATAGAATCTCTATCATGGCAAACACTTACAAAAGATGACCTTCAACAAATGACAGAGCGTAGTTTCTGGCAACATGACCATCATATCTTTGCGCTACGCAATGATTTTACTGATCAATTATTGCGTTATTATAGTAATTATCCGCGACAGTTAAGCAATGTGGCTTATTCAGGCCCTATTGTGCGTGATAATGAAGTCTATACTCAATTAGGTATAGAACACTACAATCCTACCATTACAGATATGCAAGAAGACTTTATGACTTTTTATGAGTTTATAAAAACCTCACTTAATGATGAGATAGATTTTGTTATTTTAGGACATTACCAGCTTATTGACTTACTTTTAACGACTAAAGAGCAAACTGATGAGGTATTAAAACTCGTCCAAGAACGCAATATTTCAGAGCTTACTTCGCAACTTGGTATCGCTCATCCAATCGTTCAATTATTAACTACTAAAACGACAGAACAACTGGATCTATTAAGTCAGCTCTTCCAACATGACCATCGTACTATACAAGCGTTAAGACGTTGGGAGCAGTGGTTCAAATCACTTGGTATTAGTGATATACATCTAGATATTACACCTCAGCCACCTCGTTCATATTACAAAGGTGCATTTATGAGATGTCATCTTAAAGAAAATAAATCTCAACAACTAACTGGTGGTTTTTACAAAGGTGATTTAGAAGGATTTGGACTCGGATTTATTTTATAAAAAAGGAGCGACACACATGCTTACAGTAGCTTTAGCAAAAGGAAGATTATTAAAAAGCTTTATTGCTTATTTAAATGAGATAAATGAACAATCATATGCACAAGCGTTAGAACAGAGAGAACGTCAATTATTAATTACTGTTGATTCTATCCAATTTGTATTAGTTAAAGGCAGTGATGTCCCTATCTATGTGGAACAAGGTGTAGCAGATGTAGGTATTGTCGGAAGTGATGTACTGGAGGAAAGTAATTATACAATCAATAACCTTCTAGATTTACCTTTTGGCAATTGTCACTTTGCTTTAGCCTCTAAACCAGAAACAACTAATTTCACTAAAGTTGCTACATCCTATATGAAAACAGCACGTAAATATTTTGAAGCGCAAGGACTTGATGTAGAGCTCGTAAAATTATCTGGTTCTATCGAGTTAGCTTGTTTAGTTGATATGGTAGATGGCATCGTTGATATCGTCCAAACCGGCACAACATTGAAATCTAACGGGTTAGTCGAAAAAGATACCATTAAGAATATAAATGCAAAACTTATTACCAACAAGCAATCATACTTTAAAAAATCAACGGAAATTGACGATTTAATTCAAACTTTGGAGGTGTCACTCATTGATTATAAATAAAGAGACATTTTTAAATGACTATTTAGATCAGTCCTCTTTAAATGAGGATTTGTATCCCCTAGTTAAAACAATTTGTGAAAGAGTTAAATTGGAAGGTGATCAAGCACTCAAAGCCTACAATAAAGAGTTAGACAAAGTAGATACACCTCAATTAGCAATTCCATTCTCAGAGTTAGAAGCAGCCTTCCACCGGTTAGACAATAACTTGCGAGAAGCTTTACAACACAGCCACGCACGCATTGAAACTTATCAAAAATCTATCAAATGGACAAGTCAACAAGGTTCTACTGAATGTTATGAAATGTATCATCCTATAGAACGTGTTGGTGTTTATGTACCTGGTGGCAAAGCGAGCTACCCTTCAACTGTATTAATGACTGCAACGCTTGCGAAAGTTGCTGGCGTCGAAAATATTACTGTTGTAACACCACCGCAAACAGATGGTCTACCTGATATCGTTTTGGCCGCATGTTATATTGCTGGCGTTGATAATGTATTTCAAGTCGGTGGCGCACAAAGTATAGCTGCACTTGCTTATGGAACTGAGACAATACCTAAAGTAGATAAAATTGTCGGCCCAGGCAATCAATATGTTGCCTATGCGAAAAAATATCTATTTGGACAGGTGGGTATAGATCAAATTGCTGGACCAAGTGAAATTGCTTTAATCATTGATAATACAGCTGATTTAGATGCGATTACATATGATGTATTTGCACAAGCTGAGCATGATGAATTAGCACGTACATTTGTTATTAGTGAAGATGAGGAACTGCTACAACAACTCGAGCAAAAGATTCAACAAACACTCACTGACATTGAACGTCAATCTATCGTAAAGGCAAGTTTAGCTAATCACCATTTCTTGATTGTAGTTGATGATTTCACAGAAGCTTGTGATTTAATGAATCAAATCGCACCTGAACATGCGTCAATCCAAACCGCTTCACCACGAGACTATTTAAATCATGTACGCTATGTAGGAGCTCTATTTTTAGGTCATTATTCACCAGAAGTCATAGGTGATTATGTTGCTGGACCAAGCCATGTATTACCTACGAATCAAACAGCAAGGTTTACGAACGGTTTATCAGTGAATGACTTTTTAACGCGTCACTCGGTCATAGATTTGTCTCAAGATACCTTCAATCAAATTGAAAAGCCCGCTCGTGAGCTTGCTCATATTGAACAACTATATAACCATGAACAATCTATTGAAATTAGAACAACAAAGGGGTCATATTGATGATAAGAATTAACAAAAATGAAAGCCCACTTCGTCCTTTAACAGATTCACAACTAGCTACAATAATACGAGAAGCATCATTTAACTTTTATCCAGATGATGAATACGAACGCTTTAAAGCAGCTTATGCAAATTATTATGGCTATACTGCTGAACAAGTTATAGCTGGTAATGGATCTGATGAACTGATTCAAAAATTAATGTTAATCATGCCAGAGGGCCCGGCATTAACACTTAATCCAGACTTTTTCATGTACCAGGCTTATGCCGCTCAAGTAAATCGTCCTATTGAATTTGTGGAAGCTGAGGACGATTTAACATTTAACCTTGAACAGATTTTACAACGGATTGAGGAAGTGCAGCCAGCATTTTTTATAATGAGCAATCCCCATAATCCATCGGGCAAACAATACGGTACTACATTTTTAAAAGCTATAGCTGACAAGATGAACAATATTGGTGGTTATTTCGTAATAGACGAAGCATACCTGGATTTCGGTGAAGCTTACAACTTTGATATGCAACCGCATGTACTACAAATGCGTACCTTATCAAAAGCATTCGGTATCGCTGGCCTAAGATTAGGTGTTCTAATTGGTACACCTGAGACAATTCAGCATATACAAAGTATTGAGCATCCCTATCCACTAAACACGCTTACGTTACACATTGCTTTGTATATGTTTGAACATCCTGAAAAAACCAAAGAATTCATAGATCATCAACGCCATTTAGCACTGAGATTAAGAAACTTATTTAGCGACTATGTTGCAGATATTATGGTCGTATTTCCGTCATATACTAATTTCGTACTTACTAAAGGAACGGAAGCACAAAACTTAGGGCAATATATTCAATCACATGGTTTTTTACCTAGATTGTATGATGAGCCAGAAATGAATGACTATGTGCGTTACTCCATTGCGACAGATTCACAATTGGATGACTTAGAAGAAATTATTAAAACTTGGAGGTCTCAATATGATTTATCAAAAAACACGTAACACTGCTGAAACACAATTAGCTATTTCACTTGCAGACGACAATCGTCCAAGCAAAATCAACACTGGCGTGGGTTTTCTAGATCATATGTTGACCCTCTTCACCTTTCATAGCAACTTATCTATTACTATTGACGCAAATGGTGATACAGAAGTAGACGATCACCACGTCACAGAAGATATTGGTATTGTTTTAGGGCAATTGTTGTTAGAAATGACCCGAGAAAGAAAATCCTTTCAACGTTATGGCGTAAGTTATATTCCTATGGATGAAACATTAGCACGTACTGTCGTAGATATTAGCGGGCGCCCTTTCCTTTCATTTAATGCACATTTAAGCCGTGAGAAGGTAGGCACGTTTGATACGGAATTAGTAGAAGAATTCTTCCGTGCATTAGTCATTAATGCACGCTTAACAACGCATATTGATTTAATACGTGGTGGCAATACCCACCATGAAATAGAAGGAATCTTCAAATCTTTTGCGCGTGCACTTAAAGCATCTCTATCAAGCAATGATATGGAAGGCACACCATCATCTAAGGGTGTGATAGAATGATTGCCATTATTGATTACGGCTTAGGAAACATTAAAAATGTACAACGTGCAATCAACCATCTTGGTTATGAATCTAAATTAACAGATGATCCAAAAGATATTGAAGCTGCTGATATGATTATTTTACCTGGTGTCGGCCACTTTAAAGATGCCATGCAAGCTATTCAATCACGAGGTTTAGTGGAGATTTTGCAATCTGTTACCAACAAACCTATGATTGGTATTTGTCTTGGTATGCAGCTGCTATATGAGTGGAGTGCTGAAGGCGAAGTATCTGGTTTAAAACTAATTCCAGGTCAAATCATACCAATTGAAACGCCCTATCCAGTACCTCACTTAGGTTGGAACAACCTAATTAGTAATCAACCAACACTTTCTCAAGATGTCTATTTTGTACATTCTTATCAGGCAGAAATGTCAGCATATGTTGTAGCATTTGCCGAATATGGCACACAAGTCCCTGCAATTGTACAATTTAAAAATTATATAGGCATCCAATTCCACCCTGAAAAGAGTGGCGATGATGGCTTAGCAATACTTAATCAAGCACTGAAAGGTGGATTCCTAAATGATCAAACTATGGCCAGCCATTGATTTAATCAATGCAACAAGCGTACGTCTTACTGAGGGTAAATATGATTCCGAAGAAAAAATGTCACGTAGCGCTGAAGAAAGCATTCAATTTTATAATCAATACAATTGTGTAGATCGTATTCATATAGTAGATTTAATCGGTGCTAAACAACAATCATCTATTGAACAAGACTATATTAAAGACTTACGTGCTCTAACTGATAAACCTATAGAAGTTGGTGGTGGTATTAGAAGTCTAAAAACCATTGAAGCGTATTTTAACGATGGTATTGATTATTGTATTATCGGTACCAAAGGTATTCAAAACTTAGAATGGTTAGCCGAAATGGCACACCAATATCCTAATCGTTTATACCTTTCAGTAGATGCCTATAGACGAGAAGTAAAAATAAATGGTTGGGAACAAGATGCTGAACTAGATTTATTTGAGCTAATTGAAAAAATTGAGTCATTACCAATTGGCGGTGTCATCTACACAGATATTTCAAAAGATGGGCGACTAGAAGGACCTAATTTTGAAATTACTGGACAATTAGTCAACGCAACTCAAAAACCTGTGGTTGCTTCTGGCGGTATCCGTCATCAACAAGATTTAGAAAAATTAGAATCACTTGGCGTCTCAGCAGCTATCGTAGGTAAAGCTGCACATAACCCTACTTTTTGGGAGGGCTTATCATGATTAAAAAGAGAATCATTCCTTGTTTGGATGTTAAAGATGGACGCGTCGTTAAAGGCATACAATTTAAAGGATTAAGAGATATTGGTAACCCAGTCGAATATGCACTGTATTATAACGAGCAAGGCGCCGATGAATTAGTTTTTTTAGATATTTCACGGACAGAAGCGGGTCATGACCTAGTGTTGGACGTTATTGAAGAAACGGCAGACAAACTATTTATACCATTAACTGTCGGTGGCGGCATATCAACTATTGATGATATTTCTCAACTCTTAAATCATGGTGCTGACAAAGTATCATTGAATTCAAGCGCACTTAAAAACCCTTCATTTATTAAAGAAGCCAGCGAAAAATTTGGTAGTCAATGTATATGTATCGCTATAGATAGTAATTATGATAGTGAATTAAATGACTATTTTTGCTATACGCATGGTGGTAAGCAACGAACAGACAAACGTGTTTATGATTGGGTTCAAGAAGTTGAAGCTTTAGGTGCCGGTGAGTTACTTATCACAAGTATGACGCATGACGGCATGAAACAAGGATTCGATGTTAATCATTTACATGAAATCGAACAACTTGTAAATATTCCAGTTATAGCTAGTGGAGGCGGTGGCAATCCAGAACATTTCGTTAATTTATTTAAGCAAACTGATGTTTCTGCTGGTCTGGCCGCAAGTATTTTACATGATAAAGAAACAACTGTAGATGAAATTAAAAAAACAATGTCCCAAGGAGGTGTCCCAGTGAGATGAATACACAACAACCTGATTTTAGCAAAGGGCTGCTACCAGCTATATTGCAAGATGTGAATACAAAACAAGTGCTAATGCTCGGTTATATGAATGAAGCAGCTTATCAACAAACACTCACAAGTGGCGTTGTTTGTTTTTATTCACGTTCCAAAGATCGTTTATGGACAAAAGGAGAAACATCTGGAAATACTCAAATCGTAAAGGATATCCATTTAGATTGCGACCAAGATACACTCCTTATCGATGTTGTACCAAATGGGCCAACATGCCATACAGGTAGTCAAAGTTGCTTTAATACACCTATACCTTTCAACGTGCAACAACTAGAACAGACCATAACTACTAGTGCCAAATCTAATAAAGAAAACTCCTATACGCAATATTTATTGAATGAAGGATTAGAAAAAATTACGAAAAAATTCGGTGAAGAATCATTTGAAGTTGTCATAGGTGCAATGAAAAATGATCGCAAAGAAGTAACGAATGAAACTGCTGATTTAATGTATCATCTATTTGTGTTATTACACTCCTTAGATATAAAATTTGACGATGTGGAACAAGTTCTAGCTCAACGTCATCAAACCGATAATAATTTCAAAGGAGAACGCACAGATATTAATCATTGGTAATAATGTCTTAAATAAAAAGACGAGATGGATGAGGAACAAAAATCTATTTTTAATAAGATTTCTGTAAACCATACGCATCTCGTCTTTTTTATTTGTCTTTCAACAACTCTTTTTTAAATAACTTTGCTTGTTTTTCTACAGAAATTAAATCTGCATATATTGCTTCATCCATATCATAATAAATTACGTTACCATTTTGTACAGCTTGGTTATTTTTCCAAGTGTTTGATTTTACGAAATCATTGTTAGGTTTCTGCCCTTCTTTTGTAGGGAGTAATAAATAATCTCCTGAATAATCATTAAATTTTTCTTTGGGAACTTTCATAAATTTCTCTTTTGGCATCACTTTTTGGGCTTCGGGATCCTCTTTTAAATTGAATCCTTCATAGATTGCTTCACTGCCCCGACCAAATCTAGGACCGAATTGATATATATCCTTGGCTTGAATATCCATGATTGAAAAAGTTTTATCTTCACCAATTTCTTTTTTAATTTCTTTACCATCTTTTGCTAGTTTGGATGCTAATTCATTAGCTTGCTCTTTAGCTTTTGCTTCTTTATTTACTAGCTTACCTATTTCTATATGTGTATCTTTATAATCCATATTCTGCACCTTCATTGGAACAGTTGGCGCTATTTTTTCTAATTTTTTGTTATTTTTATTTTCTTTATATGTAATGATTAAATCGGGTTTTAATTTTGCTGCTGCTTCCACATCTTCCGGGTCTATCTTCTTAATCTTGCCCATATCTAAATATTTGGAATCAGGAAAAACACTCGTTATCGCAATTGGTTTAATACCTAATTTTTTAAAATTGCCATAATTAGCTGTTAAATCAAGTACTCTCTTAGGCTTTTTAGGAATTTGGACTTTACTACCTTCACTTGTTGTATATGTTTTCGTCTTGGTATCTTCTTTTGAAGTTGCATCTTTAGACTCAGTGTTATTACCACAAGCTGCTAAAAATAATAATAAACACAACATGAAATATAATAATTTCTTCAAAATATTAACCCCTTCCATAGTATTATACTTCCATTCTAATCGAAAACGATTATCAATTGCAATATAATAATATAGAATTTTTAATTAATTATAGTATTACAATTTTCAATCTCACAAATTATTATAGTCGTTTTATTTTTACACTTTTGATATTATCAATTACAAAAGGAGTTGTTATTATGGAAAAGCATTTTATAGGAATTGATCATGTTCAAGTTGCAGCACCTGCAAATCAAGAAGATTTGGCTAGAGCATTTTATGCTAAAAAATTAGGTTTTAAAGAAATACCTAAACCAGATAACCTTGCACAAAAAGGTGGTGTTTGGTTTCAAATCGGTCAACAACAGCTTCATATTGGTGTTGAAAATAATTTTAGCCCCGCCAAAAAAGCACACCCAGCATTTGCAGTACACAACGCAACAGAAGTAAGAAAAAACCTCGAATTACAGGAAGTAGAAATTGTATACGGAGATGAACTTGAAGGTGCTGATCGCTTTTATATTTACGACCCTTTTGGCAATAGGCTTGAAATTATAGAATGGCTGTAAATCGACTCTATATATAGAGCCACTCTCTAAAGAGCCACTTCTTTATTTATAAAGTTAGTGGCTCTTACACATGAGTTCCTACTCAGGTGTTCCTCTTTTAAAAGCTAGTGGGACTTATGCATGAGCGTTAGCTTAGGTATTCTGTATTGAGTTATCGAGACTTACACATCGGACTTATTCAGAGCGTCTACTAAAAATTTTCAATTATGGCGAGGGGCTATGTAACATCTTATCGCAAACACATAGCTTATCATCATAAACAGATGTCACTCAAAAAGATAGATGTCGCCCATTTCCTCATAATTGTTATAACTGCTTATTTTTTCAAATCCTAACGATTGCGCAGTCATAATAGAAGGAAAGTTGTCTTTTTTTGTGCGCACAAGTATTGGATGGTTCACTTGTATGTCGTTTTTCACATACGCTATGATTGCTAAACATGCTTCTTTGGTAAAACCTTTTCGTGTATACTCTGGATTCAATCGATAAGCCAAATTAAGGTATGTTTCACCTAACATTGTTTTATATGTCAAGCCACACATACCAACCATTTGACCGCTTGCCTTTTCTATCATTAATGCGTAACCAAAACGGTATTTAAACCAATGTTCAATCCATGACTTAAGCATCTCTTCTGTTTCTTCTATACTTTGATGAGGTCCCGCTGGATTATAAATGTTTGTTCTCGGATCTGAGTGTAAACCATGTAAGTCAGTTAAGTATTCTTGAGAAGGTCTTACTAAATATAATCTATCTGTTTCAATAATAAAGTTTGTCTCCATAATATAATCTGTCTCCATATTTTACCCCACCTTAGTTTAATATCTGCAACTGCTATATATTATAATTCCATGTACATTAAATCTTCATCATAATAACTATTACCATCAAATAGTGCTTTGGGTTCAGTTCCGTACCACTTAAATCCTAGTTGTTCATATAATGCAATAGCGCTTTTATTTTCGGATAGTACACATAATCCAATTATTTTCACAAAGCCTAGTTCATTTACCTCGCTAATTATTTTTTTAATCAGTAAACTGGCAATACCTTGTCGTCTATATGAAGGATCACAGTATATCGTTACTAAGTTGCCTTTATGTTTCACTTTTTCTAAGGTTTCACTATAAAAAGTACCTATACAAACTAATGCGGTGTCGTCAAACGCACCCATTGTAAATTGAGTTTCTGAAGATATGATTCGAGATTTAAACTTACCTAGTGGGAATTTCACCTCACGTTTGTAAGTAGAGGCAAAACCTTTCGGATCAGTTTGCAATGATTTCAAACGCAGCTTACGATATTGTTTCACATCGCTTTCAATTAATCGCCTATAGTACATTAATTATCACTTCTTTCATAATAAAGGGGCACAAAAATATAAATTTTAAGAGTGAGACAAAAATCAACATTTATAATTTGATTTTCACCTCACTCCCATATGATTCACAGATGACAAAGTACATCATCTATAAAACAACACTTACCTGTGCTATTTTATACTGGTCTTACGGTAACTTCATTGATATTGACATGACTAGGTTGTTGTAACGCATAAACGACAGCTTCAGCAATATCTTGCGGATCTAACTTCTTACGAGAACCCCAATCTGTGTTACCGCTTAATGGTGTGTCTACCATACCAGGTGAAATACTTGTGACTCTTACACCTGTTTTAGCTAATTCTTTTTCTAATCCTTGTGTAATCGTATGTACCGCCGCTTTAGATGCGCTATATAAGGTACTTTGTTTTGTCACTTCAAAACCAGAAATAGAAGCAATATTTATAATATGCCCGGTAGATTGATTTAAAAATATTGGTAAAACTGCATTAATACCATATAAAGTACCTTTGACGTTGACATCAATCATATTTTCCCATGCTTCAACATCACCATCTGTAATGGCAGAAGAAAGCATTAAACCAGCACTATTCACTAATATATCTACATGACCAAATTTATTTTCAGTCTCTTTTACTAATTTGGCTACTTCATCTTTTTGCGTAACATCTACGATATGTGTATCAATTTCAGACTGACTATTTTCTTGAAGTTGTTTTGCTACATCTGATAAACGTGCTTCATTACGTCCTGTTAATACTACTTTAACACCATGTTGTGATAATGTTTCGGCAATACTTGCGCCGATACCACTACTCGCACCTGTAACAATTGCAACTTTATTTTTTAACTCACTCATCCATATCTTCCTTTCTACTTCAATTTAACTATGTATAAGGTTATTTCCCTATTTTCACTTATTTTATCATGTTAATTTATTTTTTATTAAATTTTTGAATTATAACAATTATAACAATTATTCATTACCTATACTTCCATTTAATGTGGGTATATAATGGGTGTATATCAATTTAATAACGTTTGTTAAAAGGGGGATTAAATTTGAATTTTGATGAAAGAATCAATCATTTACATGTATCTATGGCCAAAGATAATTTTGAATTTCGTTTTGAAGCTTTGTTTGAACAAGAAGAATGGATTCAAATGTCTTTAAGTCAACGCAATCAACTGGAACGTGAATTCCGTAGCTACGTGGAACAACATGATCATTTACGTATACCGTATGCTTCACAAGACCACATTCGCATGCGTATGTACAATTCCGTTTATGATTTTAATTCGGTTAAACATAATTTCAAGGCATATATCTAAGCTCAGCCGTTCAATAGATTTTCGTTTAAATTAATATAGAAAAAGCCTACACTACTGTAAAAACAATAGTGTAGGCTTTTCTTAATACTGGGGGTGAGGGTGTTTAAATAAATCATGAAAGTTTCACTGGGGAGAAAAACTTACACGAAGTTAATAGGTTTTTATTGTAAGCGCATATTAAAAACACTATTAAACTTCAATTCACATCGATGTATACAGTGTATTATTGGTTAACTAATAGCTCTTTCTTTAAACCATAGTTGTAAATTTTCTCTGCATCAATGTAAGCTATATAGTCAATACTTCTGTATCCATCTTTAATGTCATTAATAATACCTTGATTTACACCTGTGTGTGTGTAAATTTCATAACTACTTTCGTTTGAAAAAATAACTGCTTCAATTACTTTTCTCATAATTAATCACTCCGTAGTTTTTCTATTAAGAAGCTTTGTTTATCTTCTACACCCTTATCATAATCCATGTACTAGTAAATTAAAAGTATTTTGTGATTATTTTCACAAATTTATCACTTTTATTCTTTTTCCGTGTTCCATTAAAGTCTTATATTTGACATTTCTCTTTGCCCATCAAACATAATCATTATTAAACCCTTTAAAAACGCTGGCACTTATTTTCTAGGACTTTGTGCTATGCTTTTTTAACTATTGCCTCATATAAACCATTTAAATATGTTGCACCTAGTGCTCGATCATATAAACCATACCCTGCTTTTCCTGTTTCTCCCCAAATCATACGTCCATGATCTGGTCTGATTGGTCCTTCGTATCCAAAATCATGTAACGCTTTTATAACTTCATACATATCGATAGAACCTGCTTCTGATAAATGTGCAGCTTCCTGGAATGACTTATTCCCAACTAATTTCACATTACGTGCGTGGACAAAATGAACCCGTCCTTTTTGACCAAAATATGCTAACATTTCTGGGAAATTATTTTGCTTATCCGAACCCAAGGAACCTGAACACATAGTCAAACCATTATACTTAGACGGATGTAAGCGAATGAACCTTTCTAGATTTTCTCTATTTGTAATAATTCTGGGTAATCCAAATATCCCCCAAGGTGGATCGTCTGGATGTATAGCCATCAGTACATCTGCTTCTTCTGCCACAGGTATTACTTTGTTAATAAAGTAACTTAAATTCTCCCATAACTTTTCTTCATCAATTGTTTTGTAATCTGCAAAAAGTGTAGCTAAGTCTTCTTTCGTATAGCTTGAATCCCACCCCGGTAAAGAGAGTTCACCTTTTAGTGGATCCATTTTAGCAATTTCTTCTTCATCATATATGAGCGCTGTTGAACCGTCCGCTAACGGAAAATCTAACTGTGAGCGCGTCCAATCAAATACTGGCATAAAGTTATAGCACACTACTTTAATACCTACTTGTCCTAAATGATGTAACGTTTGGCAATAATTTTCAATATATTTATCGCGCGTTGCCTTCCCTAATTTGATATCTTCATGTACAGGTACACTCTCAATGACCGACAGCTCTAAATTTGCATTTTCAATTTCTGATTTGAGCTCTTGGATTTTATCTAATGGCCACACTTCGCCTACTGGTATATCATAGATTGCGCTGACAATACCTTTCATACCTGGTATTTGCTTGATATATTCTAAGCTGATGGGATCATCCTTACCATACCATCTAAATGTCATTTCCATTCCAAATGACAGCCCCTCTCTAAATCAATTTAAAGTAATTATAAGCGTTGTAATAACAAATATTTTTAATTAACTTCCCTAATAAACTTGAGTCATCTGGTATTTCTCCTAACTCCACCAAATCACCAATATAAGTACATAGAATTCTTCTAAAATAATCATGTCTTGAGTAAGAGATAAAACTTCTAGAGTCTGTTAACATGCCAACAAAATGCATCAATAACCCTTGATCTGCTAATGATGTCATCTGATTTAACATGCCGCGTTTCGTATCATTAAACCACCATCCCGCACCATGTTGCACTTTACTTTGTATGTCAGTGTTATTTTGAAAATTTGCAATAGTAGATCCTATAACGTCATTATATGCCGGATTTAAATTGTATAATATTGTTTTGGGTAAATGCTCACCTGAAGCCATCATATTTAGCAAGCTATTTAAGTTTTCAGCAAGATTTTGTTGATCTCGTATAGAATCAAAACCAGCATCGGGTCCTAATTGTTCAAATGCCACAGTATTATTATTACGTATTGCGCCAAAGTGAATTTGCATAACCCAGCCTTTTTCATTATAAATCTTGCTTAATTCATTTAATAAAAACGTTTGAAATTGTGCATATGCTTTATTACTTACTTTTTGTTTTTCCAACCCTTTTTGGAAGATATCATCAATATCCGCGCGATTGTAAGACTGATACTCAATCGTATTTAATCCATGGTCTGCTAATCGTCCACCTCTATCATGGAAATAATTAACTCGTATTTTTATAGCTTCTATAAAGTCATCTACATTACTAATAGGATGTGTTAAGCCACTTAATGTTTCTATGAATTCAGCAAAACTTTCTTCGCCAACTTTAAAAGCAATATCTGGTCTAAACGAAGGTAAGACCTGAGTCATGAAGTTTGTCTGAGTACGCAACTCATCATGATAACGCAAATCATCTGTAGGATTATCTGTAGTACAAATCAACTTAACATTTGATTGAGTAATTAAAGATTGTGCTGTAATATTATGACGCTGCAAATAACTATTAACTTGATCATATATTTGATCAGCATTGCGTTCGTTCAACACTTCATGCACATCAAAATACATCGCTAACTCTAAATGAGACCAATGATATAAGGGGTTTGCAACCGAATTTTCTAATGTAAGTGCCCATTTTTTAAACTTCTCTCTTGGAGAAGCATCACCAGTTATATAGTATTCATCAATACCTTGTGCACGCATTGCTCTCCACTTATAATGATCTCCCCCTAACCACAATGCTGTGATATTATCAAAGTGTGTATTCTCACTAATTTGCTGTGGGTCTAAATGGCAATGATAATCATAAATAGGCATATCTTTTGCGTATTTATCATATAGCTCAACTGCTTTTTTATTTTGTAACATAAAATGATCAGTGATAAATTGTGTCATTACTGAAAACGCCCTTTCCATTAAATTTCTTCTCTTAATGCTAGTTCTTTAACAATTTGTTTATGACGCTTATCTGTTAGCGGATAACCAATTAAGAAGATAATTAGCGCAATTAAACAACCTACACCTGGCACAGCAAAGAATAATATTTTAAGACCTATTAAAGTTTCCGTAGTCTGAGCAACATTGGGCTGATAACCAATCATCGTTAATGCAAGACCAGGAATAAAACCTGCTAAAGCTTGTGAAATCTTACGAGTGAAACTATAGCTTGAATACGTAATACCTTCAGAACGTATGCCAGATTTCCATTGCCCATATTCAACTACATCAGCAATAAATGCCCAAGTTACTGTATTAGGTATAACTAAAAAGAATGAAGAAATTGTATTTACTATTAAAAATGTCGTTATATGATCTCCAAAAAGTGCAAAGTTTAAAATTTCACACAGTACGAATCCAGCTATACCTATAATAGCTGTCATCTTTTTCCCTACTTTCTTACTTAACAACGTTGTTATATAAAGCGCTGGAATAAGCACGGCAAAGTTTAATGTACTTACAAGACCAACTAAATTAGGTGCATCCATAACATACTGGAAATAGTATAATTGAGATGACTGTTTTAAAAACATCGACATAATTGTTAATAATGTATAAATCGCTAATACTGCAAAGGCTCCATTTTTCAACAAGCTCACAAATGCCTTTTTACCCATACCTTTTGTCTTAGGACGTTGTATCACGTGTCTTTCTTTAACATTTTTATAACAAATTAAATGTAGAACAACTCCTACGACAGCTAATAATGCAACTGCAACAGGGTAACCAACTGCATGATTTGGAAACTGATTAACTAACGGTATGACTACAATACCTGCCACAAATAATGCCGCTTGTGACCCTAAGTTTCTATATACTGAAAGCTGGGTTCTATCTTCAGCATTAACAGTCATAGACGCAGAAAGTGACCCATAAGGTATATTTACAACTGAGTACGCCGCATTAAATAACATATAAGTTGCAAATGCCCAAATCGTTTTACCAGTTTGATCTAAATTTGGCGCAATAAATGATAAAACCGTACAAATTGCAAGTGGTACTGTACCATATAAAATAAACGGTCTAAATTTACCACGTTTTCCAATATTTGTTCTCGAATCCACATAAGTGCCTACACCAGTATCTACAAAAGCATCAAATATTTTTGAAACAAGAAATACAAGCCCACCATAAAAAGCGGAAATACCTAGTATATCCGTAAAAAATTTCAATAAATATATTTGTCCCATATCAAACATCATACCGTTACCTAAATCACCTAAACCGTATGATAATTTTTCTTTGAATTTTAATTTTGGTGTACTAATATCGTCAAATTTTTCTTGCTTTGTTTGTTCTTTCTTCGCTGACATTGAAACCATAAGATGACCTCTTTCTAACGTTTGATGTCCCCTAAACATTTACTTAAACATTAAAATTATATAAATATAACTGTCTTTGTCTTTATTTATAGTTTTATAAGTACTTCTTTTATAAATACTTTAAAAATAATTTGAATCATAGAATGATTACAATAAAGGATAGTCAAACCTATCTATATTCATATTCCAATTGCACATATATTTTCATAAGTTAAAGATTCTATAACTTTATTTTGTAACCCCAACGATATATGTAAACGATTTCAATAAAATTCAAAATTTTTTACGACTCATACTCATATTACCTATATCGTTTGTTAATCAACAATTACTGATGTTTAAAATGTTATGCTATTTACTGAAATAATGAGAATTGACAGTTACCAAAGTTAAAATGTTAAGCTTTTATATTTTTAAATCTTTCCACAAATGCACGTGTTTGTTCTACAATAATTCGATCCGCCCCATCTTGAGCACCTTTGGTTAATGCACTACCAATACCTATGGCAAACGCCCCTTTTTCATACCATTCATGCATATTTTCTATGGATACGCCACCTGAAGGCATCATTTCTACTTGTGGTATCGGTCCATGTACATTTTTTATAAAATCTGCCCCTAAGCCATCTCCAGGGAATAACTTCACTACGTCAACACCATGTTGCAAAGCGGTTGTTATTTCCGTAACCGAACTACATCCTGGTAGATAAGGTATCGTATATAAATTACACATCCTTGCTATTTGTGCATCAAAATGAGGACTCACAATAAATTTTGCTCCATTCATAATTGCGATACGCGCTGTAGTAGCATCCATAACTGTTCCGGCACCAATTAAAACATCAGTTTTATATTTCGTACTTAAAGATTTTATAACTGTTTCCGCATGTGGTGTCGTAAATGTAACTTCAATATTTAGTATGCCTCCTTCAATTATTTGTTTACATTTTTGCCATGCATCATCCTCCGTATTACCTCTAACAACCGCAACCAGATAATTTTCTTGTAGTTGTTGTAAAGTTCGCATTTTATTCATCATCATCTTCCTTTTCTGATTAAAATCTCATACTCAACTCACTTTCATTATATTTTTTATTTATTTTCAGTCAATTACAATAAAAATTTGTCTAAATAGTGTCGTCATATAATTCGCAATAGAATCATTCGAAAGTACTTGATAAATCTAAGATCAATACTAATATCTCAAATTTCAAATGATATAAAAATTAAGTAGCGTACAAATTTGTAGTGGCGCAGTTAATCAATTGAATTATTGAAATATATGCTCTTTTTTATAAACTTATTAACATTTTTAGAAATAAATTAGCCTAAAATAGCATTTTTGTGAATTAAATCACATAATTAATGATTATTCTGTAGTTTTTTTGAAAGCTAAATGCTAACTTTAATAGTGTAAAGAAAGCGCTTTATCATATGGATTATCTGCTTTAATAGCATAATAATTCCAATCGTCTTTTACACTACTCAACTCAATTATGATTGTAAAAGACATTATGATAATCACTTTATTTAAACTTATGGGAGAGGAATTTTAAAAATGATTCAATCTTTATCACACTATAAAGCTAAATATAATAAACTCATTTGCGTTGATTCAGATGGATGTGCCATTGATTCTATGACTATTAAACATGAACGCGCTTTTGGTCCAGCACTTGTCGAAGAATGGCATCTCGAAGATGAATCAGAAAGGATCTTAGAACGATGGAATGCATTGAACCTTTATGAAATAACCAGAGGCATCAATCGTTTTAGAGGTCTTGAAAAAATGTTAGGAGAACTTGTTGCAGAAGGTTTAGACATTCAAGGATATGACGACATAAAACAATGGGTACAAACTACCCAATCTTTTTCAAATCCTAGTCTAGAAGAAGCTATTGAAGATAACCCAAACAAATCTGGTTTACGCAAAGCTTTATCTTGGTCTCATAAAGTCAATGCACGCATTAAAGAACTTCCTAGTATCGGTCCTTTTAATCACGTACATAATGCCTTAAAAGATACCGCTTCATTTGCAGATATAGCTATCGTATCGTCAGCCAACCTTTCTGCAGTTCAACATGAGTGGGAGTCTTATCATTTAACACCATACTTGAATGGCATGTTCGCCCAAGAAGCAGGTACAAAAGAGCGTTGTCTCGAAGTATTAAAGTCATTCTATAACTTAGAAGATATTATTATGCTAGGTGATGCTAAGGGCGACTTGGAAGCTGCTCAAGCACATGATTTATATTTTTATCCTATTCTTGCCAGCCACGAAGATCAATCATGGCTAGATTTTCACAATAAATACTTAAAACTATTCAAAGAAGGTCGTTTCAATCAAGATATACAATCTTCTTTAATTTCTATTTTTTATAATAATTTTGAAGGAGTGAAATAATTAATGGTAAAAGTAAACCTAAAAACATCCCCTTATAATCTAGACGACACACAAATTGCTTGGGTTGAAGAAACACTAAAAGATTTATCAAGTGAAGAAAAAATTGGACAACTCTTTTTCAATTTATTTTCATTAGAGGGTGGAAAAAAATTCCACGATGCAGATTTGAGTAATAAAGAAGTTTTAGAACGTTATCATATTGGTGGCGCACGTTATGAAGGCGGCAATAAAGTTGAAGTACAAAGCTTACTCAATGACTTACAACAAAATACAAAGATACCTGTACTTGTCGCAGCTAACTGTGATTCTGGAGGTAATGGCGCATGTAAAGATGGCACTTATATTGCAAGCGCAGCACAATGTGAAGCTGCTCAAGATACTAAGGTTGCATACAATGCTGGGCTCGTTTCTGCACGTGAATCTTCAGCATTAGGTGTACATATCAATTTCGACCCGTGTGTAGATATTCTTAAGAACTGGCGCAATACTATAGTAAATACACGCTCATATGGTACAGAGGCACAAACGGTCATTAAATATTCTAGTGCCTTTATTGATGGTTTCAACTCAGAACATGACATGATTACATGTATTAAACACTTCCCTGGGGATGGTACAGAAGAGCGTGATCAGCATTTAGTATTGGGTGTAAACGAATTATCTACAGAAGAATGGGACAATAGTTTCCGTAAAGTTTATCAACACCATATTGATCGAGGCGTACAAATGATTATGGCTGGGCATATTGCACAACCTGCTTATTCTAAAAAGTTAAACTCAAACCTAGAAGATAAAGATATTTTACCAGCAACATTATCAAAAGAACTTATCACTGATTTACTTAAAGATGATATGCATTTTAATGGTTTTGTCGTTACAGATGCTAGTCATATGTTAGGTATGACTGCTTCTATGCGTCGTGAAGATTACGTACCTCTTTCAATTGCTGCTGGATGTGATATGTTCCTCTTCTTCAATGATTTAGAAGAAGATTATCAATTCATGCTAAACGGATATAACAATGGTATCATCACAGATGAACGTTTAGATGATGCTGTTCGCCGTATCTTAGGGCTAAAAGCACAATTGAATTTACACAAAAAACAAGTAGACGGAACAATCATTCGCGCTAAAGAAGACTTGCAAGTTATCGGTTGCCAAGAACATTTAGACATGCGTGCTGAAGCTGCTGATTTAGGTATTACCCTCGTAAAAAATACATTAGATCAATTACCGATTCGTCCAGAAACACATAAAAACATTCGCCTTTATGTAATTGAAGGTGAGAAAGATGGTATTTATAAATCTGCTAATAATGTACCAGAAGACATTATTAAAGAACTTGAATCGAGAGGTTTTAATGTTACTTTAAACGATGGTTCAACACGCGTTAAAGGTAAAACATTATCTTATCGTGAAGACGTTGATGCAGCACTTGTCTTCGCTAACATTATCGGTTATGCTGCTGAAAATAACTATCGAATCAAATGGGGTACTGCAATGAGCAATGAAATTCCTTGGTATGTACACGAAGTCCCAACAGTGTTTGTCTCATTAAATTTCACAACTCATTTACACGATGCAACAATGGTGAAAGCTTATATAAATGCTTATCATTCTAACCCTGAAACTATTAAACAAACAGTCGATAAAATTATGGGGTTGAGCACTTTTAAAGGTACTTATAACGATTTGGTTTGGACTAATAAATGGCAAGCCAAATTATAATATAGACAACAACATAATATAAATGAATAAATAGGGATTAGGAACATCAATCCCAGAAAAAGAAACACTCAAATGGTTTAATTTGTACTGAACCCCAAAAGTTGTACTTTGGTTTAGTATTATATTTCGAAGAGGCTGGGACATCAATCCCAGAAAAATAGCCCTCAGATGATTCAATTCATCTGAGGGCTTCTTTTTGTTTATTCAATACTTCGTATTGTTTGGCTCGCTTTCTTAGGAGACAGCTTCAGCCTGTAGTCTTCACCTAGTCCTGTTCCCTCAAGAGTCTCGCCAAAAATACGTCACATTCATATGTAATTTTACATTAAAACACTTTAAAAAAATAAGGCTCTTGCGTATAGTTTAATAAAAACTACTAAACTAAATCAATGAGCTAACTATGATCAAAACAATATTGAAAAAGACAATTTCTATTTTAATTCAATAGAAATCGCCTTTTTTCACTTATCCAAGAACTTTATGTCTCAGATTCTTAAACATTATATTGGGCTCGTGGGACTTATGCATGAACTTTTACTCACATCACAGTTAAGTCTGTCATGCTTTCACTTCTAGTCATCCTTATCTCGGGTATGACAGAAACCTTTTAAATAAATTATATTTCTGTCTGACTCCCATCCTTATCTATTATATTTTATATCCAAAATCCGGAATATTTGACCATCTTTCTTTGAAGTAATGCGCAACGGCTTTTGGCCTTCTTTCACGTGTGAAAATCCCTTTCTTATTTCCTTGAACTCTAATAATACCAGTAGAAGTTTCAAAATCTGCAAAATTCCATACCTGTTCTCCAATAAATTGTGGATACTTATCAATAACTTCATGATTGGCTTCATAATAACGTATTTGGTATTCCTCTGTGAATAATTCATCGTTTAATGCATGCATTCCTGCCACTGTATCGGCGCCATATTCAGTAAACATAATTGGTTTACCTGGCTGTTTAATACTCCAACCATCTAACTCTTCTGCTAGGGCCAATTTAGCTGCTTTCAAATCTGCTGTTTGAGTATACCAACCATAGTACCTATTTAAGCATAAGACATCGACTAAATCTTGCACTTGGCATGTGTCTGGTTGAGAAGTCAGTATGGTTACAATTGTAACAGGTCTCTGTTGTGGATCACATGTTCGTGCTAAATTCACTAATGGTTCGAAATATGCTTTGGCCCCCTGTTCGTCAGAAGCTGGCTCATTGGCAATCGACCACATAACTACACAAGCATGGTTTTTATCACGTTCAATCAACCCTTTAATCACAGCTTCATGCGCCGCTTTTGTACCTATTTCTTCAAATGTATTTCTTGCTTTTTCACCAGTTAAAATGGCATTAAAGTTTAAATGAACTCCTACAGCAGTCGTTTCATCAATCACCACTATACCTTGTTCATCAGCTAAACGCATCATTTCTTCCGAATACGGGTAGTGCGAAGTTCTAAATGAATTCGCCCCTATCCATTTCATCAAGTTAAAATCTAATACATTCGCTACTTCATTCATACCTCTGCCATGATAATAACTATCCTCATGCTTACCAAAACCTTTAAAATAAAACGGCTCTCCATTAATTAAAAATTTATCCTTAGCCACTTCGACAGAACGTATACCAAATCGCTCAGCATAAGTATCAATTAACTCTCCATCGTCTATAAGTGATACTTCTAAATGATATAAATACGCATTTAATGGTTTCCAAAGATGTGGATTCTGAACCTTTATCGTACCTTCTACACCTGTTGATTTCGCTATAACTTCCTTGTCTTCATCCACTAATCGAACCTCAACTGTCCCTTCGCTATGGCTCGTACTCACTTTATAATTTACATAAGCATCATCACCTTGTAATTCAGGTACAATTTCAATATCTTGAATATGCATCTTAGGTGTTGTATATATTTTTACAGGTCTATGTAACCCCGCATAATTGAAGAAATCAAAGTTTGGTGTGTTCTTCTTAATCACATTTCCTTCTGCATCTATTATTTCGTTATAATCTCCAACCGGTAAAGTTGTTTCATCTAATATATTATTTACGCATACCGTTAAACGATGTGTCCCAACTGTGTAAGCTTTATCTAATGTTACTTCAAATGGTAGGAAACCACCTTCGTGTGATGTTACCTCTTTACCATCAATATATACAGTTGCCTTATGTGTTGCTGAACCAAATCTTAAAACAATACGTTCATTATTTAATACGTTGGGAACAGTAAATGTTCTTTCATACCAAACGTTCCCTACATGGTTACGAATATTAGCAGTGACACCTTGATCATTGAACGAACCTGGCACAGCCATGACTTGTTCAGTATTTAATGGTTGTGACACATCAATGTGATCTTCATTTTCCTCTAATTTAAAAAGCCAAATACCATTCAAATCAATCATACTTCTAAATTCATTTACAACTGGATACAACATACTCACTTACTCCTTTCATTTTCATTAAATCTATCTACAATTCTTCTCTCAATGCTAACTCTTTAACAATTTGTTTATGTTTACGGTCAGTTAATGGATATGCAAAGAAGAATAGTATGACTGCAATTAAACAAGCTGTCGCAGGAACGATAAAGAATAATACTTTCAATCCATGTAATGTATCTGCTGATTGAGTGGCATTAGGAACAAATCCAATAAGTGTTAAAGATGCACCTGGTATAAAGCCTGCTAAACCTTGTGATATTTTTCTTGTAAAACTATAACTTGCATATATAATTCCCTCAGATCTAAGACCCGATTGCCATTGTCCGTATTCCACAACATCAGCAATAAATGCCCAAGTTACAGTATTAGGAATAACTAAGAATAATTGTGCAACGGTATTAATAACTAAGAACATCACGATATGATCTGAGAAAAAAGTGAAATTGATGAATTGGAATAGAATAAATCCTCCTACACCTATAATCGCAGTCATTTTCTTACCAACCAATCTACTTAAAAACGTTGTTAATATTAACGCTGGAATTAGCACAAGGAAGTTGAGTGTACTAACTATCCCTACTAAATTTTGTTCTCCTAAAACATATTTAAAATAATATAATTGAGAAGCTTGCTGTAAAAATAGTGCACTAATTGTTAAAAGTGTATAAATTGCTAATATGATGAATGGTCTATTTTTCAATAAATTTAAAAACGCCTTACGACCAATTCCTTTTTCTTTCGGTCTTTCAATCGTATGTCTTTCAGTTACACCTTTATAACAAATCATATGGAATATTACCCCAGCAATAGCAAGCATCCCAACTGCTATTGGATAACCTATTTGATGATTTGGAAATAAACTAACAACAGGTATAACGACAATACCAGATATAAACATTGCGCCTTGAGATCCCATGTTACGGAATACCGATAATTGCGTACGATCATCCGCATTAATAGTCATAGAAGCAGACAGTGAGCCATATGGAATATTTACAAATGAATAAGCTGCATTAAATAACAAATACGAACCAAAAGCCCATATAATTTTGCCTGTTTGTCCTATCTCTGGTGATAAAAATGTTATGACTGTAAGTATTGCTAACGGAATACTGCCATATAAAATAAACGGTTTAAATTTACCACGTTTAGCAAAATTAGTTTGGTTATCTACGATTGTACCTACAGCTGTGTCAACAAAGGCATCGAAGAATTTCGAAACTAAAAATACTAAACCTCCTACCCACGAAGGTATTCCTAATATATCAGTATAAAATAAAAGTAAGTAAATCTGCCCCATATCGAACATCATGCCGTTACCTAGGTCACCAAATCCATAAGATAACTTTTCCTTAAATTTCAACCTAGGCTCCTGAATCTCTTTAAAATGCTTTAGTTTACTGTTTGCTGGCTTTAATTTTGCTGTAACCATATCGATTACCTCTTTCCACTATTGAAGATATTGGATAATTAATTGTTCCAATAACTTCTTAGTATGTATTCGTAACTGTATTCATAATTAACACTCAATAAGCAAACACATTAAATTGTAAGCGTTTTCTTATCTGTGTAAAAAAAGTAACTCTACAAATTCCTTCATCATTTCGTAATGATTGAATACATCCCCTGTAAGTAATTTATAGAGATCTTTCTTTTATTATATTTTTTAAAATTAAACAGTCAATACAAAAATAACAACGTTGTTATAAATGTATAATGTATATCCTTATGATTTGAACTGAGATAACACGAATAAAAGCTATAACTAAAGTGTATTGTAAAAATTACATAGAGCGAAATGATTTATTAGAAAATACACTACTTAAATTGTTTTAATATATTCTAAAATTGCATTTTCCATACTGTTTTGTCAATTTTTTAAGACTTTTTTTACATTTTTTATAATTTTTTTACCAAAACAGCAACTTTCTTTATAAAATTTAATTTTTTGAAGTTAATTTCTTAGTAAAATTCTTTATGCTCTGTTCTATATTTTAATGGAGGCACGCCATATTGCTTTTTAAAGCATTGTGTGAAGTAACTTTGTTCTTTAAACCCTACATATGAAGCAACTTCTGAAACTGTCATCTTAGTTCTAGCAATCAAATCACGTGCTTTTTTAATTCTTAGTTCAATGATATATTGTGAAATTGATTTGTGAATTTCTTGATTAAATATCCTAGATAAATAACTAGGAGCTAAATCAACATGACTCGCTAATTCTTTTAAGGTCAGCGTATTGTCCAAATTTCTTTCTATATATTGTATTACTTTACTTACTTTTGGACTATATGCATTGGCTTTTGTCTTCATAGCTCTTTCCGCGTACTCTTTAACAATTTCATGAATAATTTCATCAAGCATCTCACTGTCCATAGTTTGATCAATAATAGCAGCATATCTCTCAGATATTTCATCAATGTGAATTAAGCTAATACCTGCCTTTTCCCCTGCCTTTCGACATAACGTATTGATAAGAAATGCTTTATATTGTTCATTAGAAACATCATCTTTAACTCTACGTAAACCAGCCACAGATACATTCATTTCATTTAAAATTGATAACGCTTCTGTCACATTCCCATTTTCAACTGCCGTAAGTAATTGATTCTCTAAATTATAGCGTTGTTCTATTTCTTGTAGTGTATAATCCATTTGAGCTCTTGATTCAGCCAACACTTCTATTGTTGAATGAAACTTGAAATCAATCTTCACTGTTTCATAAACAACGTTTCTCTTTTTTAAAAAGCGAATTGCTAACCGACACATCTTTTGAGCTTTAACATGATGACACAAAGGTATACTAAGTAAATACTGTTTTAAGATGGACAACTTTGATATTTTAATATCTGCTCTTTGCAGTAACTCATTACAACGTCGTTCATTCGGTCTTTGCTCCATATAAGGTCCAATGATATAAATCTGCTTATTTTTCTTAAATTTAAAAATCAAAAAATTAACATCAAAACTGTTTGAATAATGATAAATTTTATTACTATTCATATGAACAATAAAGTGCTTAAGCTCAGTTTTAAACTGTTTTCTTGCAGTATTTGTAAATGGTGTTTTAATATGTGTGCTAATCCCCTTTATATCACTCATATCATAACCTTCCAATTGGATACCCAATAGTTGAAGTGCATTCATTTGTAAAATCTCTAACGTGTTCTCATTCATAAAAAAATCACCCCATTCCTTTATTATATTATAACTAAAAATAAAGGAATGGGGTTATAAATTTAATTTCATTTTATTAAGCCTTAGGTTTCATTTTATTTTAATAGCATTTTTTTAAATCATTTATGCATTTTTATTATGAAACTTAAGTTTAAATGGTGCATAGCACAATACCAAAATAAGTACGAGCCCTAAATAACCAATTAATGGATAGAATATAGCTACTAAATCTGTAAATCCGACAAAACTTAAACACAATCCCACAATTACTGCTATCGTATAGAATATTTTAAATCTCATCGTATCTACTACCGTAAAGCGTGACGCAAAAGCATAAAACATTCCTAATCCAGTATTAAATATCATACCGAATATAACGATTGCCATGATAATACCTAGCACAGGCGAAATATTATTTACAATACCTAACATTGGCATATCCATATTTCCAACAACATCAATTTGCGTGAAAATAGCCAAGTGGCTCAATACAATCATAATACCTAAAGCAAGACCACCAATTAATCCACCAGTTGCAGCAACCTTCGTATGCTTCTCTGAACCTCCCATGACTATAGCCATTGAAGCACCAACAGCAGTATTAAAGGAAGCGTAGTTCACTCCAGCAACAAACCAGTTTGGTAATGTTGAAGGTTTAGCATCTGATAATGTATCAAGCTGTGAAAATGGTGTGTTTGTAGTAATAAAACTATAAACTGAAATTAGGATAATAAATATAATTAAAAATGGCGTTATATTACCAATAACTTTTACAACACCTTCAACCTTTAACATACCTGCTAATAAGATTAATGCAGTCATTAATAACGTACCCACAATAGAAGGTAAACCAAATTGTTGATTAAGGTTTGAACCCGCTCCTGCAATCATTACTACACCTACACCAAATAATGTAAAGATAATAACTAAGTCAATAATCCAACCAAGTACTTTTCCTACCAATGATTTTCCCGTTATATGATGTATCACTTCTTTATGAGAATCTGTCTTAAATTTACTTCCCAGCCATACAAGCATCATACCAACATAAGTAAATAGTGCCGTTGTAATAATTGCACCAAACGTGCCCATAATACCAAAACTTGTAAAATATTGAAGTACTTCTTGGCCAGAAGCAAAACCAGCGCCTACAATGACACCAATAAATGCACTTGCAATTAATAAGATCCTTTTCATAATGTAATCCCCCTAAATTAAAAAGACAAAATAACTTACCCCTTAAATCATCATAAAATGATTATATTTATATAGCTTAACTTTCTGACTCATTTATAAATCGATATCCCATTTATCATATATATAATGAGCAATCGCTTCTACATTTTATCATTTAAAGCGTAGTTTATGTTGTATTTTCAATAGTATATCTTTGAGCTGATCACTTAGTATATTGCTATTCTTCAATATTCCATAAAAAAGAGGCAAGTACAAACACGTTATACTCGCCTCCTATAGCTAATTGTTATGAATAACTTGTTATCTTAATAAATAACCACCATCCACAGGTAATGTTGTCCCTGTCACATAGTCAGATGCACTACTTGCTAAAAATATTAAAGGTCCCATTAAATCTTCGGGCACTCCCCACTCACCAGATGGTATATGCCCTTTAATTTCTGGCCCTCTTATTGGATCTTCTTCTAATACTTTAGTCATATCAGTACGAATGTAACCAGGAGAAAGTGCATTCACTTGAATGTTATAAGGTGCTAATGCATCAGCATACGCACGTGTAATACCTACGACGCCATGTTTACTAGCTGCATATGGAAAGATATTTTTACCTGCACGATATGACTGCATAGAACCTATATTAATCATTTTACCAGTTTGCTGTTCTGTCATAACTTTAGCCGCTTCATGTGCCATATAATACGTTGCATTCAAATTGATATCTATAACATTTTGCCAATCTTCATCTTTATAATCTAAGACATTATTTCGAATTTGAACGCCAGCATTATTTACTAAAATATCTAAACTTCCCCATGTTTCCACTGCTTGCGCAACAACTTTTTCGGCTGCACCTTGTTCTTTTAGATCTTGTTGTATAAAAGACACTTCACCTTCATTCTGTTCCACACTTTCTTTTAAAGCTTCCCACGCTTGATTTGAAGAACTTACAACTGTGACATTAGCGCCATACATCGTTAATGCGATAGTGTAATATTTACCTAAACCTCTAGCGCCACCTGTCACAATTGCATTTTTTCCTTTTACAGAAAAACTATCCGTGTTAAATTTTGTCATTTACAGTTCCTCCTTGTTAGTCATAATATTCTTTACTTATATTATATAATTTTAAATTGTCATTGTGTTGATAAAAATAAAGGAGTCAGGTAGAAACCAAAGTTTGATTTCGCACACCTGTCTCCTCAAGTTTTTTCATTGTCATTACTTTATTAGTTCAATGAACGCTTATTATTAGATTTTTTATCCTAATCTTCTGCTGTAATATATTCAACTAATTTATAGTTAATCTTTAAATCGTTTATACAAAAATGCTTAATATTAATATAAAAACGAGTCCTGAAACTGAAATTACTGTTTCCAGTAGTGACCAAGTTAAAAATGTTTCCTTGACTGTTAAGCCAAAATATTCCTTAAACATCCAGAACCCTGCATCATTAACATGGGATAATATAACACTACCTGCACCTATCGCAAGCACTACTAAAGCCACGTTAACATCTGACGCTTGTAATAACGGTAATACGATTCCCGTTGAAGAAATCGCCGCTACTGTTGAAGACCCTAGTGCAATACGTAGTACTGCAGCCACAATCCACGCTAATAGTATAGGAGACATTTCTGTACCTTCGAACAATTTAGCAATGGTATCTCCAACACCGCCATCAATTAGAACTTGTTTGAAGGTACCACCACCTCCAATAATTAAAATCATCATACCAATTGGATAAATTGCATTAGATACTGAATCCATAATTTCTGAATTGTTACGCCCTTGCTTAATTCCCATTGTAAATATGGCAAATAATACTGCAATAAGCATCGCCGTTCCCGCTGTACCTACAAAGTAAACTACAGATTCAAAACCGTTCGTCGCTGTTTCATTACCTGTAATTAACTGTACAATTGTAGAAAACAACATTAGGATAACTGGTGAAACAGCTGTTAGTAAACTAATACCAAATCCTGGCATCTCAGCTTCACTAAATTCTCTTTGTGCACCTAATGCTGATATGTCACCTTCACGAGTATAAGCAGTTGGTGCGATTTTTTGTGCAATTTTATTAAATAATGGTCCCGCTATCAATGTAACAGGAATAGCAATAATAATACCGTACATTAACACATGGCCCAGGTTAGCTTCCAATTCTTTTGCAATAACTACTGGTCCTGGATGTGGTGGCAAGAAGCCATGTGTTACAGATAAAGCTACTACCATTGGTAAACCTAGTTTCAACTGTGATACATTTGCACGCTTAGCTATAGTAAACACTAATGGTATTAACAATACTAATCCCACTTCAAAGAATAGTGCGATACCTACAATAAATGCTGCAACAAGCATTGCCCATTGAACATGTTTATAGCCAAACTTTTTAATCAACGTGTCAGCTATACGCGTCGCGCCGCCACCATCAGCAAGTAATTTACCTAAAATGGCGCCAAGCCCAAAAATCAAAGCAATATGGCCAAGTGTGCTGCCCATACCATTTTCAACAGTTTCAATTATTTTATCTAAAGGCATTCCCAGTAATATTGCAGTTACAATAGATGTAATGATTAATGAAATAAATGTATTTAATTTCAAGAAAATTATTAATGATAGTAATACGATAATACCTATTACCACCGTAGCCAATGGCCAAATTGTTTCAAACATCATCGTTCTCCCCTTCCATAGTAAAGAATGAATGTAGCTAACAGACATAGCTACCCCACTCTTGGTAACGCTTTCTTTTTGTTCTAAAAAAACTTTTCTCACTGTGTTATTTATAGGTATGTAGGAAAGGTAATTAAATAAATGGTCACCCAATGACAATTACTAATTACAGCTTTCCTTCTCCTCCAACCTACTTACTTAATTATCATTAATCCATATGTTCACGTTGGAACGCTGAAATTTCTGTATAACGATCCTCTAATGAACGGCTTAAATTTATAAATATTGAAATTAATTGTTGGTATATTTTCACATTGTCCTCATTTGGTTTATGTTCATTTGTAGTACCAACCATTTCCTCAATAATTGAGAAATCCTCAATTTCTCCTAACGCTTTCATTCCTAATACACAAGCACCTAAGCATGAGCTTTCATAACTTTCTGGGACACTTAAATTAGTATCGAAAATATCTGCCATCATTTGACGCCAAACTTCACTTTTAGCGAAACCACCTGTAGCTTTAATAGTTGATGGTGTCTCATCCATAACCTCAATCAAGGCTAAATAAACTGTATATAGATTATAAAGCACACCTTCTAAAGCAGCTCTAATCATATGTTCCTTTTTATGAGATAACGTCAATCCAAAGAAAGAACCTCTTGCATCTGCGTTCCATAATGGCGCTCGTTCACCTGCTAAATACGGGTGGAATATGAGACCTTCCGCACCAGGCTTAACTCGATTAGCAATTTTAGTTAGTACATCATATGGATCTACTCCTAAACGTTTTGCTGTTTCAACTTCACTTGCTAATAACTCATCACGTAACCATCGTAGTACTACGCCACCATTATTAACGGGGCCACCGATAACATAATGATCATCTGTTAATACATAGCAAAAGATTCTTCCTTTATCATCAGTACGTGGTTTATCTATAACTGTTCTTATAGCACCTGAAGTACCTATAGTTACAGCAACTTCACCCTTTTTAAAAGCGTTCACGCCTAAATTAGATAATACACCGTCACTTGCGCCAACAACGATTGGTGTATGCTCATCAATGCCCATCAATGTTGCGTAACGACGTTTCATACCTTTTAATATATGTGTCGTTGGTACAAGTTCAGGCAATTGTGATTCGTTAATACCTAATAGTTCGAGCGCTTCTTTATCCCAAGATAATGTTTCCAAATTCAACATACCTGTTGATGATGCCATAGAATGATCTATTACAAATTGCTCGAATAATTGATAGAAAATATACGTTTTGATATCAGCAAAAATAGCTGTTTGATTATATATTTCTTGTTGTTCATGCTTCATCCAAAATATTTTAGATAATGGAGACATAGGATGTATTGGCGTTCCAGTTCTTTGATAAATCGCATCACCATTATGGTTATTTTTAATTTCTTCTGCGTATTTGCTTGCTCTATTATCAGCCCAAGTTAAATTTTCAGTCAAACGTTGATTGCTAGCGTCCATTGCTATAAGACTATGCATTTGAGCGCTAAATGAAACTAATTTCAAGTCCTTTTTATCAATATCAGCTTCTCTCATGACATATTTGATTGTCATTAATACCGCATCAAATAACTCATCTGGATTTTCTTCTGATATTTCGACATTCGGTGTATGCAAAGGATAACCGATATTATGTTTCATTATAAATTGACCTTTTTCGTCATAAAGCACTGATTTCGTACTTGTTGTGCCTATATCGACACCTATCATGTATTTCATGCTTTTGCCTCCCGATTCTTTACTACGTTAAAATGCTAAGTTAACCAAAAGCTTTCGATATCATCACCTACGTCATCAAAGTTCAAATGAAATGCTTCTTTCAATTTATACGCATCTTTATTTGCAATTGCTTCAATAAATACTTCGTGGTTTTGGTGAATTCTTTCAAAGTCTTCAGGGTTTTCATTCATTCGTTTACGCATAGATAGCAAAATAAGTGCTTCCATTACTGGGCGTAAATTATTCCAACATGTTTTTAAGTATTGATGTTTAGACGCCATAATTGTTACTTCATGAAATTTCATATCATGTTCAGTAAACGCTTCTGCGTCTTCAAATTTAACCGCTACCTTCATCATTTCCAATTGTTTGCTTAATTCTTTTACAATTTGATTATGCATTTTGGGCTTAATCCTACTGAACGCAAATGACTCAAGCATAATTCTTAAATCATAAAGTTCTTCTTTCTCATTATCATCAAATGGTAAAACTTCTGCACCCATTCTTTCTAGATGAATTAATTGATCTTGTTTTAACAATTTAAAAGCGTCTCTAACTGGTGACCTACTGACGTTAAATTCTTTGGCAATTTGATTTTCCGTCAATAAAGTGTCAGGTGTTATCGTACCATCAACAATTCTCAAACGAATTTCAGCTGCAATCATTTCGCCTTTTGACACACCGTCTAACCATTGTTCAGGATATGAATAATCCACTAAAACACCACCTCTTTATCAATACGATATACTTGTATACAAGTATGATAATACACAACCGCCAATATTGCAAGCGCTTGCAATTGCTGATCAATATGGTAAATGGCATAAAAAACCGACACATCAGGTTTTTTAGACCAAACGTGTCGGCAAAAATTTTATTTAGTGACGCAAATGTAAATGTGTAAACATTTTATTTCTTATCTTAATTACGCTTTTCTTAGTAGTTTGGAAGCTTCCATTATCTTCATCCTTAGTTGAAGTTAACAGACCCTTTCTATCATAATATTGAATTGTTCTTATTGAGACATTACACCGCTTTGCTAATTCACCTGTTTGATATTGAGTCATTTTTTATACCTCCTCAATAAAAATATACATGATGACGTTACGTAATCAGCAAATTATTTAATTAATTTTTAAATACTTCTGAGTATATATCTTGTAGTTTGCTTTCTACAGAAGTAATATCTGTGGCACACTGTTTCAATACAGATCTATATTTTTCTGTGTTTTCACTATTTTTATAACGAATTTTATGTTCTAGACTAGCCCACATATCCATCCCTATTGTTCTTATTTGTATTTCTACGGGTACAAGCTCCATAGAATGTGCTAAGTAAACTGGTATAGTCACTACAATATGCAGACTACGATATCCATTTTCTTTTGGATGTTCGATATAATCTTTACGCTTTATCAAAGTAACATCTGCCTGTTTAAGCAATAAATCTTCAATCACATAAATATCATCCAAATAATTACAAACCACACGGATTCCAGCTACATCTAATATATTCTCTTTTGCGGATTCTGTACTTATATCACAGCCCTTACGTGCTAATTTGTTTATCAAACTTCTCATCTCTTTAACACGACGTTCCATATGATGTATTGGATTATGTTTGTACATCTGTTGAAATTGATCGTCTAATATATCTAGTTTTGTACTTACTTCTTTTAATGCTGAAGAATATAGTTGTTCCAAGGCAACAAAACCAACAACCATTTCTAGAGCCTCTTCCGACTCATTGATATGGTCGATACTTTCTTTAAATTCTTCCTTCAAATCGTCTACATTTAACGAAGGTTTACGTTCTATGTACATATTTCGTACCTCCAATTAATCACTTCTTATAGAGCATTATAGCTAATTCTAATTTACAATTTAAATATAAAGCTATACTTTTCTATAATTTCTACCATATAAAACGCGTGATGATTTCAAAAATTTATTTATTTTAGTCAATTAATATTCATAAAATTACAAATAAAAAGAGCAAGACAGAAATCAATTTTTGCTGAAATGATTTCATTGTCTCGCCCCGACATGTATGGCTAAGAATTACAGACTAAATTGTCCTTAACATCTACTTATGCCAAAAACTGTTTTACTATTTCAACAATTATATAATCTTATGACTAGTCCATGTAGTTATTCGTTCTTTTTATGCTCTATAATTTCTGTTTCACGGTTATCTGTAATATTACGTGCTCGTTTCATCGCATCTTCTTTTTTAGGAAAAGTATCTGATGCTTGTTTTGCACCATCTGATTTAACTTTCCATTCGTTATCTTCATAATACACATGAACGTCTTTTTGGTTTAATTTCGGATTAGCTGAATCATCTTGTTTATGCTGTGTAATTTTTTTATTTTTTAGTTCCTTTAATTCGCTGTCTGAAGCATCTCTATACCAAGATTCGGCTTGTTTAGTTGCGATGGGAATTACACTTTCTTCCTTATAACCATCTTTTAACATGGCATTGCCTATATCAATTGCTTTTTTGCGTTCTAACTCATCAAAATTTTTCCAACTTTGCGGATAATCTTCCATTGTCCAAGGCATGACTACCACTTCCAATCTATTTATTCTTGCTTACTGTTTACCACTAATAAATTAGTATAAACCGTTCATTGCACTCAACTCATTTTATAGAACGTAAAGCTAATCATGATTACGCGTTGTCATAAAGGGAATTGTAGTACATATATTAAGTTAATAAATTCTATACAGATTGGAGGGGCTTATATGGCGAATATCACAGTAGGTTTAATCCCTTCACCTGATATGCCACATAAAATGGTAAATAAAATATACGATGAGTTACCTAGAGCAATTCAGGAACAGACAAATGATGAAGGTTGGCGCTTTGATAAGCATGTTGCTTCTATAGTTGGTACTGCTGAACATATGGACAAAGCAATGGATATAGCAACAAACATGAAAAAGCAAAAAGAATGGGATTATGCCATTTGTATTACTGATTTACCAAATTTTTCTAACCGAAAAACAGTTATCTGTGATATCAATTACGATAATAATATTGCACTCATTTCACTGCCCGTCTTAGGAGCAATAACACTTAAAAAGAAATTGAAACATTTCATCACTTATGTCATTCAATTATTACAAAATAGTGGTTCTGACAAGCAACTTCTTAATAAACAACATTTTAAATTAACTCAATTCAACACTGTAATTCCAAATGAAGAAGCACAAGATCAAAATCATCAACGTATTATCGTAAAGTCCACAACTATAGGATGGCTTCATTTAATAGCAGGAATGACCTATGCCAATGAACCGTGGTCCGCAATCTTTGACTTTAAAAAAATAATTTCAGTTTCATTTGCTACTGGAACATATATATCGATTTTCTCTACCCCTTGGGATTTGAGTTTAGAATATGATTATTGGCGGTTTATATTACTTATGTTGTTATCTATATTCGGGATGGTTGGCTGGCTCATATATTCTTATAATTTATGGGAACGACAAAGCCCTAAAACTCAAAAACTATATAGATATATCTATAATTTCACTACAGTGACCACTTTAACTACCATCACACTCTTTAACTTTTTAAGTTTATTTCTATTACTAACAGTTAGTACTTTACTCTTTGTCCCACCAGAATTATTTTCAAATTGGACAACACTTAACAGTAAAGCACCTACTTTAATTAACTATATTAATTTAATTTGGTTTATAACTTCTCTAGGTATCTTGGCAGGAGCAATGGGTTCAACAGTAGAGAATGCAGAGAAAATCAAACGTGTAACTTATTCATTTAGACAATATTATAGAAATAAACAGTTAGAACAAGAAGATGAAGATACTTATGATAAACACGAAGAACATCACTCTTACGTAGGGCAGAAACAAACACATAGAGAGGAGCGTAATTAATGTGTCGTAATATTGTGAAAATAGGCTTAGTTGCAGCTCCTGGCGTAACTGAAAAAATTGCTTGCCATCTAAAAACAGAGCTACCAGAATTGCTTACCTCACATTTTTCTGAAAACCATGAATGGCAAATCGAGACAATCATTGACCCTCTTACTGGTTCTGCTGAAACCGTTCAAAAAATATTTCGTAAAATTTCTGATTATCAAAATAACAACGAATGGCAATATACAATTGGTCTAACCGATTTACCAATCATTAAAAAGGGAAATGCTGTCGCATTTGATATCAATAGTAGTAATGGCGCAAGTTTAATCTCTATACCATCTTATGGTTGGCGTCCTATAAAAAAACGGCTCCAACGCTCTATATTAGGTATTATTGATGCCATTGATGAATATAATGAATCAAATATGAAACAAGCGGAAGGTGAAGATGAAAGTGAACAGCAATTGAATGCTCAATTTCCCTTTTCAAACTTAGTCACAAAAACTGAATACTTTGAAGATACCGATTCAAAACACACGTTATATTATGTTTCTTCAAATACAAAAGGATCATTTCGTTTAATTAGTGGTATGACATTTGCGAATAATCCGTTTAATATGTTAAAAAGTCTTAGTAATGTAGTTGCGATCGCATTCACCACTGGTGCTTTTGGTATCGTTTTTACTACGATGTGGAATTTAAGTTTTGTCTACTCTGCATGGCGCATGCTATTCATTATGTTGGTTGCCATTTTAGGTATGATGGTATGGATTATTGTTGCACATAACTTATGGGAATCATCAAAAGAAAGCAACAATAAACAAATAACAATGTTATATAATTTAACAACTACTTTAACATTAACTGTATCTATTGTTTTTTATTACTTAATTTTATTTTGTCTTTTTTTACTGGCTTCACTCGTAGTTTTACCGCCAGGCTATTTAGGACAAACGCTACAGTTAAATGGACCTGCTAGCTTCATTACTTATATTAATCTCGCATGGTTTGCAACTTCTATTTCCACCGTTGCTGGAGCAATTGGTGCTGGTTTAAATAATGAATCACAGATATTAGAAAGTACATATGGTTATCGGCAAAAACAACGCTACCAAAAAATGGACGAAGATGAAAAAGCACGTGCTGAGAGAGAAGAAGATGCTCAAGATGCTATTAAAGCGAAAAAGCAAGAAAGCGAAGCAAAGGCTAAGCAATATAAAGATAGTGATTAGGTTCCTGCACATACCGACAGTCTAACCCGAGACAAACCGTAGTCTCCCCCCCATCATATTATAGGCAATTTAAGCACTGACCTTCTCTATACAAATAAGCCGCCCTTAATGCTAACAAAGTAGCAAAGGGCGGCTTATTTTAGACATTTAGTTATACTGTCGCTTCTTGTCTTACATGCAAACAGTTAGTTTGAATACTCAACAGTGACGTTTTTACATGTGCGTACTGAGGTAAATCTGGTAATGTTTTCCATTGAATATGATTACCTCTTTCAAAGTGTTTAGCAATATTTTCAAAAACCAATAAATAATCTCCCATCGTATCATCATCTATATGATAACGTTGTTCATTACTTAAAGCTCTTGTCAGTATAAAACTGATTTCTTCCAAAGCATAAATACTAGGATAATAGTATTGTATCACCATTTTATTACTAAATATTTCACCATTTGCACTGTTATAAACTTGCGTCATATTATTTAATTTAACGCTGAGTTTTAGCATTTCATGTTTATCTTGTTCCCTTGAAGCATATTTATTACTGGAAAATAGATAATGGAAAATGACTGCTTCATCTCTAGCAACTGCTGCTAAAGTATCTGGCAACATAGATGAAGCCGTTTTTCTGCCAATAAATAGCAAACAAACTACTGCAATGAGGATACCTACTATAACATCTATTACTCTTGGTAAAGCAATTAAGATGGTCAAATGGTTAGACGCAAGTCCATTTAATAAAATAACTTGTATTGTAATAAATATCACTGCAAACGAATAGTTGGCACCGACGAACATTTCAGTTATACCTGCTGCAACTGCCAATAATATAATTGCTACAGGAATTGGCGGCGTTGCTAATAATATGAGTGATAAGAATAACACACCAATAATGGTACCAATGCCTCTAGCCCCTGCACGTTCAAAACTATGCAATGTAGTCGATCCTAATAATACAGTATGTGCACTTAATGGAATCCAATAAGCTTTTTCAAAATCGAACATGAGCGCTATAAAAATAGCAATTGCCATGATGACGATATAACGTATTGTATTTCTAAATACAAATGAATCTAAAGTTAAATTTTGTATCATGCGTTGTCCATAAATTGGCACACGAATATCTATTTCATGTTCCACACGTTCACTGTCTGCATTCATAATCGCATCTACTTTAATAATACTATCAACTAAATTTTGATTTACAGCATCTACTTCTACTTTTTGTGTCCATTGACGGGTTGTATTACCGTGTGAATAAACACGTTTAATCACATAATCTGCCATCTCTTTTATTTCTTCTGGCAACGGGCGTGCATCCTTTTCATTCAGCTCCAATAATTCTGAATGAATACCTTGCGCCGTATTATGTAACAATAACAGACGTTGAAACTCTGCTGATTCTTTGGATTTTGCTGTACTTGATGTGATGAGTTGAATATCTGAATTTCTAAATGCCGTTACTGCAAATTGTGACGCTTTAGCAAACGCCTGTGCATCGTCAAAATTATAAATCAATTGCTTGATTATATTGTAATCATTTCTAATTGCTTTTGATTCTGTAGATTCTTTGGATAACATTATTACTAATATCACAATAACAGTTGCTAATAGTCCTCCGACAAACATTGCGCCGCCTCTTGTTAAAGCTTCTTCTGGGGCTACAGGTAAGTTGATTGGCAAACTAAATGCAACGATAAAAAACGTGGAAGACGGTCCAGGGATATTAAGAGAGCTAAAGATGTAGTATGGTATGACGGAAACAACTAATAGTAATACACCAAATATGATTGGTTGGCTAACGGTTAATGTCCCTAGAACCATAGCTAAAGATAAACCTATTGCTGAAAAGAGCACCATGCGTAATTTAGATTTAGCCGGACCTCCAAAGACATAGATATGTGCCAAGGTACCAGTTGAAATTAGTAACCCTATAGAAAAATAGCCAGTGACATAACCAATAAGTAAAGGAATTAACATTAAGATACATTGTCTAATTCCTTTTGCTACATCAATCTTCATCGAATCGAACCGTAGTAAAGATTTTATATAATTAGTCAATATGGTCAAGCATCTCCTTTTCTATTTAATTTTTACAATGATATGTATAATTTTATTAAATCTTCCGCCACATAAATAGAGCGGGACAGAAATCAAAGATGTGATTTCCTATTCCCGCCCTCATAAGGCTGATTAAATAGTTAAAAGTTTTGTATTAAAACATGCCATCTTAATTATTAGATAATCGATATGCTATGTCCATCTTAAACAACAACTAACATTACTTACTATATTAATAAACTTGAATTATTAAAAAGCCATATGATTTAGTGAATTTGTTCCTAACTTATTTAGTTTAATAAAATATATAACGTCATCTTAAATATATATACTTATCTAGAAGTATTACTTCTCTATTTTAACACTTTTTTTAAATTCTTCTAGATGCGATTCGTATGAACACTTTGTGACTTATTCAACAAAAAATTAATGGTTGTTTTTTACTCGGCTTCTTTAATATCTGCTTCTACATTGGAATAATCAATATCTGCTTCTAAGAAAGTTTGATTATTTACTGGGAAATGTTGTTCTAGCGTCTCTATATTACTCAATTCAACAATACCATGATTCATTTCAAAATCTAGTACATGCCCTCCGACTGATTGATAATCATCTACAAAATGTAAGTGGAAGCCACTAGCAGCTATACCATGAAATAATTGTGGGGCATAAAAGCCAACAATTGTACCATCTATTTGTTCATGCGTGAATTCTGGCTGACGCTTAGCAGATTCAATAAGTTTCGTATAGGGTTTCTCTTGTTTTGGCATCATACGCACATGTACCATTTCAAATTTACCAGTTATTTTTACGGCTATAAAAATATTGTCACTTAAAGCCTTTTGTTGTACTTTATTCAATAATGTTTCAGAATCAGTTATATTACGCACATCAAATTGAGCATCTGGTTTGAATGGTGTAACCGTTGCAAAAGGTGTTAACTCGTCGCCCTTCAACTCCTTGAATTCTCCATATTCATTTGCATGAAAAGCTTGATTATCTAATATAATCACTTCACCATCAGAACCTGTGAGTGTTCCTATACCTAAATCACCATGTTCTAAAATTTCATTAATTGTTGCAGTACCTTCTAATAAACCCGCCATTAACGTTCCTAAAGTACCATGTTGATATAACATTATTTTTACACTCCTAAAACTACTTTTCTCTATCAAAATCATTATTGTATTACCCGCAACATAAAATTATACACTTATTAATATGATTAAAACAGTATCTTGCTTATCTTTCCCAAGATAAAGAAAGTGGAATAGAAATCAAAATTGCATTTTGATTTCTATTCCACTCTCTTATTATTTCAATACATTTCAAATAATTAGTTATGTTGTTTGATCTTGAGAAACGCTAATATCTGGTTTTTCAACTAAATATTGACTTACTTCAGCAAAAAATGCTTTAAAGTGATCAGAATTGTTATGTGCTTCAACAGCTGCTTCATCTTTGTAACGTTCGATAAAAGCAAAAGTATTAGGTTCGTCTGTTTGTTCAAAATGTTTATAAAATAATGAACCTTCCTCAGTGCTAGCACCTTCAAGTAATGGTTTTACTAATTCTAAATAACCTTCTCTTTTAGCTGGGTCAATTTTCATTATTGCATTAATAGTAATCATATTTTTCTCCTCCTCATAAGTATAATTATTATACTAGGAGGTAATCAAAAAACACAAATAATTAAACTTTATAAATTTTCTTTTTCTATAATTAAAGGTTGATCCGGTTTTACAAAGAACCACATAATAATCGCAAACACTACTGGAATTATTACTAATTCTAATGTCATTGTCCAACCTACGATGTCAACCATCATACCAGCCAATAACGGACTTAATAATGCACCAATATTCCCCCACAGATTCATCCAACCTGATACCGAACCAGAGAAATTACGTCCTAAATCCGTCGCAGCTGCCCAACTCATTCCTGTGGCAATACCAATACCTCCGAGACATAATGATAGCCAAAATACATTAACGACTAGATTGTCTGTTTGTAGTGACATAAATAATGAGATACAGAATACTAAGAAACCCATAATCGCAATTGATGCACGTGCCACAAAACGAGATTTACCACTTTGTAACAGTTTATCTGAAATTGCTCCTCCACAAAGTATAAGTAAGAACATTGCTATCCAAGGAGCGCCTGCTGCCCAAGCCATATCAGGATCAGTAAGTTTCACTTTATACTGTTCCGTAAGATATGTAGGTAACCAAATTAAAAATAACGAAACTACGAACTGTACTACAAAATATTGTGCTGCTATCGCATAAAAACTAAAGCGCGTGAAAAAGATATTCCATGGTGCATTGGATTTTTCCGTCTTTATAACATCTCTATTTTCAATAATATAATTCTTCTCTGCTTCATTGACCATCTGGTGTTGTTCTGGTAAATCTTTTGCAATTACCATCCATAATATAGCAATAACAAAACCTACCGCACCAAATATATAAAATACGGCTTGCCAACCAAACATATTTACAATTGCTATCGTTACTACTGGGGCAATTACAGGACCAAAATATGAACCAGCAAGCAACGCACTAGATGCACGTCCTTTTTCACCTTTTGCAAACCAGTTTGTATTAAATACAGCATTAGAAGGATACATTGGCGCTTCTCCGACACCGAATAAAAAACGTACGGCGTAAAGCATACCATGATTTTTTACAATACCTGTTAAAATCGTAAATGCGCTCCACCAAACAAGTGCAATAGTTAATAATTTTTTTGACCCAAATTTTTCAGCCAAAAATCCAGACGGCACTTGCATCAATGCATAGCCTAATGAGAAAAATGATGCTAATAAACCGAATTGTGTTTTATTTAAGTTTAAGTCTTCCATCATCGGTCCTGCAATTATAGATATATTGGAACGGTCCATATAAGCAATTACTCCGATAATAAAAAATGCTATTGCAAAATACCATCTAATATTTGTTCTTTTTTCTTTCATCTCTCTCCAACTTTCTCCCTTAAGTAACTAGTCATCATATGACCTATTGTTTTTTAATGATATTACCACAAAATGAAATCGCTTACAATAACTTTTTTACTTTTTACATGATTATATAAAACCAATCACAATATCATACTTGAGCCCTATGTATGTTCCGTGGACAATTTAGTATTTTAGATTATACTTAAATATGTACAAAAAAAATTAACAAAGTTTGATTTTAAAGGAGCCAATCATAGAGCTATGGAACAAATACTTACCGACTTTATTAGCACATGGGGCTATGCTGCCATTGCAATATTAATATTATTCGAAAACATATTACCTTTCATACCTTCTGAAATTATTTTAACCTTTGCAGGACTAATGTCTGTTAAATCAGGATTATCTATCCCCATTCTTTTTACAATTTCAACCATTGCATCATTGATAGGTTTACTTGTCCTCTATTATATAAGTAGACTTGTTTCTGAAACGCGTTTATATCGTTTCGTTGATAAATATGGCAAATGGATTAAATTAAAAGGCAAAGATGTTGAACGTGCGAATGATTGGTTTAAAAAACATGGTGCCATTGCAGTGTTCATCTGTCGCTTTATACCAGTTTTACGTGTACTGATTACTATCCCAGCAGGAATCAATCGTATGAATGTTGTAGTTTTTACAATTCTTTCATTAATTGGTACAACCATTTGGAATTTCGCTTTAATTTATTTAGGCAAATTATTGAGTGCTAGTTGGGATGTATTAATGAATGGTTTACATACCTATTCGTATATTATGTATGTCATTATTATTTTAGCGGTGATTTTTGTCTTTTATAGACTTTTCAAAAAAGACCGTGTCCAATAAGAACGCGTTTGTTTAGCCTAATAAATTAACAGGCTAATTTAATTCACTTAAAAACCAATAAAATAAAATTTTACGCTCTTATCGCAATAATAATATCATTGCGGTAAGAGCGTTTTTTATACTGATATCTTTAATTTCCAAAACGTTATCAATATTTGACATAAAAAAGACTAACTTCCCCCTTTGAAGTTAGCCTTTCACGATCTATATAAAATTTCTCCCTTATTAAATGACACTATAATGTTGCGCTGAACAAGTGAATATCAGACATAATTTAAACCCCTTTTTAAAATTATGATTCACTCTGTTCATCTTTATTTTTAACAATTCGACGTACATCAGCTAAATCAGTCGCTACATCAATTTGTGGTTTTTTAGTCAATTTACTGACTATGAATGTAACAATCAGACTTGTTAAAAAGCCAGGTATGATTTCATATAAATTAAAGAAATCGTTTATATCTCCTAGTGGTTTAACAAATGCAATCCATAGTATAACTACGATTGCACCCGACAACATACCGCTGATAGCGCCGGTACGACTTAAACCTTTCCAATATAACGACAAGAGCACTAGTGGCCCAAAGGCTGCACCAAAACCTGCCCAAGCATTACCTACAAGATTTAATATCGTATCATTAGGCGACCATGCAATCCATATAGATATAATCGCAACGATTATAACTGATATACGCCCAACCAATACAAATTCTTTTTGATGTTCTTTAGCGGCTTCTTCACCACGAAACAACTTATAAAAGTCTTCTGTTAATGAACTTGATGTCACTAGCAATTGCGAAGATATCGTGCTCATAATCGCAGCTAAAATGGCCGCAAGTAAAAACCCACCAACAAGTGGATGGAACAATATTTGTCCCATTAAAATAAATAACGTCTCAGGATCTTTTAATTCAACCCCATTGCTATTTACAAAAGTGATACCTACCAGTCCAACACCCACTGCACCAAGTAAGCTAATCGCCATCCAACCTATACCAAAACGTCTTGCTGTCGGTAATTGTTTAATAGATTTGATAGACATAAAACGAACAATTATGTGTGGTTGACCAAAATAACCTAACCCCCAAGCAAAGAAAGAAATAATACCTATAAACGTTGTTCCTTTAAATAAATCTAAATTTGTAGGTTTTAATTCTGCTGCTTGTGATATGGTATCTAGACCACTTAATTGCATCATCGCTACTATCGGGACCATTACCATAGCAATAATCATAACAACCCCTTGGAAAAAATCTGTTAATGATACTGCTAAGTAACCTCCGAAGAACGTATATGCAATAACTATAATTGCCACTAATAACATACCAAAGTGATAATTCAATCCAAAGGCACTTTCAAACAAAACGCCTCCTGAAACCATTCCGGAGTGAGTGTAAAGCGTAAAGAATACAACGATAATTCCACCTGCAATTATTTTAATCAGATTTGATTTATCATCCACTCTATTTTTAAAGAAATCTGGTAGTGTAATTGCATCTCCAGCCTTTTCCGTATAAACACGAAGACGAGGTGCTACAACTACATAGTTTATGTATGCGCCAATTGTTAAGCCTATGGCTAACCATGCTGCAGATAATCCAGTTGAATACACTTCTCCTGGTAATCCCATAATCATCCAACCACTCATGTCAGATGCCCCTGCAGACAATGCCGTTACATATGGACCAATATTTCTTCCACCTAACATATATTCACTTACGTTGCTCGTAGATTGTTTAAATCCATAGTATCCTATGCCTAATAAAACAATAAAATAAACACTCAGCATAATATATGTTTGCCAATTTGGATCTACTTGACTCGATAATGATGTCCCCAATGTAAACATGAAACAAACTCCTCCCCTTATAATTTTGTTACATGCATATATTATACAAAAATAATCATCAAATTAAACAATAAATCGTAAATTTTTTGTTAGCTTGTATATATAACAACCTAATAATACGCTCTAAATACTGTTACAAAAAGATTTTAACGCCTAAAAATTATAATTGTACAATTACACTTTTATAACAAAAATACTTCTATTAGCATTCACAAAAATGTATGTTTATCACAACATTTATGTAAATATCAAAAATAACATATTTAAGTAACATAAGGATATCACGCTTCATATTCGCCTTTTAACGCTTCATATAAAACACTTTTTGACACTAGGTTATACAATCAAGCCATATCTTCGAATTTAATTAAAATTCATAATATAATAAGTAGTAGACAAAAGATTGTGTTTTAATGCTACAATAAGAAACATATAATGGAAGCGTTTTACTAATTTGTATTTTATACTTTAGAAATTTATTCAACTGGAGTGACATAAATAATGCATAATTCAACAGACAAGAGTGTAAAAGAAAGATTTTTAGATTTACTTTCTGAACAATTTGATACTAAAGAAGCGCTCGCAACTGAAATCATCAATTTAGAATCTATTTTGGAACTTCCAAAAGGGACAGAGCACTTTGTTAGTGATTTGCACGGAGAATTCCATGCCTTTCAACACGTTTTACGCAATGGTTCAGGGAATGTTCGTTCAAAGATTAATGACATTTTCCAAGATACGCTAACGCGTAAAGAAATTAATGAGTTTTCTGCTTTGGTTTATTATCCTGAAGAAAAATTACAACTCATAAAAAATAGTTTTAGTTCCAAATCAGAATTAAATGAATGGTATATTACGACCATTAACCGTCTAATTAAACTAATTACTTATGCATCATCAAAATATACACGTACAAAACTACGTAAATCTTTACCTGAGAATTATGTTTTTATTGTAGAAGAATTATTGTATAAAAGTAATAAATATAATAATAAACATTCCTACTACGAAACGTTAATCAAACAAATTATAGAATTAGAACAATCAGATGATTTAATTATTGGCCTATCTTTCACAGTACAACATCTAGTGGTTAATCACTTACATGTCGTAGGTGATATTTATGATCGTGGACCTGAACCGGATAAGATTATGGAAACACTCATAGATTACCCTTCTGTCGATATTCAATGGGGTAATCATGATGTACTATGGATTGGCGCATATGCAGGGTCTAAGGTTTGTCTTGCAAACTTACTTAGAATTTGTGCACGTTACGATAATTTGGATATTATTGAAGATGCATATGGCATCAACTTACGACCGTTATTAACACTTGCTGATAAATATTATGATGGAGCAAATCCAGCATTCCGCCCTAAAAATGCTGAAGGTTTATCTGAATTAGAGTTAGAACAAATCACTAAACTCCATCAAGCCATAGCTATTATTCAATTTAAATTAGAAGCACCAATTATCAATCGCCGACCTACATTTGAAATGGAAGAACGTTTAGTGCTAGAAAAAATTGACTATGAAAAAAATGAAGCAACACTTTACGGAAAAACATATCCATTAGAACACACTTGTTTCCAAACCGTTGATCCTAATGATCCAAACAAGTTAACTGATGAAGAAGCAGATGTAATCGATAAATTATTATTATCAGTTCAACAATCCGAAAAACTAAAACGCCACATGACTTTCCTTATGCAAAAAGGAAAACTTTACTTACCTTACAATGGAAACTTACTTATCCATGGTTGTATCCCCGTCGATGAACAAGGTGAAATGGAATCAATGGTTATTGATGGGGTGAAATGTTATGGCAGAGATTTATTAGACCATTTCGAGGAATATGTACGAATAGCATTTGACCATAAAGATATTCAAGATGATTTAGCTACAGATTTAGTTTGGTATTTATGGACTGGTAAATACTCTTCACTATTTGGCAAACGTGCAATGACTACATTTGAACGCTATTTCATCAAAGATAAAACAGCACATAAAGAAACTAAAAATCCTTATTATTATTTACGTGAAGATGTAGATATGTGTAAAAAAATGCTAAAAGATTTCGGTTTAGATCCCGAACAAGGTCATATTATCAATGGTCACACCCCCGTGAAAGAAATTGATGGAGAAGACCCAATTAAAGCTGATGGTAAGATGATTGTCATTGATGGCGGATTCTCGAAAGCTTATCAATCAACAACAGGTATCGCTGGATATACTCTACTTTATAATTCATTTGGTATGCAGCTCGTGGCCCATCAACACTTTAACTCTAAAAAGCACGTATTGCTTAACGGTGCTGATGAACTCTCAATTCGTCGTGTCGTAGATAAAGAATTACAACGAAAAAAAATTCGTGATACAAATACTGGTCATGAAATTCAAGCACAGATTGATATCTTAAAAGAATTAATGCATGATCGTTTTGTAAACTAGAGACACCCATAAATACGAATATAAAAAATAATCCGAGGCATATAGCTATGTCTCGGATTTTCTATGAATAAAAGAAGTATCTATGAAAACAAAAACCTATCGACAAAGATGAACCCTTTGTCGATAGGTTAGCCTGAGAACACGTTCTCACTCTGTTTAACTTCTTATATATTTTGATGTAAGTAAGCATCTTTTAAATAACCTATTACACCTTCCTCAGCTTCAGAGATAAACTGATTGCTACGTTTGAATGTTACTACACTATTATTATCTATATGATAGAGGACCATATCGTTTTTAGTTAATTGATTTTGTTTTTTCGCTGGTATTTCTAAAATATTGTGTTCACTTATAAAACGATTAAACCAACGGGATGTGAAATTCCAATCAAAAAGAATATGATTTCTAATCGGACCATCTACGTTACTACGATCATGTTCATCACTAAACGACACTGGCATCATATCTACATGTTTCAAACCAAATTCTGGAACTAACTCATTAAAAGCTAAGCTATTAAATATAAAGGATTGTGTCATCAATATACATTTATTATATCGTGTCATATCTGCATATATTCGATCATTGCTTGATAATAAGTTGCCATCGAAAACTTCAAATCCTAATTCTTTTGACCGTTGTGTTGTATTACTAAATAAATTAAATGTCATAACTGGTATGTTATGGCTTCTTAATTTTGCTCCAAGATGAAAGGAAAATTCACTTTCCCCTACTATAATAATGCCTGGTGGTTCAGTACTAGACATATGCATAATCTTACTTAATGGTAAAAAGCTAAAGCCATATATGACAACGGTAATAAATACTAAGCCAAAAGTCACTGGCGTTATATATTCTGCCATCGGCGTTCCTTTTTCAATGAATAATCCACCGAAAAATTGCGCTACAGTTAATACAACTATACCTCTAGGAGCCATCATTGATACCATCGCTCTCTCTCGTTTAGATATCTCAGTGTTCACTGTAGACAAGAGGATGGAAATTGGTCTTACTAAGATAATCATAATGGCACAAAAAATAAATAGTTTCCAAGACATAACACTTTTTAATACTTCTAAAGTTAATGAAGAAGTGATTAATATAAATACAGTGGAAATCATGATCGATGATGTATTTTCAATAAAATGATCTGATTCCTTAAAGATTAAATCGTGTCTCTTCATACGTGCCATCATTAGACCAAATATCGTAACTGCTAATAGGCCTGATTCCGGTAAAATCTCATCACATATCGAAAAAATTAATAAAATAAAGATTAATTGTATCGGCGGCATCAAATTTTGTGGAATAAGATCTTTTTTAATTAACCACATAAATAAGTACGATGCACCAAATCCAATAGCAATTGCAATGAATAAACTTATAATAAATCTAGCTATTAACTGCAAATCAAATCCTTGTTCTATAATTTGAAAAATATAAAAAGCACCTAAAGCAAGCATTGGTCCAATAGGATCAAGTATAATACTTTCCCATCTTAGTATTGAATCAACACGCTTTTTAACTTTCGCTTGTTTTAATAATGGTTGAATCACAGTTGGTCCTGTGATTAAAAATAAGCCACCTAACACTAACGAAATAGATAGTGAAAAACCAATGATATAATGTAGTGTGACCGCCCCAAGTATCCAAGCAATAATTGCACCTATCGTGATAATACGTATAACCGCTTTAGAAATTCCTTTAATTTCACGAAAATCTAAATTACTACTTCCCTCAAACAAGATAATTGCCACTGCTAATGAAACTAAGGGACTGAATACTTCTTCCCCCAAACTTTCTTGCGGATTGATTAAGCCAAATACTGGTCCTACAAGCAATCCAACTATAGCCATAACTACAATAGATGGCCATTTAATTCTATTCGCAAACCATTGACTAAAAATACCCAATGCCAAAAATATAACAATGAGTAATGTTAACGGTAAATTTAATAATGACACATGACTCACACTCTCCCGATTTTTTATATTTATTACCTGGTATTTTTATGTAAATTAGCTACTAAATTAAAGCATAAAATAAAGCAATAAGAAGACATATTATCAAAAATTTTATATTAACGCACTAAAAATGTTTTTCTTTTATTTATTACTTCAGTTCTCTCTCAAAAGTTCACTCTATATACACAATTGTATTCAGTATATAAACTTCAGTGTTTAATTTTACCTTATTTTCATATAAAATGATTCACTGTGATACTTTTCTACAAAATTTTACAATTTCAAACAATGAAAGGATTTCAACTTCTATGACAAACTTGAAGGAAATTATTATTGTTGCTTTTGCATTTGTTGGCGTTGTTGTGGGTGCTGGATTTGCAACTGGACAAGAAATTTTTCAGTTTTTTACAAGTAATGGGAATTTTAGTGTTTATGGTGTGTTCATTACAGGATTCATCATTACAATTGGCGGTGGCTTTGTACTACAAACTGGTTATCGCTTACGCTCTCATAATCATACTGAACCAATTAAACACTATTTACCACGTCCTATCGCAACAGTATTTGATATTATTTTGACTTTATTTTTATTTGCACTAGCTATGATAATGACCGCTGGTGGCGCATCAACCATTCACGAAAGTACAGGAATGCCTTATGTATTTAGTTCATTAATTTTAGTTCTCGTTATCCTACTAACACTATTCTTAAAATTTGATCGTCTTATTACCGTTTTAGGGATAGTTACACCATTTTTAGTAATTATTGTTACAATCATTGCTGTCTATTACTTTTCTACAGGTCAGTTAAACTTCAATGCTGCACATCATTATTCAAATAGTGAGGGTCGCTCAGACCAATGGTGGTGGTTTGATGCAATTAATTACGGTAGTTTACAAATTGCCGCTGCTTTTAGCTTTTTATCAGTTATGGGCGGCCGTTTAAAATTTGAAAAATCAACAGTTTGGGGTGGTATATTAGGTGGTATGACCATTACATTCTTACTCTTGATGCTCAACTTAGGTATGATTACTGAATTCACACAGATTACTGGTGTTGCGTTACCTTCATTGTTGTTAGCAAAACAGATTTCTCCATTTATTGGGATTTTTATGTCGGTTGTAATGGTATTGGTTATTTATAATACCGTCGTTGGGCTTATGTACGCTTTCGCATCTAGATTTACTACGCCTTATACTAAAGCCTATTATCGACTAATCATTGTGATGACAATCGTTACATTTGCCACAACGTTTATTGGTTTTATCGAATTAATAGGCAAGGTATTTCCAGTTATGGGCGTATTTGGTTTTATTCTATTAATACCAATCTTGGCAAAAGGAATATTGCGAAAATAGACACATTTAATTTTGCATAGTGACTTTGCGCTTAATACCGTGCTATAAAACCTTATTACTATTTTTTAAAAGATTCACCCATTTAAACACCAACTTTACAATATGTATTGTCATAATTATAATTATTATGACAAATTTATAATAAATTAATAGGATAGGAAAATATATGGGCACTATAAATTATATTTTTTATTTCTAAATCACTATTTTTTTATCACAATCATACGTAAAGGAAGATGATTCTAATGCACGAAGGCATTAACTACAAAAAATTTATTTTTCCTATCGTTGCAGGCATCATTATCTGGCTATTCACACCACTTAGACCAGATGGTTTAGATCCTGCTGCTTGGCACATGTTTGCTATATTTGTAGCAACAATCATTGGGTGTATTACACAACCACTACCGATAGGTGCAATTGCTATGATAGGTTTCACATTAACTGTGTTAACTAACACGGTTAAAATCGATACTGCTGTAGCTGGGTTTGGCAATAGTAGTATTTGGTTAATTGCAATGGCCTTTTTCATTTCTAGAGGCTTTGTAAAAACTGGTTTGGGGCGACGTATTGCATTGCAATTCGTTAAATTGTTCGGTAAAAAAACGCTTGGTTTAGGGTATTCACTTATTGGTGTAGATTTAATCCTTGCACCTGCCACACCAAGTAATACTGCTAGAGCAGGTGGTATTATGTTTCCTATTATCAATGCACTATCCCGTTCATTTGGTTCAAAACCAGAAGACGGTACGCAACGTAAAATGGGTGCTTTTCTTATATTTACAGAATTTCATGGTAACTTAATTACTGCAGCTATGTTTTTAACTGCTATGGCTGGTAACCCACTTGCACAATCTCTTGCAAAACATCAAGGCGTCGACATCACTTGGATGCACTGGTTCTTAGCAGCGTTAGTCCCAGGTATTATTTCATTAATACTAGTACCACTTATCATTTACAAAATGTATCCACCAGAAATTAAAGAAACGCCAAATGCCAAATCATGGGCACAAAATGAACTCACTGATATGGGCATCATGGCTAAAAGTGAAAAATTCATGATTGCCATCTTTATTATTGCACTTGGTCTTTGGGTTCTAGGCAGTACATTAAATATTAATGCCACTTTAACTGCCTTTATCGCATTATCACTATTACTCATTACAGGTGTGCTCACTTGGAATGATATCCTTAAAGAGACTGGTGCATGGAATACATTAGTTTGGTTTTCAATCCTAGTGATGATGGCGAATCAACTCAATGAACTCGGCTTTATTCCTTGGTTAAGTGAATCGATATCAGGTAGTTTAGGCGGCTTAAGTTGGCCAATCGTTTTAATTATTTTGATACTCTTTTATTTCTATTCACATTATTTATTTGCGAGTTCAACAGCGCACGTTAGTGCAATGTACTCAGCCTTACTCGGTGTGGCTATCGCTACGGGAGCACCACCATTATATAGCGCATTAATGTTAGGTTTCTTCGGGAATTTAATGGCTTCTACAACACACTACAGTAGCGGTCCAGCGCCCATCCTATATTCAGCTGGTTATGTTACACAAAATCGTTGGTGGACTATGAATGCAATACTTGCCTTCTTCTATTTTATTGTATGGTTAGGCGTTGGATCATTATGGATGAAACTCATCGGCCTTATGTAATATATAACCCCAAGCCATGTTAAACACATTAAACATGGCTTGGGGATTTTTAATGAATTGATTTACTTGTCCATAAATCTGTGGTCATTATATCAGCGTATCTTGTTAAAATTTTATTGAGTAAAAATTGATGTTTTGCTTCATCTTGGTCGGCTATAGCATCCGATAATATAGTCAGTTTATAATCCTTATCTGCCGCTTCAGTGGCCGTAGATAGTATAACACCACTAGTACTCACACCAGTTAAGACAAGATGTTCTACTTGTAACCCACGCAATAATACTTCTAAATTACTGCCTGTAAATGCGCTTAATCTATGTTTTGTAACGAGTGGTTCATGTGTTTGGCGTCCTAATGCGTCAAGAATTTGTGTCTCTTCATCTGCTTTATTCATCCGTAAGCCGTTAGCTTTCATTTGTGCAAACATTTTATTATTAGGTGATACCTCTAAAAAGTCACCTGTAAACGCAACACGAATAAAAATAACCGGTATATTTTGCTGACGAGCAAAATTGATTGCTTGCTTATTAAAATGAATAATGCTTTCTTTCTGTTCTAATCCACGCACTATTCCGTTTTGCATATCCATGACTATAAGCGCTTGGTTATTCTCCATATATTCATTCCACCTTTTTATTCTATTGGTATTCAATAAACATTATAAATGAATTTATAACTACTTACTCAAATTGAACTCATACAAAATAAGCCACCGAACATCATACTTCATTAATGTATGATGTCGATGGCTTATTATTTTATAAATCTAGTAATGATTGCCCTGCTGCTACACCTGCTTGAGTTAATTCATGACTATTAACCCAAACTTGCTCTACTTGAGCACCGCGACTTTCGAAGATATGAATTACATTTTCACTAGCCTCGACAGGAACAATTGGATCATGTTGTCCCATTGAAAGTAATACATTCATATTACTTAGATCCTTGTTATCAACAAGATCTACTGGGTATAAAGGCGCATATAATAAAGCTTTTTCAAAAGATGTGTCCTGATGCAAAATCATGCTGATTGCAATGTTTGAGCCGTTTGAAAAACCAACAGGTATCGCCTTTGACAAGTCAAAATTATAGCGTTCTGCCGCTTCTTTTAAAAATGAGATTAATCTATTCGTACGATATTCTAAATCTTCTAAATCGTATTTTCCTTCTCCCAGTCTTTTGAAGAAACGATTCATTCCATTCTCAGAAATTTCACCTCTGATACTGAGAACATTGTATTTAGGGTTAAGTGCTTGAGCTAAAGGTAATAAATCATTTTCGTCCCCACCAGTACCATGTAATAAAATAAACGTTGGCGCGTTTGCTTCACCTTCTCTAAAAATATGTTCCATAAATTTTCATCTCCTTTTTCATCTTTAATGTTAAACGCGTATCTGTGGTAATAAACGTAATAACGCTTCTCTTCTATCTTCATACTGTGACGGTAATACTAACTTTTGACCTAACTGCTCAAAAGGTTCGTCTATCGTAAACCCAGGACCTTCTGTTGCAAATTCAAAGATAATACCACCGTGTTCTTTCATGTAAATTGCATTAAAATAGCTACGGTCTTTAACCTCTGTTACGTGATAACCTTTATTACTCATATACGCTTGCCAATCAAGATGTGCTTGGTTTGTTGGAACTGACCATGCAATGTGATGCACAACGCCAACTCCCCAACGAACGTCAGTGTCAGCAATTTGTTTTTTCACTATAACATGATGACGCCACTCACCTTGTGTTTCAATATGAATATACCCTTCATCTTCGTTCGTTTTAACCAGACCCATATCAGTTGTTAAAGTTTTTACAGTCTCTTGCGGATTTGAAGATAGTAGTGTGACACCGTGAAAACCAATAATGGCTTGTTGGTCTCTTTGCTCCTTGTCATCTTCTACTAATGCTAGCGGTAAATCATGTATATCTTCAAACTCTAACGTTTTAGATTCAAATAATTGTGTAGTCATTGTTTTTATTTGATTCATTTCCAAATGTTGTGTCCAAGCCTCTAAAGATCCTTTTGGCACTCTGAAAGCAATACGTTCTACTTGGCCGTTCCCAATATGTCCTTTATGAGTATTTGGCCAGTTGAAGAAAGTAATGATTGTACCATTATCTACTGAATCATTCGCAAAATATAAATGATAAGTTGAAGGATCATCATAATTTACTGTTTTCTTGATTAGTTTCAAGTTTAATATATCTCTATAAAATTTTATATTTTCTTCGGGGTTACCTACAATGGCTGAAATATGATGGATATGTTGAATTGCTTCCATATCGTTGCCTCCTAACTTTCTATTTATTTCGTTATTACATTTCAATATGGCTTCGTTGTTATTAATTATGACCTTTGCTAGTTATCTTCTAGTGTCAAATGGACGTATTTCTGATTCAATATACTCACGTTGTGATTCTAAAAATGGCGGTAGCGCTAAACTTTCACCTAATGTTTCATAAGGCTCATCATCCATAAATCCAGGGCCATCTGTTGATACTTCTATTAATATATGACCAATGCGTGCATATAGTGCCTCGAAGTAAAATCTATCGACTAAACCTGAATTGCCTATACCCGCTGCTTTATATTTTTCTAACCACTGTTCAATTGCTTCATGATCTTTCAATCTAAATGATACGTGGTGTACTTCACCATAACCTTGTCTCGCTTCAGGACCTTCAGTATCTTTTCTTAAAATAACTTGGCCGCCGTTACCACCTTCACCAACTTCTAAAATTGCTACATCTTCTTCTACAATCATTGCTTTCATACCATAAATTTCTTCTAAAACTTTCTTGAAGTCATCAAAATAACTTACAGTAATTTCAATCGGACCTAAACCATAAATCGCTTTATCACTTGGTACTGGGCCATTTTTCCATGGTTTACCAGGTGCAACGCCTTCATTATCCTCATCAGATACAAGTTGATAACTTTGTCCGTCTTCTTCTTCAAATGGTAATACTTTTGTGCCAAATAATTCTTGTATACCTTCATGTTGCACGCCGAACTCATTAAAACGTTGTTCATAGTATTCAAGAGCCGCGTCATTAGGTACTCTGAATGATGGACGTGTAATTGAATTTGTACCAGGTGCACCTTTAGGTACATTAGGAAAATCGAAGAATGTCATATCTGTACCTGGAGAGCCTTCATCATCCGCAAAAAATGTGTGATACGTGTATATGTCGTCTTGATTAACTGTTTTCTTAACAAGTCTCATGCCTAAGACTTCAGTGAAAAATTTATAGTTTCTTTCAGCGTCGTCTGTCATAGCTGTTACGTGGTGGATTCCTAATAATTGATTATTTGTCATAGTAAAACTCCTCTTTATAATTTTATCTCGATTTCGAAGTAATTTAATTTAAAATTTTAAGTGCTACGACTATTCTATAGGTTGAGCACTTAGTTTTTTTAAAGCTTGTTGCAATACAGTTATTTCATCATTAGTTAATACTGAAAATGTTGATTCTAATGTTGAAGCATGATCAGGAAAAATTTCATCCATCATTGCATAGCCTTTTTCAGTTAATGATGCGTTCGTTACACGTTTATCTTGTTCATCCCGCTGCCTACTTACGCATCCTTTTTCTTCAAGTTTATCCACAACATAGGTAATACTACTACTTGCAATCAGTACTCTATTACCAATACGTTGTATCGGTTGGTCGCCTTTGTTATAAAGTAATTCCATCACTGCAAACTCAGTTACATTTAAGCCATGCCTTTGGACATCCTTTCTAACAATCTTCATTAAATGATCTACTGTTCTATTTAAACCAACAAACGAATTTAAAGATTCTTTCGTACGATCCATAGGATTCACCAACTTTCCGAATTTTATTTCGAATTCGAGATAAATTATAAACCCGCTTCTTCAATTAGTCAACACTTAAGTATAAAAAATATACTAAAAAGTTCTAAACAACCTCCAGCAAGGTTATGCTGCTTCTAATTTTATAGTTAGTTAATGACTATTTACTTTTAAAAATAAAGTATGTCGTTTTCAGAAGGATTATTAGTGGTATGCATATAGTGTGGAGGTGTCAAACATTGAATCAATTATTTATAAACAATGAATTTATCGAAAGTAAATCAACAGACACTATGGATGTTATCAATCCTGCAACTGGAGAAAAGATAGATACCATAACTTTTGCAACTGAGTACGAAGTTAACGATGCAATTGCTAAATCAAAACAAGCACAACTAGAATGGGAGCAAACACCAGAACCTACTCGCTCAGATCACGTTAAGTTACTCATACCCCTACTCGAAAAAAATAAAGATGAACTTGCAACATTATATGTTAAAGAACAAGGTAAAACCCTCGCGTCTGCAAAGGGTGAAATAGATAAAGCCATACACTTTATTAATTATATGACTAGCTTAGGTATGAACAATAAAGGGGAAGTGTTACAAAACACTAGAGAGAACGAGACCATTTTACTAACTAAAAAGCCGATTGGTGTTACCGCAGGAATCGTTCCATGGAATGCACCTATTATGGTATTAATGAGAAAGGTCATCCCCGCGATCATCACAGGTTGTTCTGTGGTCATTAAACCAAGTGAAGCAACTTCGTTAATAACACTGAAAATCGCAGAACTTATTCGTAATTCAACAATTCCAGCAGGACTTGTCCAAATACTTCCTGGCACAGGCGAAACGGTTGGTACTCAATTAGCACAACACCCTGATATCCAACTTATTTCACTTACAGGTAGCATGAGAGCTGGTAAATCAGTGTATGCTGAAAGCGCCAATACAGTTAAAAAAGTAAACTTAGAACTTGGTGGTAATGCTCCAGTGCTAGTAACTCCTAATGCTAACTTAGATAAAGCCGTTGATTACATCGTTACTGCCAGAATCAATAATGCTGGACAAGTATGCACTTGCCCTGAACGTATTTTTGTACACGAAGATGTTCACGAGGATTTTGTTAATCAATTAAAAGCTAAAATGGAACAATTAACTGTAGGTGATCCATTTGATGAACAAACTGATTACGGTGCAATTATTAACCAACAACAACTTGATAGTATTGATGAGAAAGTCCAAAATGCCATAAAAAATGGCGCTACTTTAATTACAGGAGGACATAAAATAGAACGTTCTGGTTTCTTCTATGAACCTACTATTTTAGATCATGTAAACGTTGAAGATGACGCTTTTAAAAATGAAATTTTCGGCCCTGTTCTACCTATCGTAACTTATCAAGATTTTGATACTGCAATTGCACAAGCCAATGATACAAATGCCGGTTTATCGTCCTTTATCTTCTCTGAAAATTTAAAAGAAATTATGTTAGCTACTGAAAAACTTAAATTTGGTGAAGTCTATGCAAACTGTGAAGCCGAAGAAGTAGTGAATGGATTCCATGCAGGTTGGAGAGAATCTGGTATTGGCGGTGCCGATGGTGTGCACGGTTTAGAAGAATATTACAACACAACTGTTTCCTATATAAGATATGACTAAAACATGACACAGCAAATTTTAAAATAATTTTTTTAATCAAAGAAAACTGTTGTATTAAATGATCATTTAGTAGTACAAAACCCTGAGACATAATCTGTCTCAGGGTTTTGTTAATCTTCTTCATTTAATGCTTTATCTAGTGATTTTATATTGCGTTTCATTAAGGATTGATAAGTAATATTACTCTCTTTACTTTCTTCTTTAGAAAGTGTTGCCATATTATGAAAACTTAATGGCGTTGAATTAGATTCTTTCTGTATTACATCAGTAACTTTCGTTGAAATATTTTGCTCATAAAGTACATAAGGTTGTTTAGTTTGTTTGATATTATTAACAATATTCATCAAGTCTCTTTGACTAGGTTCTTCGTTATTCATACCACTGACACCTTCTTGTTTAAACCCATAACGATTGGCTAAATACCCAATGGAATCATGAGAAATCACTACAGTGTCACGCTTTGGATGCTCTGTAATTTCATTTAATCTTTGATTGATATTATCTAAATCGTTAACGACTTGTTTATAATTTTTCTCGTAATAAACTTTATGTTGAGGGTCTTTTTTTACTAAATCATCTTTGATGGATTTCACCATTTTTTTATTAAGTACTGGATCTAGCCAAACATGAGGGTCTTCACTGCCCTCTTCATGGTGATGTCCTTCTTCTTCGTGCTCATGATCATGCCCTTCATGCTCGTGCTCATGTTCATGATTTGCAACTAAATCATCATGTGTAAAGTTAGCTGCTAATGCTAATTTTAAATCTTTATTATTAATAGAACCTGCAATTTTTTTAGCCACTGGATCCATTTCTTGGTTAGAATAAATAAACAAATCACCTTTTGCAATATTAACCATTTCCTTTTGTGTTGGTTCAAAGGTATGCATATCGGCCCCTGGTGGATAGATAGATTCTACATCTACATATTTACCGCCTATTTGTTCAGTAAAACTTTGAAACGCAAATACTGTAGTATAAATTTTAAGTTTATTTTTTGAACTGACGTCTTTGTTTTCGCCTTTATTGATATTGCCACACGCACTCAACATTACAACAACTACACATGCCATAATGAGTATTATACTTTTTCTCAAAAAACGCCCCTCCAAATCGAAATTATTCCGTTAAAACTATAAACTTATTTTTATGATATTTCAATGGTTTTTACTTAATCTACTAATATTATTTCTTTATTCACTACTTGTTTTGTTTAACAATCATTCAAATGTGATATTTAATATATATGACTTATAAATAGGAGAGATAGTATGGCTGAAATTAAACAAGGTTCAAACAAGTTTTATATCGGTGACGACGAAAACAATCCACAAGCACAAATCACTTTCCAGCCTCAAGGAGATAATCAAATCAATATTGACCACACTGGCGTTCCTAAAGAACTAGGTGGCCAAGGTATCGGTTCTCAATTAGTAAAATCCGTAGTTGATTATGCTCGCGAAAACAACTTAAAAGTTGTTGCTACTTGCCCATTTGCTAAAAACGTGATTGAAAAAAACGATGAATACCAAGATGTATACGCTGGATAAAGCTAAAAATGCCAATCAAACAGCATTAATATTTGATTAGTTAGACATGCGTTTAGTTCATTTGTATACAAACGAAAGGTGAAACTAAGCAGAAATTAACGACTTAGTTTCACCTTTTTCATAATGTTAAATATAAATTAAATTAATGATAAACACACTACTCTCTTTAGAACAAAACCTTAACCATTTTGAAGTAAATACATATTATGATATATGCCTTTTTGTGTAATTAATTGTTCATGCGTACCACGTTCGACTATTTCTCCTCGATTCAAAACAAAAATCTGATCTGCATCTTGAATTGTAGATAATCGATGAGCTATCGCTAACGTTGTACGACCTTTACGCATTTCATTTAATGATTGTTGTATCTGTTCTTCAGTCTCAGAATCAATATTGGCGGTTGCTTCATCTAAAATCAAAATTTTAGGGTCCGTAGCAATTGTTCTAGCAAATGCAATTAACTGCCTTTGACCACTTGAAAACGCACTCCCCTTTTCAATTACTTTGTGCTGATATTGTTCAGGTAATTGCTCGATAAAACGATTAGCATGAACAAATTCTGCCGCTGCCTTCACTTGTTCATAGGTCATTGTAGGATGATATAATTTTATATTAGACGCTATAGTGCCATAAAAGATAAATGCATCCTGTAACACTAAACCTATCTTTTCTTTTAATTCTGATTTAGGTATTGTCTTGAGAGAATGTCCATCTATCTTAATATCCCCACGTTGATATTCATAAAACCTCATAAACAAATTGATGATTGAACTTTTACCAGATCCAGTGTGACCAACAAGTGCTATCATTTCTCCAGGATTTGCAGTAAAATTAATATCTTTTAGTACATCAGTCTTGCCATCATAACTAAAACTAATATTTTCAAACTCTATTTTCCCAGAATTTATGTGATTTGATGCAATTTCATTTTGCTGCGGCTCATAAGTATCGTCATCGATTAGCGCAAAAACTCTACTCGCCGATACAAGCGCTTGCTGTAAAATATTTAAGTTTTGACTAACTTGATTAATCGGTTCAAAAAAACGTTCCATGTATTGAATAAATGCAAAAACTACACCCGCTGTCACGCCAGTAGTAAAACTTATTATACCGAAATAAGCAAGAATCATTACAATAGCAAAGATTGAGATAGAACTAATAGCCGGCCTTAACAATAAGCTATCTAATTTCACAGTTTTCAACATATAATGGTAATGTTCATCATTAATCTGGTTGAACTCTTTGTTTAATCGTCTTTCTTGATTAAAGGCTTGTATCATTTTCATACCTTCAATTGACTCAGCTAGTTTTGAATTCAAATCTGATAAACGCTGCCTTGATTTTGAAAATAAATACGCTGAATACTTACGATAAGTAGACAAAATAACAAAAATAATCGGTAAAAAGACAAGCGCTATCAAAGCTAATTTAACGTCTAATACAAACATCATGACATAACTAGATATCATCAAAAATAATGCCATAATAAAAGTTGAGAACACTCCCACGATCATGTCCACAATGGTTTCCGTATCATTTGTCAGTCGTGATACAATACTACCACTCGGTACTTCATCAAAATACTTCATACCTAATTTCCCTAGTTTATTAAAAGCATCAATCCTCAATTGTTGGATCACTTTAAATGCTAAATATTGAAAGAGATATTGGCTAAAATAAAGTGTTAACGCACCAATTATTTGCACACTTAAGAAAATCACAATGAGCCAAATCATAGCACTTCTCGGAAAGTCTTGTGGCGTTAAATAATCATCAATAAATATTTTCACCATATAGGGGGTCATCATGCTAGCAACAGTTGCTATAATCAATGTTAAGAATGCTAAAACAATAATCCACTTATAGGGCAATGTGTATTTAAATAACCTTATCAGCACACTTCCTTGGTCTTTAGCCGTTAAGTTAGCGTGTTCATAGTCAGTCATCTTCACCATCCCCTTTCGTAAGATTGTCTAAGTTGCGCGACAACTTGGCTTGTAACGCTTGTGCTTGATATGTTTCATAATACCATCCTCGTTGTTGCATTAATGATTCATGATGACCACGTTCAATTATTTCCCCTTCATCCATAACAATAATAAGGTCAGCATGTTTCACGGCACTCATACGATGCGCTGTTATAATATTAGTTTTATGCTTTCTCAAATGTTCTAAGTTTCCTAATATTACCTCTTCAGTCTGTGCATCTACCGCAGATAATGAATCATCTAAAATCAATACCTCAGGATTCAATAATAAAGCTCTCGCTATCGAAACCCGTTGCTTCTGCCCACCTGATAATGATACACCCCGTTCACCTACAACTGTTTGGTAGCCATTAGTAAAATTCATAATATCATCATGGATATGGCTTAATCGACTTACTTCATATATTTGCTCATCCTCTATAGCCTCATTACTAAACGCGATATTATTTCGAATCGTAGTAGAAAACAAGAAATGTTCTTGCGGCACATAGCCAAATTGACCTCTTAATAATTCAACTTTATAGTCACGCAACGGATAAGCGCCATACGTTATATCTTGAGCATGTTGCGTATCGAACTCTCTTAACAATAGCTTTATTAATGTACTCTTACCCGAACCTGTACGACCAACAATACCAACGGTGTCGCCTTGTTTAATTGTAAAATAAATATCATACAATCCTTGATTATCATTGCCCGGGAAATTAAAATATTCCATATTAAATTGAATATCACCTTGAGGACTGTCATCAATTTTATAATGCGTATCGATGCCATTAGGTAAGTTTCCGATTTCTTCTATACGTTCATAAGAGGCTTTGGCTCTTTGTACAATGTTAAAAAATAGCCCTAATGCCAATAACGGCCATACTAACATCCCTAGATACGTTGTAAACGTGATGAGTTGTCCTAAGGTTATCTCATTATGAAAGACCATTTGTGCCCCAAACGTGATAGACAAAAAGTAACTCATACCAATGACTAACGTAATTGTTGGATCAAATAATGCGTCTATTTTAGATACTTTAAGGTTTTTATCAACCACATCATCACTTAAATCTTTAAAGTCCGCTTGATCACTGGATTCGTAGCCAAATGTTTTAGTAACTTTAATCCCTGCAACACTTTCTTGCGTTTTGTCATTCAATTTACTAAATGCCGCTTGCGCTTTTTTAAAACCTTTACTTAAAAGTGCTCCATAAAAACTAGTTAATAACACCATAAATGGTAATGGTATCATGGCAATCAAAGTGAGTTTCCAACTTACTGTTGTAGCCATCGTTATAATTACAGTGCCCCCTGTTATCAATGAATCTGCAATCATTAGGATTCCAGCGCCTGCTGCATTTTGTACAGCACGGATATCATTTGTAGCATGGGCCATTAAATCTCCTGTACGCCTATTTTGGAAGAATATAGCACTCATATCCGTGTATTTTTTAAAAAGATATGTCCTTAATATTTGCCCCAGTTTTTGACTCGTTCCAAATATAGATAACCTCCATACATATCTAAGTACATAAGTTAATATGGCAACTATAATCAATATAGCTAAATAAACCATTAATAACTTAGATGTTAATTGATTTGTCGTCATTTGATCTATCGTACGCCCGATAATCTGTGGTGGTACAATTTCAATTAATGCAATTAACAATAATGTCCCTAAACCAATAATATAACTTAGTTTTTGCTGTTTAAAAAACCATCCCAATTTCCAAAATACTTTCATCCCGTCACCCCCAATGATGTTTTTATTCTATGTTCTCATATCTTACCACATGTAGATATATGTAAATAGAATAGATATTTTACACACTGATACAACTTGAATTTCAAAAAAAAAATAGAAACCTAAAATCTAAGCCTTTACATAGATTTCAGGTTTCCATCTTCTATTCATTAGATCAAGTTGAAGGTGTGTAAGTTTATATTAAATACGATTTCATTTAAGCTAATTTGACTTTCTTCTTTGTTGTTCTTGAAATTCATAAAAAACTTGAAACATCATAATAAGCATCGCCGGATTATATGTTTTAGTTTCAACATATAAATCATGTCTCAAAGCTAACTTGAACCGCTCTGATTTAGTTTGCATCAACTCGTTATTGCCATCAGATACTTTAACACTTCTTGAAATGAATCCTGAATGGAATTTTAATATATCCCCTTTATCACCCTCAAACTGCATAGAAGGCTTAAACCCCATCTTAGAGCGGAAGATTCCGATTTTCTGACCATTCTTTTCTACTTGCCAAACTGTTTTAAACGGTGTTTTAATCGCTCCACCAAGTGTTTTTTCTTGTAAAATCCGAAAAGTATCATGGCCATCTGTGATTTCAAAATTTTGTTTACTGTTACCAAATCATGCCATCGCTTCTTGCCCCATAGAGGTATAAAATAATTGTAATTCAAAAGCTACTTCCTCATTATCATCATATATAGCGATTGTAGACTTTGATGCATTAAAAAAGTTTTCTTTGAAATAATAATGTGTCATGTTTAACAGTCCTATCTATGTATTTTCTGTCATAACGTTATACCCCATTTCACACCATATATATTAATTAAAAAGTATTATCATTATAAGTTCATTCAATTGACTAGGTATACTTTTTATACTAAAATGATGTTTGTAATCCTTAAAAATACAGTAAGCAATAAGGAGTTTGACAATGTCTTTTCACGATAAACAATCCATACAAGTCACTCATATCACTTTAAATGTTGCTGATTTAGCAAAAATGACAACTTTCTATACACAAATTTTAGGAATATCTATAAAGTCAGAGTCTAATACAGGTGTTACTTTCAATATAGGAAATAATGGACATAGCTTAACTTTACAAGAAGTCAAAGATGGTAGACGTCCCTCTATGAGAGAATCTGGGTTATTCCATATTGCCTTATTATTGCCCAATAGACAAGATTTAGGTAATTTTTTATATCATGCTGCAAGTCTAGGCGTACAAATTGGTGGTGGAGACCATCTTGTTAGTGAAGCGTTGTATTTCGATGATCCTGAAGGTAATGGCATTGAGATTTATGCTGATCGACCTAAAGAGCATTGGCTATGGGATGATAATAAAGTCAAGATGGATACACTTGCAGTAGATGTCGATGACTTAGTAGCACAACGTAGTCAAACTGGTTGGCAAGGCATGCCCGACAATGCGAAAATTGGTCACTTACATTTGAAAGCGGCCAATTTAGAGGAATCACAAGATTTCTATTTAAATAAACTTGGACTTGAGCATATCGCTGATTTTCCACAAGCACTTTTCATGTCTACGAATCATTACCATCATCACATCGCGATTAACACATGGCAATCCAATATCGTACGCCAAGGCAATGATAGCAGTCTTGGTTTATCAAAAGTATCGATTTACAAACCAAATGCAGATAGAGAACAATTTGAAGGACCAGAGGGTTTTGAAATTATCATACACAACAACGAAAACTTTGTAGCCGATAAAATTTAAAGTACTTTGCTAATAGATAATGACCATGACTCTATAATTTGAGATAAAGTTCCCCTCAAAACAAATAAGGAGTAGGACAGTAATTCAATTTCAAAATTACTATTCTACTCCTTATTTATTTAATTATTCTAACCATTCAACGACATCAGTTTGTAGTTGACGTACTTTAGCTTTAGGCTCAGTTTCTCTGTATCCAAAAGCTACCATAACAGAGGGTGCAAAGTTTTCAGAATCAACAATACCCTTCTCTGATAAGTACGCTGTGACAGCATCTAAATCAAATCCTTCAATAGGACATGAATCTATATTCAATAATGCCGCACTCGTCATCATATTACCAAGGGCAATATAAGTTTGCTTTCTCGCCCAATCTAGTAATGACTGTGGCGTATCATTTATATGAAAACTAGTTTGGAAATTATCAAATTTTTGTTCTGTAGCAGGAATACTCTCTTCACTATATTGTTTAATATTTCGTATCATATGTTGCACATATGGTGATTGTGAAGTCACATTTTTACGTGCCAAAATCAAAACAAAATGACTTGCCGTATCTAATTGGCCTTGTGCTCCCCAACTAATTTCTTTAAGTTCATCTCTTATTTCGCGGTTTTGAACTACTACAAATTTCCACGGCTCCAATCCTAATGAACTTGGAGACAATCTACCCGTTTCTAATATCGTATTAAAATCACTATCTGAGATTTTTTTATTAGCATCAAAACGTTTTGTTGCATGTCTAAAATTAAAAGCATTTAGCAGCGTTTGTTGCATTTGATCCATAACTTTTGTACCCTACCTTTCAATTTAAGTACTTTTAAGTATAGTCAAATTCCATATCTTATTAAAACGATATGTTTATAAATTTCGTACCAAGTTATGAAAACTTTATTTAAGAATAATTAAGCGGCTGTAGTACTTGGTTCTCAATAGTTGTTAATACGCCTTGTTCATCATGAGACGGTGCCACATTATTAGCAATTTCAAATAATGTTTCATCTTCACTATTTGCCATGACGTAGCTATGTTTGGCTAATTGCAACATGTCTAAATCATTATTAGCATCACCAAAAGCCATCAAATCTTCTGCATCTATATGCCAGTGTTTTAAAAGTCTCTCTAAAGCACTACCTTTAGTCATTCCTGGGATAATTAAATCAATACTATCACGGCCGCTAGATACTAACTTTAAATTTTCACTGAATTTTGTACTTAAATCTTCATCTAATGTAGGATGAGATGCTCTGTTAATATTAAGCGCGATTTTTACATATTCATCTTCTGGTAAATCTTGAAAACTATCTATCTCTTCTAGTTCGCGATAATAGAAGTGAGCGTCTTTTTTAAATGTATCTGTATTATCTTTTAAAATATAAGCACTGTTTAGACCACAAACAATTAAATTATTAATTTCACGTTCAACATTTAAGTAGTTAATAATTTCTTGGTAAAAATCTCTATCAAATGCTTGATAGTCGTATAAAGTATCCCCTTCATAAATGACAGCACCATTTTCAGCTACAAAGAACATGTCACGTTCACCAAATATCGATTTTAATTTTGCATATTGATTGCCACTTGCTGCTATAAATTTAATATTTTGGGCTTTAAGTTGCTGAAATATCTTATCAAATCTATGTTCATCATATGTCTTGTTTGAATTTAAAAATGTACCATCCATATCAACTGCGATTGCTTTTATCATAATTGTCCCCTCAAATCTTCCAATTTATATGTACGCCCTTTCATTATATCGACAATGCTCATTGTTTCAAAGTAAACCTATGCACTTCATATCGATGACTAACATAATTTAGCGTTAATGAACCACCCCATATTGTGTTGTATTTCTACACTGCATTAAACTCAATTAAATAAATATCATTCAAACAAATTATCTTCTTATAATTCTTATTTACGCATTATGCTTTGAACAGTCATAAATTCAACTATTGTTAACCTAAAATTTGAGCATGTGACATCTCTTATGCCACATGCTCACTCATTTTATATTTGTTTAATAAATGATAAATATGACTCGGTATTTTCTGCTAATTGACTCGGTGTAATCGTAAATGCGCTATATAATTTATGTGCACCTACATAATTTGCTTTTACGAAACGCGTTGTCGCAATCATAGGACTAATTAATTCATCTATTGTAAACTGGACATTACCTTCAGGTGTATAAGCTTCTGGTACAGCCCCGATTGAAATTGCTAATCCAATTTTCTTTCCTTCCAAAGCATTTCCTTGCGAACCATACGCCCAGCCATAGGTAAATACTTCATCTAAATATTGTTTTAATAAGGGTGGACAGCTATACCAATATAATGGATATTGAAAAATAATATGATCGTGTGCTTCGAGCAATTTTTGTTCTTTTTCAATATCAATCTGACCGTGTGGGTATTCTGGATAAATCTCGTGAACAGTTACTAATTCCTCATGTTGAGATAATTCATCTCTCCATGCTTTATTGACAGTTGAATTGTTAATGTCTGGGTGCGCAACTACAACTAATGTAGACATATGTTCATTCCTCATTTCATTACTAATTTAATAGCTTTATATTAAACTTCCCTTGTTCAAAAGGAAACTGATATGCCTATGAAAATAACTCGTCCACCGTGACATTAAACTGTTTAACTAATTTAAATGCTAAGGTTAAAGAAGGATCATATTTATCGTTTTCAATCGCATTTATTGTCTGTCTTGAAACATTTAAATTTTTACTTAACGTTTCCTGAGATAAACCCTTTTGATTTCTATAAATTTTTATTTTATTCTTCATTTGATCAACCTTTATTATTATGTGTATTTCTTTTTGGTCATAAAATAATTAAACACTAATAAAAATAAACCTATTAATATAAATATAATTTCAGGATAAGTTGATGTTAAAGCACCCTCAACTTCAAACCAACCAAAAATCCTTAATAATAATAAAAATAATAGTGAATATATGAGCCAAATAAAACTCTTCGACAGAATTTCTATAAACATTTTACTTTGTCTTTCATCATAACGTGATTGTGATTTATTTTTGTCTAAAGTTTCAGCAGGCAAAAATTTATTTGTAAACCAAGTCCAAAAGCAAGAAAATACCAAAACGCCAATGAAAAATATAAAATTCATAATTCCATCTCCTAAACGTAAAAAGTTTTTGACATCATCCATATAAAATAGCCTCTAATAAATGTCAAACATCTTTTACACCTACTATGATCTTAATTATATATATATACTACCTTTCTATAACAAATTAAAAGCCGAGACAATAGGTCTCAGCAAGATTATTTTTTCTTATTTTTTTCATAATAGGGTACTAAAAATATTACAAAAATTGCGCAAAGGATAGCTACAACTGAACCTAAAGGCATAAATGCCCCTCCTTATATTGGGATAGTTTATAACTCATTAATTATACTAAATACTGTTACTATAATACCATCACCAATACAATTAAATCTATAAACCAAAGTATTAAATAAGTAAAATAGGCAATCTTTAAAAATAAATAAAGAGACTGACATATTTATCCAGCCTCTTTATTTAATAAACCCTTTATGACATTATATTACTTTTCTTTTTTATCATGAGTCTTCGCAATATAATTGGTACTTTCATTAATATCAAAAATTGTTAAACCTTTAATGTCTTTTTGTTCACCAGGTATAATCATACTAATAATGTATGAACAAATAAATGCAACACCAAATGAAATAATAGATACAAAGAATGGTGAGTTGCCACCACCCATACCATTAAAGATATAAGCAAAAATAATTCCCAATATTAATCCTGCTATAACACCCAATGTATTTGTTCTTCTTGTAAAGATACCTACAGCAAACACGCCTGCTAATGGCACGCCCACAAGCCCTGTAATTAATAAGAATAAATCCCATAGATCATTTGAATCAGAAGCTATTAAATAAATAGACATGCCAAATCCAAATAATCCTGAAATAATAATGATCCATCTCGCAGTTCTTACTTCGGCCTTTTCTTCACCTTTTCCAAAGAACCTATGTTTGATGTCTACCGATAAACAAGCTGATATTGAGTTTAAACTTGATGAAATTGTAGACTGTGCTGCAGCAAATATCGCTGCAATTAATAGACCTGCAATAAATGGTGGCATTTCAGTAAGGATAAAATACGGCACGATTGAAGATGTATTAAATCCTTCAGGTAATGCACTTTCATGATTATAGAAAGAATATAACATGGTTCCCATACCATAAAATAAAGGTGCTGATATTAATGCTAATGCACCATTCATCCAAAGTGATTTTTTCGTTTCTTTCATAGATTCAGATGCTTGGTACCGTTGTACAACATCCTGACTCGCAGTATACTGATGTAAATTATTGAAAATATTTCCTAGAAAAATAATTGGAATAGCTGCCGCTGCAGTGTTAAGTTTCCAATTATCTACGCTAATAACCTTTTTATGTTCAAGCGCATCAGATACTACTGTTCCCATACCACCTTGAATATGCATAACGCCTAAGATAATTATAGCTGCTGCGCCACCTAATAGAATGACCCCTTGGATAAAATCACTCCATACAACGCCTTCAAAACCACCTAAGAATGTATAGAGTATACATAAAATACCTACTAAACTTGCAACGACATATGGATTCATATCCGATACTGCTGTAATTGCAAGTGTCGGTAAATAAATAACGATAGCTACTCTCCCTAAATGAAAGAATACAAAAAGTAATGACCCAATAACACGGACGCTAGGTCCAAATCTCGCTTCTAAATATTCATATGCCGATGTCACTTTTAACTTTTTGAAGAATGGTACATAGAAATAAATGAGTAATGGAATAATAGCGACAATTGCTATATTACCTGCTATATATGACCAGTCCGTCAAAAATGCCTTTTCAGGTGTCGACATAAAAGTAATTGCACTTAATGTTGTAGCATAAATAGAAAAGCCTACTGCCCAAGACGGTAATCTACCACTTGCAGTAAAAAAACTATCTGTATTTTGACTCGCGCGTTTCGTAAAATAAGCCCCGATTAATAACATAACGACAAGGTAAGCAATAACTGCTACCCAGTTCCAAGCACCAAACCCTACTTGCTGCATTTACTTCAACCCCTAACGTGATGTCTTATAAGTTATAGTCTTTGATTAACTTTGCTAATTTACTTCTATTCGTCTCATTAAACGGCTTAAATGGTCGTTTCGGTAAACCACCATCTATACCACGTGTAGCTAAAATTTCTTTTAACGTAGAATATATCCCCATAGATAGTACCGTTTCTATAATGTCATTAGTATCATGTTGAATTTGGTAAGCCTCATCAAGCTGGCCGCTTTGAGCTTTTTCAAATATTTGTCTTGCACGTTTACCGTTTACGTTATACGTAGAGCCTATAGCGCCATCTACACCTGAAATCGCAGCCTGTACAAGCATTTCATCAAATCCAGAAAGTATTAATTTGTCTGGAAAAGCTTTACGTATACGTTCTAATAAGAAGAAGTTTGGAGCAGTATACTTAACACCTATTATTTTTTCATGATTAAATAGTTCAGCAAATTGTTCAATAGAAATATTGACACCTGTAAGGTCAGGAATCGCATAAATAATCAAGTTATTTTGTGTCGCTTCAATTAGTTCAAAATAATAGTCTTTGATTTCTTCGAAGGTAAATGGATAATAAAATGGTGTCACTGCAGAAATAGCATCATAACCTAATTCTGTAGCGTATTTCCCTAATTCTATAGCTTCATTTAAATCTAAAGATCCTACCTGTGCAATCAATGGAACGTCGTCATTAACCGCTTCTTTTGCAACTTTGAATACTTGCTTCTTTTGCTCTTTGCTTAGTAAAAAGTTTTCCCCTGAACTACCATTCACATATAAACCGTCTAAGCCCTCAGTTTCAATCGCATTCTTAGCAATTTGCTTTAGACCTTCTTCTTTCACTTCACCGTGTTCATCAAATGGAACTAATAATGCTGCATATAACCCTTTAAAATTCTCTTCCATATATTTTCCTCCATCTTTTGTTCATATATTTTTATTAACCCTAAAAGCCCTATTACTTTAAGTTAAGGATATAAAGCTTTTCTATTTACAGTTCAAATTGTAAACGCTACCATTAACAGTATCAATAGGATTTTGAAAATATTCATCACTCATACTAAATATTGATGAAAATATTTTTCATAGTTATTATAGCTACACTTTTAAATAAAAAAATGATACATATTAATGTAAGTATTATGAATGGAGGTATGAATTATGACTAATTATAAAGTAGCAATTGATATCGGAGGTACTGATATTAAAGCGGCTGTACTAGATGAAAATTTAAAGTTTATAAATTATCAAAGAATACCTACACCAAATAACATCAACGAATTTATTGCTGATGCAATCTTTGAACTTGTGTCTCATTTTAAAGAAACTTATATGATACACCCTTTGCAAGTGGGAATTTCTAGTGCGGGTGTCATCAATGAAGAGAATGGAACTGTAGTATACGCTGGTCCTACGATTCCAAACTTTATTGGTACAAACTTTCATAAATTACTTTCACCATTAAACGCAGAAGTAAAAGTGTTTAATGATGTGAATGCGGCACTACTAGGAGAGCTTACTTTACATGATTATGAAGCAGATAATATTTTTTGCCTTACATTGGGGACAGGTATAGGAGGGGCTTTTTACAATAAAGTGGGTCGCTTATACAATGGTGAGCGCAATAGAGCCAACGAAATCGGTTATTTATTATATAAACCTCAAGATAGATTAACGTTTGAGCAACGCGCTTCAACTCAAGCATTGAAGTTTCTAATGAAAACGCATGCCTTACCTTATTCAGATGATGTACCTAAACTTTTTAAATTAGCTGAGCAACAAGATGCATTAGCAATCTCCATCCTCGATCGGTGGAGTACACATGTCGCAGAAGGCATTGCACAAATTCAAATTATTTACGATCCGGGGTTAATTTTGATTGGTGGTGGTATATCTTCCCAAGGTACACAATTACTAAATTATATCACCCCTAAAATCGAAGAATTTTTACCACCAAATTATGGTCACGCACCTGTATTAACAACTCAAACCCAAAATCACGCCTCGTTATATGGCGCAATATCTAGATTTTTATAATCATTGTTCTAAGTTTGATTGTGGAAGCGAAACAAGTCTAAATATCATTTCGAATTAAAGTTATCGTTTCGCCTCCATAATTTTAATGAAAACGCATTGATACAAACGTATTTTCAAGCTACAAATAATCCATTCATTACTTTACGGTACACTGATTAAATTTATATCGTTGAAAGCTATTCATTTAATATGATTTTTTTTGTATGCTGATAGACGTTTTGCATATAATCATCATCTAATAGCAAATAACTTACAATATCAATTAAGAAAAGCGTTGCTATTTGTGTATTAATAAATCTTGTATCATTTATTCTAGATTGATCTGTCGTAATTAATACTAAATCTGCACATTGTGTTAACGCACTACCCTCGTAATTTGTAATTGCGACAACATATGCACCTCGTTCGTGCGCAACTTCTGTTGCTGCAATCAATTCAGTAGTTTCCCCACTATTTGAAATAGCTACAAATGTATCAGAGGCCGTTAATAACGATGCAAAAATTTTCATTTGATGTGCATCTGTTGATACATTCCCTTTTAATCCCATACGCATCATACGATAATAAAATTCAGTCGCAGACAAACCTGAACTTCCTAGTCCAGCATAAATAATTTGTCGACTACGCATAATTTGATTTACCAGACTTTGAATTTTTTCATCAGAAATAAATTCGCCTGTCTGTTGAATAATATCTTGATGATATTTATGAATACGTTGTATAAGTGGACTATTTTCTATAACATTGTCTGTCATTTCTTGTTGCAAATTAAACTTCAAGTCTTGGAAATTATCATAATCTAATTTATTACTAAAGCGTGTAATAGTGGCTGGTGATGTGCCTATAGCATGCGCCAATGAATTGATCGTAGAAAAAGCATCATCAAATTGATTACTTTGAATGTATTCAACGATTTGTTTGTCTGTTTTCGTAAATAAGTGGCGATAGCGTTGCACACGATTTTCAAATTTCATTAGGATTCTCCCCTTCAAATATAAATATAATCTCAGTATAAATGAAAATATTTTTCATAACAATTAAATGTATTGATTATTATTTTCTCAATGTTATATTAAAATTACAAATCTAAAGGAGTTTAATGATTTATTAAATTTATCAAAGTTATGGAGTGTATATTATGTTACCACAAGGATTAATTGTGTCATGCCAAGCATTACCTGATGAACCACTACACTCGTCATTTATCATGTCAAAAATGGCGTTAGCAGCTTATGAAGGCGGCGCTGTTGGTATCAGAGCAAATTCTAAAGAAGATATTATTGCGATTAAGCAAGAGGTTGATTTACCAGTAATTGGTATCGTCAAACGATATTATGATCATTCTGATGTATTCATTACTGCAACTAGCAAAGAAATCGATGAATTAATTGAAAGTCAATGTGAAGTCATTGCTTTAGATGCTACAAAACAAACACGTCCCAAAGAATCATTACCAGCACTTGTAGCCTATGTTAGAGAAAATGCTCCTCATATTGAACTTATGGCAGATATTTCAACACTAGATGAAGCAATTAATGCTGATAAACTTGGTTTTGATTATATTGGTACTACATTACATGGTTATACGTCATATACAAAAGGTCATGTTTTATATGAAAATAACTTCCAATTTTTAAAAGATGTAATAGCACATGTCGATGCTAAAGTCATAGCTGAAGGCAATGTCGTCACTCCTGAAATGTTTAAAACTGTAACAGATTTAGGTGTACATTGCACTGTTGTTGGTGGCGCCATTACACGCCCTAAGGATATTACCAAACGATTTATTGACGTTTTAAACACATAAAATTAAAGTAGCTGAGACATTCATCAATAATGTCTCAGCTACTTTAATTTTATTATTATACCGCTTCAGCAATAAATATTTTACGGTCTTCCCATTGATTCGTTTGTTCGTTATAGTTGTCACACGTTATTAGTGTAAGTTGCTGTTTAGCCGATTGTTGTTCTTCAAGCACTTCTACGTCTTCTGGTTTTACGTCAAAGATTTTAACAATTCTATACTCATTTTTCTTATTTCCTGTTTTAAAATACACTTTACTGCCTACTTTTGCCTCTGGTAAGTTTGAAAATTGATAATCTGAATCTCCTGTATAGGTATGGCCAGCAATCGAGATGTTTTGATCTTCTAATGATTCATCAGCCTCAGCAAAACTGACCCCTCTATTGAGTTGTTCCGGTGTAGCAGGTCCTGGATAGACTGGCGTTTTAATATCTGCATCTGGTATTGATAAATAACCAGCCATTTTCGTTTTATCTTTAGGAATTTCAACTTCTTGATTTTTATTTTTCAAAGTATCTTTATCATAAGTTTCTATCTTTGTTGCATCATCTTTTTTTGTTAAATAATCATCGATATGTGGTTTAGCAAAAAGGTAAATCGCCGCTAAAATAAGTAATATGCCTACCACAGTAATCAAGTGATTAGTCCATTTCTTCATCTTTTTTGTTTCTCCTTTTGAGCAATTTCATATTTAAAAAGTCATATCAAGTATAGCACAATTCATTAATTATATTTATTAATATAAAATCATAAAAAGCATGTATATATCCACGTTAATTTTCATAACAAAAAATTGCACCTTGTGTAAAATAAGTGTTAAATAAACATATGACATAATATAAAAGATCGTGGGGGGATTTTTATGATAAGACAAGCAGTTAAATCAGATTTACCAAATATATTAGACATTTACAATGATGCTATTTTAAATACCACAGCCGTATATACTTACAATCCACAAACACTTGAATCGCGCGAGGCTTGGTTTGAAAATAAATCAAAGAATAACGAACCTATTTTAGTTTATGTGGAACATGACGAAGCTATTGCCTTTGCAACTTATGGTTCATTTAGGGACTGGCCAGCTTACCAATATTCTATTGAACACTCAATTTATGTAAGTAAGTATCACAGAGGGAAAGGCATCGCTTCGAAATTATTACTTGAAATCATCCATCATGCACAAAGAAGTGGCTATAAAACATTAGTTGCTGGTATAGATGCTACAAATGATTACAGTATTTATTTACATAAAAAATTCAATTTCACACATTCAGGTACAATTCAACAAGTAGGTTATAAATTCGATAAATGGCTAGATCTTGCATTTTATCAATTAGATTTAAATAAATTTGATAAATAATATATAACTAAAACATATTTTTCAAAAATCAATACGCCTATAAACGATAACTAAAATTAGCAACGGTAGCGGACACCTAATTTCTTTATAAAAATTGGGTTCTCTGAGGCTCAAATTGCTAATTTGTTTTGTTATTTAGACCTAGTGGTATTAATTATAATGTATTGATTAATTTTGAAGGAAGTGTTTATATGGCAGTGTTTTCAAAAGATGAGCGTGTAAAAATATTATCAGATATTATTGAAATTCAGTCTGTAAATGAAAAAGAACTTGATGTTGCTCATTATTTGCAACAGCTTTTTAAAAAACATGATATTCATACAGACATTCTAACGTTGGATGGTGAATCTTCCCGTGCTAACCTTATTGCAGAAATCGGAAACGGTAAACCTGTAGTCGGCATTTCAGGACATATGGACGTCGTAACAACTGGTGATAGCGATAAATGGCATTATGATCCTTTCAAATTAACGGAAGATGATCAAGGAAGATTACACGGCCGTGGTTCAGCAGATATGAAATCCGGACTTGTAGCGTTAGCAATTAGTTTAATTGAAATTAAAGAAGCAGGTCTATTGAAGCAGGGGTCTATTCGCTTTATGGCTACAGCTGGTGAAGAAGTCACAAGTAATGGAGCCGCCTTGTTACATGAAAAAGGCTACATGGACGATATAGACGCATTATTAATTGCAGAACCATCTCAAGATGGCATTGTCTATACACACAAAGGTACGATGGACATACAAGTTACTTCTAAAGGGAAATCGTCACATAGTTCCATGCCTGAGCTAGGCTTTAATGCAATTAATCCTTTAGTTGATTTCATTCATTATTTAAATAAAGAATATAACAAAGTGGATGCAAGTAGTGAGTTATTAGGCACTCCTACGATGAATTCAACAATTATAAATGGCGGAGACCAAGTTAACTCTATTCCTGAATACGCTGAGTCGCTATTTAATATGCGTACTATTCCACAATTTGATAATAAAAAATTCGAAGAACTATTCAATCGTATTAAAGAAAAAATTGAAAAAGAAAGTAACGGAGACATTACTGTAAATCCTTATGTTAATCGTGACCCTGTTTACACTACAGGCGATAACTCATTTTTAAAATTGGCTAAATCTTTAGGCGACGAATATTTCAACAGAAATTTAGAAGTAACTTCTTCTACTGCAACTACAGATGCTTCTTATTTAATGAAAGACAAAGATGAAGACTTCTCATTTGTCATGTATGGTCCAGGTGAAACAGGACAGGCGCACCAAGTCGATGAATACGTATATAAAGATGTATACCTTACATTCATTGATTTGTACATTCAATTATTAACAGAGCATCTAAATCAATCTAAATAATGTTTGAGTTCAAATTTATTAAACACGAAACATTATTAGTATTACAATCTACTTAGCCTTGTTGGGGGCGGGAAAACGAATCATAAATTTTGATTACGTCTTCCCGCCCCTATTTTTATAAAAGTCTGTTGTATTTTAAGTACTTATATAACCATTTGCGTCTTACCTTTTATTCATTTCTAGCCATTTAACCATTTCATTTAAATTATTAACTGTCATAGTTGGTGACTGTCCATTATAGTCAAAATGTGATTTACTACGATTTACCCATACTGTATCAAAACCAAAATTAGCTGCTCCTGAAACATCCCATGCATTTGAAGAAACGAATAAAATATCTTCACGTGTCATTTGATAATATTTCAATATTAAGGCATAGCTAGCAGGACTAGGTTTGTATTGCTTTATTTCATTAACACTCATAACAGTATCTATATACTTGTTAATTTCAGAGTTATCGACTAAAGGCATTAGCATATTGTCATTAGCGTTTGATAATACACCAATTTCTAAGTTTTTCGAATTCAACTCCGAAAGCACTTTTGGAATTTCTTTAAAATAGTCTAAATCTAAAAATGCATCAAAGAGTTGATTTACATCTTCTCTATTGTATTGAATTTCATGAACATCTAATACATAGCGTAGTGATTCTTTAGTCAATTCATCAAAAGGAATATATCTTTGCATCACTTGTCTTAAAAACATATGCTCTAACTGGGTTTTACGCCAAAGTTGCGAAATGGATTTTGCTTCTACTTCATTGAATTGACCCATATCGTTTTTTAGCGATTCCATATCAAATATTGTACCGTAAACATCAAAAATAATAGCTTTATACATATATAACCTCCCTTTCTTGGTAAAAATCAGACTTACTTACTCTTTAGCACGTTTAGACTACATTGAAACAGTTTTAACTTAATTTCAATTAATATTTAATAATTAATTTTATCTTTTACATTTATTTTATAACTTTTTGCGTCTGCTAAACTCAAAATACGAAAATAACCAATCCTTAGACTATTTATAAATTAACTGTAAAAATACACTAACTTAAGATTAATTCTTTCTAATTGGGATATAGAAAAGTAAGGGAGGAGGCTGGTTGTGATGAGAAAATTATTTTTAGTTGATTTGTTAAACCTATTTCTTATTGCAGTAGGTTACATGTTACTAATCACATTAGTTTTATTTTCATTTGATTTATTTGAAATCGAAACAACCGGTTCACTATTTTTAAATACACTAAGTAGTGCCACAGTTGTTAGCCTGTTTAACAACGAGATATTTAACGGTTTATTTACCTTGTTTTTCGTTATCTCTGTATTAATATTTCTCTATAAAGCTATAGATCTTTATAAACAAAACAGATAGCTTACTTTGACTAGTACGTCTCTAAATAATAAATTGGTAGTAGTATCTAATTATGTTTAATTATTTTTAACCACTTCCGTCTAAAAGCTATTTAATTTTATATTGCAAGGTTTTGATTTTGTTTATATAATATTAATATAGAATGTCGAATATATATCATAAGGTAGTAACGTGCCATTTATCATCATAGTTATATTCCATTCCCAGAATTAGACTTTATGCACCCATTTTAAGACATGATATATCACAACATTCTAAATCAAGTAGATTATTGCTACTTGAAAAAATAAGATCTAAAGTTACTTTCAGGCAGTAGCTTTAGATCTTATTCATATATAAATATTTTATTCTGGTTTACCATTTGGGTACACTAACACTTTTAGTGATCCACTTTTATTAGTTCTCGCTTGTTCCATAGCAGCTTTAGCTTCTTTTAAATCGTAAGTATCTGTAAACATTGAATTTAAATCTGCCATTGTAGATGATAACATCTCAAGACCCATTTTATAAGTATTGGCATATCTAAAGATACCTACAATATTAATTTCATGATTAGCGATGAAAGGAATATTCAATTCATTATTTTCTTGTTGTGGAAGGCCTACTATCGCTAATGTTCCTCCATTATTTAGAGAGGATAATGCATTTTGAAGTGCAATAGGGTTGCCAGCCGTTTCAAATGCATAGTCTGCCCCTTTTTCTTGAGTGATTTCATTAATCCGCATTGTGACATCTTCATTTTTTATATTAATGGCGTGTGTTGCACCTAATTTTAAGGCTTCATCTAAACGTATTTGTTCAAGATCCGAAACTATAATCTTTGTAGCACCAAATGCTTTTGCTGCTACAACTGCCATTAATCCAACTGGCCCCATACCCATTATTACCACGGTTGATCCTGGTTGAACGTTGGCTCTTTTACAAGCTTGGACGCCCACTGAAAATGGTTCATTTAAAGTGGCTTCTTCATAAGATAAATCTTCTGGTATATGGAATAAGAATCCTTCTGGATGCTTAATATATTGACTAAAAGCACCATCAATAGGAGGTGTTGCTAAAAATTCAACATCTGGACATAAATTATATTTACCAGATTTACAGTATTCACACTCACCACAAGGTACACCAGGCTCAATTGCTACTCTATCACCGACTTTAAATTTAGTTACATCTGAGCCTACATCCGCTACAATTCCAGAACATTCGTGTCCTAAAATCAACGGTTTTTCTACTATAAATTCACCGACTCTACCATGTTCATAATAATGAACATCTGAACCACATACACCGACTGCCATAACTTTCACTAAAACGTCATTTTCTCCTAACTGAGGTACCGTAACTTCTTTAAGTTCCATATCAAATGGTTTATTCAATATTGATATATTCATTGTTTCTGGAATGTTCTTTGTCATATTAAAACTCCTTTACTTTCTATTTTATATTTAACAACTGCTGTGTTAACGTTTCCGTTTGTTGATAGATTTGTTGATAGATTTTAAAATACTGTTCATACTTTTTATGGTTTTCTAGATTAGGTTTGTATGTTTCACCATATGAAATAAATAAGTCAGCACAATCTTTCATCGTGTTAAACCATTTCATACCATATGCAGCTAACATTGCCGCCCCCATTCCCGGACCTTCCTCATATTTTAATGTCATAATATTTGCATTAAAAACATCTGCTTGAAGTTGTAACCAAAATCTACTTTTTGCTCCACCTCCTATAGAGACTATTTGTCTTTCATGACAACCATCTTGTATCATAAATTTATAGGATTCGTAGAGTGAATACGTAATACCTTCAATGACAGCACGTACAAAATCATATTTTTGCGTATTATTATTAATACCTATAAAGCTTCCTCTAATAAAAGCATCACCGTGTGGCGTGCGTTCTCCTTGTAAATATGGTGCAAACAGCAAACCATTAGCACCTATTTGTGATTGATCAGCTTGCTCAACTACATTTTCAAAAGTCTCATCTTTAAAGAAGGTATGCTTTAACCAATTTAAACTAGCACCAGCACTTAATGTTACTCCCATCTCATAGGACATATTGGGTTGCGCATGATTAAAGAAATGAATATTATGACCTGACGACGCACTATCATTATGATTTGTACATGTCAATATCACTCCCGATGTTCCAATACTACATAGTGTTTCGGCATCATTGATAACGCCTGCTCCTAATGCACCACAAGCATTATCAGCTCCTCCTGCAAATATCGCAATATCACTATTCAAATTTAGTTCTTTTTTGATTTCTGATTTAAGATAACCAACAAATTCGTGTGACGCCACGAGACGAGGAAATATGTTTCCCAATTCTAATGTTTCTCCCACTGATTTATCCCAGTCCTGAGTATCAGGATTTAACAATAAGGTACCTGCAGCATCACTGTATTCCATTGCTACATCACCAGTGAGTTCATATCTCACATAATCCTTTGGTAATAAAAACACTTCTAATCGACGCCAATTTTCTGGTTCATTCTCTTTCATCCATAATAATTTAGGTAACGTAAATCCTTCCAGTATAGGATTACCTAATAGTATTCCTCCATATTTTTCTTTGATTTCTCGACATTGTTTAGTTGTTCTAGTGTCATTCCAAAGGATAGCATTTCTTAGTGGTTTCAACTCTTTATCTAAAGCTACCAGACCATGCATTTGACCTGAAAATGACAACCCCTTTATTTCTTTATCATACATAGCTTCCTGTTTAATCAGTATTTTTATACTTTCTTTTACCGACTCAACCCAATTTCTAGGGTCTTGTTCATTAAAGCCTGATTGTAGTTGTATTAATGGTAATGTAACACTTGTTTGACTAATAACTTGTCCTTGTTTATTTACTGCTAGTGTCTTAATTGCGCTTGTACCTAAATCTACACCTAATACAACTTCCTCCATTACAATCATTCCTTTCTTATAATTTTTGAAGTTGACTATTTAATTCAGTTGTTTTTTCTTCATCAATACCGGGTTGATATACTTTTATGAAATAAGTTATTATAGCACCTATGAAATAGCAAATAGCAAATGCCCAAACAACACCTACTTCATTAAATATAGGTAAGAATAAGGTTGCTAAAGCTGGAGCTACAAAGTTACTTAAACCAGCTGCTAAATTATGTGATGAGAGTGTTGCACCAATATGTTCTGGTTCTAAAGCAGTAAAAATAGCGAAAATTGGAACAAAGGCCGATTGAGTTATTCCAAATAATATTGCACATAAAATCGCTATTGCAAATACATCTCCGCTTAATATAGGTAAATAATAGAAAAGGAGTGTCGTTATGCCACATCCAATACAACCAAATAACATGACTTGACGTTTCCAGCCAATTTTATCTGCGATAATACCCCAAACCACATCACCAATAATACAAGTTACATGCATTGCTCCCCATGTCCATAACCATTGTTGCATTGTAAAACCAATCTTATCTGTGAACATAACAGGAAATATAACTACTAAACCAAATAATGACAATTGATTTATTACCCTCACAATGAACACTTTTATAATTTCAGGATTTTTATAAACGATTGCAACTTCCTTTAATACTTTTATATATCTTTCTTTAACTGCTTTTTCAGCATTAGGTTTAACATTTCTCTTACCTACAATATAAAATGCTAATAACCCACCAATAAATATCCATATAACAGATAACCACAATGTTCCCATAAATCCAATCTGTGGAATTGTAAAACTAGGTAAATATGTACCTATAACCCCCATACCTACAGAAAACATTGCCCAGAACCAACCAATAGCTGTTGCTAAACGAGATTTATCAGTAATATATGTTACCCATACTAAAAATCCATATAGGAATAAGGGATAACCTAAACCTCTAATACCATACATTACTAACATCATATTGTAGTTTTCCATTCCCATACCAAAAACTAAAAATAATATATGAAAAACTAACCATATTACAGTCCCTAATAGCATTACTTTTCTTGGTCCATAAACATCAGATAATACAGCAGCTAACCATGATCCTACTACTACCATAACGCCATAAACAGTAAATACCATGGATGCTTGTCCACCAGAAAATCCTAAATCAACGATATTTTTCGATAAAAAAGCTTGTTCAATACCATCTCCAGTCATAAATATAAAAATGGCAATCAACGCTCCAAATATAATTTTAGGTATTCCCATCCATGTCTTTTGATTATTGATATTACTTATTGCAGTATTCAATTTATTTCCCCCTTTAGTTAATAAATTCATAACTTAAACGTTTAAGTTATAGAAAAAACAACTCAAATTGCAGACTTTAAAATTACCTGAACTCGCATGACTCACGAATGACTAATTTCGTAGAAAGTTTTATTGATTCATTTTTTTCTCCTCTAATCATTCTATATATCATCTTACCTGCTTCCTTCCCCATTGTTTTAACTGGTTGAGATACAACTGTTAATTTAGGAGCATAAATCTCATTCCAATAACTATCATCAAAACCAACAATAATCACATCTTTTGTTATTACTTTTCCACCTTCTTTAATAGCTTGTAAAGCTCCAAGTAATAACAAATGATTTGTTGCAACAATTGCCTTTATATTTTCACCTATTAAAGTTTTCGTAGCTTCATAACCACTTTTGATTTGAGCATCTGTCCCTAACTGTTGGTCACTATAGAAAATGAGATTGTGATTAACCTCGATGTGATTGTCCGATAACGCGCGTGCATATCCCTGCCTTCTCTCTGTTGTTGTGCTAATGTTTGGATTGGCAAGTAATAAACCGATGTCTGTAGACTTACTACTTATTAATCTTTGAGTTGCTGTATAAGCCGCTTCTTCATTATTAACTGTTATAGAAGACAATTGCATTGATTCTAACTCTCTGTCTAGTGTCATGATTGGGGTATTCAACCATTCTTTTTTCAATTTGAACTTGGAGTTAACAGGAACTAAAATAATAGCGCTTACATTTTGAGCTATAAAACTTTCAATCAACGCTTTCTGCTTATCCTCATTTTCTTCAGATGAAACCACTGCCACATGTAACTGATGTTTTTGACATTCATCACTTATCTCAGTAAGTAATTCTGTAAAAAAAGGATTTTGATCGGGTACTATAAAAGCAATCATATTAGATTGTCCTGTTTTTAAACTTCTCGCAAATTGATTTGGTTCGTAATTTAGATCATCTATAGCTCCCAATACTTTTTCTTTTGTTTTATCGCTTAACTCAGTACTTTTATAATTTAAAACATTCGATACAGTTGCTATTGACACCCCTGCCCTTTTTGCCACATCATGAAGGGTTGGTTTATTTCTCACCATCTCCACCACCTTAAACGTTTAAGTTTTAACTGAAATAATCCAAGTCAATAAATACATTATAGATTCTCTTTGCATTTTTTGCAAACGCTATCATAACTTCAATTAACTATCTCTATTTTGGGAATTTAGTAAATAAAAAAACAGCTTCATTTATATTTTAATGATCTACATCCAGTTAATTCTATACTTCAACTGCATTTTATTACTTTAACCTATCATTTTATTAATACCTTTTAATCCATGCCCTTTTTATAGCGCAGAGTTGTACAATAGGCATACTACTACAAGGTAAAAGACTCATATCTAGATAAAGGTGATATTTTTGATTAGTACGCTATCTATTAGGAATCATTATACATCTGAATTAACAAGATGCATCAATGAAATTGTTATACTGCTCCCATTAAATAAACCCTGCAAGATCAATTTAAATGGAACAACTATTTCAGTCACTGATGGCATAATTGTTAATAATGCAGATTTATATCAAATGTTAGATGTTCAAGAGCTATTAGAGTTAAAAATCCCTTTACCACTTTTTATTGAAAAAGATACTAATATTTCAAAATCATATTTCGATTTTAACCGTATTCAATTTGTAGAACAATTTAGGAACTTAGTTGTAGAAAGTATACACCAGCCCATCCAAGATGAGTTCAGTATGAATATGTATATATCTAGTATTATTGAATTCTTATTAAGAGAAGCGCGGGTAATGTTAAATAACATCTACATACCTTATTTAAATACTAAACACCCATTAGTAGGTCGTATTACGAAATACATTCACGAAAATATATGCGAGACATTAAACACAAAGCATTTATCTCAAACGTTTTATATTTCACAGTCGTATATATCCATACTATTTTCTAGCAATATCAACATAAATTTTAAACATTATACGACTTCATTAAGAATTGCTTTATCCCTATATGACCTTATTCAAGATAATAAAAGTATCTATGAAGTCGCTATTAAATATCGATTTTTGAATGTAACAACTTATTCTAAACATTTTAAGTATTACATCCATATGCCACCTAAAAAGTATATTTTTTTATTTAAAAAGGGTCATTATAAATCGCCATATAAATTAGTTTCGAATAACGTAACTTCAAAGACTTATTTGAATAAAATCCAACAACCAACTATGCACACAAATAACTCTGATTATTCATTAAACCTTTCAAAACTGTCGTTTAATAATTGCTTCAAACCCATGACTACGCTTATTCAATTAGATGATATATATACCTTGAATCATTTTTATGAATCTCATATAGTGGGCAATGATCCTACGACGATGTTTTCAAAAATAAACTTTTGTGTATTAGATACTCATTTGAAGCAATTAAATGCATTAAGTGCTCAACAAATCATACATACAATTAAACAGTTAATGCTAAAGGGTCATCAGTTGACTATTAAAATAACTAACCTATCTTTACGTCAAACCCAAAAATTTTCAGTGGCTAAATTACTAGCTGAATTAGCCACTGATTCAGCTCAAATAACATTACAATTCGAGTTTTCTTATAATGCCTTTAATGAGCTTTCAAATTTTATTGAAAAAGTCCATCTCAAGTACCCACTTATTAAAATTGGTACGACGATTGATTGCATAATTAAAAGTAAAAATACTTTACCTCAAATGCTACATCATATCACTTCAATTAAATCGGATTTTTACTATATTGATTTAGATTTGAATAGATTTTATAGATTAATGGCACCTAAGGTAGTAAAGTCACAAAAAAACTATAATTTAAAACAAGTACTTTTAATATTTATTAGCCAATTAGGTATTGAGCATGCAAACAAATTAATTTTAACTCATTTGACTCATAAATCCTTACAAGATTACTACAACACATCTAGCCAACAGACACACATTTTATTAACGCGTTTTTTAGTTGAATTAAATCAAAGTATCTGTGGTTTGGGTTACCCTTACTATACCGACGATAATGATAGAATTATGCTGTTTAATAAATTTCATTGTCCGATGCCTATTGTTCATATTTATAGCTTTTTAAAGGTTTTTTTCAAACAACAAGTCGCCTTACTTCCTAGCGCAATTATATGTAAAACAAATTGCCATTATCATATTTTATTATTTAGTAACTTAGAAAAAACATCTTGTATCGTTAAAGTAAATCATCATTTCATCAAATCATTTCCAGTGTTCTCAAGACTTTTAAATAAAGATCATGGAATGATTACAAATTTGATACCTTCAAATATAGATCAGAAACTTTTTGATTTAAGCTGTATAGAACAAATCAATAGCGCTAATTATCCATTATCGAAATTGACTTTACATTACTATAAAGAACCTTTGATTTATAAACTATCTCAATCATCTATTCAATATATTATGATCGCCATGAGTTAATAAATAAAATAAGGCCAAAAACAAATTCACCATTTGTTTTTAGCCTTATTTTTAATTTGAACAATTACTGTAGTATTTAAATTTCAAAAAAGTTCTGTAACTTGTTTAAATATTCATTATCCATTTGATATTGATCTTTAATACATCCCTTTTCAAGATGTAATACTTCATCAGCACATGCCATCAATAATTCATAATCATGTGTAATAACTAATACTGTGTGCCCTTGATTAGCTAAACGATTGAGGATTCCACTTATTTCACGCATACGTTGACCATCTAATCCACTAGAGGGTTCATCAAAAATAAGAACCTCTCGTTTAGTTTCTACAGCACTAGCAATAGCTAAGCGCTGCTTTTCTCCGCCTGAAAGTGACAACGGGTGCCGGTCAACATGGTCTGATATGCCATACTGTTGTAAGCGTGATTGAACTGATGCATCATTTAATTTATTATTACTTAAACGTAGTTCCTCAGCAACACTTTCAGCAAATAATTGATTATTCACATCTTGAAAAACCATATATACATGATCTAACCTTTGATTGCGTTTTAATATCTTATTATTTATATCGATATGTCCTTTAAATTTACGTTCTACACCGGTTAGACATCGAGCAAACGTCGATTTCCCGGAACCGTTAGAGCCTATAATAGCTGTTACTTTGCCTTGTGGTAGTTCGACTTTAGGAATATTAAGTGCATATGGTTCCTTGGCTTTATAATTAAAAATAAAATTATGCAATGTTAATTTTTCTTCACTATTGTTGTAATTTAAATCTTTAGGTTTCATATCATCTAAATGTATCGATCTTAATCCTAAAAGCGTTAAATTGTCATGCGTTAATGCATTGAATGAGCCATTGTCGTAAATTTCGCTAATCTCACCATATTTCATCACTACAAAACGGTCGACGACATCTATCAAGTAATGCAAACGATGTTCAGCAATGATAATTGTTTTACCTTCACTTTTCCACTGCTCCAACAACTGACGTAATTTAGTAATTGTAGTAAAGTCCAAGTTAGATGAAGGCTCATCTAAAATGATAATTTCGTGTCCACTTACTTGTATTGCAGTACAAGCGATAAGTTGTTTCTCTCCACCGGACAGGTTAAATATATCTCTATCTAATAAATGGTTCATCTTCAGTACTTCGGAACTATGGTTAATATTAGCTACGATACGTTGTGGATTAACACCGTAGTTTTCCGGTTCAAATGCTAACTCACTCGTTGTATTTAAGCAAAAAAATTGTGAACGAGGATTTTGAAAAACTGAGCCACTTATCTTGGAAATCTCATAAATCGATTGCTGACGTATATCCTTTCCATTGACTTGAACAGTCCCCTCAATATTACCATGATATAGATGCGGTACAGTACCATTTAGAATGCGTGTCACTGTAGTTTTTCCACATCCTGATGCCCCTGTTAAACAAATAACCTCACCCCTATTAATAGTAAGATTAATATTATTTAGCACCTTTTCTCCGTTTTCATAATTAAACGACATATCCTCAATTCGAATCATATTTTAACCTCACACTATATAATAAGTTACACATAAAATCAGTAACATGCTGATAAATAACCAATCTATCCAACGCATTTTTAGCATTATAATAGATGTTCTTTTATGTGTTAAATTCAAACCACGTGTAATCGATGCAATAGTCAATTCATTCCCAATTTTTACGACGCTATTTAACAACGGAACAACACGGTATTCGAAATACTGCAGTGGTTTTTTAAACGCAAAACGCAATGAAATACCTCTCATCTTCATTGCATCTTTAATCGACGCTGATTCTGACTGAATCGTTGGTAAAAATCTAAACATTACAGCCAGAGGAATCGTAATTTTTCTTGGTATTTTAAGACTTTCTAAACCCTCAATAAGCTCTTCAACTTGAGTTGTCTTAAAAAGGTAATAACCCATTACGAGTGAAGGTAAAAAACGTGTAATCACGCCTGAAGGAACAAAGATGAGTAAAGTAGCTAACTGACTTTGATTAAATGTAACAAACGCTTCGCCATACCATGCGCTAATTGTAACAATGATGCATAGCCATCCAAGCAGATGTTTACCAATGAGTAGAATCAATAAAGATGGTATTAACATTACAAGTAGTCTTAAGAAAATTTCATTTCCCGTTACACCACCAGTTAATGAAATAAGTGAAACAATTATCATGACTCCTAGCTTCACTCTAGGATCTAAATTAAATATATGACTTTGATTTTTTATTTTGTTATTCATACTAAATCATACCTGCACGCTTAAAATGTTTCTTCAATATACCTTTAGCGATATAAGCACCTATCAGCGCTCCAATAATTGTTGTAACAATTATGACAGGAATCATCTCGATTGAAAATAATGCAGCTACCGTAGCTTCGTACCCTGAACCGTATTTCTCTTGTATAAAGGCTAGATATGACTGTCTCATAAAATAAAATGGTAATAAATTGCCTATTGGCCAAAACGAGAAGATAATATAACCCATACCATTTAATTTCCAACTTTTATAATGACCTATCGCCATAATAGCGTCTGCTAATATAACAATGGGTACACTTAAAATTAATGCCATCCAAGGATGACCCATAATTGCTAATATCAAACTTACTACAATGCCACAAATCGATAGTGCGCCAAACTTTTGCGTTTTCGTAATAAGTAACATAATCGGTATGCCACCTATCAAGCCTATCATAGCAGGAAGTAATAACATAAATATTGGGATAATGCCTAAAATACCTGGTGGTGCTATAAATATAAAATATATCGCCGTAAAGATACCTATATTTATTAAATCTTTAATATCTATTTTACTTTTTTTCATCAGTAACTCCCTCTTCACATAAAACTAAAATTGGGATGACTCAGAAAATTATATTTAAATAACCTCTTTTATCATCCCATGCCGTGACTAGAAAAAGAATACAAGAGCTAACTCATTTGCCATATTTCATTATGAAACTAAAATGTTAATATACAACTTAACTTATGCTTTATATCCCTATTAAAAATACATTTATTTCAAAGATACTATAATTGAAAATTATTATCAATGACATCGGTTTATAGGTCTCTAATTGTTTATAAAGTATACAATAGATTATTGAACTTTCTATAACATCACACTTATATGTACAGCAAAATATAGCTCTGACTCTAAGTCATCACTGCTATATTAAAATTAAAGGGCAGGACAGAAACCAAATTTGAAAATTGATTTCGTATTCCCACCCACAAGGTAGCTTACTATAACGATAAACACTTACGATCTTAGCATTTATCGTTATATCGCTTTTTATTAAATTATACTGATTAATATCTTAAATTAAAATATGGTGATTCCAAAGTGACATGCTTTTTAAGATTTTTAGCTTTAATTTTATCGCTGAGTGCTATATTATAAGTCATTTTCTCTTTAGATTCATGAGCAGTCAGATAGCCATACGTAAATGTATCTGACAGTAATACAGTTGTTAAACCTTCAGACAAAATATAGTTAAATTCTAAACTACTAAGTTGAATCGTTTTACTATCTTTTATCGTAACTTCAATCATATCGTCTAATTTATTTTGAGTTACATAAAATGATAGATTGTCAAAATCTTTTGTGAAGTATGGTGTAAAACGATAATAATTGTCATTCAGTGAAGCAATCGTACTCGTCTCTTTTCCATATAGATACTTTAAGCGTTTACCGCCAATGCGTTTTTCAACACTCATATTATCTACGCGCATTTCTAAAAATGCATCCCAAACTTTTTCTTTAATTAAATATGGTATCATGTCCTTCATAGAAGCATTAAATTTAAAACGTGTTTGATCATTGATAGCTAAAGGTATATAAATCAATTCTTTTTTATTACGTGATACTAACTTCAGTTGTATCATAGAAGCTACATGATTTGGGTTGATAATGGAACTTAAAAATTCTAATTCCAATTCAAAGCCTTGTTCATTAAATTTAAACTGTGTCATTCTTATATCCGGTTTCATTAATTTATTGAATATAAAGTATGGTTCTTCACGATCAAACTGAATTTTCAATACACCTTGTTCCGCACTAAAATTATAAAATTGGCCATTATTAAAGCTTTCTTCAACAATTTGATAATGTTTCATATCTTTTTTGCGTGCGTAATATAATAATGGTTTCAACGAATCTCTGACGATATCATCTACTTCGCTTGGTACTTTTTGTATAAAGTCTCCTAATGCATCCATCCAAGCTTCTTTTTTGTCATCTGCTATTTTAAGTGAAAAATTATTTGTTCTTGAAAATGAAAAATGGCGATCTAAAAAACACCCTAATATATCATGTCTATTGTCTAAAGGGCTATTCAGAATTTCTTCTGTAATTAATCCCATAACTTTATAAAAATCTTTAGGCGACACATATGCCGAGCTCATATGTTCCCCTTCTCGCTTAGTCGCGTAATAATATGGTTTATCTGCCAATACGGCGATTTTCTTTGCATTAACGTATGCTTTCATTGTAAACAGTTGATCCTCTGCACTACGTAAATCTTCTGGGAACTCAATATGATTATCACGTAGTAATGACGTACGATAAAACTTAGTGGGACTTAATGTATAAATAATACGTGAATTAGCTAATGTGACATCATCATTAGTTTCTTTAAACATAGATTTAGGAACACCACGACCATTTACACCTTCCATTTTAACAAGCACCACATCAGCCTGATTACCTTCAACAAATTTTGATACATCTTTCAACGTATCTGGATGAATGTAATCATCTGAATCTACAAAGAAGACATACTCCCCTTGAGCTAAGTTCAGAGCTGTATTCCTAGGTTTTCCAGGACCGCCCGAATTGGCTTCAAGTTGTTTTACAGTTAAATTCACTTTGTTTTTATAAGTCGCTACTACTTCCAAAGTATTATCTGTAGAACAATCATCTATCAGTATCACTTCAAAATCTTTCTTATCGTATTTTTGATTCTGCAAACTGTTCAATAGTTCCCCTATATACTTTTCAGAATTGTAACTTGGTACTATAATTGAAAATTTCATTGATATATCCACCTTATAAAAATGAGCTGAAATACTAATAACACATAGTTAGTTTAATGATACCTAATCTATGAATATATTCGTTATCTTACCTTCAATTTATAAGTTATTGTTTCAGCTCATCATAATTTTTTATTTTCAGTTTTTCTTAGCTTCCAAATACGTTTCTTACTAAACGTTCACTCGAACGACCATCTTGATATTTAAAGTGCTTATCTAAGAATGGCTCTACTTTCTCTACTTCAAAGTCTTCGTTATCTAGCGCTGCTATTAAATCATTAAATGACTCTACAATTTTCCCTGGAACAAAGGTTTCATATGGCTCATAAAAATCACGCGATGTAATATAATCTTCAAGGTCAAACGCATAAAAAATCATTGGTCGTTTAAATACTGCAAATTCATAAACAAGTGATGAATAATCACTAATTAGAATATCCGTAACAAATAAAATATCATTAACTTCTCTAAAATCAGAAACATCCACAAAGTATTGCTCATATTCTCTAGGAATATTTAATCTATTCTTCACAAATGGATGCATTTTAAATAAAACTACTGCATTATTTTCACGACAATATCGTGCAAATCTAGCAAAATCAATTTTAAAGAATGGATAATGTGCCGTATGATGTCCATTACCTCTAAATGTAGGCGCAAATAAAATCACTTTCTTATCTTTAATAATCGGTAGTGCCGTCTCCATTTCTGCTGTAACTTGTTGTTCATACGCCTCATCAAATAAGATATCTGTTCTAGGGACACCGGTTGGGATTATATTTTGTTCTTTAATACCAAAGGCTTCACCGTAGAATGGTATATCTGTTTCTGAAGAAACAAAGGCCTTGGTATAATTTCTATGATTTACAGAATTAAAGAATGGTCCGCCTTTTTTTCCAGCTCGACTGTAACCAACCGTTTTGAAAGCACCAACCGCATGCCATACTTGAATGATTTCCTGGCTTTTTCTGAATTTTACTGTGTAGAGTAATGGGTGAAAATCATCCACAAATATATAATCTGCTTTACCTAATAAATACGGGAATTTAAATTTGTCGATAAAGTTACGACGTGCCGAAATATTAGATTTAAACAATGCATGTATCTTATATTTGTCGTCTAAATTTTGGCGTAACATTTCATTATAAACATATTCAAAGTTCCCTGACATTTCTGCTCTTGAATCAGATGTGAACAATACCGTATTACCCTTTTTCAAATGGAAAAATTTTGTCGTATTAAATATCATTTGGAAGACAAAATTACGCACATTATACGAATAACGATTATACTTTAACTTCAAATCTGCAATCTTTTGTTTAAGAGGATTTGACTTAGGTGTTGGAGCTTTAAACAAGATATCTAGTACAAACTCATTAACTTCACTGGATATCATTGGTCTCACAATATACTCTGTTTTATTAGAGTTGCCACCCTTTTTAAATGTATACATAAAATGTTCTAATAGAAAATTATTCTTACCATTTTGAGTAGCTATCTCATGATACTGTTCTAACTCATCTTCCTCTAACGTATATTGATTAGGTTCTAATAATGATGAATTAATATTAGCTATATAATCAAAATCACCTTTATATACAATTAAATATTCACCTGAAGGTAGATAATTTCCGTCATCTAATATAGCCACATTAAAGCGTGCTACGAATTGATTTCCGTTAATTTTTACATCATTTGCTTTCAATTCTTTGGTCTCAGTTAAATTACGTAGAACAAAACGTTTCTTGTCCAATTCGATATCCTCAACATGACCTGAAATAAATAATTGAATACGTTCCCAATAAATATTATCAATTATTATTTTAGATTTACTCAATTTAAAAAACCTCTCTCTATCCTATTCATAATATGCTTTCAAAATATTATGACTGATTGCTTATTTTTAAAAGTTTACATCGTCCATTTAATGACAGTCTTGCCCCACGAAGTGGATAAATCTGTTTCAAATGCATTGACTGCATCATTAATAGTTTTAACATCAAATTCGTTACCTTTAAGTAGCGCTAATTTTTCCACAACATCTGGATGATCTTTATAGAATTTCGCAATATCTTTAAAGTCTTGCGCACCACTTCTACTACTGCCAAACATTGTTAATCCTTTCTCTAACACTAATCTTGTGTTAACTTCAACAGGATATTCGCTTACACCTAATAAACTAACTGTGCCTTCAGGTGAAATTAAATCAATGATTTGATTCACTGCAGACTGGCTACCTTTCCCACCTACACACTCAAATGCATGATCAAAAGTAACTCCTTCAGGTACTTCATGTATGTGGTATATTTCATCTGCGAAAGAGAAATGACTTAATTTATAATCAGTTTTTCCAAAGATATAAATTGCTGCATTAGGATATAGTTTATTTAATAAAATTGCAGTAATATACCCTAAATTGCCATCTCCCCAAATACCAAAACTATTTTTATTGGCATTAGATTTACGTTCAAACCTTTGAAGCGCATGCCAACTCACACTTACCAATTCAGAATATGCAATTGTACTTAAATCTTCGATACTATCGTCAATTTCTACGACACGGTCATGATCCATAAAAACATAATCTTGCATAAAACCATCATAACCACTAGATCTAAATTTACTACTAGGTAAATAGTTTTCTGCTATGACTTCATCTGACTCAACAGGTGTATTAGGTACCATAATAACTCTTGTACCCGTATTAAATATGCCTTTGTTATCATAAACAACTTCACCGACACCTTCATGAACTAAAGACATCGGTAATTTTTTCTCCAATACTTGTTCATTTCTACTACCAGTATAATATCTTTGGTCTGCTGCACAAATTGATAAATATAATGGTCTTACAACAACTTTATCACTTTTAATATTTTCATTATTGTATGTTACTTCGAATTGTCTAGGTGCTACCAGTTGATAAACTTGGTTAATCACTCAACACCCCACCTTTGATGATGGAATTCGCCACTTTTAAATCATAAGGCGTCGTAATTTTAATGTTATATAGTTCTCCCATCACTAATTTTACTTTTTTATTAGCTACCACAAGAATTTTACAGGCATCTGTCATTATTTCTTTCTCTTCTTGTGATAATGCATTATAGCTATTTCTCAATAAATTCACATTAAATGATTGTGGTGTTTGGCCTTGATACATTTCACTTCTAACTGGGATAGACTGTATTTGCTCTCCATCACTTGAAGTGATAATAGTGTCAGTTGCAGGTATTACAGTATCGACAGCACCATGTGCTAATACACTTTCAATATTTTCTTTGATGATTCGGTGCGTTAAAAATGGTCTAACCGCATCATGTGTAACGATTACATCCTCATCAGTAATTGAGTGTGCTTTTTCAGCTTCATTTATAATATTCATAATCGTTTCATTGCGATCTGAACCACCTTGTACCACTTCAATTCTATCATCATTAATTTGATGTTTACGCAACGTATCCTTCGTATGCGAAATCCACTTTTGTGGTGTCGCAATAAATATTTTGTCAAATTCATTTGTAAGCAAGAATTTTTCAACCGTATGAACTAATATAGGTTTACCATCTAAATCTAAAAATTGTTTTGGCAGTGGCACGTTTCCCATTCTAGAACCGATGCCCCCTGCTAATATACCAGCATATATCATGTGTTTTTCCTCCTGTATACCTTTAAATCTTATAATTTACTTTTTAATTTTAACTTTTAATATTTTTAGCTTTTCACCATTCGATAAATATTTTAAAGGTTAACCTTTTTATGTTATAGATATAAACATTATTTCTTAAGCACAATATACCAATTTTTATCGTTCATTTCTACTTATAACTGTTTTTATATTTTTAATAGCATCATATTACCTAGTTTAATATATATTATTATAAAATTTAACTTACAATTAATTAAAATTGAGTACCTCCATATAATATAATAGTTATTTTACACTAAAAAGGCGTTATTCAACTTTAATTTTTCAGAATATATTTACAATTCTAAATTTTCTTAGTATATTCGACTTATTAGCTATTGCTTAACGTGATTTTTCACCATGAATATAAACACTACTTTTACAATTTTTAGGGTGTGTATACACAGACGATACATAGCTCACATTGACTTTATACATATCGACACATCCTACGCAAAATTAAGGGAGGCGCATCAATTATGAACAAATCAGAACAGCTTATTAACGAAGATAGTAAATACTTTGCTAAGCCAGGAAGAATTAAATATTATCCATTAGCTATCTCACATGGCTATGGCGCAACGCTAGTAGACGTTGAAGGTAAAACATATATTGACCTGCTATCTAGTGCAAGTTCTCAAAATGTTGGTCATGCACCTAAACAGGTTACGGATGCTATCAAAGCACAAGTTGATCAATTCATACATTACACGCCTGCATACATGTATCATGAGCCTTTAGTCAAATTAGCTAAAAAAATATGTGAAATTGCACCAGGTTCATATGAGAAACGTGCACTTTTCGGACTTTCAGGATCAGATGCAAATGACGGTATCGTTAAATTAGCTCGCGCATATACTGGAAGACCTTATATTATTAGTTTTATCAATGCTTATCATGGATCTACATATGGATCACTTTCTATGTCTGCAATTAGTTTAAATATGCGGAAACATTACGGTCCAATGCTCCCAGGTTTCTATCACATTCCTTTTCCAGATAATTATCGAGGTATGTTTGAGCATCAAAGTCCAAATACAGTTGAAGAATATCTTGCTCCTCTTAAAGAAATGTTCGAAAAGTACGTACCAGCCGACGAAGTAGCTTGTATCATGATTGAAACTATCCAAGGTGATGGCGGCTTACTTGAACCCGTAGACGGTTACTTTGAAGCCTTACAAGACTTATGCCAAACACACGGTATATTATTAGCTGTGGACGATATCCAACAAGGCTTAGGACGAACAGGTTGTTGGAGCTCCGTATCACATTATAATATCGAACCTGACCTTATTACATTTGGTAAATCATTGGCAGGCGGTCTACCAATGTCTGCCATTGTTGGGCGGTCAGAAATCATGGACTATTTAGACGCCCCTGCTCATTTATTTACTACGGGGGCTAATCCAGTAAGTTGTGAAGCTGCATTAGCTACAATTGCTATGATTAAAGATCAAGGACTATTACAGGCTAGTACTGATAAAGGAAATTACGTTCGTGAACGTCTAAATCAATGGCCTGAAAAATATAAATCTGTCGGAAATGTCAGAGGTAAAGGTCTCTCTATTGGTATCGATATCGTGTCAGATAAAATTAAAAAAATACGCGATCCCGAAGCAGCTTTAAAGATTTGTAATCGTTGTTTTGACAATGGTGTCGTTATCATTGCTGTTGCTGGAAATGTACTGCGTTTCCAACCACCATTAGTCATAACTTATGATCAGTTAGACACTGCTTTAAATGTGTTAGAAGCTGCAATTCAAGACTTTGAAACAGGACAATTAGCAAACTATGATATAGCAGGCCAAGGTTGGTAATACAACTTACCTAAGCATTTAGTAAAAAAACGGGTAGATATCTCAAACTGATATCTATCCGTTTTCTTTTGTTGTTGATGGTATATAAGCTTTCTACCTTACCCCTTTATTTACTATCTATTACCGACGTCGTGTCCAATTTCAACAGTTTTATTATTTTTGTTGTAAAGTGCAGCTTGGACACTACCAAAGTTAGGATCGTTACGTTTTTCTTCAATCTGAAAACCTAAACTTTTGAATATATCTATATCTTGTTTACTTGTAGCATTTTCATAAAAAATTTGTCCCCCATCATTATAAAAACGTGGCTTATCTATAGATTCTTGTAGGGTGCCATCACCTCTTAAATAATCTACCAACACTTCATTCAATGTGGTTGGTATCTTGTTACCACCTGGTGTTCCTATACCCATGTAATAATCAGGTCCTACTACAATACTTGGTGCTGTAAATGATCTTGGCTCTTTATGCTTACCTCCATAGTTCGGACTTGCCGGATTTGATGAAAAGTTGTTTAGTGAGTTATTCATATAGAATCCCTCTTTCATAAATTTACCGGAACCAAAGAAACTTGCTAAAGTATTGGTAGTGCTTGTTAACTTACCGTCTTTATCTATAACTACAAAATGTGTAGTACTCGTATTGTCCACATTATTTGTATTGAAATTACTATTAAAATTAACCTCGTTTAGTTTTCCTAATATATAATCTTGAGATAAGTATTCATCGTAGTCTTCATCTTGGCCATTAATAATATCTCTATTTCTATACATCAATGCCCTAGACTTTAACATACCCGTAATATAATCTAATCGGTTATCAGGAGTTGCATCGTTTCCAGTTGCTTCATCAATTTCTAAACCTTGAAGCATTAACGTTCCACCTAACGGATTAGATGCAGAATATACTTTATTATTTAGGTAATCTGTACTTACCGGTTCTTTTTTCTCTGTTTTGTAACTTGCAAAATCTTTTTCATTAACTTCTTCATCTACTTGCTTAGAAACACTTTTACCTACTTTCTCATAAAAGTATTCCGGACCATGGTCTCTAATACCTTTAATCGTTTTAGCTAAAGCTGGTTGTTTTACAACGTCACCTTCTCTTTTCGTTTGGCCACTATCAAAAAATGGGGAATCCCGGTCAATATCTGAACCATAAAGTTTTAAACTACGTTCCAGTTCTGAATCAACTTCAAAACCATCCTCAGCTAAAGGTATAACGTAGTCTAGTATTTTTCGTTCTTCCATTTTGCCCCCTTCGTTATGTGCATCATGTAAACCACGTACAAAGCCAGGTGTACCTATCTCGTCTTTTTGTTTAAAGTCAAAAGATGAGATGTCTTTGTATTGCCATTGCTTTGGTGCAACATTTTCTTGACCATCATAAGCTAACATTGCGCCACCACCACCTAAACCAGATGAATGAGGCTCTGTTATTGCAAGTGCATAAGAAACACCTACAGATGCATCTATCGCGTTACCGCCGTCTTGCAATATTTTTTCCCCAACCCGTGTTGCGATTGGATTGTTTGAAGCAACACCGTAATTTTTGTCGGAAAGATCCTGGGCATGATCTGCTATTTTATTCTCATATAATTCATCTTTATTATAATTATCTTTTTTAGTTATCATAAAAAAGCCAAAAGATATGATAATTGTAAGGAGTAATATTACGATGAGCGTTTTTTTATTATAAATACTCATACTTAAGCTCCTTTAGAAAGATATTGGTGATGAGAAGTTTTCAATTCATTTAGTTCATATTGATCTAATCCTTCGTTCGCTCTCGCGAAAACAATTAATAGTAAAACAACCAATACAACTGAAACAACTGTTATACTTACCCAATGTTCTTTAATGTTCATAAACGTAACCTCCATTCTCTTTTTTGAAATTGATGTCTTTACCTTCAATATTATTAAGTAACTTGATTTCTTCTACTTTACTTGGGTTAGATTTAGTGATTTGTCCACCTTGTGACTTAATTGGCGTCACCGTAAATTGAGACTGGTCACCGTTCCAATTTTGTTGCACTGCCAAACCTTGTTTGTTTTTAGATAAAAAATCTTCTGATGTTACATTGCCTAAACTGTAAAAGATACTGGTGTCTTTGTATTTTTCTATTTCTTGTACTACCGAGTTATGACCAATTATCACATCAGCACCCGCATCAGCTAATGAATGCGCGTATTCTCTTTGCCTAGTAGTAACTGATCGTTCATCTGTGATACCCCAATCAACGTTAACAACCACATAATCATTGTTTTCTTTCAGTTTTTTGATTAATGGGACATAAATGCTTGGCTCTAAACTAACTGATGTCGTATTTTTTAATGTGTCTGTATAGTCTGATTCAACATCAGTAAAAGATACATTAGCTATTTTTTTATTTTTAACCGTTTGTTGTACAGTTTTACTATTGATAGCATTGGAGCCGTTGCCAGTTAAATAGTTATAGCCTGACTGAGCTTCTACTGATTTCATTAAGTCTCTCGCAGTTACATTGTCTGTAACTTGGTTGATAAGATTTAAGCTTTTTATATTCAAATCTCTTAAAAACATTACATTTTCTAAGTTTTTATTGATATTTGTTTTTCTATCATCTGAGAATTTCGATACTTGTAAACTTGCCGTAGAATAATCACTCCCTTTTAAAATTGGCTTAATAGCACTAAAAGCTTCGCTAATATTATTCTTCCTGATGTGGTTATTTAATTCGACATTTCCTAAATATGTCATTCTTATATCACCTTGACCTTTATCCATAGCTTTAACGGGTTCAATTTTTTGTGATGTCATGACAAATACTAAAAGTACAATAGCGATAATTAAAATAATGCTAGTGTAAATTGTATTTCTTTTCTTATGTCGTTTAGTCCACTTGAGTATGCGTTCTTCTATTGAAAATCTTTTAGAATTCTTCATATATATGCTCCTTACTAGTTGATAAAGCTATAAAAGAATAAAATGACATAAGTGATACATGTTAAAAGCATACAAGTTGATAAAGTAATAATGACACCTTGCTTTTGAATCGTGTTTGCTATAATGCCTGGTATAACGACACCTATGCCCGACATTTCGACCATCTCAAATGGTGTCACTGGATATATTAAGTCAAAAACAAATTTCAAAACCATTCCGGTCAAGATCATGGCTGCAAATTTCCTTCGACCATATAATATAACAATCCGGCTTATACCATGATTTACAATAAAGTATGTAATACAGCTAATGATGAGTACAGATAATAGCATAATCGGTTGATCAAAAATTAAAGCTAAATACCCAGGTACTACTAATCCAGCTGGACTAATACCAAATTTTTCAGCGAAGATTAAACTTAATACAATGCCCACAAATAATGAAAAATATAATTCTGAACCTATCATATTATTTGATCCCTTCTATATACTGCGCTATTTGTTTACCTGGTCCATGGATGTTACCCACACAAAATATCAATGCATTTTGAGACTCTTGGTATAACGCTTGCTCTACTTCTTTTATATCTCTGCCTTCAAAATTCAAATACTTTTTATCAGGTTGCCCTTTCATTACGTCAGTAACCATTTGCGTACTTTTACCAGTACAAATCAATGTGTCAAAATCTACTTCAGTAATAAAATCTTCAGCAAACTGCCTTGTTCTGTCGACTCTATCAGAACGGCAATTCAAGATAATAACAATTTTCTTATATGGATAGTTATAGCTTTCTACCTTATTTAATATAGCCTTAGTTGATTTCGGTTCATTAGCAGCGAATGCATTGACATAAACATTAGTTGATTGATTAGCATCAAAGTATTTAACTTCAACGGCTCCAACATCTGGTGGTGCATTCAGCATACCTTGTAATGCGATTTGTCTATCAATACCAAGTGCTTCTGCAACACCCATTGCAATGGCTACATTATCAGGGAACACAATATAACCAAATTTCCTTAAATACGATTCCGGCACTTCTTCCTTATCTACAACGATAAGCTTAGTCTTACGCCTTTTTGCCACCTTAGCAAAAAAGTCTGTATAATCATCTTTCATAACAACAAGATGTCCTCTATAAGGAATAGTTGCTGTAAAAGCTTCCGCCACTTCATCTAACGTTGGCCCAAGAACATCCATATGATCTTCCATGACGTTAACGATGACGCCTATATTGGCTTTAACAAGATCTTTTTGGAACGTAATTTGATAATCGGGATTCACAGCCATACATTCATTAACTAAAGCATTGGCTTTTTGTTTAACAACTTTCCTGATAATATCGCGTTGTTCTCCAATATTAGCGCCTTGTGGTTTTCTATAAACTGGATATTCTCTAGGAGTAAACCAATACATCATACGCGCATCTGTACCTGTTGTTTTACCAATAACGCGATAGTTATCCTCACGTAAAGTACTGTAAATCAATCTAGTTATAGTAGATTTACCTCTAATACCATTTATATTGATACGTATAGGAATCTTTTCTAATCTGTTAGAATGTCTTTTCTTTTCAACAATACCTAACCAAAGAATAACCCCGATACAAATTATGATTAGTAGCAAATTTTATCCCTCTTTTCAACAACCTATTTAATTTTATGTATTCAAAATAGCGTAGAATTCCAATATTATTAAATGACCTGTCTAATCTACTGCTATCTTTGGATAATGACATGCTATCATGCAGTTATTGATTTAGTTTAAATAGTTTGAATTATCTATTAATAATTTGTAAATCTGAGTTTACAATTCATCTGTAAAAAAATTAAATACACTTAAAAATCCTTGTATGAAAGCGATTTGTTAATTTTTGAAGATGTTTTATTTTTATAAGAAGAATTTTAATAATTTTTATTTAGCTAAGAATTTATAACAAAAACAAATAAATATATTATTTACCTCAATTTTACATAGCATTAAAATTTACATGTTATCTTATATGTGTAAGGGACAACTGATACAAATTTTAGGAGGTAGTTTATGAGTAAATCAGTCAAATTGGTGGTTTCAATATATCTTGCTGTTGTAGCAATTATTTGTTGCGCTTATCTGGTTATGCTTTTGGTAGGAAGTTTTCAAGGTAATGATATGAGAGGCGCTGTATTAGATTCTGATAACACTAAAAATATTGAAAACGTAGACTATATCAACAACAGTTCCCAATCTTCTGAGTTAAAAACTACTGAATCTAGTGATATACCTCAAGGTTCACAATCTAGTAACGATTACAAATTAAATAATGTATCTTCATTAAAAGATAATGAGCATCATACATGGACTTTAGAACAAAGTTGATAAAAAATCATGTATGATTTTTTATATTTAATAAGCTCTATCACTTTATTAATATATGTTACAAACCATTGTCATCTAAATTTTCTTTACATTAAATTCAACCCTTTTAGTTACAATTCTTCAATTTTATTAGCTATACTTAAATTGTCTGAATTTTATATTTATTGAAAAGGGGTTTTTAATTATGAGTAAATTTACAGATAGTGAAAAGGTTCAAATTTTGGAAGATCTAGTGACAATCCAATCCGTAAATGACCATGAAATCCAAGTTTGTGAATACTTAAAAGATTTATTATCACAACACAGCATCGAATCAAAAATAATTAAAATCAGTGATACGAGAGCCAACTTAGTTGCTGATATTGGAAACGAAGGGCCTGTTTTAGGTATTTCTGGTCATATGGATGTCGTATCTGCAGGCGATATTAATAAATGGACATTTGAGCCATTTAAATTGACTGAAGTAGATGGCAAACTATATGGTCGTGGATCAGCCGATATGAAATCTGGATTAGCTGCTTTAGTAATAAGTATGATTGATATCCATGACCAAAACTTATTAGAATATGGTCGGATCAGACTATTAGCCACTGCAGGAGAAGAAATTGTTGGTGAAGGGGCTAAAACTTTCCAACAAGAAGGTTACATGAAAGATGTAGAGGCACTAGTTATTGCAGAGCCTTCGCAGGATAGAATCATCTATGCACATAAGGGTTCTATGGACATTCGCGTGATTTCAAGAGGAAAGGCTGCCCACAGCTCTATGCCACAATTAGGATTTAATGCCATTTCACCTTTAGTTAAATTTGTATATAAAGCAGATGAAGGATTCACGAAATTTGATAAAAATAATGATTTATTAGGCAATCCAATCATGAACGCTACAATTTTCAATGGTGGCAATCAAGTAAACTCTATACCAGAACATGCTGAATCTGAGTTTAACATTCGAACTATTCCAGAACATGACAATGACCAATTCATAACTTATTTCGACGAAATTTTAAAACAAGTTGAAAACGATAATACAGACATAGAAATTGATACGTATATGTCTAGACCTCCTGTTTATACTACTGGTAAAAATAGACTAGCAACACTAGCTCACGATTTAGGGTTAAAACATTTAAATACAGATTTACCTTTCGAAGCATCGCCAGGAGTTACAGATGCTTCTGACTTATTAGTTGATAAAGATGAGGATTTTTCATTTATCATGTACGGTCCTGACTTAGTAAGTCAGGCACATCAAGTAGATGAATATGTTGAGAAAGAGAGTTACTTCAAATTCATTGATTTATACACAGAATTTTTCCCTACTTACTTAAAAAATCTAAAATAAAAATTAATGGTGCTAGTGGTCACGATAGAACATTTTAATATAAAAAATAATTACTCTAATTGTTAGCTGAAATAACCATTTATATAGTCGTCAATTAACTTTAGTAAGGACAACAAGGGTGAGATAGAATTCAATAGTTGAGTTCTATCTCACCCTTGCTTACGTTGTTTTATCCTATGACTGTAGTTGGAACCTTTGATATTGTTTCGGAGTCATACCATATGTAGCCTTAAATAATTTTATAAAATAACTCGTGGTAGAGAATCCACATTGCATGGCAATATCTGTAATTGTATATTTTGCTTTGTTATTTAACTGGTAGATGCTAGCCTCTAGTCTTGTTTTTTGTAAATATTCAAATGGCGTTTGCTTAGTTGCCCTTTTAAATAACTTTATCGTTTCCGCTTCACTCATATGAATAACACCACTAAGTTGTTGTAACGTTATTTTGTTTGAGTAATACTCGTGTATATATTCAATTATTTGTTTAACGCGACTATCAAAATTGTAAGTTAAATCATCTATATAACCTGGCACGTGGTGTAACAACCATTTTATAGCACTATAAAATTGTATCGTGATGTCAAGCTGATACAAGTCTTCATGCTTTTCATATATCATACCGGTATATTCAATTATTTCTAAAAGTGCTCGTTGTTGCTTATGATCAAATGATAAATAAATATATGGCACTTGCTTTGTTAAGTCAATAATATAATTCACATATTTATACTCAATAAAATTTGTAATGCTAGGTTGCTCAATATTCCAGCAATAAAACGTACTACCTTCAACAATATCGTGAATCTCATGCACAATATTAGCATTTATAAATATACCATCTCTTTCTTTTAATATGATGGTATGCTCAGCAATATTGATTTTTATTGTGCCGTTAATTACATAGACGAATTGTAAAGCATGATGCCAATGTAAAGGTATATGACCTAATAGTGTTTCGTTTAAAGTAGTACGTAGAATAACATGCTTCCATTGATAGTCTGGATATTGTATATACTCTTCTTTATTATTTCCTATGACCATTTTATTATCCATGTAACATCACCTCAATATATTGATACTTTTAATACATTTTAATGTATTATATCAAATTATTTTCGTTTATAGTTTAATATATTAATAATTATTAGGTGATAAAATGAAGACAAAAAAACGTATGATAGGTATTATTTTAGCGGTTGTGGGTGCATCCTTTTGGGGGCTTGGCGGAACAGTATCAGATTATTTATTTAGATTTAGGCATATCGATGTTAACTGGTATGTTACCGCTAGACTACTATTTAGTGGTGTAATACTTATGATTATTTTCAAAATATTAAATCCCAAACATTCCATATTTACTATCTTCTCTAACTTTACAAGTACGATACAGGTGTTGATATTCTCTATTTTTGGTATGTTACTCGTGCAATACTCCTATATGGCTTCTATCGATGAAGGTAATGCTGCAATAGCTACGTTACTGCAATATATTGCTCCTGTTTATATTATTTTCTGGTTTATTATACGTGGCCAAACAACCTTAAAGATTTTCGATTTACTAGCTATTACGCTGACACTTACTGGTACATTTCTACTCTTAACAAACGGTTCCCTAAGTCGTCTCGTAGTACCAACTTCAAGCATCACTTGGGGAGTAATTTCTGGTATCGCGCTTGCCTTTTATACTATATATGCAACGAAACTATTAGTTAATTTTTCTTCAATCTTAGTGGTAGGATGGGCGATGCTAATTTCAGGAATATTGATGAATTTCAAAGCACCATTATGGCAACTTGATGTTTCACAAATAACGTTCAGTACATTAAGTTATTTAGGTTTCGGTATTATAGGAGGAACTGCAATTGCTTTCTTTTTCTTTATAAAAAGTTTGCAGTATTTATCAGCAAAGGAAACAACTTTATTCGGTACAATAGAACCTGTAATGGCTATTGTGGCTAGCGCTGTTTGGTTAAAAGTAACATTCCTACCATTCCAACTATTAGGCATCGTATTAATTATGTTATTAATCTTAATGCTTTCTTTAAAAAAGAATCATACAAGTTAAAATTAATACGCTATTAATTAAACGTTTACAACTATATGATTTATTCTAATAAATCATTAAAAAGAAGTGAGTTAACTGGTCTAAATTATATATTAGACTGCTAACTCACTTCTTTATTATATTTTAGTTCAGTTTTATCATTCCGTTATTCAACAACTTTACTTCATACTAAGGCTAATATTTTTTAATAATTTGCTTTAACTTTGTTATTACTTGTGCTCTTTCAGGAATTGGAAATACTGGATAAATATGAAACAAGTTATACCCTGGTAAAAATTCATGACTTATATTCTTTTTATTCAACATATTCGAAAGTTTAAGTGCATCTGGATATAATGTTTCCTTTGTACCAATGATTAACGTAATATGTCCAAGTCCTTCTAAATCTCCAAACATAGGGGAGATACGCCAATCTGTTAATGGTAAATCTCCGGACCATAATTCTAAGAAAAACTTACTTCCTTCTCTAGCTAACATCGGATCAATTTTTTCATAAACCGCTGACTCAGGATTAGATAATGTTGCATCTAATACAGGAGAAATCATGATAATGTTACTTGGCTGAGGTAGTGATTGCATTTTAATATACTGAGCAAACGATAACGCGATTTGCCCACCAGCTGAATCTCCCATCACTATAATTTGATGTGGATCTTCTACCTGTCTCACAATACTTTCATATATTTCTTTTAATAATGTAAATGTCTCTTTATAAGTCGCATGTGGCACTTTTGGATAAATAGGTAAGACAATTTTAGCGTTCAATTCACTTGCAAGTGTATCGATATAATCAAAATGATATTTCAATGGATCTTGAAACCAAGCACCACCGTGTATATATAACACGACTTGTTGTTGTCTATCAGCTTGATCATTGACCGTATAAACCGTAGACTGTTGGACAGTTGTCGCTTGCACCCTATGTTTAAAACGATACGCTGTACCATCGTATAGACCCTTTGTTGCTTCTTTCACAGCATCTAAACTTTTTTGCGCATTTTCAACATTTTCAAATGAACTTTTCGCATTAGTGATTTTTAACATTAATTCATATAAAAAGCTTTTATAACTTCGTTTTTCTCTTACTTTTACGTACAGATATGAAGCAGCAATTGTCACACTGGATAATGCAGCTATTTTCTTTATCACAATTTTTCCTCCCTGCCTATTACATTAATATTGCTATTACATATAGTTTATAACAAACTCAGCAATAATTTTAACAAAAGGAACTATATTATTAATTAACTGTGACATTTTTGAAATTCATGAAGACCCTACCATATATTGTCAGATTCAGTATGATAAACTTCATTCAACATCATAGACATATACAATTCATCAAAAAAATGACCATCCATATAAACAGAACTATGTTTAATCCCTTCAATCTTAAAACCTATCTTTTCATAAAAATTTACAGCGGGTTTATTAGTAGTAATCACTGTTAATTCCAACCTTCTGAGGCCTTTGCGTTTAGCCCATTTAAAAGTTTCATCAAACATTTGCGTTGCTAAACCTTGTTGTTGCAAATCACTGATTAATCCAGTAACAATGTAACCAATATGTCTTACCTTTGCTAACGTACTAATATGTACTGATAAATAACCTAAGATTTGGTTATTTTCCGACTTAACACCAATATAAAAATTGCGTTTTATGTCATCTATAAAACGTGCTTTATCGAAATTTCTTTCTTCTGGTAAATAGAGCATATATTGGGACTCTTCATCAATTTTTCTCATACAATCATAAAGCGCTTCCGCTTCATTTGGACAAATTCTTTCAATTCGCATAAACATCCCCCTTAGCACTATGAATTTTACTTATCATACATTATTTAATATAATTATGACAGTTTTTATAAAATTTCCCACTCTTTTATGACGAACAATTTAATTTCTAGAAAAGCACAAAAAAACTGAGACATAATGAATGTCCCAGCTCTTTTATAATTTTTGCTTAATCGATTTCAAACATAGTAGAAGACTCCATAGTAGTTCATATTTTATGAATATAAGCTTCTATGGAAAAGTGCTTATCAAATTTTAGTTATCTAAACTTTGAAACATTAAGTTCAATTGATGTTCAAATTGTTGCATATCAATGAAACGACCTTGACGATGCATCTCTTTCCCATCTAGATATATCAAATCTACTGGTACAGTAAAGATAGATAATTCACCTGCTATCTCTTCTAACTCGCTTTGATTAACAATCCCCAACGGTACGTTAGGAAAGTCCTTTACTATGTCAGCTATCTGTGGCAATACTGCATGACACACACTACAATTGTCCCTCATAATGTGTATGACAGCCAATGGATGTCGAGCTATAAAGTCATGAAATGACTCTATCGTTGTCAATGTTTGTTGCACGATTGAACACCACCTTTATTTTAATAAATTGAATATCATTATGCCGTGTTTCTCTATAATGTAGCAAACTTTTTGCTTACCTATCGTACCATTCATGTGCTCATTCAAATGTCTCACTAAGCTAATACTATTCTCGCAATATACTTTGAAAAACTTCTGGTACCTTTGTCACCTTTTGCTTTTGTAGATCAAAAAAAGTACCATTTTGATGGCCTAAACAATGTACTTTGTCCTCGGACACAATCTCAAACTCAAATTCCCAACGCAATTTGCTCGCTTTTACAATGTAGCAACGTCCTATTGGTTTATCATGTATCGTTATAGGTGTTTTGTATTCTGCCTCTGTTTTCATTAATATTGGTGAAATATGTTGATTCATCATATCAGAATAAGGCATATATTGATTTATAAAATCCGTACGTAAATCTTCAAACCACCTGATATATACTATGTTACTTACGATACCCATCGCATCTATATCGTAACCATTCACTTCTATCGCTTTTTCTGACACTAATTTTCTAATGGTCATGATTCATTACGCTCCTTATATAATTACGTAGAATGCTACAACTCAATATTATAAATATATTAATACGCAATTTCATCAATATAAACTTCATCTGTAATACATTACTTCAATGCCAATCTAATCATAATGCTTAGGTTATTTCTATTTATCCTGTATCATTTCAGGAAGCAATTGTTGCATACGCGTTCTTGTTGCCTGTGTGTAGCCTTGTAATCCACCTGTATGAATAAATAAAATATTATTTTGATTATCGTAGCTACCAGCTTTAATTTCTTCTACTAAACCTCTAAAAGCTTTTCCTGTGTAGGTTGGATCTAAAATAATCCCTTCTTGTTGGGCAATATCTATATAAAATTGCAATTCTTCATCTGTTGCTTGTCCATAACCAAGACCAATATAATCATCATTGATAGTTATCGTATCAAATGACGCTATACTATCATCTAAATGAGTTAATATATCAATTATTTTTGTTTTAAATTCATGCGCACTTTGAGTGACTGTGTATCCTGTAATGTTTTTATTTAAACCGCGGCTTTTATTACCGTACCAAAGACCAGCATAAGTTCCTCCAGAACCGACGGCTAAATTAATTGAATCGAATTGGACGTCCATATCTGTTTCTTGTTCAACAATCTCATTAAAAGCGTTGATATAACCATGTGATCCTATCCAATCAGAAGCGCCTGACGGTATAGCAAATGCCCGTTCCCCTTGTGTTTCTAATTCAGTTTGTAATGCTTGCATTGCTTCTTCTCTTGAGGCTGATGGCTCAATGATGTGAATATGTGCCCCCAACATAGCATCTAAAAATAGATTTCCTTCAAACTCTGCCAAGTTACCTCGAAGTACTAAATGACATGTTATGTTGAATTGTGCACATAATGCAGCGGTCGCTCTTGCGTGATTTGATGTTATGGCTCCCGTTGTGATTACTGTATCATAGCCATTATCCAAGACATATTGCAAGGTATATTCTAATTTACGCACTTTGTTACCAGAAATCTCAGTTCCAGTATAGTCATCTCTTTTAATATAAATATTTTTACCTAAAGTCTCACTTAACCGTTCTAATTTATGAATAGGTGTTTTCAAATTAGCTACATTTAATTTGTTTTGTAACATTTTTCTTTCCTCCCTTTAGTCATATTTGCTTATGGCTCTGGTATAAAAACAGTTGCTTCGCTATTTTCCGGGTAATAAAAACCATTAGGTACTGTTTGTAACTCAATTAAACTCCCCCATGGTGTTTTAATATATACTGTCTGATTACCTGCTGTATCTTCATATCTTGTATTAGCATGTGGCTCAGATACCGGTATACCTCCAGCTTGCTTAACTTGCGCTAGTGCATGATCAAAGTTATCTACATAAAATGAAATATGTGTAAATCCTATATCCTGTAAAAACGTCGGATTGTTTTGTGTAGCATGTTTAAATTCAAACATCTCTATATTAGGGCCATTATGAAATACCATCATTCTTTTTTTTATAATTACTGCCCCTTCTTCAATATTTAACACTTGTTCAACATGTTTCCCCCCTCGCGGCTCGTCTGCTTTAGTCTGGCTATCATACGCAATTTTACCGTTTAAAGCTTCTTTAAAAAACTGAGTAGCACGTTCAATGTCAGGAACTGTTAATCCGATATGGTTAATGCCTCTAGTAAGTTTCATATACTCCCTCCTGAGAACAAATTATCTTTGTTGTTGTTCAAATTGCTTTTTAAGTAGGACATATCTGTTCATATCTCTATAATTTTCACCATCAAAGATGTCTTCTACATCTGTTGCTAGAAAAGTAAATCCTGCTTTTTCAGCCACTTTATTACTGGCTATATTTCTAACATCAGCTTTAATTATGAGTTTGTTAAGAGATAACGTTTCAAACGCAAAGTGACATAAATGATTAACACAATTTGTTACTATGTTTTTACCCGTATATCCTTCAGCTATCCAATAACCTACTTCAGCTTTATGATTATTATTATCTATTTTATGTAAATCAACAGTACCTATAAGTGTTGTTTCATAGTAAATTAAAAACAATCTCGCTTTATTGTCCGCATGTTGTTGAATCATCATTTTTAAATATGCACGTTCATCTTCAACCGTCACATCGTCTGTTATAAAATCTAAAAATGGCGCCAAGTGTGTAAAGTTATTTTTTATGGTGCTATATAGTGGTTCCGCCATACTTAATTCTGGTGGTACTAATGATACTTTCGGCATTACATTCATCGTTGGTTTATATTTCATTTTTATCACCCGTTTCTTTCTCTTTTCTTAATTCTAATGATATTTACAATTTCAGAATATTTCAACACTTTTATTTTTATGTAAATTCCTGACATGATAAAAAAGCCCAAGACATAATACGATATGTCTCGAGCTCTCCTTGCTTTGATTTTATATTTTATTATTTTTGACTAATTTTCATAATTACTTCATCAATAGATACATTTTTTGCATCGGCTGTTTCAATGGTACGATCTTCTAAATTTGTTACGATTAAAGGTGTTACGATACTTGGCGCATTAGACTTAATATAGTCTAAATCAACCTTCATAAGTGGTTGACCTTTCTTAATCGTATCTCCAGTATTCACAAGACTTTCAAAGCCTTCACCATTTAACTTAACTGTATCGATGCCGATATGAATCAATAATTCTATGCCTTGTTCAGATTCTAAGCCAATAGCATGTTTTGTCGGGAAGATTGTTTTAACGGTTCCATCAAATGGTGCTACAATTTCTCCATCTTCTGGAATAAAACCTACACCATCCCCCATCATTTTTTGAGCAAATACTTGATCAGGCACTTCTGATAAAGGAATAAGTTGCCCTTTACCCGGAGCATAGATCTCTGTATCTGAGACTTTATTTAATTGAACCGTATTTTCCTCATCTTCTTCAGTGATTGTAGTCTCACTAGGTTTTGTGATTTCACCTTTCATAATTAAGGACATATCATGTTTGATTTGATCAGATTTAGGTCCAAAGATTGCTTGCATATTATTACCTACTTCAAGTACACCTGAAGCACCTAATGCTTTTAATTCTGCAGTATCCACTTTACTTTTATCTGCTACTTCAACACGCAATCTCGTAATACATGCATCAAGGTGTTTGATATTTTCTTCTCCACCCATTGCGTTTAAAACATTAAACGGTAATTCGCTTGCAGATGAATTCGAAGCTTGCGCTTGTTTATCTTCACGACCTGGTGTTTTGTATTTAAATTTAAGGATAAAGTATCGGAATACAAAGTAGTAGATCACTGCGTAGACAAGCCCCACAGGAATGACTAACCACCATTGCGTTTTATTAGGTAAGACGCCCAACAAGACATAATCGATAAATCCGCCTGAGAAAGTATAGCCTAAATGTACATCTAGTAAATATAAAGTTAAGAAAGATAGACCATCAAGTATTGCATGAATTAAAAATAGTAATGGTGCTACAAATAAGAATGAAAATTCTAATGGTTCTGTAATACCTGTTAAGAAAGAAGTTAAAGCTGCTGATCCCATTAACCCAGCTACTACTTTTTTATTTTCAGGCTTTGCTGTATGATAAATTGCTAAAGCTGCTGCTGGGAGACCAAACATCATAACTGGAAATTCTCCTTGCATAAATTTACCAGCAGTTAAATTACTACCTTCTTTAATTTGTTCAATAAAGATACGTTGGTCACCGTGAATTATTTCGCCAGCTGCATTTTTCCAAGCGCCAAATTCAAACCAAAACGGTGCATGGAAAATATGATGCAAACCAAATGGAATCAACAAACGTTTAATAAATCCAAATAAGAAAACTGCGACCCCTGTATTTGAATCTAACAAACCTTCACTAAATGCGTTTAAGCCAGATTGAATACTTGGCCATATTAATGCCATTGGGAACGCTAATACAAATGAAGTGGTTGCCATCATAATAGGTACAAAACGTTTACCGGCAAAGAAACCTAAATATGACGGTAGCGAAATGTTATAGAACTTGTTATAACACCATGCTGCTAATGCCCCAATAATAATACCGCCAAACACGCCTGTTTGTAATGTAGGAATTCCTAAGACACTTGCATAACCACTTGCTGCGTCGTTAACGTTGTCTGGCGTCACATGTAAAAACGCCCCCATCGTTTTGTTCATAATAACATAGCCGACAAATGCTGCAATTGCTGCAACACCATCTCCACCAGCTAAACCTATCGCAACACCCAAAGCAAATATCATTGGTAAATTATCAAATATACTACTTCCGGCACCTGCCATCATTTCGGCTACACTTTGCACACCTGCATTTTGAATAAATGGCAGGTAGTGTTGTAGTTCCTCACCCTGTATAGCTGTACCTATTGCCAGTAATAGCCCGGCAGCAGGTAAAATAGCGACTGGTAACATTAAAGCTTTACCTATACGCTGAAGCTGTCCGAATAGCTTTTTAAACATATAAAAACATCCCTTCCAAAAATATAATTTGATCGCTATTAATGCGCAAAAATAGGCATGAGCAAACAGACTATTCCCTATAGTCTTTCTGTTTGCTCATGCCTGCTTAACCAGTAACACGCAAAGTAACGATGTGTTTTTTTACATTATATAACGCTTTCATAAAATATACAATATAAACTTTAAATTTTAATTTATATAAGCATATACAATTGCACTAAATAACTCACGTTAATAGCCAACTATAAGTGCAATGGACATACCAATACAACAGATAATAACCCAAGCTAAAATAATCTTCCAAGCAAACTTCAACCATTGGGTATAAGTTATTTTACCTACGGCTAAGGCTCCCATCAAAATAGCTGAAGTTGGAAATAATACATTACTAATTGCGTCACCGTATTGGAATGCTAACACGGTAATTTGTCTATTAATATCTAACAAATCAGAAATAGGTACCATTAAAGGCATTGTAGTCAAGGCTTGACCAGATCCTGAGGGTATAAAGAAATTAAGCATAAACTGTAATATAAACATAGCAATAATGACTAAAGAAGATGGTACATCTGCAAGTAACGTTGTCATCCCATGCACAATACTATCAATAACTTGACCATTTTCTAGAATAACAATAATGCCTTTTGCAAATCCAACTATCATAGCACCAAACAGTATATCTTTCATTCCATCAATCATTGCATCAAATGTGCCATTTAATCCCAGGCCACCGATGAAACCAGCAAGTAAACCCGCAAGTATAAAGTTAGCACTCATTTCATTAAATGACCAACCATACGTAAATATGCCATATACATTTAATATGATGACCATGACTATTAACCCTAAACCAACTGCTTGTCGTTTTGTAAAACGTTCTGCTTCTATTACACCATTTTCATGACTTTCAACTTGTTCTAATTCGTATACTAAAGATTTAGACATATCGCGTTTTACAGCACGCGCATATAACATAACTGAAGTAATTGCAGCAATTAGAATAAATATATAAATCATAGTACGTAGTCCCCACCCCGAAAACATTGGTAATTCTGCCACTGATTGTGCTACTCCTACAGTAAAAGGGTTTAACATGCCGCCTATAAAACCACTTGCCGCTCCTAAAATAACCATTGCTGCACCGGTCAGCGCATCATAACCTAGTGTGCGGGCGATAATAATACCAATAGGAACAAAGATAATCGTTTCTTCTGCTAACCCTATTGAGAAACCTAATATCGAAAAAATAGTCATAGTTAAAGGGATCATTAGCACTTTGTATGAACCTAGTGTTTGCATCGCTTTATTTACACCATTTTCAAATGCACCAGTTTTATGTACAATCCCAAACGCGCCACCCACAAGAAAAATATAAAACACAATTTCTCCACCACTAATAAGCCCTTCTGGTATAGCTCTAAAAATATCAAAGAATGATACACCTTGTTGCTGAACTTGTTCATATGAACCTGATATAACTAAAGTCTGTCCATCTTTCTTCTCTCTTGCATACTCACCAGCAGGAATTAAATATGTCAGTATACTAGAAAAGATGATAATAAAGAGTAACAGTGCATACGTATGCGGTGTTTTAAATTGATTATTTTTAAATATTTTTTTAATCATTTTTCATCCTCTCCATTTTAACTACACTATGCTATAAAATAATCAATGCACTATAAGTCCCAAGTGTTATTGATGCATAATGCATGCTTTTCTTATTTTGTCTGAAAATTTAGTTAACTCTATTATTCCATAGTCTGGGTTTTTATCAATATCTTAATACATAAAAAAAGAGCGAGACACAAACCAAAAGTTACTTTGATTTCGTGTGCTCGCTCTGTAAAGATACTTATTTCGTTAATCTTTGCCGACTATCTTTTAATAAAATATCTCATCAACTTATATTATTAAGAAATATTTTAAAGCTCTATCTATAGAGACTAACGCCTCATCGTTATTTTAAAAGAAACGTTTTACTGCTGTTGACATTGGTGGCAATTCATCCAAGTCTAATTTTTTATCTTCAGTAATAGATCTAAACGCCCATTTACCATAGTTAATCGCCTCTTCATTTACAATTTTACCTGGTAATGGTGCTGCATTTTCATCTACATAAACATTAACAATCGTTGGTTTATTTTCAGCCATAGCAGCTTCAACGACTTCATCAATTCTGTTTGGATCTTTAAGTGTATAACCAACTCCGCCACAACTTTCGGCAAATTTTTCTAAGTCAATATCAGTGAAGTTAATCGCATATTCTAACTCACCAGCAGCTTGTTGTTCATATTTAATAAATGAAAGTTGTTCATTATTCAATACAAATAATGTCATTGGTAAGTCATACTGCACTGCCGTTGCAAAATCTTGCATGACCATGTCAAACGCACCATCGCCAATAATACCAACTACTTGACGATTTGGATACTCACGTTTGGCAGCTATTGCAGTAGGTAACGCACAACCCATCGTACCTAACCAGCTAGAAATAATAAATTTATTATTCACTGTTAAGTTTAAATAACGCGTAGACCAAACAGTTGCCGTACCGACATCTATAGAGAAGATGGCATCGTCTGTTCTAACTTTATTTATAGCATCCATTAAACGTTCTGGTCTAATAGGTTTACTATCATTAGCCATATCTTCAGCCATCCAAGCATCCCATGTGGCCTTTCTTTCTAACGTTTTATTTAAGAAGTCGCGATCCGTAACATGCTTAGCCATATCAGTTAATTGTAGTAATGCTAGTTTACTATCGCCAAGAATACCCACGTTAACATCAAAACGGTGTCCAATGTTTTCTGGATTTGTATCAATTTGTATTGCTTTGATATTTTTCTTTGGTAAATAATCTACATAAGGATAATTAGTACCAACCATAATTAATAAATCCGCATCTTGCATCGTTTGATATGCTGTTTTAGTACCTATTTTACCAAGGTTACCTATATTATAAGGATGTGCGTCAGGCAGAACTGTTTTTGCTGGTAATGTTACAATCGTTGGTATCTTAAACGCTTCTATAAATTCACGGACTTCATCTTTTGCATGCTGTGCACCTGTACCAAGTAATACTACTGGCTTTTTACTTTTATTAATGAGTTTAGTCGCTTTCTTTATAGTATTTGGTTTTGGTGCTACACGAGCTGGTGGCGCAGTATCTACTTTTTGATTAGTCGTGTCTTTAACTTTGCGCGTCAATAAGTTATTAGGCAAGATTAAGACAGATACACCTTTTTTCTCGTAAGCTGTACGTATTGCTTCATTTACAATTCCAAAGATATCTTTATCATTTTCAGTTACTTGATGTTTGTATACTGCGACATCATCAACCATTTTACTAACATCTGTTTCTTGGAAAGCTTTTGTTCCTAAAGCCGTACTATCTGTTTGACCTGCTAAGATTAATTGTGGCACATTATCCATTTTTGCATCATACATTCCATTTAGTAAGTGAATAACACCTGGGCCACCGATACTTAATGCGACACCAATTTTACCTGTTAATTTTGTATAGCCAGCAGCAGCTAAACTTGCAACTTCTTCATGACGAACATGAACAAACTCAATATTATCTCTTTCCGTTCTTAAACTATCAACTACTGCATCAATTGAATCACCAGGAATACCATATAAGTGATCAATATCCCATGCTTGTAATGCTTTCACTAATGCTTCATTCGCTTTAATTTTTGCCATTATCAAAATAGCTCCTTTCAATATTCAAGTTGATTTCCCATATTTTTAATTAACTTCGCAATCTATTATCACTAAACAGGATTCATTTAGTATAAGAAAAGGATCAGAATAGGCAAGATGATTGAACTTAGAACTGCTGTTAGTATCATTCCTATAGAACTAAATGCACCAGATTCTAAATCAATTTCTAATGCTTGCGCAGTACCAAAAGCATGTGAAGCATTTCCGTAAGTTAAACCTTTCGCAATTGAGGTTTTAAATTTACCTAATCTCAATAAATAAGAACCTAAAATACTACCAATCAATCCAGTAGTTACAATAAACATAACTGTAATAGTATCGATACCACCAAGTTGATGTGACACTTCTATGCCTACCGCAGCCGTCATCGACCTTGGTAACATTGTCACGATCACTTCTTTTGAGTATCCTAAGATTTTTAATACACTATATACGAATATGAAATTTAACATCACTGCTGTCAGTACGCTACTAAAAATAATACTCGCATTTTGTAGTATTTTATGGCGATTTTGATAAAGTGGAAATGCTAAACAAACAACCGTGCAATTCAATAAATAATGAATCCATTTTCCGCCAGTCATATAATCTTGATAATCTTCATTCAATAATAGAAGTACAATAATAATTCCTATAGACGATATTAATGCTGGGTTTAAAAATGGCGTTTTATATTTTACCTGTAATTTTTTGGCACCTATAAACATAGCTAGTGTTAAAACAATCATTAAAAAGCCTTTTAAAAATATCATCTAATTTTGTCCATTCCCGTATCGCGCAGTTTTAACCATTTTCTCAGCTATAAAACCAGAAATTAATGCGACACAACATGTTCCTAAAATAATCATTGAAAAGAATAGGATAAAATTCAAGTTAATATCAGACACGACATCCATGACACCAACTACTGACGGTACAAAGAAAAACACCATTGTCGTAAGGAAAAAGTTAGAGCCTTCACTGACCCATTTTGACGGAATTATTTTAAATTGTAATAACAGGAAAAATACAAGTAATCCTACAATGCTACCTGCAATTGGTATATGCAATACACTCTGAATTACATTGCCAATATAAGTAATCCCCATAATTAATAATACTTGCAGTAAAACTTTTGATACCTTCTTTGATATTTGCAATATTCATCATCCTTTATTGCATTATTATTTTAAACTTTATTGATTACATCTCTTAGTATAAGACCCCTAATCATATAATAAAAATATTGATTTTTAATATTACTTATTACTTTTATGAATGGAAGCGATTTATTTAATTATATTTATCTATGAATATTCCAAATTAATTAATTTTATCAGAAACTGGAAATATGGTTATAAGCACTTATTTTTTTATTTGATAAAGTATTCTTTTTAAATAAAAAAGAGCGAGACAACGAAAACACAATGTACAAAATTGTTTTCGTCGCCCCGCTGCTATGAACAATGTCTTTTAAAATGACACAATGCTTTATAAACGTTCTTTCATAAATTCAATCCATTTTCTTGTTGCGTGACTAAGATATTTATCTCTCTTCCAAATAACACCCAATTCCCAACGCATACCTGGATCATCAATTGTAATATTTTTAAAGCTACCGTCTAATAAATTCACAATATTTTCTGGTAATATGCTCACGCCTAAATGTGCACTTAATAAATTCTCTATAAAATTCCACTGCGAAATTTTAGATATTGTTTTCGGTACATAACCAGCGTTTTTTGCCGCTTCAATAATTTTATCATTTAGATAAAAGTCCTCATTAAATAGGATAAAATCTTCATCCTTCAACATAGCCATATTAATCTGTTCTCTATTCGCTAGTCTATGTTCTTTATTTACTACTAATTTTAAGTCTTCTTGATAAAGTGGTATAGAGTGAAAAATATCTTGGTCTACGGGTATCGTTGTAATACCAATATCAATTTCGTCATTGATTAATTGTGTCTCAATCATTTTGCCCCCTTTTTCGACAAGATTGTAGGTCACGTTCGGGTATTCTTGATGAAACTCACCTAAAATATGTATAAACTTATTCATGTTCATGACTGCTGATAATCCAATACTTATATGACCTGTTTCTAATCCCAACAAGCTATTAATTTCTTTTGGTAAGTCTTTATATAACGTCAAAATTTCTTTGCATTTTTTGTAAAATACTTTTCCAGCATCAGTTAATACGAGTTGTCTCTTACTACGATCGAAAAAAGTCATATCAAGTTCTTTTTCTAAGTCTTTTATTGCTTTGCTAATCGTAGGCTGAGCAATATATAGTGATTTTGAAGCGTTAGTCATTCCTTTTTGATCTACGACTTCGACAAAATATTTCATATGTTTAATATCCATATGTTTACACCTCTACTTGAAACATAATTAATACTGTACAGTATACGTAGAATTTCTAATAATTCAATCACATACTCTATATAGTCATTCACAAACTTACAGTATAAAATCAGAGTGGAACACCTATGATGTCCCACCCCTTCAAAAAATTTACAGCTATTGTACTATTCTATTTATGCTAAATTTGTATCATTTGATTGAGTGTGTTCCGATTGTTCACCCTCTGATTCATCTAAACCGATAATTTTAAAGCCGATATAACCAAATATAATCGAAATGATTGGTACAGTATAATTTAAAATGGCAAACGGCGCATATTCTACCACTGAAACGCCTAAAGTTGATACAATAAAGACGCCACATGTATTCCAAGGTACGAACACAGATGTCAATGTACCACCATCTTCTAGGGCTCTAGATAGATTTTTCGGATGCAATTTCTTATCTTTAAACGTATTTATGTACATGCGCGATGGCACGATAATTGATATATATTGTTCAGAACAAGTAAAGTTTGTTCCAATACACGATACAATAACGGACGCAATCAATGATCCCGTAGATTTAGCCACTTTTAAAATAACAGCAATTAACGCTGTGAGCATACCAGAATATTCTAGGACACCCCCAAAGGTCATTGCGACAAGTGTCAGTGATATCGTATAGAACATTGATTCCAATCCACCACGATTGAACAATTCATCTACTAGTTTATTTCCTGAATCAATGGTATAACCCGTTTGTAGCGCTGTAAGTGCTTCTGTAATAGAACCACCTTGTAAAAATATCTGTGCAAAGAAACCTAATATAATCCCTACACAAATTGCTGGTATCGCAGGCACTTTTACTACAACGAGTGCAATTACAATAATTGGTATAAGTAATAGCCATGGTGTAATTAAAAAATTATCTTGCATCGTCGCAAGAATGTCTTTTATGTTTTTAGCGTCAAAATTTCTTCCACCAAAGCGTTGTCCTATAAAGAAAAAAGCAATTAATGAAATAACTAATGCTGGAATCGTCGTATAAAACATATGCTTTATATGTGCAAACAAGTCAACACCAGTTAATCCAGAAGCTAAGTTCGTAGTGTCTGATAGTGGGCTCATCTTATCACCAAAGTATGACCCACAAATCACTGCACCAGCAACCATACCGGGCGATATACCCATACTTATGCCAATGCCCATCGAGGCGACCCCCACAGTCGCCATTGTTGACCAACTACTACCTATAGCTAAGGCTACAATGCCACATAAGATAATAACTACTGCTAAAAAGTATCTTGGGTCTATCAGTTGTAATCCATAGTAAATCATTGTAGCGACTACACCACTACCTATCCACGATCCTATTACTAATCCTACAAGTATGATGATTACGATTGCTGGTAAAGCATGACGAATCCCCTTATACATCATTTCTTCAACTTCACTAAATTCGTAACCATGTAACATTGTAATTAGTATCGCTACAGCTGTTCCTATTAATAAAGGAATATGTGGTTCCTTTTCTAATACTGCAACTGTAAAAAGCATTGCTGCAATCATCGTCACTAACGTAACGATTGCCGAAACAAAACCTAACGGCTTTTTCACCTTGTGCTTACTACTATTGTCTTTAGTGTTTCTACTAAAAATAATAGCCACCTCCTTTGTTAGTTAAATCATACTCAAGTTGAGAAACACTTTCAATACTTCCTTTATCATTTAAATTTATATTTAATTTTAAATTTTATATTCGATGAATTACATTTATTAAAATTAAAAAATATATACTACATTTTTTCTTTAAGTATTTGTTGAGATAAATTACAGTTGCGCGGCATATATTTCAAACATATTAAAGTTATTTGTAATAATAGTTTATCTTATTGTACTTTTTACCCTAGCTCCTTATGATAAATATATAATTTTAAAAATGTCTGGAGTAATGTATGAATGTTAAAAAAACAATAGCAAACACATTTATTGCGACTACGATTCTTATAACTGGAGTAACAACTTTCCAAACAACATATGAAAATCAAACTGCTAATGCAGCAGTTAATTATTATAGTAAAAATCAATGTACATGGTATGTATTTAATAAAAGAGCGAGCGTGGGTAAACCTGTACACAATAGTTGGGGCAATGCTAAAAATTGGTATTACAAAGCAAAAAATAGTGGCTATCGTGTAGGTAGAGTGCCCGCGAAGCGAGCAGTAATGCAATCAACTGTTGGTACATATGGACATGTTGCTTATGTAGAAACTGTTTATAAAAATGGCAGTATTAAAGTATCCGAATATAATTACAATCGTCCTCTAGCTTATGGCACAAGAATATTAAGTAAATCAGCAGCTGCCAAATATAACTATATCTATTAAGCACTGCGCAAGATCATTTTCTAAACAATTAACTGTTTGCTTCTAAAAAAAACGTTAATTTGCAGCTTTTTGTTGCAAATCAACGTTTTTTTATTTTATTGAAATTGGTAACTTTGGTGTCCTTTAGCAAATCCTTTAACTGTATAAATCCAAGAACCACCCTCATTTTCAATATCATTTGAACAAATAATCAATTGATCTGTTCCCGGTATAAACGCTGGGTGGGTCGATCTCAACATATGGCCCGAATCACGACCAGGAATCAATATTTGACCTATTGGATATCCTCTCTTGTTAAATACTAGAACTCTTCCTTGACCGTACATAGCAACATATAAATTATCATCACTATCTATACAACATGAGTCCGGACCTTCATGCCCTGTGAAATAATAAGGAATAGAAGCACCAAAGGGAGCAATCGTAACACCGTCTTCTAATAACTCTATACGATGCAATCGATTTGCATTCGTTTCAGTCACCCAAAGTGTTTTTTCATCAGTGCTAAGCGCAACACCATTCGCAACTGCAAGGTTTTGTAGCACAGGCGTGATTGACTTAAAGTCAGGTGAGACATAATACACGCCCCCCTTAGGATTTGTCGAATAACCTCTAAAATCCGTAAAATAAAATCCACCCTTACTATCAAATACTAAATCATCTACACAATATTCTGTTTCAATATCTGATACAATTTCCTGAATTTTATTGCCGCTTCCATCAACAGCATAAATACCACCTGAACTATCAAAATCACCTAAATAACATACAAATAAACGTCCGTCTTTATGTATTTTGACGGCTGCTGGGTTATCCTTATGTGATTTTAATAATGGTGTAATTTTTTTGTCGGGTAAGGTTACATGAAAAATAGTTCCTCCAAAGACTTCACAAAGTACTAAGTCTCCATTTCTATCGAAGCAAAGCCCTTCAAGTTGTAATCCTCTATCAGAAATCTCTAACCATGGTTCAGCCGTAATGGTTTGTATACCTTGTTCATGAGCAAGAATAGGCGCCTCACTTTTAGCATTTCCCGTATATGATAATCTAGGTAATTCTTTATTTTCCATTAATCATTTCCCCTTTCTTCACTTTCTTTATATTTTAATTATATGGGCATCATTGTTTCAAATAAATCAATCATTTTAAAAACCGCTATCTCATTATTTATATAAAAACCTCTAAATGCATTAAAAAATGCTTTTAGAGGTTAGTTCATCTTATTGTTTTTGTAATCTTAATTCTTCTAAGAGTTGTTGAGCAACTGCTGTATTAGCACGATCTTGTGTTTTTAAGCGTTGTGCTACTTGAGCAATTTCTTCACCTTGTGCGCCTACTACAATTGCTAGCGATTTATATTGTAAACTCATATGACCTTGTTGGATACCTTCAGAAACCAAGGCACGACATGCAGCAAAATTTTGAGCTAACCCTACAGCAGCAACCACGTGCCCCAATTCTTGTGCAGAATCAACGTTCATTAATTCTAACGAGGCTTTTGCGATTGGTAAAACTTTTGTACCGCCACCTACAGTAGCCAATGTCATAGGCACCTCAATTGTCCCTACAAGCACTTGTTTTTCTTCATTATAATACCACGTAGCTAGACCACGATATTGACCATCTTTACTTGCATATGCATGTGCTGTCGCTTCAGCACCACGAGTATCATTACCTGTCGCTAGCACTACAGCGTGAATACCATTCATCACACCTTTATTATGTGTTGCGGCACGATGTATATCAACTTGAGCTAATACAGATGCTCGTTCCATTCTTTTGGCAACCTCTTGACCATCACGATCACCTTTTGATAACGCATCAATTGTGATTTCTCCTTGTACTTTAACGACAGATGCAGTGGCATGATTAGATAAAATACTCATCAATATATCAACATGCTCTACTTCATTTTTTAAATAAGCTGTTATACCCTCTAAGATGGTATTTAACATATTGGCGCCCATTGCATCTTTAGTATCTACGTAGACTTTTAATGACAATAAACCTTCATTAGGAAATGTATCTATTTCAGTTTTACGAAAACCACCGCCACGCTCAATGATTGAAGGATATACTTCATCCGCAATACGTTTCATTTGCGGTTCAAGTTGTTGAAGACGTTGCTCTAAAACTGTTGTATCTGTCACGCCATCAAACACAATTTGACCAATCATTAAACGTTCACTAGATATAACTTTAAATCCTCCAGTTTGATTTACAAGCTTTGCCCCGTAACTAGCTGCTGCAACTACTGAAGGTTCTTCTACCATCATTGGAACAACATATGATTTATCATCTACGTTGATTTCAGGTAATAAACCTACAGGTAAGGTCCCTTGTCCAATGACATTTTCAATAAGACTATTCGCAATCTCTTCTGAAATCAAAGGATGATTGAGTAGCACATTTTTATTTTCTTCAGATAACCAACCTTTAATTACTAACTCCTCTAACTTTTCTCTTCTAGACAAATGACGAAATGCCTTACCTAATGGTTCCATTAGTTATTCTCCTTTTCAATTTGGATTGCAATTCCTAAACCGCCGCCGATACAAGCAGTTGCTATGCCTGATTGTTTCTCTTCTTGAGCTAAAATATTAACTAAAGTTGTAACCAAGCGTGTCCCACTCGCACCAATAGGATGACCTAATGCAATCGCACCGCCATAGAGATTCAACTTATCTTCAGATATACTTAAATTATCTCTCACAGGAATACTTTGTGACGCAAATGCTTCTGTCATTTCTATTACGTCATAGTCATCGATAACTTTATCAGTCTTATCTAATAATTTTGTTACTGCATGATATGGTGCATAACCCATATACTCAGGATCACAACCAATTTCGGCATGCTCTCCTACTATAGCTAAAATGTCATAGCCTGCTTGTTTCGCATATTCAGCATCCATTAAAATGATTGTAGATGCACCGTCATTAATACTAGATGCATTCCCGCCTGTTACGGTACCATCTTCTTTAAATATTGTTTTTAACGTACTTAATTTCTCAACACTACTATTTCCACGAATACCTTCATCTGTAGTCATCATTTCTCCATTTACATCTTCTAATGGAACGATTTCATTATTAAATTTACCTGCTTCTGTCGCTTGTTGTGCTTTTTGTTGAGATTCGTTAGCAAAATAATCCTGGGCTTCACGTGATACGTTATACTTTTCAGCAATTTTTTCAGCTGTAATACCCATAGGTACGTTTAAAAATGCATCAGTAAGACCATCGTGCATAAAGCTATCTACAGGCGCTTCATCTTCATTAAGCACTAACTTAGGAGCGTTTGTCATGCTTTCTACACCACCTACAGCTACTACTTTAGCTTCACCTAATTGGATTAATTGTTTCCCTAAAATAATAGACTTTAAGCCAGAGCCACACACTTCATTTATGGTCATAGCTGGTGTTGTATTTGGAACACCAGCATGGATTGCTATTTGACGAGCAGGATTTTGACCACTGCCGCTTTGTAATACATTACCGTAGATAACTTGTTCTACTTTCTGTGGATCTATGCTAATTGCCTTCATCGCAGCTTCTAATGTCTTTGTTCCAAGTTCAACTGCTGAATATTTACTTAATTTCCCTCTGAATCTTCCTATTGGTGTACGTTTTGCACTTACGATTGCTACTTTATTCATTATTAGTCTCCTTTATAGCTCTTTTCAAATAATTGTATTTTATGCGTATGATTTGGTATGATACAGTTGCTTATTTATATATAGAAAGGTGTCGATACGCTTTATGACAGTCGGTATTGATCAAATTAATTTTTATGTTCCAAGATTTTATGTAGATATGGCTAAACTTGCCGAATCACGTCAAGTGGACCCAAACAAGTTCTTATTAGGCATCGGCCAAACTGAGATGTCAGTAAGTCCTATGAGTCAAGATATTGTTTCGATGGGTGCTAATGCTGCAAAAGCCATCGTGACAGAAGAAGATAAAAAACAAATCAGTATGGTTATTGTTGCAACTGAATCTGCAATAGATTCAGCAAAAGCTTCAGCAGTGCAAATACATAACTTGTTAGGTATTCAACCATTTGCTCGTTGTATTGAAATGAAAGAAGCATGTTATGCTGCAACACCAGCTATCCAATTAGCTAAAGATTATTTAGCGCAACGCCCAGATGAAAAAGTACTTGTCATTGCAAGTGATACTGCGCGTTATGGTTTAAATTCTGGTGGCGAACCTACACAAGGTGCAGGTGCAGTTGCTATGATGATATCACAAAACCCACGTATTCTTGAACTAAATGATGATGCAGTTGCTTTCACTGAAGACGTATATGATTTTTGGCGTCCAAGCGGACAACCTTATCCACTTGTAGATGGTGCATTATCAAAAGATGCATATATTCATTCATTCCAAGAAAGTTGGCAAGAATATGCACGTCGTTACAATAAATCACTAGCTGATTTCAGCTCTTTATGCTTCCATGTGCCATTTACTAAAATGGGTAAAAAAGCACTTGATTCAATTTTAACAGATGACATAGATGAAGAAACTAAAACACGCTTAACTTCTGGTTATGATGCAGCTACTTATTATAATCGTTATGTAGGTAACATCTATACAGGTTCACTATACTTGAGTTTAATCTCATTATTAGAAACGCATGATTTAGCTGCTAATGACACAATTGGTTTATTCAGTTATGGTTCTGGATCTGTTGGTGAATTCTTTAGTGGTAAAGTTGTTGAAGGCTACCAAGATGCACTTGATATCCAAGGACATAAAGATTTACTAAACAACCGTACAGAAATTTCAGTTGAAACATATGAAACTTTCTTCAACCGTTTTGATAATTTAGAATTTGATCACGAAACTGAATTAGAAAATGAAGAAAATGCAATTTTCTATCTTGAAAGCATTAACGATCATATCCGTAATTATAATACCTTAAATTAAGTTTTAAATCACTTATTCTTATCTCTTTATAAATTAATGTGAGGCTGGGACAAAATTTTATTTGTCCCAGCCTTAATCGTTTGTTATATCTGTATAAAATAAATACATAGATAATCATAGTGTCGAATTCAACTTTTATCAAAGTAAGTACATTGTGTTGCTCTTAAGCTGATATCATTCAAAGTATTGGAAGTGAATCTGCTTTTACATTCACAGGTGTATCATAATAGCGGCGCCTATCTCTCAGGCGTCAATTTGACGTAGAGAAAAGGTGTATAAAGTGATGTTTATTTCGTTCACTTGTTTCTCCCTTTTCTATAAAGGAACGGCGAAAAATTAATTATTAGTTCTACTCATAATGTCATTTGCGTATAGTATTGCTATCACTACTTCCCTTGTTTTCTCCTTGATATATCAATACTAAAAAAGGTGCTTAATCATAGGAATGCTTTAAAACACACCCATGATTTAAACACCTCATTCTTATAATGGTTTATTTCTTGTCATTTGCTTCTACTTGTTTTTTATAAATTTCATACTGCTTTTCGTTTGGTTGTAACGATAAACCTAATTGTTTTCTTTCTTCATTACCATCTTTATATAATGAAATCATCATTAATATCACAACAACACTAAACGGTAACGCCGAGATAATCGCTGCTGATTGCAAAGCGTCTAATCCCGTATCTCCACCAGCAAGTAATAATACATAAGCAATAGCAGCCAACGCTAATCCCCAAATGATTTTGATAAAACCTGAAGGATTTAATGTGCCATAAGCTGTTTGCATTCCTAATACAAATGTTGCTGAATCCGCTGAAGTAATAAAGAATGAAGCAATCAATGCTAACGCAATAATTGATAAGATGAAGCCAAATGGTAGTTCATTAAATATACCAAATAATTGCGTCTCAGGAGGTAATTTGAAAATCTCACCATGTGTTTGTCCTACATCAATTCCTGTAGCACCAAAAGCACTAAACCATATGATACTAATTACTACTGGCACACCTAATACTGCTATAACAAATTCACGTATACTACGCCCTTTTGAAATTCTAGCTATAAAAATACCTACAAATGGACTCCAGCTCATCCACCATCCCCAGTAGTAGATTGTCCAACTTTGAAGCCATTCAGCTTTTTGTTCATTTAGCGGAGCTACATCTAGACTATTAAAGATTAATGTATTTAAATAGTCTCCTGTACCACTTGTCATCATATTAACGATTAACAACGTAGGACCCACTATAAAAATAACTACTAATAATAAGCCAGCTAAAAACATATTTAAATTACTTAAATATTGAATCCCTTTACTCAAACCACTCCAGGCACTATATAAAAATAAGACGGTAACCACTGCAATAATGATACCTTGAATAAGCGCATTGTTAGGGATACCAAATAAGTAATTTAAGCCTCCATTAATTTGAATTGCACCAACACCAAGTGACACTGCCACCCCAATAATTGTTGCAAACACACTTAATACATCCACTATAGCACCAATCGGACCATCAACCTTATCGCCTAATACAGGTCGTAATGTTCTAGAAATCAATCCATTTTCACCTTTACGGAATTGCGAGTATGCTAATCCTAATGCCACTACACCATATACAGCCCATGGATGAAATCCATAATCAAGAAATGATGATCTAAATGCTTCTGACATTGCCGCTTTTGTTTCCGGATCGGCAGTAGGTGGTGCTAGATAATGCGATATAGGTTCAGAAGCCCCATAGAATACGAGACCAATTCCCATACCTGCACTAAATAGCATTGCCAACCACGATACCGTATGAAACTCCGGTTTATCAGACGGTTTTCCTAGTTTTAACTTTCCAATCGGACTGAATACTAAAAATACACAAAAGCCTAAAACAACTGTGTAAAGTAGCATGTAATACCAGCCAAATGTTTTTGTTACCCACGTCGATATGTATCCTGTTATTTCTCCAAATTGGGTTGGAAAAATTGCACCAATAAGTACTAACAAACCCACAATTGTTGCTGAAAAAACAAATACACTTGAAAATCGCTTTTCATCGTCACCCAAAATTTGCACCACCTAAATAAATTATTATTATGTTGTACAGAATAACACACTGAAGATAGTAATCAACTTTCCATAAAATCCAGTATATTTATTTATACATATTTTATTTTTTGAAAATGCAAAATAAACAGCACCAAACTCACGGCTTGGTACTGTTTTTAGGTTTGTAAAACTGAGTCATATCTAATTGTTCTAATTTTAATAATTCAATTTTAGTGTCAATGCCACCACCATAACCTGTTAAACTTCCATCTTTCCCCACAACTCTATGACATGGGATGATAATAGAAATTGGATTACTTCCAACTGCTCCCCCTACAGCTTGGGAAGACATTTTCTCTTTACCTCTTTCTAGCGCTACTTTTTGGGCAATATCACTATAAGTTACCGTTTCTCCATGTGGTATTTCTAACAATATTTTCCAAACTGTTTCTCTAAAGGGAGTCCCTATCGCCTTCAAAGGAAAATCTATTTTAGGTTTATTTCCTGAGAAATAGCTATCTAACCAACGTGTAGCTTGTTCAAATACTGGTTGATCTTTTTCAATTAATTTATCATCATAATGTGATTCAATGTCTTGATGGTTTGGTAACCACAAACCTGTAATACTTTCTCCGTCAGAGGTTAAGGTGATTTGGCCAATCGGTGATTGATAAGTTGTTTTATAATACATAATATCCCTCTTTCCACCCTTTTAATTTGTTATCATCATAAAACTTTATTTGTTTTATGTAAATACTTGAGGGTATGTACAACTCATATAGCATTTAACTCTAGGAGGTTCTATGTGAGTCACTTCAAACAAAATAACAAAAGTATCGGCCTAAATTTCCATAAAAATCCAACATCCGACCGTATTACATTAATTTATAAAGCGCTCTACCAATTAAATGATATTATCTTAGGTTTAATATTCCTATGTGGTAGCTTTTTATTTTTCAACAGTTCAACTGTAACAACTGGTACTGTATTATTCGTTATAGGCAGTATTCAAATGACTATAAGACCTTTGATTGCATTTACTCACGATTTACATTTAGCTTTTAAACATAAATTATAACTTAAGGTAAAGAGGCGTAGCGAAACTAAGTCTTTGACTTTTACGCCTCTACTCCTAATGATTAACATCTTAACCTGAAACCATTTACGCATAATTTAACAAATTAACTTGTTTTCAGTCTAGTTTTAATCTTCCTAGTTGGAATAATCAGCGCACTCGCTAACACGCCACAAACAACTAAACATGTCCCTACGATAAAACCTATACTCGCCGCTACTTCCATGCTATGGCCACTTTGTATTACAGCTGTATAAATGGAGGTCATAATTGCGATACCAAATGCACCGCCTAGTGTAGATCCCATTTTAAAAATACCTGATGCTACTCCTACTTTTTCAGCTGGTGTAGTTGATACAGCCGTACTTAGAGCTGGCGTTGCAAACAAGCCTGTTCCTCCTCCAAAACATACTGCCCCTATTAACGCGACAATTATATATAGCGGTTTATCAAAGAAAGTTAAACTAAATAGTAATATGCCTAAAGCTGTAAAAATCGGCCCGATAACCATTGCACGTTTCGCTCCAAAACGTTTAATACTTTTCTCACCTAAACGAACAACAAGTAATAATGTAATTAAATAAGGTAGCGTGAGCATACCAGCCTGGAACGCATTCAATTTCAATCCACCTTGTGCATGCATGTTAAACAAAGCGATAACACCTACACCTGTATTCAATAAAAAGTTTGCCAACACTGCGCCTATATATGGTCTATTTTTAAATAACTCTAAATCAATAAAAGGTGTTTGTTTGGACTTTTCAAATTTATAAAACACAAAAATACACACGAAAAATAGTAAACTTAAGACTAATGTAGGTGTACTTAACCATCCAATTTTATAGCCTTGTGTAATCACGAAACTAATACTTGCAATCATAATTACAAATATAGTAAGTCCTACATAATCAAACTGATTAGATGTTGATTTAACTAATTTACTTTCAGGTAAATTGTTCAACAAGAATAACGCCAAAAGAGATAATATAATAGATAATACAAAAATCGATTGCCACGATATAAATGTCGCCATTGCACCTGCAAAAAAAGAAGATAAACCAGTACCACCAAATGCGCCTATAGACCAATAACTTAACGCTTTTTGTCTCTCATCACCTTCAAAAAAGTCATTTACTATTGAAATTGTAGCCGGCATTATAATAGCTGCTGATAGTCCTTGTACTACTCTCCCCATGAGTAATAAAACAACATTTCCAGAAACGATTAGCATAAGTGAACCTATAATACTAAGTATCAATGCGATTCTAGTCATTTTCACCTTACCAAGTTTATCTGAAAAATTACCCGCTACAACCATAAATACGCCAGTAACAAATGAAGTTAAGCTAATTGAAATATTAACTATATTTGGACTAGTACCAAATGCTGATTGTATCTTTGGCCCTATATTTAAAAAAGACTGCGCAAACAGCCAATAAGTTAATATAGATAATACAATGCCGGTCAATAACTTACTTCCCGAAAAAATTTTAGTGTTTTCTGTCATAAAAGCATCCCCTATATTTAAATATAAATTCAATCCATATTTATAAAAATTCAAAACATTAATCAACGCTACATGTTCGAAGTGTTGTATTTTACTATTAGACACATGTTTCTCTCTTTTATAAATACTTACACTATAAATGTTATCACTTTTCTAACATAAAAGTGCTGAATTTAGTTTAATTTAAAGAATTTTCAGATAATATAGGTGAAAAACTTTTTCATTTAGTCAAAATAGTTTCTTAATTGCATGTTTGAAATATTTTTAAAGTAATATTTACGATGTATACCTTTTCTATTCGTTACAAAATGAAATATTGATTGCTCAGATATTAAGAGTTCATTTAAAATATCGACGCCTTGTTCTGTTTGTGAAATCATATTTTGAGTTAAAAGTTTATTATGCTTTCCTTCTAACTCTCCTACATACCAGTACACATGGAGTGGCTGTTTAAGAATTTCATGCTCTCTCATATATTTTAAAAACCCAGGATACCATATTGATGGCGATATTAATATAAAACTACCAAAAGCATTCTTCTCTGTTAAAAGTCCATACAACGATACTAGTCCACCTAACGATGCACCTGCGATAGCTATATCTTTATGTTCCTTAGAAATACTGAAACATTTTTTCAAATACGGTAATAATTCACTAGCTATCCATACTAAATAGTCGTCTGCCTTACCATCATATTCAATTCCATTTATGTTTGTGTACCAAGGTGTGTAGTCTTGCTTTCTGTCTTTAGGAACAACCCCTGCAAACACTACGTCTTCCTTTAGATCTTTAAATAAATAGTCGCCATCTTGTACTATAACTAATGGATAAGACTTCCCTTCAGTCTTAAAATAGTTTTTTGGTAGTTTTATTTTTATCTCATGATGCTGAAAATAAATACTTACTGTGTTTAAATTCATTTCACATCACCTCACTTTAAGCATTAAAATTGAGAACAACCTATATTAAATTATAAAAAGTTATACAGTTCAATTTCATTGTCTTTTGCGTATTCTAAAGCCAGTAATTCTAATATATTGATCATTGCTGGATTCTCTTTTACTTTAATATATTGGAATTTTAAATTATAAGTTTCGGCCTTAATATTTTGTTGTTCCATTTCATCTAAGTTTTGTTGCGCACTAAACACTCTTCTAAATTTTGCTGTACCTGCATCAGATTTGGAATTAAATTGACCTAATTTATCATTCAGATCTTTTTGTGTTAATTTATACCCCGTCATAAAGCCACCTGCTTGTCCAACAAATATAGGTTTTTTGTTATTAAATATGACAAAGACACCCTTTTCATTTTCAACTACATTTCTACTTTCATTATCAAATGTTAAGGCTTTTGATTTATCATACTTAAAAAGTTTTTTTAATGGTTTTTTATAACTATCTAGTAATTCACTTATTTTCTTGTCGCCATTCATCATAATCATCCTTCATCTTTTTATTGTCATTCTATATATACACTCAATAGTTAGTTCATAAACTTTTATGACAATATTAAAGTGATGTATTTAAATAATAGTTTAATCATCATTATTACAACATAATTTAAGACACCTTGATGCTATAAAGTGGATAGTCATCGAGGTGTCTTAAATATGGGTTTATTTTAAATAGTTTAATACAGTAATGCCTACCGCTTCCGCAGAAACTCGCATTGCTTTTTCACTAATTGTGAATTTAGGATGATGATGAGGATGAATCTCCCCATTTTCTGGTGCTGCACCTGCATATATAAATGTACTTGGTAGCACTTTAGCATAATATGCAAAATCTTCAGATGGTGGTTGTGGTTCACATCTTTCTACTTTTTTAATTGCATCTGTTTCTGCATTTTCAATAGCATCCACTACAAAACGTGTGAATGCTTGATCGTTGTATAGCGCAGGATAATCGTCATGATATTCTAACTCACAAGTTACACCAAACATTGATTCTAAACCCTCTGATAAGCGTGTAACTTCATTTTTAATAGTACGTTTTGTATCGTCTGTTAATGCTCGAACATCTCCCTCAATAACGATGCTATCTTTGATGACATTAAATTGACCCTTACCATCAAATGAACCAATCGTTACGACGCCCGTTTCAAATGGGTTCAATCGTCTTGATACAATCGTTTGAGCAGCATTAACAAAATACGCACCAGCAACTATAGCATCGTTTGCTGTATGTGGTGATGAACCATGACCACCTTGGCCTTTTACTGTAAGTTTAAAAAAGTCTCTTCCAGTTTGTACGTTACCTTCACGATAAAAAACCGTTCCAGTAGGCATATGGCTCATGACATGAACACCTAACACATGATCTACACCATCTAACACGCCATCTTTAATCATTGCTTGCGCGCCTCCTGGTGGCACTTCTTCTGCAGGTTGGTGAATAACTACTACTTTGCCATTAAATTGTTCTTTTAATTCTATTAATGTTTCTGCAAGTATTAACATGTATGCTGTATGAGCATCGTGACCACATGCATGCATCACACCTTTATTTTTTGAAGCAAAGGATAAACCTGTATCTTCTTGAATTGGTAACGCATCAAAATCAGCCCGAATAGCAATTGTTTTGCCAGGTTTCCCACTATCAATTGTCACTTTTAATCCGTTAGGCCCTATGTTAGTTTCTACATCACAATCTTTATTTCTATAAAACTCTTCAATATATTTTGGCGTTTGCTCTTCATGAAACGATAGTTCAGGATATTGATGTAGAAATCGACGAATTTCAATCATTCGTTCTTCTTTATCTTTCAATAATTCTATTAATTCTTTCACCATAATAGTTCCCCCTATAACGTGATAATTACATTATACACTTTTTGTTTTCAAAATATTTGTCAGCCCTATTGAGATTTTATTTTCTAATTTGTTTTTTGTAGGCACCATAATCATAATAATGAATAAGGATAACAATACCATAACAACGTTTAACCATAAGCCCGCTAACGCACCAATTTGTACATTAGTTAAATTTGTTACAATACCATATAATGCGCCAGATAAAGCAATACCGAACGCACCACCTAATGATGAAGCCATTTTGTAAATACCTGAGGCAACACCAACTTTATCTTCTGGTGAATTAGAAATAGCCATATCTGTCGAAGGTGCAGCATAAAATCCTAATCCTAAGCCATAAAGTAAATAGCCAAAAATACAGACAACTACATAAATCATACTAGGTAAAAAAGTAAGCGAAATTAAAATGATACCAACCATATTAAAAGAAGTTCCTAAAACCATTGGTTTCTTAGCACCAACTTTTTGTAGCACTTTTTCTCCAACACGAATCATTAATAATACGGTTACTAAATATGTGATTGATAGCAATCCTGTTTGAAATGCACTAAATCCTAATCCTTGCTGTACAAATGTATTAGCAACTAGTAAAGCCCCTGCCACACCATTCAATAAGAAATTAGATAATGTTGCGCCTGTATATGCCTTAT
>NZ_RCVN01000041.1 GCF_003697915.1 Staphylococcus pseudoxylosus
CATTACCTATTTTAATGTATGTATTGTCATTGTAAATTTCTCACTTTGCATTCCTACCTACTATAATGTTATAATACATTTAACAAAGTTATTAAGCATAATACACCAATCCCCTCACTACTTCCGATAGTGAGGGGATTTTTTGGGTGTTGGTTTAAAGGTCGCCTATTTTTTCTTATCGTTGCGATTGCGTAACCAATGCGCAAATAACGCTACGATACAACCACTCGCTGCCGTGGTCGTGATGTGAACAAAGTTATCAAGCATAATTCCACCTCCTCTCTACGTCAACTTGACGCCTGAGAGATGGGCGACTTCAATATTATACCATTTGTGAAAGTGTAAGCATATGCATCTCCCATAAGTTAAATTATGTTTGATTATTGATCGTTTAAAAATTTAAGTAAAACTAAACTAATTATTAATAAACTTACCAAATATAGACATATTTTCACCAGTAATCCAGAAGCTTTCCTATTGTAACCTTCCAATTCTTCCATCCTTTGAAGATAAATATCCATATCTTCTCTCGATCCTGATTCATCGTATAACACAATTGGCTCTTTTTTATTTTTCATCTTTTAACCCCTTTTTCCTACTTATATACTAATTTTTATAAAAATAAAACCTCACTTTTTCTAAAACAGCCTACTATTTTACTACAATTGATTTACATCTAAATCCACCAATTCTTCTAGTTCATCTTCTTCATTACTTTTCTTTCTGGATTGTTTAATATTTTCTTGCTTAATTGCTTCTCGAATTTCTCTTTTCCGTTCTTCACTTGGACCACCCAATAATTTTTCATTATTATACTTGATAGATTTCATATCATTTATTTTGTTATTAAAAGATATAGGAGGAGTATCACCCAAATCATTAATGTATCTAATAAGTGCTTCTCGTATATGAGCAGTTTTTGTACCTTTAGGAACGTTTTCTAAAAAATCAAAGATTTGAGGGTAATCTTTTTTTTTAATTTTTAGAAGATGATTAGTTTCTTGTTTGCTCAAAGCGATCAACCTCTTGTTCTACCTTATC
>NZ_RCVN01000042.1 GCF_003697915.1 Staphylococcus pseudoxylosus
ACTAATTCTTCAGGTTTATATTCTTTTTTATCGTTAGCAAATAGTAGGTCTAATAGATCTCCTGTTTCACTATCAAATATAGGGTACAGGTCAACATAGCGCGTGCATAGCAACTTTTTAATTACTTTCTGCCAAAACTCCATGCTATTGTGTTCGCCCTTAGAACTCCAGTTTAGAACCTCGTCTAAGTCAGAACCTGCCATACTAATCAAAGTATCAGAACCAACATCAGACTTTTTATATTTAACATGATTAAATTCTACTTTTGTTATTTCATTAGCGATTTTATTATGAATGTTAGTCACAAAGGCACTTGTATATTCTACCGCTTCGTTTTGCCACGCTGTAACTCTTTGAGTATCATTGTTTAGCTTTCCACGTGAAAATGATACCACTTTTCCGAATAAGTTCAATTTTTCCCCTTTCTACCATAAACTCACACCTTTCCCACGTTTATACTCGCTTGTCTTCTTGTTATGGCAAGACTTACAAAGGAGTTGTAGGTTATCAGGGTTCAGCGCTATTTTCCAATCATCAAGATTTTCCCAAGTTAGTTCTATAATATGGTCTACTTCGTATTTTTTAGCACCGAATGCGCCACATCTTACGCAAGTCATCTTATCACGTTGTCTTACATAATCACGGACAGCCAACCATTCTTTTTTATTATACCAACCACTTTCTCGAACTGTGTCAACATTATACTTCATCTGACACCGCCATTTCTAAAGCCATTGTCAAAGCAACAGTAGGGTCAATTTTATCTTTTTCAAGTTTTTTAGTATACATATAGTCCCCATTTTGTCCGATTTTAACAGCAGTATTATTTAAAGCCCACTGCATGACTTTTTGGTTATGGATAAGTTTATTTTCCGCTAACTTAGATTTTAATAGCTTGATATAGTCACTCATTGAGAAACCTTGTCGAATTGCTCTTTGGTTGTCTCCATCTTTGTCAAAGAAATAACGCTCAATCAGCCCTTTTAAAATTTCATAGCGAGCTGGGTCGTATCCGACTTTTCTA
>NZ_RCVN01000043.1 GCF_003697915.1 Staphylococcus pseudoxylosus
ACCTGACTACTGGTAACCTGATGAAAATTGAGCTACTTCCAACACAAAAATGGTGGTATGAGTTAATGTTAGGCTATGATATGGTTGATGAAAAAGGTGTTCAAGTCAACCTAATTAATGAGATTTTTCTTAATTTAGGCCGTGGATCAGGTAAGTCTAGTTTAATGGCTACGCGCGTGCTTAACTGGATGATTTTAGGCGGACAATATGGCGGAGAAAGTCTAGTTATTGCATACGATAATACACAGGCTAGACACGTATTTGACCAAGTTAGGAATCAAACAGAAGCAAGTGATACATTAAGAGTGTACAATGAAAACAAGATTTTCAAGAGTACAAAACAAGGGCTAGAATTTACGTCTTTCAAAACCACTTTTAAAAAGCAAACAAATGATACTTTACGAGCGCAAGGTGGTAACAGTTCCCTTAATATATTTGATGAAGTCCATACCTATGGCGAGGATATAACAGAGTCAGTTAATAAAGGTTCACGTCAAAAACAAGATAACTGGCAAAGTATTTACATCACTTCTGGCGGACTTAAACGCGACGGACTTTATGATAAACTTGTTGAACGATTCAAATCAGAAGAAGAATTTTACAATGATAGGTCATTCGGCTTGCTTTACATGCTAGAAAATCATGAGCAGGTCAAAGATAAAAAGAATTGGACTATGGCTTTACCACTTATTGGCAATGTTCCTAAGTGGTCAGGAGTTATTGAGGAGTACGAGCTTGCGCAAGGAGACCCAGCGTTACAGAATAAGTTCTTAGCGTTTAATATGGGCTTACCTATGCAGGATACAGCTTACTACTTCACTCCGCAAGACACTAAACTAACAGACTTTAATTTATCTGTATTTAATAAAAATAGAACTTATGTCGGAATTGACCTATCCTTAATTGGCGATTTAACCGCTGTATCGTTCGTTTGTGAGTTAGAGGGTAAAACTTACAGCCATACGCTAACTTTCTCTGTACGGTCTCAATATGAGCAACTGGACACAGAACAAC
>NZ_RCVN01000044.1 GCF_003697915.1 Staphylococcus pseudoxylosus
TGCAAACGATTTATCACTTAAAGATTCAATCAATGCAAATAATTTATTGCTTAAAGGTTCAATCAACGCAAACGATTTATCACTTAAAGATTCAATCAATGCAAATAATTTATCACTTAAAGGTTCAATCAACGCAAATAATTTATCGCTTAAAGGTTCAATCAATGCAAATGATATATCACTTAGAGGTACAATCGATGTTCCAACTCAAATGTTGACAATTCAAACTGGAAATGGTATGCAGTTGCAATTCACTAAAAAGAACGATGATTTAGTAATTGTTAGACTCTTTGGTAGTGTATCAACTACAAAAGCTGGCATTAAAATGTCTGGACCATGGGTAGATAAAGAATTTCGTCCAACTGTTGTTCAAAGTATTGTTGGTCATTTTGCTGGACATGAGACTTCTTTCCATATTGACATAGACACAAACGGTAGTATTACTTGGTGGGGACCAGATATTGGTAAAACACCTATTGCAACACGTGGTAACGGAAGTTACTTCATTAAATAACAAAATAGAAAGCGAAACAAAATGGTAACTAGAATGATTTTAATAACTATCTTAATTTTAGCGATTCTTTTCGCTACATGGGTAAAAGATAGAGAAGCAATGAACCCACCTTTCAAACGTAGACTTGTGATTGACTTAACGGTTATTTTATCCCTGTGGGTTTTATATGCGGTCTTCTTCTTTACACAAACTCCCTCAACTTCTGATATTGCCAAAACTGTGATTGACGTAGGTTTATTGTACTTTGTAGGGCAATTTATTTATTTGGTCGCAAAAATCAGTCCTATGTTCGACGGTTTGGTTAAACTTATGAAAAAGAACGGTGTAAGTGTTCCAGAAGTAGAAGAAGAACAAACGGAGGATAAAAAAGAATGAATATAACTAATGCTGGCGTTCGTGGGCATAATCCTACTGGGGTTGTGATTCACAATGACGCAGGCTCAAATG
>NZ_RCVN01000045.1 GCF_003697915.1 Staphylococcus pseudoxylosus
GAAATAAAGGAGAACTAACAAATGGTAGTCAAATTAACGCAAAAACAAGCTGATTATCTTGAAACTTTTGGAAACCTTGAAGATGAAATAAACAAAAAACGAGCGCTTTGTCACATCACTCGTTTTGGTTATGGATACAATTGGATAGGCGGCGATAAATGTCCAAGTAGTGCTTTTGAGTGTTACGAGCAATTGAAAATGGTTGAAGCTGTCATTAACGGTTATGAAGTTATTGAACCTAAATTTAAGTTTTATAACTTTTCTGATAGTAGCGGAGGAACTGCATTATATTATGCTGGACAGTCTAAACAATTAACAAAATTCGAGCAAGATGCTCTTGAAGTTAAAGAGGGGAGCGAGGAATATAAAGCTTTGTTAGCTTTAGGTTTCGTTGAAGAAGAAGTATGATAACATCTTTTGAATCACTAGCTGAAAGACGATTGATAACTCTTAATTATCACAAAAAGGATAGTCAGCAGTACATCAACAGCTTAAATTACTTTGAATATGCTAGAATGTACTTTGAAAAAAATGGCTTTCCTGATGATAACAGACGAGTTTATCAAAGTGGCAAGCGAAAAGGCCAAAAAGTTAGTTGGTCTGATAAAGAGGAAAAACAGCAGAAAGACGATATTAGAAAGTTCATATATGAAAAGCAACTACAAAAGTTTAAGGGCAGAAGAAAAAGCTAGTAAACATTACGCTAGAGGTGTCAGAAAGCTATCTAAAGAGCTTGAGGAAATGAACGAAACAAAGTATAGGGCAGAGCCTAACGAGTGCTTATATGGCTTGATAAGTGAATTATGGAGCTATTGGGGTAAAGGTTGGATCCTGCCTATGCTTAAATATAATATTGAAATTACAAGACAAGGCGACGTCTTCATTGTAGAAAGAGGAGTAAATGGAAACAATTAATATTAAATTTGATGAAAAACAGCTAGAAGAAGTTGTGAAAAAA
>NZ_RCVN01000046.1 GCF_003697915.1 Staphylococcus pseudoxylosus
ACCACCAATTGATACAAATTGTCCGACTTCATACAAGAGCGTGGTCTCGATTCTAAGCGTGTTTTTACTATTATAGTACACTTTACCTTGCAATAGTTCTAAGTGGTCTTTACGAAGCTCTCTATGCCCTTTAAAGCTATCTATTCTATATTTGTCGCCATAAGTAGCTACATACTCATATAACATTCGGTTTGTCTCCACTTCCTACAAAAATAAGTCTATCATTGAACTCTGTTTTAACTCTATCTGCTATATATCCTGAATATAGCTTGCCCTCGTACCAAATATCTACTAAGTCATTAACATACAAAGGAAAAAGTTCATTTTGATTAAAGAATAACCTTGTGACGATTGTAGAGGGAGAAATTTCAACCTTAATAGTAGACAACTCAGGAGGGTTTCCGTGGTCATCTCTATCATAAAACAATGTTTTGGTTGTCCTTACATCTGGCAAGTCTGTTCCGTCTCCATGATAAGTGCTATAATCAATGACATCTCCGTTATTTTTTGCTGTGTACATTTTAGGAGGGTCTGTGTAGTCATCTGTTGCTTTATTTTTAACGAACACAACAGCAAAATTATAAGCTGAACGTTCTACTATTGTTTCCGTGTCCATTGTCACACTTTGCTTAATATCTACCCTTGTCGTGATTCTTTTTCTATTCCAGTTTCTTGAAGCAAAGTTAATGAATAACAAGTTTCTAGGGTCTGTTTCAGATGGAGCGTGTTGAATGGTTGTAGTTGGTTGAAATTGAACCTTGGAAAATATCCTTTTTGCTACATCATGAGCTGATGAAGTTTCCGCTTTACGATTAATCGTAGCCTTTCCAGCAAAGATACTTGAATCAAAGAAATAACCATAACTCATTAAATTATTTTTATTAGGGTCAATTAAATAATTAATTATACCAGAGTTTG
>NZ_RCVN01000047.1 GCF_003697915.1 Staphylococcus pseudoxylosus
AATGTACTTATTAATAATAATGCCGTTTTCTTTGTTGTATTCCAACATTTTATTTAAATAATACATTCATTCCCTTTCTATTCAAATACTGATTGCAAATATTCATCTGAATATGGACACCAACCTTCGTCATCAGTCATTTCTTTTTTAAGTTGTTTCCAGTTTGAAAACTGACCAATAATAGAATCGTTGTCTCCACACGTCTCACAATAATCTTCAACTTCTTCTAATTCTTTTTCTGAAGTATTTTCTGACATCAGATAAAGTCCTCCGCCCAAATGGTCTTCAACTACCCAATATTTTTTCATTCAAACCCCTCTGGGACTTTGATTTCTGGCGTTTTATACTTACTTAGCTTATAGTCGTCAAGTTCTTCAATTTTAGCTTTAAGGTCATGAGCACTTGATTCTTCCTGTTGCAATCTCCGCCATTCAGTAGGGTTATAAAGTTCAGGGTTTCCAGCCTTAGCAACCATCATTGCTACCAAGCTATCTTTATCAAGTTCTTTCTCTTTAACCTTTACTTTTTCAACGTTTCCGTCAGCGTCATATATTGTTTCTGTTTCTTTTAGCGTTCTGACTGTCAGTTTGCTCGCTAAGGCACTTTCGGCTAGTTCTAATAGATTTCCCCTAGCAATGCTTTTAGCTTCGTCATACGCCTTTATATTGTCATCTCGCCACTTTCTAAAAGTTTTAGCCGAACAATGCAAACTGGTGTAGATTTCTCTGTCATTACAGCCTGATTCAATTTTATCAATGATTTGGCTAAAAAGCGGTTCTTCATACATCTTAGGTAAAATTGTGGGTCTGCCACCTTTTTGTGTTTGCATATTATCCTTTCTTTTAAATGTGGTTATATCGTTTAAAACCTATATTTTCGTTCCTGTGAGA
>NZ_RCVN01000048.1 GCF_003697915.1 Staphylococcus pseudoxylosus
TATCAAGGGTTACCTTTTTTTGGTTATGATACAAAGCGAAGCAAGACACTATACATAGACAATGAAGATACTGACAGAGAGTTAAACAAAAGGCTTAGAAATAAAGATAATGCACCAGAAGACTTACATTTTTTGACAGGTGGAGAGTTTATGCTTGATGATTCGCACCACATGAACTTATTATATGAATACATTAAAGAAAATGATATAAAATTCGTGATCTTGGATAATTTAATGACAATGCTAAGAAATGGCGATATTATCTACGGTAAAGACTTTGAACCAATGCTTAGGAGAATTACACGCTTAAAGTTACTTTTCCAAGACGTTACTTTCTTGTTAGTAGCTCATGCAAACAAATCAGCTTATGCAAACTCAATGGACGATAAAGCATATATGGTAAAGCCTAGTGACGCCTTGGGTGGTTCTACTCTAACAGCATGGGCAGAATTTATGTTAATGTTAAGCCCTAAACGTGGCAAGCATAACGACTTCTCTAAGTTATCAGTCAAAGCGCGTGGATATCAGTTTGACGATGATTTAAACTTTTCATACGTTGATTCAGTATTCACTTGCGTCAATAAATCAAAAAAAGAACCAGATAGCGAACTAGTGGAAAAAGTAAAGGCTGAAACTCCAATCGAAACGACGAAAGAATCGGCACAGGCTTTCTTAGACTTAGCTAAAGAGAAAGGAAAAGTAACAGAAAATGAGTGATAAAAAATACGTTGTTTATTACCATGAAAAAGTAAATGAATACTTCTATGACTATTATTCAAGGTTTAACATGAATGAACAATATTCAAAAC
>NZ_RCVN01000049.1 GCF_003697915.1 Staphylococcus pseudoxylosus
AGCCCATCCAAATGATGCGACTGGTGTGATGTCAGAGATGGAGGATTTCGAGGAATCATATAAAGAAGCTATAGAGTTTGCCAAGAAAGACAAGAATACTTTAGTTGTAACAACAGGAGATCATGCCACAGGAGGATTAACGATGGGAACAAAAGGAAAACAAAGTTTTCATCCAGAAGCTATTAAAGAAATGAATCATTCGGCTAGACATATGGAAGAAGAGATACTAAAAGGTGAAAATATTGATAAAGTAATAAAAGAGGGGTATGGTTTTAAGTTAAAAGAATTAGAAATAGAAAAAATTAAAAAAGCTGCTCAAGAAATGAAGTCAGACGAAGATGAAGATTATAAAGAGCAAAACCCGTTAGAAAAAGCCTTAACTGAACCAGTAAATGAAAGAAGTAATACAGGATGGACTTCAGATTCACATGTCGGGCATGATACAAATATATATGGTTATGGAGTAAACAAAGAGATGTTTGAGGGGGCTATGGATAATACCATATTTAATCAAAATTTATTCAAACAATACAAATAAAAATGAAATACTTCTGGAAAATCTACCTATTTATTAGGTAGATTTTTTTATTTGATAAGAGATGTATTATTAAGTGAAGAATTTTCCTAACAATAAGAGAGTGTATTTATAAAATAATATAGATTCTAAAATAGTTATCCGAACGAAAATATTATACGAATATAATATTTTATATTAAATAAAGTTAAGGATAAAACAAAAAATATGTTTATAAAAGTATAAAAAAGTATATAAAGGTGTATAAGTATTTATATTGTAAATTTTCTTGATGGAGGTTTTATTAAAAATGGCA
>NZ_RCVN01000004.1 GCF_003697915.1 Staphylococcus pseudoxylosus
TAGCGTGAATTCGGATGCTTCTTCTACTGAACAAGATACTGACGCTGTTCAAGATGATAGCGTAGACACTACTAAAGCACCCAATGCTACTTTATATAGTACACAAGCGACACCTAAACTTAGAGTAGCTAGAAGTGCCAATTCAACAGTCGCAACACGTTCTGCACTTACAAATGAAGCGACAACGCGTTCAACATTGCCAAAATATTCGCCAAAAGTCAGTTCATCAATTAACAATTATATTCGTAAAAACAACTTTAAAGCACCTAACTACGAACAAGATATAGCATCTTATTTACCAAAATATGATTATCGCTACGGTAAACCTGAAGGTATTGTTATGCATGATACTGCAAATGATAATTCAACAATTACTGGCGAAATCAATTATATGAAGAACAATTATGAGAATGCTTTCGTACATGCTTACGTAGATGGAAATCGTATTATTGAAACAGCAAATACTGATTACTTAGCTTGGGGTGGCGGTGCTGTGGCCAACCAACGTTTCATACACGTTGAATTAGTTCATACTCATGACTATGATTCATTTGCTCGTTCAATAAATAACTATGCTGATTATGCAGCAACAAACTTACAGTATTATGGTTTAGTCCCTGATAGTGCTGAATATGATGGAGCTGGTACTGTTTGGACTCATAAAGCAGTAAGTAATTACTTAGGCGGTACTGACCATACTGATCCTCATGGTTATTTAGCTGCACATAATTATAGTTATGATGAATTATATGACCTTATTTATGAAAAATATTTAATTAAAACAGGCCAAGCTGCTGCTTGGGGTACATCCTCTTCAGGTAGTACGAGTGGAAATAGCTCAAATAATACAGGATCAAGTAATACTGGTGTAACTACTCCACCTAAAACAGGTAGCGTAAAAGTAACAGCTAACAATGGCGTTGGAAGAATTAATACTACTAACGATGGTTTATATACTACTGTATACGACCAAAATGGTAAGAAAACGGACCGCACGAACCAAACACTTAAAGTTACAAAATCTGCTACTTTAGGTAATGAAAATTTCTATTTGGTTTCTGATTTTAATAAAGGTACATTAATTGGTTGGGTACACCAAGGCGACGTTAATTATAATACTGCTAAAGCAGCAACTAACATTAATAAAACTTATCAAATCAAACCTGGAGAAACGATATATACTGTTCCTTGGGGTACAAGTTCTCAAAAAGCAGGTACTGTTTCAGGAAAATCTACACAAACGTTCAAAGCAACAAAACAACAACAAATTGGACAGTCTAACTATATTTATGGAACTGTAAATAATTTATCTGGTTGGGTCAGCCTAAGTAAGTTATCTTCAACAAGTAATACAGCTACATCCCCTACTACAAATTCAGGGAAATTAACTGTAAATACACTTACAAATCAACAAGGTACTGTTTCCAAAAACAATCACGGTGTATATACGACCGTATATGATAAACAAGGTGTGCAAAAGCCATATGTTAATGGCCAAACATATAAACTAAGCAAAAAAGCAACACTAGGTAAAAATGCATTTTACTTAATTACTGATAACAAAACCAATACTAATATAGGTTGGATGCAAACTGGTGACATTACAGTTAAAGAAGTAGCGAAAAAAGCAACTACTAACCAAACACAAAATGTAAGTGAAATTGGTCAGTTAAATACCAAAAATTCTGGTATTAAAGCGACTGTTTACGAACAGCAAGGTAAAGACGCAACAAAACTAGCTGGAAAAACTTATAATGTTACAAAACAGCGCACTGAAGGCAACAATACTTATGTATTAATACAAAATGTAAATCAAAATACGCCAATTGGCTGGATTAATACAAAAGATATTAATACTCGTAATTTAAGCCAAACAAATGCTAAAAATGGCCAGTATACTGTTAAAGCGACTAATAATGGTCTTTACGCAGTACCATGGGGTACAAAATCACAACAACTAGATACACTCAATAATCTTAAAAATAATCAATTCAATGCATCTAAATCTGTCTACGTCGATAAAGACGAATACGTTTATGGTATTGTAAACAACAAAACTGGTTGGATAGCTGCTAATGATTTAAATAAGGTACAACCATCTAATCGTACGGATGTTTCAAATCCGCAAAGCGTTACTAAATCAGCGGTAACTCCGTATAAATATGATTATGTGATCTTCAATAAAAATGGTAACTATTATTTAGATCCAACATCTACTACGCCATCAGGTTCACTTAAAGATTTTTATGAAAGTATTTTTACAGTTTATGAAACTCAAGTGATTAATGGTACTACTTGGTATCATGGCAAACTGTCTAATGGTAAAGTCGTTTGGATTAAAGAAGCTGATTTACGTAAAGAATTAGTAAAATACTATGATTCAGGCATTACTTTAGATCAAGCTGTTGCTATCCAAAAAGGATTAACTGCTAAACCACAAATCCAACACACACCTGGAAAATGGGAAGATGCTACAGCAAACGAAATCAAAAATGCTATGGATTCAAGTAAGCTAATAAAAGATGAAACTCAAAAATATCAATTTTTACGTTTAGATAAAACTCAAAATATTGGTGCAACTGATTTAGATAAATTACTTGTTGGTAAAGGTATTTTAGAAGGTCAAGGCGCAGCGTTTAGCGAAGCAGCTCAGACTTACGATATCAATGAAGTGTATTTAATATCTCATGCATTACTTGAAACTGGCAATGGTACATCTAAACTTGCAAATGGTGGCGATGTTGTAGACAATAAAGTTGTTACTGATGGTCCAAACAAATATTATAATATGTTTGGCATCGGCGCAGTTGATAGTGACGCTGTAAAACAAGGGTTTATAACAGCAAAAAATAATGGCTGGAACACAGTTAAAAAAGCTATCGTTGGCGGCGCTAAATTTATATCTGAATCATATATTGATAAAGGTCAAAATACACTTTATAAAATGCGTTGGAACCCTGAAAACCCAGGTGTTCACCAATATGCAACAGACGTAGCATGGGCCTCTCATAATGCTACTCGCATTAAAGGTTTCTATGATTCTATGGATAAACTTGGTAAATATTTCGACGTAGATACGTATAAATAATATTAATTTAAAACATTAAACCAATTAAAAGAAGCGTACTAATGACAATGCTTATCGCAAGTTATTGTCATTATGTACGCTTCTTTTTTAACTAATGCATATATACTTGATGTACATTTAGCTTATATAATAATTGGTTTAAATTTTCTATGTCTTTAGATGTAAGGTTTTGGCAACGTGCTTCAATCAAAGCTACCCTAACCTCATTAATTTGTTGTACCAATTCTTTCGCCTTTTCTGTAACCATCAAATCTTTACATCTCATGTCTTTATTGGATTGCTTGCTCGTTATATACCCCATCTGGCATAACTTTTTTATCCAACGTGAAACAATTGATTGTTCTTTATTAATTTTCATAGTCAAATCATACTGAGATAACACTTCATAATTATATAATATTCTTAACATTTCTAATTGCTCAGAAGTCAAATCAGTTCTCTGACCAAATCTTCTACTTACCAGATTTAAATCATTACCTGTAAGTGTAATTAACTGTTCTAGTTGTTTGTACATGTTGCTCATCTCCACTATTATTAATTTAGCTTTGTTAAAATCATAAGTTTTTTACACTATTTTATTTCTTAATATTATAATCGTATCCTTCATGATATACAATAATAAAAGACAAATTGTACTATTTTGTTGCATTTCTCATAGGTTTTATAATAGATTAGAACTAGTGTATATAAAATTTATCGTACTACTTAAAGGAGAAAACGAATGTCACAGTTGAAAGAAAGAGATTACTTTTTCGATAATGCAAGAGCTGCGCTGATTTTTCTTGTAGTCTTTGGCCATCTATTACAGCCATATACAGAAACCAGTCCTCATTTATCTTCATTGTATTTAACAATATATAGCTTTCATATGCCAGGCTTTTTATTTATTTCAGGCTATTTTGCCAAAAAAGCTGGTGAAGTTGGTTATTTAGAAAAAGTATCAAAAAAACTATTAGTTCCATATGTTATATTCTTTGGCTTTTTCTCTTTTTACTATTACTTAACTGGCAAAGAAGATAGTGTTCAGTTTGATCCTTTCGATCCAGTATTTGCATTATGGTTTTTACTCACATTATTCTTTTTCCACGTAATATTAGTAATAGTTAAGGATTATAAACCATATTATGTATTACCTATAGCAGTGATTATTTCACTATTCGCTGGGTATTCTGAGAATATAGATAATTACTTAAGCTTTTCTAGGACGATTATGTTCTTCCCAATATTCTATTTAGGCTATTTATTTACTAATAAACATACACAGCTTTTAAGAAATAAAAAGTTTCTACCAATAGCTATTATCACGTTACTAGCCTTTTATGTTATATACACATATCATCCGATTAACTCTAATTGGTTGTTAGGCGATTCGCCCTATATGTCACTTGAAGGAAAGCTAGATTTCTATAGCCCAATCAAAAGATTGTTATTATATTTTATCGTTTTAATTACGATGTTTGCTTTCTTTAATTTAATACCTGAAAAAGAAAAATTTTATACTTATATAGGTCGTAGAACAATGCATGTGTATTTACTACATGGTTTATTTATTGGTATTATCCGTGGCTTTGGAATATATCCATTTAAAGATCATATTAGTATCTTAACTTATCTTTATTTAGTTATTGTTACGTCTATAATCGTGTATATACTATCAACACGATTTGTATCTAAATGGACAAATCCAATTATAAATTTACAATCTCCTTTTAAATTCAAAGGATAAATAAGTATTAAACCGAATTGTATTGATTTTAAATATGTTATGATAAATATTGAAGTACTTCCAATCAATCTATACATATTTAAATACAATTCGGTATTTTTAATTTTGAGGTGAAAAATATAATGCAACTGTCATTAAATAACAATTCAAAACATTTATCAGCACCTAGCATCCGCCAATTTTCAAATCGCATTAAAGGGATTGAAGATTGCATTAACTTAACGATAGGTCAGCCAGACTTTCCTATGCCTAAAGAAGTAAAAGATGCGTACATAAATGCGATTAAAGAAGATCAAACGAGTTATTCACATAACAAAGGATTAATTGAAACAAGGAATGCTGTGAGCCAATATTTTGAACAACGCTATGGCTTTACATATAGTTCAGAAGAAATCATTATCACTAATGGTGCTAGCGAAGCCTTAGATACTGCTTTAAGAAGTATCATAGATGAAGGAGATGAAATATTAGTACCTGGACCAGTATATGCTGGCTACATACCACTTATCAAGACACTTGGCGGTATTCCAGTTTATATTGATACGACAATATCTGAATACAAAGTAACACCTGAAGCACTGGAAAAACATATAACCCAAAATACCAAAGCAATACTATTAAATTACCCTACTAATCCAACCGGTGTGATATTGTCTTATAATGAAGTACAAGCTATTGCTAATAAATTAAAAGATAAAGAGATTTTTATTATTAGTGATGAAATTTATGCTGAAAATACTTTTACTGGCAAGCATACTTCTTTTGCCGAATTTGAAGTAATTCGCGATCAATTATTACTTGTTGGAGGGTTAAGCAAATCACATTCTGCAACTGGCATACGTATAGGATTTTTGATTGGGCCAGAATATTTAATTGAAAAATTAACTTTTATGCATGCTTATAATTGTATCTGTGCCAACGTTCCTGCTCAAATTGCATGTATTGCAGCTTTAAATGAGGGTTTAGAAGCACCGCAATACATGAATGAAGCATATATTGAACGACGTGACTTTTTAATAAACAAATTAGAATCAATGGGATTCGAACTAGATGCTAAACCTGAGGGTGCATTTTATATTTTTCCTAGTATTAAGCATTTTACAGACGATGACTTTGACTTTTGTGTAGATGTTTTAGAAAATGCACATGTTGCCATTGTTCCTGGTTCCGCGTTTACTGATATTGGTAAAGGACACGTACGTATTTCTTATGCATATGAACTTGATGCATTAAAAGAAGCTATGAGAAGACTAGAACAATATCTTACTTTAAATTATAAATCATAATAAAAATCACCAACTAAATGTGAGTTTGAAATATGCCCCTTTGACGTTTCTATTAATAAATATACGCATGTGGTATAGCGTAACTTCAACATTGATGTTGGTGTTTTAATTTTTAATCGATATAACGATTAGCTTACTTTATTGTGCTTATTAAATATAATTTTTATTTTAAGATTTCTTATTCTCACTTTTAGCATAAATATTTTTCTCGGCAAACGTTTTCAATATCTGATAATATGCTAATGAATCTTCCTTTTCCATGTCAAATTGCTGAATCACTTCTTCTGAAATTTTCGAAAATTCTTCTTTTAATTTTATCCCCTTTGTGGTTAACATAACTTTCACTCTTCTTTCATCATCTTCTGTTCTAAGACGACGAATCAATTCTTTTTTCTCTAGCCTTTTAATGATTGGACTGATTGTCCCTGAATCTAAGTATAATTCATCACATAATGTTTTTATGTATATTGGCGTTTCATTTTCAATATACAACAAAACAATATAATTAGGGAAACTTATATCATATCGTTTTAAATACTTATTAAACCTGTTTGCAACTTCTTTACTTGTAATATAAAACAAATAACACATTTCTTTTCTCATTTGATCATATATATCAGTTGTCATGTTTTCTTCTCATCCCTGCTCAATTATAATATTAATCCACGTTTTAATTTTAGTCAAATACAATAATTAAGTGTAAAAAAGTTTTCACATTAAAAGTTTCTCACTATATATTAGCACGAAATTAAATTTATATTACTTGAATTATAATTATTTGTATGTCTCAACATATTACGTTGATAATCTAAATAGTAAATAATTTTTTAACCCAAATCACAATATATAATACTATTTATCATTTTATGTATTCATCCTAATAGCCATAAAAAAACTAGGTGAGACATAGCTCCACCTAGTTAATCGATAATGCTTATTTATTTTTAGTATTGCTTTTCATTCAAATTCTATGGGAATTTAGGGAATTGATCAAAATCTGGATCACGTTTTTCTTTAAATGCATCTCTGCCTTCTTTTGCTTCATCTGTTGTATAGTAAAGTAAAGTAGCGTCACCAGCCATTTGTTGTAATCCAGCTAAACCATCAGTATCTGCATTCATAGCTGCTTTCAAGAATCTTAAAGCCGTTGGTGAATGTTGTTTCATTTCTTGGCACCATTGAACTGTTTCATCTTCGACTTGGTCTAATGGAACGACTGTATTTACTAAGCCCATGTCTAAAGCTTGTTGAGCGTCATATTGGCGACATAAGTACCAAATTTCACGAGCTTTTTTGTGTCCTACGATACGAGCTAAATAACCTGAACCGTACCCAGCATCAAATGATCCAACTTTAGGTCCAGTTTGACCAAAGATTGCATTATCTGCTGCGATTGTTAAGTCACAAACGACACTAAGCACGTGCCCACCGCCGATTGAATAACCTCTCACCATTGCAACGACAGGTTTCGGAATCACACGAATAAGTCTTTGTAAGTCTAATACATTTAAACGAGGAATTTGATCGTCACCTACGTAACCACCGTGGCCACGTACTTTTTGATCTCCTCCTGAACAAAATGCTTTATCCCCTTCACCAGTTAGGATAATAACAGAAACGCGTTGGTCATCACGTGCTCTTGTGAATGCATCTATCATTTCTTGTACTGTATTTGGTGTAAATGCGTTACGAACCTCAGGACGATTAATCGTCACTTTTGCAATACCATCATATATTTCATATTTAATTTCTTTATATTCTTTAATTGTTTCCCACTGTCTAGTCATTTTGCTCCTCCTTATGAATAAAACCTAATACTATTCTATCAAATTCTGCAAATTCTTCCACATGTACTGTATGACCACTTTGTTCTATTTCATTTAACTCCGTGTTGTGAATCATCGTTTCCATTTGTTTAGCAATCTTACAGAATTTACCATCTAAAGCGCCTACGATTATGCAAGTCGGCACTTTAATTTGCTTTAGCTTTGGCCATAAATTAGGCATTTGTCCAGTACCGTAATCACGCAATGCCTTCGCTAAACGCAATGAATTTTGACGTAATCGCATATCACGTATTTCTTTTTTAATGGATTTATCTAATTCATGCTGTGTATAGAAAAGCGGTAACTTTTCCCAATCATTAACAAAAATTTCTAAACCTGCAATTTCTAGCACTTTCGCTCTAGCTTGATCAACCAGTTGCCTTTCATTACGGTCTTCCAACACTTCAATTCCTGGAGATGTGCTTTCTAAAATCAATCCTGCTAAGGTAATTTTTCCTTCAATGCCATAGTATAACGCTATTCTACCACCCATTGAATAACCGTGTAAAAACAATTGATAACTTTGGAATGACTTTAATAACTCATCTAACTGGTTGGTAATAAATGGAAAATCCCAAGTTTGATTTGTATCTGAGTCATCTTGTCCATGTCCAGGTAAATCTACAGTTAAAATATTCATTTTTTCTTGTAAGACACACACATGTTTACTAAATGCTTGTTGATCGCTTATGAATCCATGTAACATAACCAATAATTCATCTGTATCACATTTCGCTTGATAAAATTTATAGTTTAACATTAACAATATCACTCAACTTTTTATAGAGTTTTAGATGCTGTTGCTTATTTTCTTCACGTTGCGTGATTATTTCATATATATGAGCGCCAAATTTAGATAAATCAGCATATTTAAACGCTTCGATTGATTCATATCTATCAAATGCAAAATCATATAGCAAAGCTGTATGTTCAAAATTAAGTCCTGTTGGTGTACCAAACAGACGCTCAAAATAATCTTCTGCCGATTCCTTTTGAGGTAAATATGAAAAAATCCCGCCACCATCATTATTGAGTAGAATAATATTTAAATTAATATCATTTAATTTAGACATTAATAAACCATTCATGTCATGATAAAACGCTAAATCGCCTATTAATAGGGTCACTTTCTTATGAACTGCCATACCTAAAGCTGTAGATATTACACCGTCAATACCGTTCGTACCACGGTTTGCAAATACTTCTGCATCACAATCGATAAACAGATTATCAACATCACGGATTGGCATACTATTACTCACAAACAGGGCATCTGAAGTTGTTAATTTATCTAAAACATTCGCGACATATGCAGCTTCATCTGTTGCCGTTCTTACATAATCTTTAATCTCAACAATCGCATGTTTCTCTAATGTCTGCCACTTCTCTAACCAACGCTTACGCTCAACAATTGGTGTCTCTGACAATTGTCTAAAGAAATCATTGGCTGACATCTCATAGGATACATGTGGTGTAATTGGAAATGCATCTGGTCTATCATTATTTTGAATTAAAATTTGAAATGCTTCTGTCTCTTTTAACCATTGATTTAATTTTTTCGAAACAACTGGTTTACCAACCCTAATAATAAAATCAATATCTAACTGTAAGCCTGCCCTAAACAGTAAGTCATAGCTCGTCACAACATTAGGATGATGTTCACGTCTTAGTTGACTCAATGGATCAGCTAGTATTGGCATATCATGTATCGTTGAAAAAGTTAGTACTTGATCAATATCTTGATGTTGCATATCTCCAACAATAATCAAACCTTTACTCTTTTTAATAATCGAGCTGATTTCATTCAAACTAGTTGTTTTTTGATAATGCGGTAATATTTTCATATCTGATGTTAACCATTCAACCTTTTCAATGTTTGGAGTTAATGGCTCTCTAAATGGTAAGTTTAAATGGATTGGGCCACGATGCGGTCCATATAAAAATTGACTTGCTTTTTGAAGCTGGAATTTAACAGTATTCATCATGAAATCTTCCGCTTCATTTGTATCAACTATTGGAAAATCAAATTGATATTGCACATAATTTTGAAACATATTCGTTTGGTTGATTGCTTGAGGCGCACCAATATTTCTAAGTTCATGCGGGCGATCACTTGTAAGTACTACTAAAGGTAAATGGCTCAAACTACTCTCTGAAACAGCAGGCGTATAGTTTGCAGCAGCACTACCTGAAGTACACAAAATGGCAACTGGCCGCTCGCTTCCTTTCATTAAACCCATAGCAAAAAACGCAGCACTTCTTTCATCTGGATGAATCCAAGATTTTAATTTAGGGTGTGCCTCAACTGCAATTGCTAACGGTGTTGAACGTGATCCCGGGCTTATTACTACTTCTCTTATGCCATAAGCATATAATTCTGAAACAAAAGTAAATACTTGTTTCGTTAACGCATCTGTATGATTATTCATATTCCTCGACTCCTAAAGCTTTCATCATAGGGTTAAATTTAACTGCAGTTTCTTCTACTTCACTATCTGCATCAGAATCACTTACAATACCACAGCCTGCAAATAATGTGGCTTGATTTTTCTTAATCAACATCGAACGAATAGCCACGATAAACTCACAGTTGTCATACATATCAATATAGCCTACAGGTGCGCCATAAAGTCCGCGTGTGCCAAATTCATTTTGTTCAATATATTCTAATGCTTCAAATTTAGGATAACCACCTAGTGCTGGTGTCGGGTGCAGATTATCTAATAAGCCTATATAAGATTCATATTTTAATTGACCTTTAATTTTTGTATACAAATGATATAGATGGTCATTAGTTAATATCTGAGGTTCTTGATTATAAGCTACGTCTTCTACATAAGGTGATATATCATTCAATATACTTTCAACAACGAATCGATGCTCATTTAAGTTCTTTTCATCATTTAAAAAAGCTTGAATATTTTCATTGTCTACTTCAGCTTCATGTGTTCGCTTTATCGTACCTGCCACGGCTTTTGTAGATAGTATTTCATTATTTATTTCCATTAATTGTTCTGGTGTTTGCGAAAAGAAAATACTATCTTGTGATTCTAAAATAAATAAATAACTATTATGTTCTCCTTGAGAAGCTTTATTCAAAATATAAGGTATTTTAATCTGTTTATCAAAGATTATTAAACGTTTTCTCGCTAACACAATTTTTTTATTTTCATCTAATATGTCAATCGTGTCTTTGACTAAATCACGCCATTCATCTTTATATATGTCTTCGATGCGCTTAATATCCCCAATCTCAAAGTCAGGATACACATTAGTTTGCGTTAATTTATCTATAATCGATAAAAACGTACTCATTTCAAATTGATCTGATTTCACTGTATAAGTTATATAGGTACATCCTTGCTCCATTGTTACTAATACTTCAGGCAAGATAAAATGATTAATACCAAATTCACGCCATTCATCACCAGATTTATGTGTTGAGAATTGGAAGCCTCCACATATTTTCAAATGATGTTTGTCAGAATTTGGATGAATTAATTCAATGTCATTTTTATATTTTTCCCATTCACGGAAAATAGATTGTTTATTTTCAAAATCATTTTTAAATCTTGTAATAGCATGATAGCCAAAGAATGAAGTTTCGTTGTCATTTTTCTTAAAATAAAAACGGTCTCCCGCACAATCTTCCGTTATATGAAATAATAATGTAGGATCTAATTCATAATTCAATTTTGCTTCTACAGAGACCCAAGTATGATTACTTTCGTATACCGCTTCGACAATTTCACTTTCCTTGACGTCAAAAGTCATCTATTTCACTTCTTTCATTTATCAGTTTGTACTCATTATGATATTGTACCACTTTTCACAATGTGTGTATGGTTTCTAGCTTATTTCATTTATACATTTTTACGTTATTTGACCTTTCTAAGTTCTTCCATTAAAATATATTTGATAAAAAATATTATAAATTAAAAGAATACGAGGTAAATCATTATGGCATCTCAATATCAACAATATTCTACTGTCAAAAAATACTGGCAGTTAATGCGACCACATACTTTAACTGCTGCAGTGGTGCCTGTACTTGTCGGTACTGCTACTTCAAAAATCTTTATCCTTGGTAGTGAAAACAAACTAAATCTTAGTCTTTTTCTAGCAATGTTAATCGCATGTTTGTTAATTCAAGCAGCAACAAATATGTTTAATGAATATTATGATTTTAAGAAAGGACTCGACGATCACACTTCTGTAGGTATTGGTGGCGCAATCGTTAGAAATGGTATGAGTCCTAAGTTAGTCTTGAACTTAGCCATTGTATTTTATATCATAGCTGCAATATTAGGTATATTTATTGCCATCCAAAGTTCATTTTGGTTATTACCTATTGGTCTTATATGTATGGCTGTTGGATATTTATATACTGGCGGTCCATTCCCAATTTCGTGGACGCCTTTTGGTGAATTATTTTCAGGCGTATTCATGGGTATGATCATCATTTTAATTTCTTTTTTCATTCAAACTGGAAATTTACAAAGTTTAGCTGTTTGGGTAAGCATTCCAATCGTTATTACTATCGGGTTAATTAATATGGCGAACAATATCCGTGACCGCGTTAAAGATAAAGAAAGTGGCCGTAAAACGCTACCTATCTTACTTGGTAAAAATAATTCTATTCGTTTCTTAGCATTAATGTATATTGTCGCTTATGTATTAGTTATATATATCACTTTCTTCCAACCTGGTGGTTCAATCTTTTTCTTACTAGCATTGTTATCATTCCCTATGCCTATTAAAGCAGTACGTAGGTTCAAGAAAAATGACACACCACAAACAATGATGCCTGCCATGGCAGCAACTGGTAAAACTAATACGTTCTTCGGTTTATTATATGCGCTAGGTATTTATATCAGTGCAATATTAGGTGGAATTTAATAAAGTACGTTTTATGTTAACATCACCTATCACTACAAAGCTTATTATCGGCCTTCATTAAATGAAGGTCGATTTTTTATTCATTACCATCACCAATTGGTAAAATCATGTGATAATGCATATGTCCATATAAGTCAAATTCACTCGCAATTTGAAAGCCTAGTTTTTGATAAACGTAAAGCGCCCCATCATTATGAACATCACAATTTAAACTCCACTTTTCATCACTGTGTGTCCCTATAACATGCTGTACTAACTGTGTTGCTACACCCCGGCCACGATATTGAGGAAAGGTCGCAACAGTTTCAATATACCATTCATCATCATTTGCTTCTTTCATAGGCATAGGTGTGCCGTATGAGCGGATATCATCATCCAGATCTAAATCTAACCAAGCCTGTTCAAGTGCAATTTCTTTATCACCAGGATATGCGATTAAGCAACCAGCTACCTCACCTTCTATTTCATAGACCCACGTATTACTATAATGACCTCTATAAGGTACATCAATCATACTTTGCTCCATAATTTTAAGCAGTCGTGACTTATCTATATCTTCAACCATTTGTATATCAAGTTCACTCCAAATGATATAACATAGTTCAGCAATTTTCGGTGTATCACTTGGCTTTGCTTTTCTAATCATCATTAATGCTCCCCTTATCCATAATTTCTTTAATTCTATTATATATGAATCAACTGAAAAATTCGAAGTAATCACGATACTAAACACCAATTTTTATGGAATCAATAGTTTTTTATTGTTGTAAAACTCGATTTAAGAGATAATTATACTAATCACTTTAATACGAAAGGATATAAGAGACATGAAAGTAAACAAAGTAATCTATGTTGTACTCGCATTCATATTAGGCTGGTGCGGAATTCATAAGTTTTACTCTAACCAACTTTTACAAGGTATTATCCATCTCATTTTCTTCTGGACGGGCATCCCATATATTATTGCAATAATAAGTGGGGTAATTACTATTTTCTTTCATAAGGCAGACGAAGATGGTTTAATTACTTTTGAAAAATAATGCGCATTGTCGAAAATAATTTATAAATTTCCAAAAACATCTATATTTCATTAAGAAAAGGGTAAAGAAAGTATAATCCAAATTAAAATTTGAATTGTAACTTAGGAGGTTTAAAATGAAAAACATAATTCAACGCGTATTTAGAGCATTAGCTGTAGGCTATATTGTCAGAGCAATTAGAAATCTAATTAGTAAAAAATAAAAATTATACCACTATAAAATGAACCATTAAATAAAAAAACATGATATAGCCTTTATCAAAAGACATTATAGTGCATTATACTAACTTAATTGAGATCATATTAATCAAGATCCAATCTAGATAATCAAATCATAATAGTCGAACAAAAGATATTATTAGGCTAACTTAAGGGAGTGAGACGTTCAATGATGTCTCACTCCCTTATTTAACGTGCTCATAAAAAGTCTTTCATCAACTAATTCTAAAACCTCTGTAATAAATCATTACCTCTTGCACAAAAAAACGCTTCTAAAGTTAATGACAGAACATAGACAAAGCTAAAGTGATTCTAGCCGATTCCTACGGGAAGCACATTAAACCTAAGAACACAAGCTAAGGCAGTGCCCGTGGAAAGTGTGCACAAAAAAACTGCCAACAAAGTCAATGACTTGGTCGACAGTCTAAAACTCCTCTAAAGGGAGCTTACTTTTATGTTTGAAGTCACTACCTTTAGAGGAGCTTAATATTTATATAAATGTTTTAAGACATACACTAAAATATATTTTCATTAGTTAAAACAAATACCTATTTGTACATCTTTTTACTTAATGTAGAAGCTTATTCTATTAAGTAAAGTACTAAATGGGTAGTTTTTAGCTATTAATTTGCGCTCTATACACATGCCCTTTATCTACAAAAAATTGAATAGTTTTATTCCCTATTTTATATTTATAAACTTTCCCTACAGCTGTTTCAACAGGTTTTTCCGCTGGTTGACCATAAACGTTCATTAGTTTTTGTGGTGTCACAGTACGTCCATCTAAATTAAATGCAACTTGATCCGCTTTATGATTACTCACCTTATAAAATATTTGATCCTTTACAACAACTTCATTTGTTGATGCTGACTTGTTGCTAGTAAGTTTATAACCATTAATTTTTACATTATCGTATTTCAATGCAGTTTTAAAATTCTTATCTAATACAAAATTACTACTTGCTGAAGTATAACCATTGTAGTTATACCATGGCGTTTGTGCCGCCTCAGCTTGTTTCTCCATGCCTTCTCCATTAATAACATTAGCTCCTAAAACAGTCCCAAAAACAATGCTACTTGCTAAAACAATTTTTGATAATTTCTTCATTTCAATGTTACCTCCTCAATTTTTATTTTAAGACTCTAACTTACGATCAATATATTACATTAACATTACAAATATTACAACTATTTTTATAAAATTTACCACAATATTCCATTATATTGAATATAAAATTATTATAAAAAAGTTTACAATACCCTTTATTTTAATTCGTTAAAATTTTAGTCCGTTTAAATTCATAATTCTGTAACTTTTAAATTCATAAAAGCGTAGTACAATATATATTAACAAATCATAAAGGAGGGATTATCATGATTACAGATATCGTAAATGCTATTATCGCTATCATTGATGCTATCTCTAAGTAATGATTTTATTTAATTCAATTCGTTTTAAAAAGGCTAAATCAGAATAATTTCTGATTTAGCCTTTTTAAATTCATATAATAAGAACTACAATAAAAACTTTTTAGATAACCACCTCATGTTATCATACTATCTAATACAACTTTCAAAATCATAAAAAGAAACAAACCAAAGGCTACATTTCTAGCTTATGGTTTGTTTCTTTTTGTAATATTACAGTAATAATACCGTAATATAATATCTCACTTAACGGATATATGTAGATGTCTGAAGTCCACTTGCTACAGATTATCACATTAATTATACAAACCAAATTAGGGAATTTCCTTATTTTCAAATAAAAAGCACCCTACTAATAGCAAAATTTAATGACCATGTAATACTATCACACTAACTATCAATCTTAATTATAATTAAGTTCAGCAGTTAAATCACACGCACCACTCAATATATTAATAGGCTTGATAATATCTTTGAAATAAAAAACCATCCCGTAGGATGGCTGTGAAAAGATACTTTGAGGTGGTTAAGGGGGACCACCATATATACCATATCACTAATACGATAACACTCATATTAGTATATTCCCTTAACTTTTAACAAATAATGCAGTCACTTCATCAAAAAAAAAACTCCCATTAAACCAACGCTTCATTTACGCTAATTTAACAGGAGTTCTTTTCTTACGGAAACGGAGGGATTCTCTAACCCCCCATAAAACAGCATGATTAAAGTGTTTGTTGACCAACCAATGACCAAACTTTTATATTCACCCACCTATTCATTAAGGTGGGCTTTTGCATATTTCTTATTATTTTACAAACCTTTTTATTTAATTTTTAAATCTTTTTGTAGTTAAACTCCATTCATAATTTGCTCGTACCGCATTTTCAACTCTAGAAACATATTTTATTATCTTGCTATTAAAAGGTTCGTTATCTGCGTATAATTTATTTTTAAGTTCACTATATTTTTTTATTTCTTCAACAGTTAACTCTTTTACATTTAATAATGCTTCTTCTATAGTACAATCATTCTCTTTTTGCACGCTTATTATTAAATTATGTATCTCGCCGTTATCTATCTCTTTTTTTAATGACAAAATATCATTTGTCCAATTAGCGATTTTATTTGCTGAGGTCATTAACTCATTAAAGTTCTTATCACGCACGTTAGTAGAAACGAACGTCGCGTCCCCTCTTTCAACTAAATCAAAACAAATATAAACGCTACCACTATGTTGACGTTTTTCAATATAAGTTTCTATATCGGGCACATAATTTTCAATTTCATTTTCAAGTTCCCAAACAATCGATTCAAAACATTTGTCTATGCTGTGAATTATTCTAGTTTGCCATTCTATTGGCGCCCCTTTTCGTGCGCGTTCCCACCAATTTCGCCAACCATTTATAAATGGATCTTCTTTATAATTATCTATATTTTTAAGCGCATTAATTATTTTACGAGAATATTCTTCAAATTCTTTTGGATTTTTTATTTTATCACTATAATCATCAAGCATACATGTCAGTAAAAGGAAGTCCGAGGTTATTCTTACATCTTGAAAGGTATCGTATGGCTGAACGCGAGATGCTAAATATCCTATATTCTGTTTTTCATATTTTTTTGAATTGTTTTTACTTAAAATATTGAATTCTTTAGCCCACTCTATAGTTGATTTTTGAATTTCTTTGGCATAAGGACTAATATCTCCACTAAATTTATTTTCAAGTTCTGGTATTGCATTAATTTTCAATATTCATCACTCCAATTTTTAAAATAATCAATAAATATATACCCTATTAAATTTATTTTAAAACTTAAAATCAATTTAAATTTTATAAACAGTATATAAGAAGTCAAAAATATATTTTATATAAATGAAGTTATCGTAAAATAACGTTAAACTCTTTCGAGGATTCTTTGTACTAATTTCATAATTACTTATTATTTTAAATAGTGTTATTTTATCTCTACAATATCTTTCAAATTAACCTTACTTAACCCACTTTCTTCATATAAATGCAATGTTTGTGTGTGAACATCTACTTTGTGAATATAACCCTCTTTAGTTTTAATATATCCATCGACAAAATAACGTAATACAATTGTAGGGTCATGATACATTTTGAATATCAACTTATCGTTTAAATCATTCAATTGGTGGTCACTTAATGATGGTCTATCAATCTTATTCTGATCTTGTATGTATTGTTCTAGTTGCTCGTATTGTTCGGGCAATGTCTTAAAAGCTTGCCATTTAACCATGCCACGTCCTTGTGGTATACGTGAGTTAAGATATTCTCTTGGTATTTTTCGATAATCTGTTTCATATTTATATTCATCTGGTGCGTTTGGATTTACTACTTTCATATAATCACCTCATGAATATAATAGAACTCTTGTTCGTATATGTAAATAAAAAAATAGCCCTTTTGAGGCTAATGCATTTTAATCTGTCTGTTTACCAGCATCAGTTCCAAATTTTAAATACAAACTGATCGCTATTATTGGTAGTAAGTAAAACCCTTTGAATATCATATAGCTAAATACTAAAATAAGAACTAGTGATAAAAAAGTAAGAACTAAAGTACTTACCAAAGCTATAAATTGATTTCCATCCTCTGACCTCGAGATATTATTTGAATATACGAATTCACCTACATAATTACTTAAAATTATAAATAAGTTTTTAAAAATATAAAAACTACAAACTAAAACTATAATAGTTGCAATAAAGCCCAATTTTCTCTTTCCCCTTTACTTTATATATGTATATAAAAGTATATCTTATTTTTTATATTTATCAACGCTTTTAAAAAATAGTCAACTATTCAAGATATCTTTAAACATTAAATCATTTTAATTTCTTTCGACACTACAACGCCTATCAATTCCACTTCATTTGATTTATATAAATTTTGTTCTCCTTTTTCTTCTGTCAAAAGAATATTTCCATCAAATAGCTGTCCTTTTCTAATCACTGCGTTTTCTGTATCAGGAATTTTAAATAGTCCCGTATTACCACTTTTAAATTCTATATCTTTGTTAATAAGATAAGTAGTTTTCCCTAATTCTAAATAAATCATGTTTTTAGGTATAGAAGATTCGTTTTCATCAATATCTCCAGCGGATAAATAGTCCAATGGGATATTGAAATATTTACTAAGTTTTATCATAGAGCTGAAAGCAGGATCAACTCTATTATTTTCCCACTTTGAAATTGTTCCTTTACCAAAAGATTTCGAACCATCTTCATTAGGGAACATATTGTTTAATACGTCTGCCAATTGTTCCATTGTTAATTTATTAGTTTTTCTTAACTCTTTTATTCTTTGTCCTATCTCCATTTTAATATCTCTCCCAATTAGTTATAACCTAAGTATATACTTAAATTCCATAAATGCAACTGTTGTTTTTAATTTGTTGCAAATATGCAACGATTATTGTAAAAAATTAGGGAAAGCACATAAGTGCCTACCCTTATATTATGATCACGTGGTATTTTCATTATAACATAAAAAGACAGCCGAATTAACGACTGCCCAAATACTAAAGGAAGTTTCTATATTCCAAGAAACAATGTAATTGTATTATATAAATGTAAAAAACAACCACCCAATGAAATGTGTAGTAATTAGATAGGTAATAATAGTTATTTCTTATTTTCACATGTATATTTAGTTCAACGCAAAAGTAAATACAACACTTGAAAATGAAAAATGCCCCTCTTAATATAATAAGGGGAACATTTCTTTTATAGTAAAAACGCACGTTTGATAAACTTATCAAACTTGTTGGTTAAAACAGTAGATACTTATTCGCTTTCTAAAGCGAATTTAAAAATAGCTAACTAAAGGATTAGTAGATAGTAGAAATAGGTAAGTGCCTATCTCTTATTCAACAGTAACACTTGCACTTACTTTTTACAACGAATTGTAATGAAGGATTTAAAACATCGTTCATTTGCATGACGATTTTTGTATTCACATTATAACATAAAAAATGAGCACCCTTTGAAAGGAAGGATGCCCAATGTATAGTAAAAAATAGTACGTTTGATAAACTTATCAAACATATAGATTAATCAAAATAGAATTCCACTTCCCAAAGCGGATTGAAAAAATAGAGATTCAGGGTCTCTTGTAAACAGAAGAAGTAGATTGGGTTTCTACCTCTTATTCAAGAGTAACACTAATCTCATTTAAAGCAAGCTAATGTATTTGTTAATTTAAAAACCACCCCCAGAGGGTGGCTAAAAAATAATTGAAAATTTAATTGGAAAGATAATAAGAAATTATCTATTTAGAATGTAACATAATAAGGCTATTTCAAAAAGTGATTATTTGTAAATAAGAACTTTTAACATAAAAAAACAGACACATAAGTGCCTGTCCGAGATATAATATAAAGATTTAAATTGAAAAGTATATTTGTAAGGCTATGTTTATATTATCAGAATATTCTATACTTTTCAAGAATAAATAAAAACGCCCCTGCAAAGAGGCGTTTTAATGGAATTATTATAACTACAATACAGTGGAGGGATATCCAACTTGCTATACTCTTAACTGTCTAATTAAAGATGTAATATCGACAGCTATTAATTGATAACAGTTCTCAATTAAAATTTCAATAAAAAAATAAAAGAGCAGACACGGGAAATGGTGTCTACTATATGCCTATAAGTGTTGTAACTGATATTATAATATACTAAAATGTTTTAACCTTTTTCAATTTATAAGCATTAGAAGAAATATTAGGCAATGCGTACGGTGAGATTATATGAGAACCAGGATCATAAATAGATTTTTTACTCGCTCCATATTTATAAGCTTGATAGATTATTTTAGAACAATATGTTGGATTTTTCTTAGATAATTTTGTGTTTATTCCATATTTGTATTTTTTTCCCTTATAGTTTTTGATAGCCCAATTTCCAGCTTTTGTTCCTGCCCCTGCTTTTTTAGACCGATAAACTTTCACCCATTTTTTGCCTTTCCCGTAATCTTTTTTGAAAGAGGCGAAAGACTTAGTGCTAGGATGTGCACCGGAACCAGATATATGTAAAACTGTCTTACTGCTAATAGCAATAGCAGCATGACCTGTTAAACCTTTAGAACTCGTACCATTTGTTATTAATACATCTCCTTTTTTTAATTTAAATGATGACTTAGCATAAGATGTTATTTCTTTTTCACTTTCAATGTTCTCTTTTTCAGTTTTGTCCTCTTTTAAATATTCATTCCATTCTTCTTCAGAAACAGAATCATCGATAATATTCTCGCTCTTTAATTGGTTATAATTTTGTTCGTTTTCTTGTTCTTCTTCTGCTTTAGCTATATCTACGAATGTACTAGAAAGCGTCGAAATAAAAAACAATAATACGACAAATGAATATAAAAACTTCTTCAAAATATGTACCACCTTTAATTTTTTAGAAATATATTATTATAGGGTTAATATATCACTTTATATATACTATAATAAAATACGAGTAAATAAAAGGAGCTATATAAATTATGAAAAAGAAATATGTAATTACAATATTAATTATTTTAATATTAATTTTATTGATTTTTGGTTTTTACAAAGGATTTAAGCACTATCAAAAAAAGGTAACTTTTGAAGTAATCAATCTTCAATTAGAAAAAAAGAACTTTGATGAGGATATAGTAAAGAAAAAAGAACAATATGATTCTAAAAGAGGAGTATATTACTATTCCATAGTATATAAAAAGGAAAACAATATTACCTACATAACAGAATTAGATGAAGATCCTACCGTAATGAATATAATAAGTTTCAAAAATAAAAGCCATGAAATCTATTCGTATCCTGTTGATAAACACGGTAATGAAATACAAAGAAATACTAAATATCAAATAGATTAGCACTCAATAATCCACCTTTTTATCATATAGGTGGATTTAATTGTTATATAATTACTTTGTGATTACGTAAAAAGAGCAGACACGGGACAACGTGTCTACTTCTTTTAGTAAGGTATACTTGGTTGGTTAGCAATAATACATTGCTAAAATTACTTATATCATAAAAAAGACACCTCGTAAAGAGGCGTCAAAAGAGTGTGAGTTAAATTTTGGGATTTAACTACACTTGTAATATATCATCATTTAAATATTAATCAAATTATTTGATTGTTCTTATATTTTATTCTATTTCCAATCAATACTACCCCAATACTTTTCGTTTTTGATTTTTTCTTTCTTGTCTTTAATCTTACAAACTGCTAAATAGAAATACCCAGCGCTTGGATTCGTTGGATATTTGAATTTAATCCACCAGTATCCATCTTTCTTAGTCACACTTACAAAGTCTACCCATTCATTCGCATAAATCCATGAGCCACTATCGACAATTTCACCTTTTAATCCAGCGCTACGTCTTACTTTAATCGTTGTGTTAGCTGTAAAACGTCCTGACCAATTCCATGTAATCTTTTCTGCTGCTTTAAAGTTAGGACGCACAAAATACATATTAGGGTCATATGGATGTGTACGTTGAGTTACTGTTTCCCAACCTGTTCCCCCTTGTTCTGGACCACTGGTCCAACCGCCACCTAACCAATTTTGTTCGACAATCGTTAGTTGATTTAAGTCTGCTGATACTACAAATCCTACATGACCAGCACTATCTCCATACGTGTAAGGGAAAATAACCATGTCACCAGGTAAAGCTAAGAAATCTAATGTGTTTTTATAAACTTTCGCTCTATCCTTTAGTAACGCTTGATTATCTGTATGAATATCTTTAGCGTAATTGCCCTGTAAAGATGTGCCAGGGAATAATTGAGCCCACCCTGCGTTAGCATAATCATAACATTGAAAACCATACCAACCATCAAAGTCGTATTGTTTACCAATTGAATTACTTAGCCATTTTACAAATTCATTTTTTGTCATTACTGCATTTATCATAATATTACCTCCAATTAATAATAAAAAGCCGACACAATGTGCCGACTTAGTCTTTTATTTCCAAGTGATTGTTCCCCAATACTTTTCATTTTTAATTTTCTCTTGTGGATTAGTAATGCGACATACCGCACAATAGAAATCATCTTTACTTGAACCAGGTTGGACATATTTAAAGCGAATCCACCAATAGCCATCGGCTTTGATAATTTGGTCAAAATTAACCCAATCGTCTTTACTGTATAACCATGAATTTTTATCTACTAAAGTACCACTGGTACTTGGTGATTTTCTTACTTTAATTCCTTTATCATTCGTAGGTTGTGGGTAATAAGTACCTGCCCAATCCCACTTCGTTTTCTCTGTTGGTTTTTCATCTTTTTTATAATATTTAGCTACGATGTTATCTAAGTTTGACGTTGCACGACCATATCCTGAAGCTTGTAATGCATTACCAGGGTCTGATTTATCATATTGAATATCTTGATGCCCTGGCATTTTTGTTTTGTAGTCAATAGACCAGTATTCAGCCAAATAAGCTAGTACGCGAGCACCATTATCTAATGATTTTTGTGAACGTGTTTTATTTGTGAAATAACAAATCTCAACGCCTGCTGCACCATCATTTGCATCTACGCCATACCAAGCGTTATCTATTGTAGTGCTAGGTAATACGTGATAGGCAACTTCTGTAACTGGAATACAAATAATTGCTTCTTTGTCATCCACAAAGATGTGTGCTGACGCAATACCCTGTTGAATATTATGTGTATTTTCATAATAATCCACATTATTTTGTGCTGTTGAATTTGGGTTACCTGTATCATGGGCAACTAAAAATTCTGGTTTTCCTTTTCTTAATTTCTTGCCTGGTCTTCTTGTACCAATTGTTAGTAATTGATATCTAACTGGTACGCCTTTCCATGTCTCTGCCATACTAAATTCCTCCTAATATAATTTATGGCCATGACTGCTCTGTCATGACCACATGAAAAAGCCGTTACTTAGGTAACGACTTGCCTTTTTCTTGAGAATCATTTGTGAATTCATTTTTTAAATTATCTTTAGTATCTTGTTTTGTTTCTTTAATAACATTTAATTTCTCTGCAATTTCTTTTGGTATCAATACGCCCATTTCTGAACAGTTCTCAATAATACTTAAACCTTCATTAGCGATATAGAAAAATATTGTCAATACCACTAAGCCTCCATTTAAGGCAAGTATTTGATCAATGATGTTTGACAAAATAACAATAATAAAAATAAATATCTTCCTTGAGAAACCAAACAAAGACTTTCTGCTCCATAAATTTTTATTTTTTATTGCTTTACTAATACCTGTCGCAATATCAAGCCCCATCAATATCATTAAAAAATAGAGCAATTTTAAATCTCCTGCATAAATAAATGTATGGAACGCTTCTGTCTCTGTAAATCTCACTGTAACTTCCTCCATTTTCTTCACCCACTTTCTATAAAATTAAAACCACAAGCCTAGTCCTGTGGTTGTTTTGGATAATCCTCGCCAGTAATTTCTTTGTATTGTTCTTTAGTTATCCAATTGCATTTAACACTCTCAAAAATCTTTTGTTTATCAAATAGTTTTAAATCATACAAACGTTTAAGAGTTGTGAACATCAGACATACCTCCCTGTACTTTTAATAACTCTGCTGTTAAATTTGCAATATCTTGTTCTAAACCTTTAATTTTAGAATTGTGTTCTAAATCATTAGCTAAAAGCTGCGCATTTAAAAAATCATTTGAACTAGGGGTATCTGGTTCACTTTCTGGCAAACTACTTTCCCATTCTTCTTTGGTAGATCCAACCCATTCATTACCATTAAAATAGAAAGGGCTATAAATCCCTTCTGGAGGGGGTGTTTCAGTCCATTCGTCTTTTGGATAGTCGTATTCACCTTCACTGTTTTGAAATGCTAAATAGGGTGTTCCACCATATAAAAATACTTGTTTGAACATTTAAATTAACCTCCTATTCTACCCAACTAATTGTGCCGTAAATATATTTGTCATTACTAACTGACCATTCAGGTTCATTAGCTATATAAACTCTAACTTCCCCATTGTTATCAATGATAATGCTTGTACCATTATGAGCTAAAGGAGCTCTAACAAATCCAACTTGTGGGCTTTTTGCAAAGTTAGCAGGCAATTGAGCAATAACTTGACTGTGAGAAATACTGTCAGCATTTATTCTTAAAAACTTCTGTGTCACAGAGCCATTTGTAATAGTTCTATATGAACAACCATAACCATTACGAGCTTTACCATAGTCATAAGCTGTATTAGTTCTACCACCATTAATAATAGTGAATGGAATCCAACCAGTATCAGTAGGTACTCCTGTTTCCATCCAATTAGACCAAGTTTTGTTAAAATATTTTATAAACCTTCTAGGAGAGTTATATGGTCTATATTCAATCATTTTTGATGATGCATTATCTCTATGAAAAACTGTAATAAATCCGTTATAACTAACTCCTTCAGGTGAATTTGTTGATACGGTTATATAGTACTGACCAGGCATTAAAGAATCTAAGAATTCAGTATTAGCCCAATCTTTACCAGTCATGTAGAAAGTCCTTCCATCATCATTAACAAATTTATATTTTTGCCAATTTAACTTCCCTAACTCTTCATCTAATATTTGAGGTGATAAAAATCCATTATCTTCAACTGTTTGATTGAATTCGTTAACTTTGGCGTCTACATGTTCAGTAGCTTCTGTAGAAATCGTGTTAATATTATTCACTGCACTTGAAGCTGTATCTTGAACGCTCGTTTTAGCATTGTTAGATACCGTTGTTATATCTTCTGTAGCCTCATCTTTAACTTTAGTTAAATCACTCTTAGCTTGAGCAATGTAAGCTTGAATATCTGATTTACCACTAGCAACGATAGCGTTAAGTGTTTCAATGCCTTGTTGTAATACTGATTTCATTTCTGCCACGTAATCCGCACCGTTTGCTATAGCTTCTTCAATGTCTCTAACTTGTTTTTCAATTTTCATTTTTAATTGACTAAACATGCGAATGTATTCAATCTTAGTGAATGAAGAAATTTTATTAATGAGTGCGTCCGCGACTTCAAATGTGAACTCTCTAAACACCGCAACCTCATTATATTCAGTTTTACCATCAACATTGTTAACTCCAATATAAACTTGACCCTTAACACTCGTTGATGTACTAGCGTGTAAGAATTCGCTATCTAACGTAATTGTTACAATGCCTTTATTAGAATCTTCTATTTCTAACTCAATCACATCTGACACACTACCATTACTCGATTCAAAGTAAGCATAAGCTGTTAAATTATTTTCATGAATCAATAACGGTCCTTTTGAGTTACTTAACTGAAATCTTAAGATTGCTGTATTTTCATCTAAATTATAAAAACCAACCCCTAAATCAGAGATTGGTTTTAAATACGGTTCAGATTTTAATTTAAATAGTGCTTTTTTATCTATTCCGTTACTCACATAATCACTCCTTATTTTACTAATACAACTGCAACTCCATAACCTTTTTCAGATTCATATGGCATAGTTATTTCTAAAACTCTATAGAAACCATTGTTGTTATCTTTAGTTCCAATGCCTTTATTAGGTTTGATATAGTCGTTAACAGACACCGTGGAATCAACTCGTGTGAATATTTGACCCATTAATCCAACTACATTCCATTCTGGACGTTTAGAACGATCTTCGTACCCTTCGTTTTCAATAAAATCTGGATTAGGTATTGGTACTTCTACTTCTTCCGAATAAGTATTACCTTCATCGTCTTGCCATTCTTTAGTAGCCCATTCCGTTTGTGTAACACCAAATTCATCTTTTAAAAATTTATCTTTATGATGAAACATTTGGTCACCTAAAATGACACCAGCTGTGCCAGAAATAATGCCTATAGGGTTATCATTTGAATTAGCTTTGCGAATGTATCTACCGTCTAAAGTAACAATATAACCATTAGGGATTTCTTGACCTGATTGGGATTCAAAATATTCGGCATAGTCACCAAAGTTTTGTCCAGATGATACAGTACCTTTTGTATTAATGTTGCCACTAATACTACGCATTTCAATACTTGTGTTTTCTCTGTGTGGTCCATTTGTTCCATAACCCATTACAAAGTAATAATTACCTTCTGTTTTTACTCCTCGAGAATTGAGTATTGTCTGAGTATGATTACCATTAGATGTTTCAGATTCCAACGAGTTAAGCACAGCGCTTCTTGAACCATAAGCTTTAGATCCTGCACCAACTCCAGCTAGCCAACTTCTATCACTGTACGCATATGAATTACCTGTAGAAGCAATCACCGCTGAGCGTTCCGCAATTGCACCTGAACCAGTTGAACCACCACTGAAACCGCCTTTAACTACAGTAGGAACTATTTTGTATGCTTTTTCTGTAATATATGCGGCGTTTTTATAATTTTCTGCATTTACACCGATAATCTCTGCAGTGTTGTTATACAATTCAATACCATTGCCTGTCCCTTGACCTTGCAAGTTGGCGTTCACAATACGGAAATCATAAATCTTCCCACCACCAGCGATACCAATATTTTGAGAAGAGTTCCAAATATTGACATTACTTAAAGTAATTTTCTTACCTCTGTTACCTCCGCCAAATATTTTTATATCTGCCTGTGAGTTCTTAAATCCAGTAACATTAATACCATTTAACATGATGTTTTCACTCATGAATTGTACTGCAATAGCTGGTTGACCCGATGTGAATTTACCATCACCAACTGCACTAAAGTTGTTAACTTGTACATTTCTATACGCTGAGATAATTAAAGCTCGTGGCGTAGTGTTTGGATAAACTTTATTGTCGTACGGTTCTACAGCTGTACAGTTACTTAACAGTAAACTATGCGCTGTTTTAGATTTAGGGTCTCCCGCTCTGTGATGTCCGATATGCCTTAAATTATAAGCACGTGAATCGTGAATACTCATATGATTACTAATTAGTACATTATTAGGTGCTGATGTAGGGGCGTGCGCTTTAACCTCTATACCACCATAGTTCATTTCAGTCATATTATTATCTAAAATGACATGTTGTGAACCGTCATCAATTTCAATACCGTTATTATTACCTCCACCAGTTGCATGATGACAATAATTGTTGGTAATAACTAAATATCTTGAATGGTGGGTTGTAATACCATCATCACCAAAACCACTTGCTTCACAGTTATCAATGTGAATATATCTACTTTCTAAATCCTCATTTACTCTTACGCCATCACCTTCATAGAAATAACTATCACTAGCATAAGTAACATCAAAGCCATGCAGTAATGCATCCACTGATTTTACGTTACTTGCAAAACCATGTTTAACCCCTGCGAATCTTACGTTAGAGGATAACGAACCGCCAGCAGCTTTAAACGCTTTATCTTGTCTCCACTTATTACCGTTAACTGTAAAGTCTTTGATTCCGATATTATGAGCATTACCTGTCATATCTTCGTTAGTAATTACAATATTTTCGGCGGGTGTTTCATCTGCAAATTTAATTGTCGTAATGTCTTTACCTTCACCTGACAATACTGTATTGTTTGGTAATTTAATGCCAGTAACTTTATATGTCCCAGCAGTCATATGAACATGGACATTACCACCTCTTAAAGCATCTTTGAATGCTTGAGTTGAGTCTTGTTCTCCTGTTGGATCCGCACCGTAATCATTGACGTTTACAATACGTTCAATTTTCTTGTTAAGATAATTAAAGTTTTCTTCCATCTTGTTTTTAATGATTTCAAAGTCATACTTCAAACGCTTAGACAGTAAAGGTTGATTAGTGCCATCTAAAGCTGTTCTACTGTCTTTAATTTCTTCAATGCCATCACCATTATGACCAACAACTAAGCCCTCAATACGTCCATCTTGATAAGTTAATTCATCATGAACATTTGAGAGCTTATAATCAATCTGTTTAGCATTGTGAGCATGTTTTTCATCTGATTTATGATGCTCGAAATTCTTTTCAAACGTGTAAAAACTATCTAGTATGTTTTTGAAATTATAAATCGTTTTATATCTCCACTGTTGACCTATTTCAATAGGAAAATCTAAAAGTAATTTCATATGTTTAGCTCCTTTTTTATTCTAACCAAGTAAATTCCTGATATACCCAATTTGCTTTAGCTTGGTCGTCTGGATGTACAAATGCCATAACTTTACCATCCTTTAAACACTCAATAGTTATCGGGTTTCTATAACCATTTTGTCTAGCTGGAAATGATTGATTATCAGTCACAAAACCAGTCGGTAATTGTGCTATTTGCATCGATGAACCAGTAATATTCCCTACGTTCAATCTTATTGAACGAACAACAAAACTTTTACCAATTAACGAGTTCCCAGCCCTTACCTCTCTTATGCCGCTTTTAAATCCTGTTGCAACGGCGGTGTTTTTATTATCGGGTGGAATTGATATGTCTACCCACCCTGTGTCGCCCACCATGTCTGAAACCTTTGTATTGATAGTATCAATTAATGCATTCATTTCCTTAATTTTTTCATTTATATCTGCTATTGAAATATCACCTTGAAGTGCATCTATATGGGCAACTGGGTAATAAATTTCACCTTCATTATCTTTCAAATATCTATGATTAATTTCAGCCATCTGTTAACGTCACCCCCACAATATCCGAATAGTTTTCAGGCATAGTAAAAGACGACCCACCAAGTGAACCGCCTTTGACTAAACTATTTACTTTTTTAATGTTTCTACTTATACCCTGTTGTATTTTTATAATATCGGTTGGTGAGTTACTAAAATCGACTTCTACTGGTTCGTACACTAATGGATGTGAAGCAGTGAGTTTAACAACTTTTAAATCTAAGTTATAACCTAGTGGTTGATGTATAAACCTTATTGTGTTGTTTTCTTTGATATCATCATGACCGATATAATGTTTTTCTTCAACAGAACCTAAGTAGTTAGTTGATACTTCAACAGTTGGTTGATCGTTGAGTTCACCTTTTATTTTCTTAAGTAGTTCATCTTTGTCTAACGCATTATCATCAAACACTGTTGGCGCTTCTGCAAAACCAAAAGCGTCTGAATTAGGTGATTTATATTCAGCGTAAGCATGATATATATCAGTACCTTTCAATACTGCAGTAATGTTTAACACTGTAGATTTCTCTGTACCAACATACATACAAGGTTTTGATTTTTTATAATCAATGCCTGGTTTAGCACCTCTGAATACTGCTTTGAATGTGTGTTTACCTTTCGACAAATTCCTTGCGATAACTATTTTCTCACTCGTAGCTGTTTTACTATAGCATTCATATCGTCCAACCAATTCATCGTCTAAATAAACATCGAGCAAACCACCTTTAGCCATTTTCTTCAATGTCCATTCGAGAATTTCATTGCCCCACTTACAATTAATTTCTTTTGAATAACTAGCGCCAACTACTTCTGTTCTCCAAGTGCCATCTTTGATGAAAGTGCCTGAATAACTTATATCCTTAGGTTTAACAGGACTATAGTTCTTCGTTTCAGCTTTTGTTTTCTTTTTACCATAACCTTGAATATAAGTTTTAACATCCGTAGTAGTAACTGTTGCTTGTACTTCGCTTGAATTATATTTGTAGATCAATGGTATATCTGCCATTTGATAAAATGTTTCTTCATCATAGATGTAAATTTTCTTATTGTCGGCAAAATAAATATAATTAAATAATTCTGCGCCTTCCGTTAGAAATTCCATACCATTTTTATTACCTAATTCATCAATCGCAACACGATTAGTGAATTCACCTCTTATTTCATAAGTAAATCCAAGTTTGTTACCTTTAAAACCGAATTCAAGGTATTGTTCAAGTGTCATCGTGGGTTTGTTGTCCTCATCTGTAGTTTCATCACCATTCATTTCCTCATTTTCTAAATCTTTTTGAATATAATGATTTTGAAACTCCATAAAAATATGTTTAGCAGTCACATCGTTAGATACAACTGCGCCATCATATTTAATAGACGTTGATTTGATAACATATTCTTGACCTTTCCAAACTACTAGCATTTCATTAAGTAAAGCATCGAATAAATCGGAATTCATATAGGTTTTATAAATAGTGAAATCAATTGAGCGTTCATTATTCTTTTCATAATTAAGTTTCCAAGAACCGAAATCATAATCTACTAGTATTTCTCCAAATGTACCCTTTTTATTTTTTAAAACCATGTCTCTCAATTCATTCACCTACCTATATATGAAAGGGAACACCCAATGTGTTTGAACATTACTGATATTCTCACCTGTTATTTCAATTTCGTTAAAGCCTTTATCTAGTGTGAGCCACTGCCAATTAGTATCAATCCCGACACGTTTGTTATTAATAAAAGGATGTACACCATTTATAACCAATTGTTGATTTTTCTTGATAGCCTTTTTGTATTCAAATACATCTGTTTCAGTGCCATCATTCAATTTTTTACTGGTTGTTTTATTCTTGATTTTAAAACCTTTAGGCGCATCTATATTAATTAACAATTTGAACTTATGTCTTAGCAATGGATTGATTACATCAGAGGAACCATTGTAAATATCGAAACTTGTCGTATCATGCTTGTACTTAATATCTTCATAAGCTAACACGCCACCTTCCAACTGCCAATCTCCACTAGATAAACTAAACTGATCAGTTTCTTTAAGTGATTCTGAATAACCTTTTTTAACAGTAAAAGTCATATCGAATCGTGTTGCTGAAAAATCCGCATAATCTGGATTCATATCAGGGTTGTTAACTAAAAATTTTTTACCTGGATTATCTGAAGTTACTACATAATAAGGTTTTCTTCGATAAAACAAATTTCTAAGCATCTGTTCCATTAGGTTAATATCTTTTTCATCCATACAATCAAGACCAAATTTAACAACCAAAGAAAAAGGCGAGAATGAAGCTACACTTGGTAGCTCACCATCTACGCCCTTAATCGTTATACTGTCCTCAACTGATGTTGGATATGACGATTTTGCTTCTAAAAATATAAAGTTACTAATGTAGTCGTTCACATTTGTCGTTCCATTATCATCTATAATTTTTAACCATCTATCTCCCGCCATTTCTAACCTCCTTGACTATAACTAGCCATGCGCATATTCTCTCCTAAAATTTGCGAAATAACATTTGCTGCATCTTTAGGATACCCTTGTTTTTGGTTACCTAATAAACTAATAATCGTTTGTGTAAGTTTATTATTTTGGTCATTCACTCTAACAAGTTGTTTTAATAATTTTTCAACAGTTGAATTATCATTATTAACTGTAACATTAGTGTTGCTAGTATCCATGCCAACATATTTCATTGCTTGTTCAATAAGTTGAACTGCTCTATTACGTTTCGTTAAAGGTATGACCATTTCTGCTTTGTTGCCTTCACCGATTTCAGCTATTTGGTGTTTAGTAATCATACCACCATTAGCGTAAGACCCACCTACACCAATTTGTCTTAGCATTCTTCCACCATATGTTGCTTTAGCATATCGCATACCAGCAATTAAGTTATCAAGTCCATTGAATATATTGCCATGACCACTTAACTTAAATGCATTAAATGTACCAGGTTTAACTTGTACTAATCCTTTAGGGTTACCTTCTGAACTGCCAGGTCCTACTGCTTTTGGATTACCAGTTGATTCTGTATTGATTTGTCTTAACCAAGCGTTAGCATAGGCTGCTGTTTGTGGTAAACCTGCTAAGCCCAATGCTTTCATTACTTCTGGCCTCCAAGCTTGAACTGCTTTTGGTCCTGAATTAGCACCGCCTTTACCTTCTAGTGAATGTAACCATTTTTCAGGATTAACTGCAGTGTCATTACCTGGATGGCCACCACGCATTAATTGGAAGTGTAGATGCGCGCCGCGTACAAAATTACCTGTAGCGCCTGATTTACCAATTAATTGTCCCGCTTTAATTCTTTGACCCTGTCTAGCAATCTGTTTAGACAAATGCATATACCAATTCCATTCGTTTGCAGCTGTCTTGATTTGTACAGAGTTGCCACCGCCAAAGTCAGTCCACACTTTATCAGCAATACCACCTTTTACAGCATAAACATTTGTGCCAGTTGGCATACCGAAGTCCATACCGTAGTGTTTACCACCATTAAAAGTTAAGCCGCCGGTATAGTTACCAAACTTTTGCCATATATCATGCTTGAATAACCACGATGCATCACCTTCTCCACCAAATTTCTCAAACATAGATTTAACTTTATCTGCTAAAGAAGTTTTTAGTTTTGAATAAGCACCTTTAGCCATACCAACAGTGGCATTTGCACCTTTTCCGAAATCTATACCCATGCTTTCCATAACTTTGTTAACTAATTTTTTAGGATTTGAAACATAATCCCAAACATCGCCAATTTTATCTCCTAGCCATGCTGCACCTTTTTTGGCCATTTCTGATGTTTTTTCTAAGCCATCTTCGGTTTTCTTCTTGATTCCGTGTGCAGTTTTAGAAGCACCTTCTTTAAATCCTCCTGCGACATCACTGAATTTATCAGCTATCATATTACCAAGTGGGTCATCTTTTTTCTTTTTCTTAGTCCCGCCATGGAATCTTGGAAGTAACCCCATGTCTTGATAACGTTTAGTGTCAGTAGCACTATGAACTTTATCGCCAGGGTCTAATGAAACAACTACATTTCTGCCTTGTGGAGCATGTAAAGAGCCATCAGCTTTTTCAATAACTTCTTGTACTCCACCACCTGGTGCGTTACCTGAACCTTTATCATTAACTACTGCAAGTGTTGATTGTTTTAAACCGCCTTCACTGTCAGTAGCAACGGATGCGCCATTATAAGTACCAGTTGATAGTGGTGTGATGGGTTTGATTAAAGTCTTATCAGTTATTGCTTTGGAAATTTTGTTAATACCGCCAATCATTCCATTCAGTCCATCAATCGCTTTGTTCGCAACTGATTTACCTAAGTCTGAGGCAGCTTTTCCAAAATCTTTCTTGATATTCTTAATCCAATCTAGCGTTTTCCCTAACCAGCCTTTCCAACTTCCATGTGTTTTCTTAGATTTGTCTTCGCCTTCGCCAGAGATTTTACCAAAAATATCTTTAGCTTTACCCCACATGTCAGATAGTCTATCACCAGTCGAGTCCTTCATTTTGCCAAACCATTTTTTAGCACTGTTGAAACTACTTTTAGATTTACTTGAAATCTTATCTCCTATTTTATTCCACCATTTACTTGTGCCACCGTGTGAATCTTTGGAATTGTTAATTGTGTTAGATTTTGTTTTACTCCACCATTTTTTTACGCTTCCAAAAACATCTTTTGATTTACCAGAAACCTTAGAACCTATTTTATTCCACCATTTGCTAGTACCCTTATGGCTATCTTTGGAATTATTTACTGTATTAGCCTTGGTTTTACCCCACCATTTTTTAGCACTATCATACGCATCTCTTGATTTATCTCCCACTTTTTTACCAATTTTATTCCAAAATTTATTGGCACTTTGATGTGTTTCTTTAAACCATTTTCCAACGTTCTTAGCGATTTTTTTGGCTCCGCCAATAGAAGAATCTTTCATAATTTCCCATTGAGATTTCACATGTCCTGTCTGAGAATCAATGTTTTTCTTAACACCTTTATTTTGTTTCTGTGCTTGATCTACAACATCTTTATGTTGTTTCTTAGCTTTGCCTTTTGATTCATCATATTGCTTTTTAGCATCTTTGATAACCTTATCAGCTTGTGATTTAGATAAAGTATCAGTTTCATCACGTTGTTTAACCGCTTCTGCTACTGTATCTTTGTATTTCTTTTTAGCATCTTTAATTGTAGTGTCACGTTCTTTAGCACTTTCTTTAATGACATTAGAAGCAGCTTGCATTGATAGCTTACCTTTGTTCTGTTTCATTCTTTCAAGGATAGCTTTTTGTTCAACTTCTCCTTTAGATAAAGATTTAACCACTGTCTTATCTAAGTTTCTTTGTAGCTCGGCTACTTTAGCATTCTCTTTTTTATTTAAAGAACGTTTTTCTTTATGCGCTACTCTATAAATACCTAAAATTTGATTATTAATTCTTTGAGCTTCTTTTGATTCTTTTTTGTTACTACTTTTAGTGGTTTCAAGTATTTTGGCTTCTTCTGATTTAGTTAAACCGTTTGTTCTATTGAAAATCTTTTGTAAGCCTTTAACTTCACTATCATGACGTTTATCAAGCTGTTTAGTTACTTCTTCATTGATATTTCCATAAAGTGAAGTAATTTGATGTAACTGTTTATCTCCAATTTTTGAATGACTAATACGAATTTCTTCAAGTTTTGTTTTTGCTTTTTCAGATAAATTATTATAAGAACCTAAAGCCTTTTTAGTACCCTTAGATACTTTTCCAGCAAAAACATCTGTCGTATCTGATGCTTTAGAAACAGCTTTATGCAAGCCATCAAACCCTACTTTAATTCCTTTGAAAAGTGCGCCGTCTTGCAAACCTCTAGCCATATCATTTTTTAGCCATTCCCATTGCCCTGATATTTCTTTAGTCATTTTACCTACCCAAGAAAAATCAATACTCTTACCTACTTGATTTACAATTTTACCCATATCAGAAAAGCCTTGCTTAAACCAATCAATCTTTTGATACGCTACTCCGAAAATGGTAGTTATTATTGTTAGTGGAATAGTTAATTTACCTAATATACCACCGGTTAACTTAACAGCTTTCCCTAGTTTACCGTAACGCCCAGTAGTCGTAGATAAAACATTACCTAACTTACCAAACATGCCTTGTTGACCTTTAGTAGCTTTTCCTGTGGTAACTAAAGAGCCTGCCGCTGCTTTATTAGCTCCAGCATTAACAGTTGCTTCAGCTGTATTAATCGCCATTTGTCTATTTAAACTAGCATAGCCTTTTGCTGCACTGCCAACGGCTCTTAATAACAAACCTACTCCTAGTACAACAGGACCCGTTGCAGCAGCAACTAAACCTAAAGCAATAGATATGCCTTTTATAGGTTTTGGCATTTTGGTGAATGACTCTGCCCACTGTCCGAATTTTTTAGTAATACCAACAACAACTGGCGCAATAACATTACCAATATCTTTACCTAATGCGAATAATTGATTCTTAAATATTTGTAATTGTGAGCCCATCGTTTTATAACGAGTTTTCGCTTCATTAGTTAGTGCATTATTTTCCTTCCAACCTTTAGAACCAGTTCTTAATGCTTTATCTAGTACAGTGTGGTTATTAGACAGTCTACGAATTGTATCAGCTTCACGAATCCCTTTAATGCCTACACTATCTAAAGCTTTCAATACGCCTTCAGTGTTGCTTAAGCCTTTAACAAATGCAGACAAAGCTTTAGTAGGGTTTGCTTCCCAAGTTTCTGCAAATTCTTTACCTGTCATTCCTGCCGTTTTACCGAAATTGTCTAAAGTTTCTCCACCTTCAGCAGTTGCTTTAGTCATTTTATTGAAAATTTGGGTCATAGCAGTACCACCAGCTTCTGCTTCAATACCAACAGAACTCATTGCAGCACTTATACTCATAATTTGATCTGCACTAAAACCAGCTTGTGAACCCGCACCTGCTAATCTTTGACCCATTTCTACAATTTCTTTTTCGGTAGTTGCAGTTGTATTACCTAAAGCTACAACACTTGCGCCTAATCTATCAACTTTATCTATTGGCATTCCTGCAGCATTGGCAAATCTTGCAAATTCTGTAGCTGCTTCCTCTGAAGTTAGATTAGTCGCAACAGACATATCAAGCATCGTTTTAGTAAAATCTGTAATCTCTGATTTTTTAACACCTAATTGTCCTGCCGCTTCAGCTACTCCAGCAATTTCAGTTGCAGCAAAAGGCATTTGTTTAGACATTCCAGTAATTTCATCGCTCATTTTGTTTAATTCTGCACCCGATAAGTTGGTGGTTTTTGCTACTCCTGCTAAGGCTTGTTCGTAATCAACTGCTGCTTTAACAGATGCCCCAAAACCAGCAACAATAGGTGTCGTAACTCCAATTGACATTGAACGCCCAACTGAAGTCATGCCATGTCCTATTTTGCCAAACTTCTCAGACATAGTATCTAAATGATTTGCAGTTTTAGTAAACTGACTATTTGCAATTAATTGCTCCTTATTAAACGACTTCATTTCTTTTGAAGTTCTATCGATAGACTTTTGCAAATTGTTCATTGAAGTTCGTTCATCGTTTACTTTTTTCTGCGCATTAGTTAAATTTTGACCATGATTTTTAATAGTAGAATTAAGGTTGTTGTATTCTTTTTCTGTTTGTTTTAACTCTGTATTAGTCTTATCGTAAGTATCTTTCACTTTTTTATTCGTTGAAACTAAAGAGTCATTTTGCTTTCTTAATTTTTTTACTTGAGCATCTTCATCTTTATACTTTTGTACTAATTCTTTATGTTTTTGGGATTGTTTCTGTGTAGCATCAGCAGCTCTTTTTAGTTGTGCAGTAGTAGCTTGATTTGAATTTTTTAAATCTTTTTCAGCTTGTCTTAATTGTTTTAATTTTTGATAGGCTTTTTCTTTTTGCTCTGTCGTTCGTTTATACTGAGATTGAGATTTTTTTAATTCTGCATTAGAGGATTTAACCGCGTCATTTGATTTATCAAGTGCGGCTTTTTCTTTTTTAGTCGCGTCTGCTAAAGACTTATAAGCTTTTTCTACGCCACTTACAGTTTGCTTAGCTTTTGTATAATTAGCATTTAAATCTTTAAGCTCTTGTTCTGCTTGATTGAACATTTGCTTTTGGATTTTCATTTTATTGTTAAGTCCATCTATTCTCGTTTGATACTTTTTCATAGACTGCTCTGACTTTTCAAACGCAGATAAATTAGACTTCAATTCGCTATTAGCTAGACCTAACTGTCTTTTTAATCCTTTAAATCCTTCTTCTACTTGTGAGTTATCTATGGTGTTACGTATCGTTACACCCTTAATATTTTCGCTCATTCTTTTCCTCCTTTCTAGCTTCCAAATAATTGTTTAAGCGCTGAACCAGTTATTACTTCGTTCTGTTTCTGTTCTTCTTTTTCTTCACCTTTTTCAATTATCATTCGGCATAAAGTTTCATATGGCTGTCGTTTGACTTCATCAATTGTCCATCCATATTCACGCATACAAAATTGCATGATAGAATCTACATTTTTTCTAAACTCATCAAAAGAGATTACTTTCCCGATTCTTCTTCATCGTCATCTGGGAATTCTTCTGGTGAAATTTTAGAAAAGATGTCCTTACAAACATCATCTAACTCAGCGGATTTAACACCTTTTAGAATTTGTTCCTCAGAAATATTAAATAACGATGCCAAAAATTCAGTTCTGATTCTTATAGCTTTTACTTGTGTCATCGTTTCTGCTTGAATTTCATTTTTGAAATCATCTTGCATTTGTGCGAAATCTAATTTATCTTGGACTGTTAGCTCACTTTCTCTTGTGTGAACTTCTACCTTGTTTGTTTCTGGGTTAATTAATCTAATTTCTATTTTTTTCGTCATTTTTGTAATCTCCTTTGATAATTTCATAAATAAAAAAGAGGGCGTTTAGCCCTCTATAACTTCTTATACTTCTGGTTCTGCTACTGCATTAACCGTAATAACAGACTTATCTGTTTTACTTCCATCCTGTGTTTTAACAGTGATTGTAGCCTCGCCTTCTGTTACACCCTCTACATTGCCATCAGTTGTTACCGTAGCGATATTTTCATCAGAAGAACTATAGTCAACATCTTTATTAGTTGCTGTTGATGGTGCTACTGAGCTAGAAAGTTTAGTTGTACTTCCAACTTCAACACTTACTGTTTTAGGCGTAATAGTTACACCTGTTACAGAAATAGGTTTTGTTTTAAAAGCAGGTACTTCTATTTTTTCTGATTCTCCATGTTCATTTTGTCGAGCAACTTGATATGTTCCCGATGGGTATTCAGTATTTGCTTCTAAACTATCTATAGTTACAGTAGCTTCCCCCTGTTCATATGGTGCACTGCTGACCAATGAACCGCCTTGATATACATTTAATGTATCAGCCATATTTTCACCTTCTTATTTAAAATTTGAAAGCCCCTATTCTGCTGAAATAGATGCAGATTTACTGTTTGCAGCTATTTCAACGTTTTGGGGAGCCTTAGGGTGTTTCTTGTTCTTCAGTAGATCCAGGGAAAACTAACGCAAGGAAAGCTTCTGCTCCTTCTTCTCCCTCATGGTAACCAACTGCTCTTGATTTACCACCAATTGTACGGTTCATCCAATCACCTGTAAGTTTAGTTGCTTCTGGCGCTTCAGCTTTTTCTGCAGCTGTTTTAAATTCAACTTGATCTAAACTGAAAGTACCTTTTACTAATGCACAATAGATTGGATTACCATTAGCGTCTTCTGATTCTCCGACTGCTGCAACGTATGGTGCACGAGTATCGTCTCCAACCCATGATGTACCATTTTCATCTTTTTCACGTCCTAATACTGAATCTAAATCTTCAGTTGGAATGTTAAATAAATCTGTGTCTGACTTAACTTCATTAGTACCTTGTTTTTTCATCCAAACACGTTTATTAGAAGCCCACATATCTACCATTTCTGGTGCTAAACCAGTGATATTCATGTTGACCGTACCACCTTTGTCGTCTTCCCAAGTCATTCTTTTGATAATTTTTTCTGCTTTGTCATCAAAAATACCTACATGTAATTTTTTAAATCCTACTGTTGCTGAACCCATTTAAATTCCTCCTATTTTAGGGCATAAAAAAGAACGTATCTATTCGACACGTTCACCCTTGTAATATTTATTTTTTGGTATGCCTTCATACCTTCTTGATTTGATATACCTTTTTGTTTCTTTAAAATATGCATCTAATAAGCTTGAAGATTGGTAAAATCCATAATCTTTAAGCAAGAAACGAATTCGCTTTGTTATATCGATAGTTAATTGATCTTTATAGGTTTCTACATCGACTTGTACTGTGAAAGTTTCAGATAGAAATTTGTTTGAAGCAAATGAACTTGGGCTATCTACAACTGGCGAAAGAATAATGAAAGGTTTTGTTGTATCTGCATTTTCACTTGCTTCATAAAAATATATCCTATTTGAAATATGGGTATTAATCATTTCATCTTTTATAATTATTTCTCTAATGTAGGTGAGTATATTCATAGGCCTTTCCTCAATTCATCAACTACAATTTTCCTGTATCTTGCTTGGCTTGCTTGTAATGTTTTCTCAATGACACCAAATCCTCTAGGTATTACTTTTTTACCATTACGATCATAGCCATGTTCATTTAAATGTATAAGCCTATACCTATCTTTAGGACCTACCCATTCAATAACCACAGTTCTTTGTCTATCTCTAGCATCTGTGAAGGGTTTTGTTCGCGTCATTTCATCAATTGAAGCACCTGTATCTTTAAACGCTTTAAAATGTGACTTCATTTCATTTAGCATATAATCAGAAGCTTCAGTTAAAGCTTTATCGCTTTTTATTCTCATTGCTTTTACACCAAATCGTTTTTCTAATTGGTTTTCTAACTCTTTTAACCCTTTAATTTCCACACCCATTATTTTTCACCCAATACTAATGTGATGAATCCACGTTCTGGTGTATCAAGTCTTACTTCATGTACATTGAATAAAGGGTTTTCTAGCCTAAAATCTTCTACAAAAACGATATGTCTATTATTAGGTGTAAAAGACTGATAAGCATCTCTTATAACCATACTCAAACCTTGCATAGATTCGTTGACACCTAGAATTTCTCTATCTTTCATTGAGGGGTTATAAGTTTCGGCATAGCATCGATGAACTTCAACTTCTTCTACATCATCTGGATAGGGTCCTTCGTTTTTATATCGGTAAAATATAACGGGTGTACGTAAGTCTCCTGATTGTACTTTCTTACTTTTGTATCTCATCGGCGCCAAAATCCTCACCACCATATATTTTATTAGCAAGTCCAAAATCAAGAAGTAATGTAGAAAAGTTTTTATGAAAAAATTGCAGTTGTTCGTTATAAACATATCTGGAACGTTCCATCACTAACTCTTGCCCTATTGGATTTTGCTCTAAATCGAAGTCGCCACAGATAGATTGAATCGCTATATAAGATTTTTGTAAAATCTGTTTTAATGATTCATCTTCAGAACTGTGAAATATGTGCATACGCTGCTTGAACTCTTTTAATAATCCGTCCATTTTCCACACCCCTAATCCGCTGTAATTGAAGCTGATTTTGCATTAGCTATCACTTCAACGTTTTGGGGTTTACTAGGGAGAATCTTCTTCCGAATTAATATTTAAATCATATACTGCTGCTACTTTATCATCTTTAGCTTTACCATAAGCAAATTGCTTAGCAGTGTATAAATCCATATCTTCAATAGCTAAAGTTTGGTCGAATTTTTGTAAATTAATACCACCAGCTAAATAACCATCGTAACGGCCTTTAACGTATGTTAAAACTTTTCCAGCAGTTTGTGCTACAGATTCTATTACATTCAAGTTGAATGGTAATGCTGTAACATATACGCCGTTAGCATTTAAATGCGTATACTGTGCTTGAATATCAAAAGCATCAGAAGGGTTAACTATCATAGTTACATTACCTTTAACTGCAACTGATTTACCTTTTTCATCTGTTGAGTGGTTTTTAAAAACTTTTGTTAACTCAAGTACAGTAGTTCGTGGGTCTTTAAATGTTAAAGTTCCTAATGATTCTTTTTCTGGATACACACCGCCTGTTACTGATACACCTTCTTGAACTTGACGACTCAAACCAATTGGTTGTTCTTTACCAGTACCGTTTAAAAATGCCGCTTCAAGTGCTACAGCAAATGCCTCTTCAATTTGTAGACGAACAAAACGCTCTACCCATGCTGGACCAAAGTCTTTTAAATCTTTTGGTAATACCACAAAGGCTGTCAATTTGTTTTGGATTGCAGTTTCTTCACTGAACGCTGCATCTAATTGACCTTTGATTTCTCCAAAGATTTTACCCCATACGGCTACGCCACTTGTTTCAGATTTTAAGAATTTAAGACGTAATCCTGCATTCTTAATACCTAAATCAGCTAATAATGGATGTTCTGTAGTTAAGTTTTCAAAGATACGATCAATCGTTTCTTCTGGTAGTAACTTTTCTTCTTTATATCCAACTTCTGTGTTAATTTCATTAAAGAATTGGCGTTGTTCAGCAGTTAATTTACTTTCTGCTGTAGGTAAACTAGAAACTCTTTCTGCTTCTGCTTGCGCTTGTGCTTTTGATTCCTCAAATAGTTCATTAATCATTTTGCCATATAATTCGGCTTGTGCTTTTTCGTCTTCGCCATTTTGTATCGCATTTAAGAATTCCTGACGTGCTGTTTTAAAATCATCTGATAATTGTATAGTCATTTAGATGACCCTCCTTATTTTTGTATTAAAAAAAGAACCTAGTCTTATTGTTTTCTACTGATTTACTTTTAGTAGAATTATCAATAAACGGTTCTTTTTTATCTTCTAATTTTTCAATTACTTTATTTGCAATTTGCTCAACATCAATATTTACTTCTGGTGTTTTACTCATTAATGTTGCAATACGATTCACTGCATCGTTAGATAGCATTTGTCCTGAATTAGCTACCAACTTCGGTGCACTTTCATCAAACATCTTGCTATCTGCAAACCCTAAATCAACTGCATCTTGTGCGTTCAACCAAGTTTCTTCATTCATTAAATCAAGTATTTCTTGTTCTGCTTTACCTGTTTTCTCGATATAGGCATTAGCAATACCTCGGTTTACTGAACTTAACATGTCGCTTGCAGATGCCATTGCTCGATTATCTCCAGCTACTAAAGTGCTAGCGTTGTGAATCATCATTTGTGCTGTTGGGCTCATTTCGATTTTTGAACCTGCCATAGCAATTACTGACGCAGCGCTTGCAGCAACACCAACAACTTTTACATTCACATTACTTGGATGCTCTTTTAATGCAGTGTATATTTCACTACCACTAAATACATCGCCACCACCTGAGTTGATGATAACTTCTACATCTTCATCAGTAGAAGATAGCGCATCAAACACATCTTTAGGTGATGTAGCATCCATTTCTAACATGTCATAAATCCATTTGTCATTGTTGGGCACGATTGCGCCTTTTACGTTTATTTTCATCATTTATCACCCCCTTCTAGTGATTCTTCGCTATCTTTACTCTTTTCGTCATTACCCTTATTATCCATAACATCTTGATAGTTTTTAGTGATTTTATACTCGTCCATTTTAGGATCATCGCTAGGTTCTTCACCAAGTAAAATAAGAACTTGATTAGGTGTGAAGGTACTTGACGCTACTAGCTTATCGATTGAATCTGCAATCTCTAATGGGTCTTTTTTATCGATACCAATAACTTTAAGATTCTTGCCAGCAATTACTTCTTTTTGAGTTAAAAGCTTTGCTTTCAATTCGTCTTCAATCTTTTTGTTTAGTGGTTTTGTACAAAATTTGCTATAAGATTCTAATGCATTTTTTAAATCGGCTAATTCACCATGTATTAGAGAGGGTGGTATACCAATAGCTTTAGCTACTGAATCTATCATAGCTTTTTGCAACTTGTTTAATTCATCGAAAGAAGCATTATTCCCTTTTGTATTTGCTGAAACATCCTGAAAATCAAAACCTTTAGTCAATGGTGTGATTGCAACGCCATTCTTGCTAAATGAATCTACAACTTTATTTACATATTTTTGCATTTTTTCTATTTCTTTTTCACTGTTTACATTTTGTGAATCTACATTGATAATCCCACGTATTTGATAATTTCTCATTTGTGCGTTTATCATTCTGCCAAATATTTCACCATAATCACTAAATAATCCTTCAGTGAATTTATTTAATTTTTCATTGTTATAAGTTAAATAAATTACGTCATCCATTTTGAATGAACGTTCAAATTCATATTCTCCGACTGTGACACCATCAAATATGTCAGGGTATAAAGCAAATTTTTTCCTTGTGAAATTATCTGCTATTACTAAGTCTTTAGTATCAGTAACAATAATCAAAACTTCGTTATCATATATCAACTTATAAATGACTGATTGCCAAAAATCAGTAGAAGATAAATCAGTATTTGGCCTTGTGTTTAATTTATACCAAACACTATCTTTTATAGCTTTGTCATTTTCATCTGTAAAACGAAATTCAGATTGTGATATTGTTCGTGCTAAAAATTCTATACATGTACTTAATGCCATTTGTTTTAAATAGGCTTTTTGGGAAGTATCTTGGAATAACTCCAAATCATACATCCAACTTGCCTCTTCATGTCTATTAAAAATTCTGTCAAAAAAACTAACCATTGCTTTCCTCCTTTCTAGAAATTAATTGCATTTAAGAAATCTAAACTGCCACTAATATCTGCTTCTAGCAAATCATCTGCGCGATAGAGTGCGTGGACTAAAGCCTGGAAGCCATCTGTTTTACGGCGTATTTCATCTTTCTTAATGTATTCTTTATTACCGTCTGGTTTAATTTTGACAGCAACATTATTTGTGTACCAACGCATCATAGGGTTGTCGTCAAATATTAAATTATGATTAGCAAACATTGTTTCAATACGAGGAGCTAATAAAGACTGTATAGCTCTTGGATTTTTAATCACTTCGATTTCAATTCCATATTCTTCAAATAAAGGTCTTAATAAATCCATTCTGAAATTATCGGCAATAACTTTCTCTAACCCATAATTTTCTCTCATACGATCAAACCACATTACGATATGAAGTGGATTAATGGAAGGCTCATCAACAATTGTCAGTAGCCCTTGTTTTTCCCATTCATTTATAGGTGCTTTTAATTTAACAGTATCTAAGAAACCTTTTCTTACGAATGAATGAGATTTCCATATATAATTTTCACCATCTCTGAATAGTAAGCCCACCGCTGCAAAATCTTTAATGCTTGCATAGTCTAAACCACCTAAACATTGTCGATTTTCTAAAATTGGGAATGGTCTATTTGTAGCTAAGATATCTTCCCATGGTGCAACAACTTTTTCTAAGTCAACTTCAGGTAAATTCATACGTTTAGTCATAAATTCAGTTCTTTTGGTTGGGCTGAAGTTCATTTCTCTGTATTGGTTTTTCACTTTTCTGAATAACCCTCGAGCATATTCACTCATGGGCTCACTAAACATCGGATTGGCTTTCTCCCACATTGTTGGGTCATCTACCTCTAATGGGTCATCAAGCTTACAAATGAATGGGAAAATCCTATCATCAGGCGTGTCACCATTTAATAGTGACATTGAACGTTCTTTCATTTTGTCTAAGAAGCCCTCACGAACATATCCATCTGTACCTATAAAGAATTCTCTTGGCCATTTCACCTTACCTAAACCTGAACTGAATACATCAACTGTTTCACTGTCTTCATATCTGTGTACTTCATCATAAATTACACACCCTTCACGCCCACCATCTTTAGTACCAGCGTTAGAAGTTCTAAATCTAAATCGTGATTTGGTTTCTTGATCAGTAATTACAAGTTTTGTAAGATAAAACATATCTTCTAAGTCATTACGCTCAATCATGTTATAAGCTTCTTCAAAAGATGTTTTTGCTTGGTCCTCTGAATTGGCTACTACTGAAATATCGTAATTGGGCACTCCATGTAAATAAGATATAAAGTAATTCGATAAGGCTGTTATAAGACCATTCTTACCTCCACCTCGTCCGAGGGTAATAAAAAACTGCTCGTAATAAAGGAAATCACCTTCATTCTCGAACAGAAACACAAATGGGACTATAAATTTTTGAAATGATTGTAATGGGAAGTACCAACGTTCTGTAAACTTGATAAAGTTTTCAATTTGCTCTTCATCAAAGTATAGGTCATCACGAGTTAACACTTCTTTTTCTAAATAAGCGATAAGAAGTATACGTTCTTTATTTAACAGGATCTTGCCTGCCTTCCATAAACGTATATATTCATCTACATGTTTGTTACTAATCATAATAAATCACGACGGGGGGCGATGTCCTCATCATGTTCTTTATTAAATCCGAATGATTTTTCTATAGCTAAAAGCGATGTGTTAACTTTATTCTTCTCTGCTATTAATGGATTTGGTTTAATAAATGACTGTGATGCATTTTTAGTTTCAACCATTAAACCTTTATCTTTAATGTCATCGTCTAACCTGTAGAATATATCTAATAAATTTAAATATCTTTCTACTTTTTCAGTTTGTACTGGATTGTCTTGTTCAATTTTACTTAATAAATATGACTTGATTTTCTTTTCGTTTTTCATAAGGTACCCCCCCTAACGTATTTTGTTTTTAAATAAATCTGCGGAATAGACTCCCCTACACCGGTTCCCCGACCAAAATAATTTTCAAAACTTTTTGACCCGGGGGTATTTTAATATTAAATAATTTTTATACAAATCAATAAATATTTTATTACCACATTTCATCATCAGCCCATTTATTTTTCTTTGGCTCTCGCCAATTTGTATAATGTCTGTCATGAATTTTATTGTGACAATCAACACAAAGTGTTTCTAAGTTATCATCTTCAAGTGCAAGTTCTGGATTGAATTCAAGCTCATTAATATGATGTACTACAAGTTTTATCTTCTTACGACCATTCTTATTAGGCTCGTATATATCGAGTGATACTTTACCTTGCCTCTTACACTCTTGACATTCGTAATGGTCACGTTCCTTGATATGCTCGCGCTTGTCTCTCCAGTCTCGACTGTTGTAGAACGAACGACGTTGCTCCTTCGATAGTGTCATCTACTATTCTCCTTATGAGTTAAGCTCATTAGTCTAGATACATATAGATCACCAATGGTTATGACGTATGAGTTATATGTACTAACTCATATGAGTACATCATCATGCCTGTTAGTTTAATAGATAGTTATAATGAATCATGTGATGATACTCATATCAATTGGCATACAAAGAAAGACACACCACTAAGTGATGTGCCTACTCATAATATAGTATTGTTGTTTATAATAAGTCACTGGTCAATAGTGCCTATCCCATATGGATATTATATAACATAGTGTATGCATATATATAATAGTGTGTCATGTGTGGCATATGTGACATTTGTCCCTACTATGTCTGTACATTCATATAGATATTAACAATGATATCTAGCTTTCTATATATCTCTTTACGGTCTACCTTCATCAACATAGCAATAGTGTTTATCTTCTCACCCTGTTTAAGTAGTTGTAGTATATGGTAGTTCTTATCATTAGTTATAAGGTGCTCATGGTCATCAATGAATGCCACCTTCTCAATAAGCTCTTGTGTCTTACGTCTATCCTTATCGTTCTTGATTACTCTAACTAATACCTTATCTCCAGTACCTCCTTGAGCTTTAGGCATGGCTGATTCTATACCATACTGTCCTATGGAAGTACTATCATACTCATACACTTGATGGTCGATAAGTCTACGCATCCAATGGTAATCCGTTATTAATTGTTTAACTTCAGTTGGTGTGTAAATGGTAATCCCTCCAGGTTATTTATAATTGTGCTATCTATTAATTATAGGTTGTTGTATACTTAATATAATTTTATTAGAATGGTGGTGAGAAACGAATATGGAAAAAAATGAAGCGTTAAGAGAATTAGTTGCTAACAAAAATATAAATACACCGTTTGAAGTAACTACAAATGAACATACTTATGGTGTAATTAATTTTAAAGAACATGACGAACAAAATGTAGAATTAGTATTAGTTGATTATTCAAGTAAAGTTATAAATTATGAAAGTATAGTTTATATCAACTCAGAATCACAACACCCACCATTTCCAAAATTTTAATTAACCAAAAGGGCGAATTATCGCCCTAGTATTAATCCTTAAATCTCTTCCACTGTTGCATAGCCGTATCTACATCTTCATCACTGGCCATATAAACGATTGTGTATTTCAACGCTGCTATTTGGTCATTCTTAATACTGTTTGATATAAGTAATAGTATTGTGATGACACCCAGTATTATTGATGTGATTATCCACATTACTTCTCCTCCTCATAATCTTTCGGCTGATCTATATCATCATTCGCCTGTTTTCTAATTAGTATTTGATTTGTAACGTATTTGCTTAATTCATATAGTGCTATCGTAAAAAGTATTTTCAATGTTGGTAGCAATTCACTCACTGTCCTTTCTTATATGTGCATTGAATCTGTATCCCATCTTGTAACCATACGTAATTCAAGTTCTTCTTTACTCTTAATTATCTTCTCAGCCTCTTCCTTACTCTCTGCATCAACCACAGTAAACGTTTCATTCTCTCGTGCTTGTGTAACGTGAGTGAAAGGGTGACCAGTTGAATCTATTAGTGTGCGTATTAGGTATTGAATGATATCACCGTCCTTATAACAAATTTGTTATATTATTTAATTAATATTTACGAAAATACATTTATTTGATATTGTTCTTATTAATAACTAACAAGGAGACATTTATATGAGCAATCAATCAACACAATCAGAAAAAATACTAGCTGCATTATCATATTTCAGTGTGTTTTTTGCGCCAATCCTATTCCCTATTATTGTATGGATATTAGCCAACAAACCTGTTTCTACTCACGCTAAAAAGTCTTTAGCTTATCACATCTTGCCTTATATCCTAATTTTTGTAGGTGCAGGTTTAATTGGTTTAAGCGAATCTAATTCTAACAACGCATTAGGAATTACTTTAATTGTTATTGCTGTAATTGCCTTTATAGGCGCAGTTTATTACGTAATATATAATTTATACTGTGGTATCAAAGTTTTATTGAAAGATAATTTATATTAAACAGTCCCTTTTCAGGGGCTTTTTTATTTCCTCAACACTTCCTTAACCCTCTGTACTATGTCTTTCTTACAAGTCTGCTTCTTTGATGAACGTTCCATTGATTGTCTTTCCTTTTCTTCCTTTGATTTCGTCATACGCGTACTGTAAACACTCCTCTAATGTCATTCCATGTTGTTGTGCCAATATAATTAAAGTAACGACTGTATCGCCTATACCGTCTTTTAAGTCGTCTAGTTTGTTGCGTGATAAAGCTGCACCAACTTCACCAGCTTCTTCATAGAATTTCAATGCTTGTCTATCTGAATTACCTTTGTCTAAGTTTTTATCTATACTCCATTGTTCTACCTGTTTTACTAATTCATTCATATTAATTAGCTCCTATTCTGGTATAATTTATTTATCTATGTGTAAAGGGGTGAAAAATATGAGTATCAAAGAAAGATTCGATGATTTACCTAAAGACCAACAATATATACTCGCAAAAATGTATCAATTGTATTTCGATTGTGTTAAAGATGGAAGTAGCAAAAGGTCTTGTAATTTTTTTGAAAATATAAAAACGATTTATCCTTATTTCAACCACATGCATGTTGAAGATTTAGTGAATGATTGTATTAAATTAAGAAATAAAGGCTTTTTACATGGTAATTTAGGTGACAATACAATTTTTCATTTAGGTGTTACCGATGACACAGTTTCCTTTTTTGAAAATAAACTTAAAAATGACAGTAAGGAAGTTTATAAATTTGTGAAAGAAGTCGCATCATGGATACCTGGTCTAGGTTAAAAGTTCCCAATCATTTGCTAACAAATCGTCTGCGCTCGGTTGCCACCTTGCGTAGGCTTTTTGCCCTTTTTGAAATACATCTCTTACTACCATGCATTGATAAGTAGATAAGTTGGTCGGTAAGATACCCGTTTCTTCTGGCTCGCTCCCTCTTCTAATAGCAGTGCCGTTTTCCATCGCTAACTTAGTTGCCTCTTGAATATTCATCTACTCGTCCTCCAAATCGCTTAGTAAGTTGCTAAATTCGTTTGTGTTGTCTAAAGAAGTCATAGTTAATAAAACATTTATTAATTCGACACGTTGCCCACTTATTTTTCCAATAATATAACTGTTATATACGTTATCTTCTAACCCTTTTTCAGCTCGTTTTAAGCGTTCACTCTCTATATCAAGTTGTTTCATCAATTCTTCCTTCAACTCTTGCCATGCGTCTTTATACTCTCTATCTTTCATTGTCTGCACGCTCCAATCTATCAATGTAGTTAACCAAATCTATATAGCGACTTACCCCTGGATTGTTTTCTGCTTTCAAACGTATGTGGTTGGTTAGGGTAGTGTATTTAGATGCATCTTGAACGTACTCTTTACACTGTTCACGCAATCCTTGAGATGTTAATTTCTCATTCTTCCACTCGTCAAAGTAAGTGTTAGATTGTAAACGTAATGCTTTGTTTTCGTGCTTCAAATCTCTATTCTCCCGTTCCAACCTACTAACCTTTGCTTTATACCATGATAATTCATCTACCAATTTGTCGCGTTCTGCTTTGTATTCGTCACGTTGATGTTCAACATTTTTCAGATGTGCTTTAGGAACCATTGGTATTTCTGGGTTCTTTTTAGTTATCACTCGCCATCACTCCTTATACTCAAATTTATTGCCTATGATTTCTACTTGATGATTATGGAACGCTAATACCGAACCACCTCTCATACTGTCTATACGCCATTCTCCCGTTCTAGCTTGCACAATTTCAAAATTAGTATTTTCAAAAAATGGATTAGGAATTGAGTCATGTTTAACCACATCCCCCTCGTATATCTCAACACCGTTCTTATCTTTAAGCCCTGTAGATTGGAGAAGTTCCCATTTCACTCCTAAATCATCTTCAAAGTAGTGTTTGTCATCTTCTGTTTCTAAATACCATAATTCATTATCTCCCCATAAACCTAAACACTTTATCTCTAACCAAATTTTTTCTTCTTTATCCCACGCTCTAAACTTCGGCATCATCTACTGCACCAGCCCTTTCAATTCATTTAATACTTTCCTGTTATGTGCTTTATCCTCTGGCAACACTGCTACGATAAAGCTATTAGTATTCGTAGATTTCAAGAACCCCTTAAGTCGATAATACTTTAATAACTGTGCCATTTCTTTGGTGTTCATCCCACCAGTTTTATATTTGTAACGTATGTTGATTGTGTTTGATAGGATCATTGCTTACGCTCAGCAATCTTATTTTGTATCTTAACTATATTAATACTCGTCCGAGTTAATTCTGCGTCACTGTATATCAAGTTCTGATGGTTCAATCTTGCTAACTCACTTCTTTTTATTAGTGCTATGTTAGACAAATCGTTATTAGTCTTATCTCCATCTAAGAATATTAAATTATGTTTAGGTGGCACTTTACCGTACTTTTCTTCCCAAATAAATTTATGTTTCAATTTCCATCTATGGTTGTATCCGCCTTCATTAGAAACTTTTATCACTACATATCCATAACTATTGATACGTTCGGTACCTATAGGCAAAGTAGTTTTAGGTTTATCACCTTTTTTGAATTGTGTCTTTTCGCATTTCTTGTTATAAATCGGTATGCCTTTGTTCCATGTAACATGACCTTTGGTAAATCGCGCTGACACACCGCATTTTAATTTCAAGCGTTTTGTTGTAGCTCTTATCTGTGTGTATGTCATATCGGAGTCAAAATGTTCATTAAATAATTTTGTTAAATCGTGAATCGGAGTCCCTTGTATGTTATCTCTAAGAAATTGCTTTTCTTCCTCTGTCCAAATATGTGTCATGTCATGCACCACCGTTCAATAGTTTAGGCATTTCACCATTTGCATCTAATTGGTCATCTGCAAATTTCTGTGCTTGTAGTACAAGGTTGCCATTATCTATAATCCCTTTTGCAATATTTGATACTGCTTTTGAACGTTCTATTTCTTCTTTTAAGTCATCTCCTTTAATCTCTTCATCATTTAATCTTTCAAGTTGTGCGAATAAATGATTGTTTAAATCACCTAATGTATTTTGCATTGCCTATCTCTCCTATCGCTATATCGTAAGTATCGTCAATTTCTTTTGTGAATTCTCCCATTTCAATAACTGCTATTGGGTTTCCGTCATTAAATATTAATTCTTTTACTATTCCATATTCAGAAAGCTGTCCACCAGGTTTAATAAACCAAACTGTGTAACCAATATCTAATTGATCTATTCGCATCTATTCAGCCACCTCTGCACACTTAAATTTATAACTATTCCATAAATACTTGGCATATTTACTTTCGCTATGTTGTTGTTCTACATTAAATAAATGAGGTTTTTGTTTTCTTAAACGTTCTTCTTTGTATCTCGCTTTCGCTTCGGAAGTATCTTCTTCCTTAATCAATGTTTGTTGTAATGTTCTATATTCATCTATATTCATTCTTTTAGGAACATGACACGCCTCGTTTAAAGACCAATTTCTAATTATGCGATTTCTAATACCTTCAGCTGATAATCCATTACGTTCCATAGATTTAAAGTTTTCGCCCATAATGTCATATTCAACACCGTTAGCAGTTATTGTTATCATTTTTCTCGTCCTCCTAATAATCTTTAACTTGTACGTCTGATACGTCCTTGAATTTAATATCTTCAAACCCTAGTCTTTCTGGGTTATTTACATACTTGTCATATGCTTTATCTGCTTCACGTTCCTTAATACTTTCAAAATCATAGTTAGCTTTCACAGGCACAGTTACCTCTTGTTCCACTTCTACTTTGATTTTTAGTGTAATTGTTGTTTCATCATTCACTTAGATCACTCCAGTACTCTAATTCCATAATCACTTTCGGAGTTTCTGCGTACTTCTTAAAACTTTTGATTTCTACTATTTGATTATCGTCTTGCCAAACATGACCATTTGCAGCGTCTAATACTGTTTTAATTAGATTATCTATATCTGGTTTGGTTCTCTTGTATTGACCTACCATAGCTACATGTTTCTTCTTACTCCATGACTTAAGCAATGGGAAGTGAAACTCGATTGTTAATCTAATAGGTTTGTCTATCATCATATAAGGCATCTGCTTTCTTAACATCTTCTTATGGTTTGTATATTTAGCAGGCATATACGTTTGAACATATTTACCTACATTTCTAAACCTTGGTCTAGGTGATGCCATTGGTGCATCTACTGCTAGCTCTATACGTTTCATTTATTCACTCCTACAGATAATCAAATATGCTTGTTTGTTCTTTGTCATTCAGGTTATATATACGCTTGATTTCATCTAATCTTTCGTCAGTTACGATATCTTCATCAATTCCTAACGACTTTTTCAATCCAGCTACACTATTTCTGTTTCTATCTAGTGGAATAACTGTCGCTACAACTTTTGAATTTTTATCCTTTAACGTGTATCTCTGACTCAATCCCATTTAACCCACCTCGCAAATAGCTTGACGTGTACGTCTTTCATTTAACTTTTGGATAAATAGTTCATATAATACTTTCTCGTCTCCATGAGCATAGTTAATTAGTTTCTGTGCGTATATATCTGAACATCCAAGATTTTGTTTAATAAATTGTTTAGTTACCATGCGTCTCTCTCCCTGTAATCATCACCAAGCACTCTTACTTGGCGTGAATTATGTTTCATACGTGAATTGATACGTTGCCAATTCATGTTTTGATTTAACTCTTTATCACTAAAGTTCGTAGTGAAAATGTTGTTTTTACCTACTCTGTTATCAACTATGCTAAATAGTTTATTTAATGTATGTTCTGTGTTCTCAACACCTATGTCGTCTAATACAAGCAAGTCTATGCTGCTAAGTAATTTGACTAACTCGTCTGTAGTTTCAACTGCATTTTTATTGTAAGTAGCTTTGATACGATCCATTAACATTGGTATGTGCATAAATGCTACTGAATAACCTTGTGCTTTAACTGCTTTAGCAATTGCATACGCTAGGTGTGATTTGCCTGTTCCATATGAACCTTGCATGATTAATGACTTAGGTTTATCTATAGAAAATGTTTTAACGTACTCTATAGCAGTTTGTTTAGCATCTGTTTGTGATTGGTTCTGTGGTTGATAATTGTTCACTGTGACTTCTTGTAATGAGTAATTAACATTAGATTGATTAAATATATTATTGATTGCTTTCTGCTTACGTTTTTTCTCTGCTTCTTTGCCTGCTGCAATCATGCTACACTCACAACCATCACGATATTCATAACCACTACTAAATGTGTGTAGATCATATCTGTTACCGCACTTTTCACAATAAAGTCCTTTCTCTACGTCATTAGCTTCATATTGTTTAAGCGTTTCTGTTATTCTAGGGCTTAACATGCGTTTCATTTAATCACTCCTAATCCCAATAACTAGGGTCATACTTCATACGTTCTAGTTGGTCTTGTCCAGTAGGTTTTATTTCTTCTGTAAAGTCATTCATATAGCTTTCTTGACTTAAAAATGTTTTAGGGTACTTTTGATACTTCTTATTAGTAATAGTCTTTAAGTACTCTCTAGTCCCGTCCATGATAGTTTCATAACTATGTTCTTTGAGAGCTGTTTTAAATAAGCTAAATGCTTTTTTCTTATCTAGTTTTTTATCATAAAGCTTCCACCAATTTTCAAAATATTCATGCGTAACGTCAGTTGCGCTATTATTAATTGTCTGATTGTTATTTGTATTATTGTTATTTGTAGTACTGTTAATTGTAGTACCTACATTTTGTCCCGTTACGTTTCTTCCCGTTACGTTTTGTACCGGTACGAAACTACCCGATACAGGATTATGTTCGATTGTATAAATATTTTTGCTAAATCCGTTGTTAGTTCTCTTTCTTTCAATTGTTAAGTAACCATTGTCTTCTAATTGTTTGCGATATTTTTTGAATCTTTTATCGCTGATATTAAGTTCATGACATATCAAACTCACACTAGGAAAAGCTATTTCATCTGCACCTGCATAAGCTGATAAGTAACCGTACAACGCCTTAGCTTCTATACTTATATTTGTATCTTTCATTACTCGTTTGAATACTAAGCCATAACCAGTAATGGAACTCTTGATACTATCGCTCATTGTTTCTCACCTCTTAACATGCTGTTTAACTTATCGTCCACATCTACCCAAGCATTTTCTAAATGGTGTAGTTTATTAAAACTACTAATTCCCATGTCGTGTTGGGTTTGATGATGCTTTCTACATAGTGCTAACACTTTGTTTCCGTAATGATTTATCTTATTTCTGTTTCGTCCTCTACCTACTGCTTGATAATGTGCTAAATCGCTATTTGGAGCGCCACATATGACGCAAGTTCTATTAATGGTAGATTTATATAGGAAATACTTATCGTTGCTCATAAGGTCGCTAGTAGCCTTGTTCATAGGTACGTTATTAGTGAATACAAAATCAAGTATTAACTCGATTAATTCACCTGCTTGTCGTCTACTGCAATTGCTTAATGATATAGGCTCGTATCCTTTGAGAAACTCTAATTGTTTTTGGAACATATACCTTAAATAATCCATTGGTTGTCCGTAATAATTGAATATATCTCGTACCATCGCAAAAACCTTTCTGCGTTGTTTATCTGTTATCTTGTATGGATCACTAATGATTACATCACACTCTACTTCTAGTCCGTTATCCAACAGTAAGAAGTCTTTATTCTCTAAAGTTACACCCTTGATGACAGCAGTTATTGTGCCGTCATCTTGTTGGATGTAGTTTTTTATAATTGGCATTTAATCAGTCCAATCAGAACGGTAAAGAATCATTATCTATGTCTACACCATTAGCAAACGGGTTATCCTTAGCTGGTGCTTGTTGTGGTTTAGCTTGTCCGCTTTGTTGTTGAGATTGTCCATTCGATTGACCTTTAGTATCTAAAAACTCAATACGGTTAGCTGTAATACGTACCACTGAACGGTTATTACCTTCTTTATCAGTGAATCTATCTTGTTTAAGCGTTCCATCTATTCCAATTTTTGAACCCTTACCACAATATTGATTTAGTAATTCGGCTGTTTTACCAAATGCTACAATGTCAAAAAAAGATGCGTCATCCTTTTTATACGGGTTTTCCACTGCCATTGAGAAGTTTGTAACTTGTGTTTGACCTGCTTGTTTAAGTTCTAAATCTTTAGTTATTCTTCCTGTAATTGCTACAATATTCATTATTCATTCTCCTTTAATTTTGACTGCTTGCTCCATTTATCTAATGTAGTAATCATCATCGCTATTTGATTGTTTGATAGTTGATTAATATCTGTAATTTTTAATTGTTCTTTGACCTGGTCTATAGAAACCTCTTTACCTAATGACTTCATCAATTCACTAAACATAGTTATTTCGTTTTCCAATGTTTCAATATTCTTTGGATCTACTTTTGAATATCTATCTTGTTTTTCTTTCGCGTCTGCATCATCTTCATCAGTTGGTATATTGAAAAATTTCATCAAAAAGTAACGTTCCGCATAAGTCAAAGCCGTACCATGAGCTTGTGAAATATCACTTTGTTGTCCAAACGCGTGGTAACTTATATCCAATTGTTCTTCTGGTTTATCAGCATTTATCCATTTGTAATTCAAGTCCATCTCTATTACAAAATCCACGATTTCATTACCTTTTTTGTTTTTATATGTGTGAGTCGTCCATTTCTCGTTAGTAGTGCTAGGTACTAATAATAAGTTATGCTCAATCATTTTAGTTCTAATACGATGCAATATTTGTGAGCCTGACACGTATGAAAAGTTGTATCCTTTTGTATCTTTAGTAAAACCGTCTATATTAGCTTTTACATCAGCTATTTTCTGATATAAGTTTAATTTCTCACTCATTTACTTCAACCCTTTCACTTCTGTGTATTCTTATATGAGTTGATTCACATATAATTTTGTCGTGTTTATTCCAATCAATTTGTAATATTTCAAAGTCTTCATCAAAGAATCTTCGCGCTGTTTCCATATCGTCAGAATATTCAACTTTAGGTGCGCGTTCTGTTGGTCTATTGTCTACATAGTGATCTACATTCTTATGGACGATATAGTAATATTGTTTTTTATACATAGTCTTTTCTTTTTGCATTTGACTAATCCTCCTAAGATTGTGTATATTTAAAATACATTTAATTAATAAATCTCTTTGACTGTTAAGCGTTGGCGCGCTTAGCGGTCTTTTTTATTGCCTTGAAAAACTCTGGCCAGAACCAACAGTACGTTATGAAGAATGTTGCGAAGTATATTACTGTTAGATAAATGAAATCAGTTGTAAATATGAATGAAAGTGACATTACAAAGATTGATGTTAAAACTGATAAAATACCGTTCATGTTATCCCTCCTTAATTAAATATGTCTTCAAAGTTATCTTTTAAAAAACATTGCATGGGTTCTCTGTTAAATGCCCACTTGCCACCATCTGGATAATAAACAAATTGTTTTAGCTGTTTAATGTACTTAGGGTTATACAGTATGTTTTCAACCAACCAGTTACGCTTAAATCCTGTTTCGTTTATCAAATCTTGCATAGACCACCAAACTGGCTTTTCTTTTTCTTGTAATTGCTGGTATTCTTCACGAGTGATAACTACATATTGTTCTGGAATAGTTACTGTAAGTTGCGTCATATCATATCCTCCTATTCTGATAAAAATTTATTAATGAAGTATTGTTGACCTTTTCCGGTTATTTTAGTTGTTCTAGTGATTTGGCTTGAACCGTCTGGGTTATTAATAGTACGTTTCTTAATATCCATAATTTCTAAGTCTGCACTGCGTTGTGTTGGTAAATTGTAGTTCTCACCTTTTTGTTTTATGAGATAACCATTCTCTCTCATCCATTCGAACAATCTGTTTTGTCCTATATTCACTCCATTTTGCTTAAGGAGTTTTGCTAACTCGCCTATTAAAATTGAACTTTGACTACCGATGACAGAATCTGCAAATAATACTTTGGGTTTATTTTCTTCAACTTGCGCTTCTAACTTTTCTACTTTATTAGTTTGAATTTGTAATGCTCGCTCAACTATCATTTCTGGACTATTCCAAGCATCTTCAATTCTTATGAAATGTTGTCTAACAGCTCGACCAATCTCGTTACGTTGGATCATTGCAATTTCTTTTGCAGTATTTATTGTTAGTGCGTGGTCAATATAAGTAGTGACATTCCCTTGAGCTGTTACTCTTTTTTGAGTAATAGCTACAAAGTCAACATTTTCTTGATATCCGTAACTTTGCATCCTTTCAAACCAATCGTTATACCTTGTTTTAATTTCTAGTGCTTCATGTAATTCACGACCACTGATTGCAATTTCGCCATTTTCTTTCTCTTGAATATTGAACATTTGTGATATGTTCGGCTTGTTTTGTAATTCTTGCATTTGTTTTCCTCCTTTTCTTTCAGCACCCACATACAACATTCAGTCTTGGCAATGACCTTGTATGTATTATAGTGTAGCTCATATCATCGCCTACTCTCGCTCATAAATGCTCTATGTGAGTGCTGAAGTTCGTTGACTAAACGTTTCCATCGTTTCATTTCGGGAACGTTTTAATCAAAAAAATAACCTACTTCTTCTTTGCTATATCCTAGTATTTTAGCGATAGCTATTAATTCATCAGCACCAATAGATACTGCCCCGCTTTCCCTCTTAGAATATTGAGATCTAGATTTCCAACCTAGCTCCTTAGTCATATATTCCTGACTAAATTCGTTGTCGATTCTAGTTTGTTTCAATCTTTCTAAATTCAGTTTCAAATGTGTCACCTCGTTTCCGTTTCCTATCGGGAACAATTAATATTATTGCAAACATGTTCCCGAATGTCAACACATTAAGTATATTTATTTTACGTTTTTAATTAAATTGCGATTAATTTCCTATTTAAAGGGATTTTTATCTTTTTCTATTGTGCTTATTGGGAACGTGTGTTATATTTGTATTGTTCCAATACGGAAACAAAATAAAAGGACGGTACTTAACTATGAGAAACAACGATGAAATCATTACTGTGATAACCAATTTAATGGACAAACAAAATCTATCAACTAGTGAATTAGCGCGCAGAACTAATATGGCTAAATCTACAGTTTCAAGATATTTAAATAAATCCAGAGAATTTCCGTTAAACAGAGCGGATGATTTTGCCAATGTTCTTAAAGTTACACCTGAATATTTGTTAGGTTTAGAGGAGAAACAAACGAAAAATTCTTTTGAAACCATTGCTGCTCATTTAGATGGTGATTTAACAGAAGAAGAATGGCAAGAGATATTGGATTATGCAGAATTCGTTAAAAGCAAGCGTAAAAAATAAGGAGTGTTTCCATGAGAAATTATGAAAATTTGTTAGCTGAGTATGATGACGAAATCATCATTGAGGAAACTAATTTAAAGAAAGGTCTTGCTGGTTTATATTTAGGTGAAGTCATCCTTATTGAAAAACACATGAATTCTGTAAATAAACTCGAAACTTTGTATGAAGAAATCGGACATCACTTAGTTACATATGGAGATATTCGAGATCAATCCAAAATGTTAAATCGAAAATTCGAATTAAAAGCAAGACGTTTAGGCTCTGAACTAGCTATTTCCCTTGATGGGATTATTGATGCTTTCTTCCATGGAGTACATAACTTGTTTGAGATGTCAGAATATTTTAACGTTTCGGAGGATTATGTATTAAATACATTGAAGCATTACAAAATGAAATATGGTTTAGATGTATATTACAAGGGTTATGTAATTAAATTCGAACCTTTACAAGTGTTCGAACATTACAACTGGGAATAACCAATCTGCATCAACACGTGTAAACGTGTATGCAAATTTAGGTTGTTTAATATAAATTAACTTTATTATAAGGGAGAGGTTTAAGATGGCAAAGGATGCTAAAGATTTAACAAATGAAGAATTGTTAGCAAGACAACAACAACAATTCGAAGAGTACAAAGAACAAGAAAAGAAAGGTAAGAAAAAGAAATGGTTTTGGGGTTGTGGAGGATGTCTAGTATTTATAATTATTATGGGTATTATTTTCGCTTCTTGTTCTGCATCAGTAGTAAATGAAGTTGATAAAGAAATAAATAATGATTCTGCAGAAGTAGAAAAAGATGACAATGCTTCTAAGGGACAAAAAGCAGCGTTAAATTCTGCTAAAACTTATGCAGATACAATGCACATGTCTAAAGATGGTATTTATGATCAATTAACTTCTGATGCTGGAGACCAATTCTCTGACGAAGACGCACAATATGCTGTAGACCATTTAAAAGCTGATTATAAAGAAAATGCATTAAAGTCTGCTGAATCTTATCAAGAGGACCAAAATATGTCCAAAGATGGCATATACGACCAATTGACTTCAAGTTACGGTGATAAATTCACAGAAGAAGAAGCTCAATATGCAGTCGATAACTTAGAAAAATAATTTATATAGCCCCATGTAGGGGCTTATATATTTTATATGAAAATATTAAGGGAGTAATGCAAAAATGAAAAAAATATTATTTTTAATATTAGTTAGTTTTTTAGTTTTGACAGCATGTGGCAATAAAGAAGAAACCAAATCAGAGGATAAGAAGGAAACTAAAGCGTCTGATAAAGAAAGTGAAAAAGACAATAAGAAGTCTAATGATCATAAAGAATCAAATGAAGATAAAGATAAATCAGATGATAAATCTAATGAAGAAGTAGCTTCACAAGATAAAACTACAGAACAACCTGTACAGTCACAAGAACAAGTAAATAATCAAGAACAGCAGACTACACAACAGCCCATTCAATCACAAGAGCAAACTAATGCAGTCAATGAACAAGACGGTTTCACTAGTGGACCAACAGAAGAAAACCCCGCAAATCTCAATCCTAACGAAGAACAAAACACTAATATGAACGGCGACCATGTAGTTTCTCCAGGCTGGACACAAGAAGAACAAAGTGCAGCATACGAAGAATACAAAAAAGGAAAACAAGCACAAGCAGCAGCTGGACCAAGTGCAGTACCTGGCGCAGGTTTAATGGATTTAGATGAATAACTTTAAGTGTATTTGATTATGTACAAAATTTTCATCTATTTTAAAGGAGGGATATATATGAGAGTTATAAGTTGTAGGATTAAAAGAAGCAATATAATTTATGAAGTTGAATCAGATAGCGGAAATATCTTTTATAAATCTCTACCCAAAAAAGTAACTGCAAATGAAGCAAATAAACGCTTAAGAAAAGTTTCGGATAAAGTCGATAAAAAATAATGAAGTTATAGGGCCTTTCTACGCCCTATATATTTTTATCTTTTTTAGGAGGAATGAATATGCCAGTAAATAAAGATGGTAAAAATTGGAAGTACGACTTTAGAATAAATGGTAAAAGATATAGGAAAGCAGGATTTCCAAAGAAAATAGATGCAACGATTGCTATGAATGAAGCTTTTGAAAAAGCAAATAAAGGTTTCATACTTGATAACAACATCGCTTTTATTGATTACTTTAACAAGTGGATTACAACGCACAAAGAACCTTATTTGACACCTAGAGCATTACAAACATATCATAACGCTAAAAATATTTTTGAAAAGTATCTAGGTAATATACCTATAAAAGAGTTAAATAGAACAAATTACCAAGAGTTGATCAACGATTATGCAAAGAACCATGCTACTGAGTCAGTAAGAAAATTGAATAATTGCTTACGTGCAGCCATTCAAGATGCAGTATATGAAGGAATGTTGTATAAAGACCCGACACATCGTGTAATCGTAAAGGGAGCCATTAAAGAAAAACCAGAAGAATTTAAATTTATGAGTTTGAAAAATTATTATAATCTTAAAGATTATGCGAAAAGTAAAAATAAACTATCTTATTTGTTCATTTATTTAGCAATTGTCACAGGTGCAAGATTTAGCGAAATAAAAAAAATGCAATATAAAGATTTCAATGTAAATAATGAAACTGTTCATATACGTGGCACAAAAAATGAAACATCAGATCGTGTAATTAAAATTACAAAAGAAGATATTAAACATGTAAGACAAGTTTTAAACGACTTCCCTATTAATTTAGACGGAGATATATTCAGAACTGGTGCAAACTTAATTACTCATAATGCTGTAAGTAAAGTTTTACAAAGGTTTTGTTTGAATAATCAATTAGGCAATTATACTCTACACTCAATTAGACATACACATTGTTCAATGTTATTGCATGAAGGCATTTCTATTCATTATATTTCTAAAAGATTAGGTCATGCAGATATTGCCACTACACTATCTACGTACAGTCATCTATTGGAAGAGAGTCAAAAACAAGAAGAGGAAAAAACGCTGGAAGTCTTGCGCCACATGTAATACAGAGTTGAATGGTCAACGCTTTGGTCAATGGTAGCAGAATAATATTGTTTTGTGGTCATCTTGACCATGAAATGACCAAAATAATAAAAGCGTTTAAAACAAAAAAATACCGAAACCCTATTATATCAAGAGTTTCGGCACTTAAGAACAACTTATAAAATCTAATTTACGGAAACGGAGGGATTCGAACCCTCGCGCCGCTTTCACGACCTACACCCTTAGCAGGGGCGCCTCTTCAGCCAACTTGAGTACGTTTCCAATGGCTCCACAGGTAGGACTCGAACCTACGACCGATCGGTTAACAGCCGATAGCTCTACCACTGAGCTACTGTGGAATAATTAATGCCTTTAATCAAGCACAAATACTATTATATCAACTATCTTTAATTTTTCAAGAGGTATGTAAAAAAAATATGCGGAATATTTACACTAAATTAATATAATATTCCACATATGCCTTTTTTACATTTTTTATTCACTAATTTTCACTATTTCGCTTCAAATAACGAATATTTTGCCAATGCTTCATATATATTTAATTGTGGTTTCGTATAATCAATAGGCGAATCAGGATCAAATGTAGCAACTCTAGCCGCCCTATCCATCATGTAATAATAATATATGCCATTTAAATATTGGTGATGCATACTATGAGCAGAAATATTAGCTACAATACTTTGATTATCTACAAAAGTAACCTTACATTTCTTTTCTTTTAACGGTCTAATATGATGTACGTAATGGATATTGATCCAAGTATTATCTGCTTTACGATCAGAGTGTGTGGGAAAGAAATACGTGGGAAATAGTGGAGTGAATAGAATAGGTGGTTTACTACTTATACCGGTAATACGCATAGTATCTTCCTTTTTAAATACATAACTGCTACCATAAAATCTACAAGAACGGTCGATGATTTTAGACACACGTTCTTTAATAATTTGACTGTCGGCTTTATACCTAAGCAAGTAACTACCTTCATATTGTCCAGTAGCTAAATTACATGGTTGTAAAACCATATCACCTTTTTTAATAATGTACGGTTGAATCATTATTGTTACCTCCTTTATAACTTTTGGTGATACTCAAATAATATATCATCAACATCTTAAAATCAATAAATATTATAAATATTTTTATAGATTTTCTACAATCAATTTTTAGTATACTGCTTTTTTCAATTTTTCATTTTCAGTAAACTTGCAATTAGCACTAATTTTTTCGGAAAAGTCAGAATATTCATTGATTTAAAAATTAAAACCTTGTATACTATATGTAAATAAAGATAGAGAGGTTGTGACGTTTATGAAACACAATACACATGTAAAATACAATACATTAGAATCGTTTGTATCAACAATTAACGACTTAGGTATTGAATTAATCATCGATGAATCTTTACGTAATGTCCGCAAGCAACAGTTGGAACAACTTATCGATAATGCGCTTAAAAATAAAAACGAGAATGATTTCAAACGTTATACGGAAGAATATAGAAACTTGGAGGAATTCCTCGTTGGTTAATTTAAAAGCTTGTTATTTAAAATAAGGTCTATTCCCTACTTACAAATTAAGTTAGCGAATAGACCTTTTATATTTTAAAAATAGTCTATGTTTAAATTTTTATGACATAAGTCTAATCAGTTCATGTCTATCGATATCTCCAAAATAATGATAAATATCATAATTTGAAAGCGCCTCTTCAATACTATCAAATTCATGCATTGTACCTTCTAATGCATTTTCTAATTCCGTAATATCCCCTTCACCGAAGAAATCACCGAAAATTTTTGCATGTTCTATGCGTCCTTTCTTTACATCTAATTTAATCTGCACAAAACCTTTTTCAAATTTTTCTTCTCTTTCAAAATTATATTTAGGATTTCTACCATAATTCCATTCCCAAGTACGATATTTTTCATTGCTTAACTTTTCTATTTTTTCCCAATCTTCATCCGTAAGTTTATATTCTTCTACTTGAGTTTCTCCAAAAATACTTTTTAGAATTATTTCTTTAAATTCATCTATATCTATAGGCTCATCTAAGAATTCAGAAATATTCGCAACTCTACTTCTTACAGATTTAATACCTTTAGATTTAATTTTTGCTGGGTTCACTCTTAAAGCATTCTGAACTTCATCAAGTTCACTATTCAACATTAAAGTACCATGGCTAAACATGCGGTCTTTTACTTTTACCATAGCATTTCCTGATATTTTAGCTTCACCAACTTGAATGTCATTTCTTCCGCTTAAGTTTGCATCAAACCCAAGCGATTTCAATGCTTCAACAATTGGTTCAGTAAATTTTTGGAAATTATGGAAACTATTACCATCATCATCCGTAACAAAACTAAAGTTTAAATTCCCTGTATCATGATAGACTGCACCCCCGCCAGATATACGTCTTACCACATCAATACCTTGTTCATCAATATATGGTTGGTTCACTTCTTCAATAGTATTTTGGTTTTTCCCAATGATGATGGATGGTCTATTTATATAAAATAAAAAATAACTATCATCTTTTGGCATGTTTTTTAATACATACTCCTCCATTGCTAAATTAAGCGTTGGATCCGTAATATTATTGTTACTAATAAACTTCATTTACTACACTCCTTTTCCATATTATATACCCTTACCTTATTTATGCTATATTTTCACAAAAATTGCCAATCATTCACTTTGAGAATAAAGTAAAATTTATAAATTGTCTTATATCAAGCAATTTAATGGTTATTTGTTTATTTGTACGAGGATTTTTTGTATAATACTATCTAGTTAGCATTTCTAGGGAGGACTAAAAATGACTGTTGCAGAAGTTGGAAATATCGTAGAATTTTATGACGGCTTAAAAGGTCGAGTAGAAAAAATTAATGACAACTCAGTAATTGTTGATTTAACAATTATGGAGAACTTCGAAGAACTAGACTTGCCTGAAAAGACTGTCATTAATCATAAACGGTATACAATCGTTGAACAAGAAGGATAGTTAAAATGAATAGACTTTCTAAGGCATTAATATGGTTTATCGTCAGCTTTCTTGCATTTCATGTGATCTTATATGTTATGTGGGGTGAAAAACAAGAATATTGGTATCTATATACCGGTATCATGCTAATCGCAGGTGTTAGTTATGTTTTTTACCAAAGAGATATAGAGTCTAAACGACTACTGACGTCTTTAGGTATAGGTATTATTACAGGTATTGTGTTAATCATTATTCAGCTTATTATCGCAGCTATAGCTACCGATATTAAATATGCTGAATTAATCAAAGAACTAACACGTACTGGTGTGTATTATAAATGGCAAATGTTAGTTACATTAGTTTTTGTAATACCTTGTCACGAATTATATATGCGTACCGTATTACAAAAAGAATTACTTAAATTAAATTTACCTAGTTGGTTAGGTATTATAATTACAGCATTTTGTTCAGCTTCTTTATTTTACTACCTAGATAATTTATGGATTGTGTTCTTTGTATTTGTTGTACAAATCGTACTTTCATTAAGTTATTTTTATACACGTCGAATTGCCACAACAGTTATTGCACAAATTGTTGCTGTGGTAATCTTATTAATATTTAACGCATAAACCTTAAAAAGCTGGGAGACTCATTATAAAATGAATCTCCCAGCTTTTTATATTATGACCTCAAATGTTTGTTTTTGCTGAATTTGATAGTCTTGATTTTTTAAATTACGCGAAATTAATTCGACCATTGTGATTTCACCAGTTTCATGAATCACTGCATCTTCTAAATATTGTCTATAATTCCTATAACAGTAATCTGTCATACTTACACGATACATATGATCTAGTCTAATATTTTTAAGTGTAACGCGGTTAAACGGCTCCGCATTCATATCTATAATGTAGTCTACACCTTGCCAGAACGTACAAAGTGTTTCATCTACAATAGTTAAACTAAGCTCGCCTTGACTAAACTCAATATGGCCATAACAATATTCTAAAATATCTTTAATTTGTTGACCCTTTATCGTTAAATCAATTGGTATATCAGGATGAGGATGTGCATTATATAGTTCCTCATTCGTTATTGTCCCTGACAAACCTTCTTCTCCACTTATAGGTAAGTGTATACATGAAATATCGTAATCAAATGCTAATCGTATACTATCATGTAAGAGCTGTGTAAACTTATGCGGTTTAGTGATAACATCCGCCAATCCCTCAACATTTGCATCAATATCTGTGGTAGTTAAAATTTCCTTACTCCAATGTTCGACCGTTTTCCTGTCATAAAAAGTCAAATCTAATAAATCCTTATCTTCATGATATTCGTTCAAATCAATAATCTGAGATTGAATATCTTCTAATTCATATGAAGTAGTACGTTTTTTAAAATCAATTTTCACATGAATTAACTGTTCGGCATTTTGTCCTGCTTGAACATAAACAGTTTTATCATTTTGACCTATAAACGTTTGATGTTGATGCCCGGTAATTAATAAATCTATAACTCCTAATGTCTGCATTAATTTTTCCGCTTCATTCACATTTTGTTCATGTTCATTAGCTGACTTATTCAACTGATTGAGACCACCGTGATAAATTACTATAAGAAATTCTGGTTTCTCTGTTTCATGAATAAAACGAATCCAACGTTTAGAAGACAATAAAGTTTTTTCTATTTGAACATCTTTTTCCATTTCAAAATGTTCTCTTTCCATTAAGCCATCAGAAGTTAAACCTACTATTGCAATCTTCACACCTTCAATTTCTTTAATGGTATACGGTGTAGAAAAATAAGGCTCACGTGTTCGTTTATATTCAATATTTGCGGATAACCATGGAAATCTAGATAGTGATACGGCTCTTGAAAAGAATGACAAACCAAATTTAAACTCATTGGGACTAATACCACTTGCATCATATTGCATTGCATTCATCAGTTTTATCATTGGATGACGTTTATATGGTGCAACTACAGCATAATAGAATGCTGCTAAAGAGCCTGCTAAACTACCACCACTATCTAATAGAATAACATGGTCGCTTTCTTCTCTTATCGCTTTAACATAAGTACCAGCTCTATAAATATTTGAGCTGTAATCCCCGTTAAGAAAATAACTATGCATATCTGAAGTTGTGATAACGTCTATTGCAATCTTTTCACTTTTTTTCATATGCCACTCTCCTCATTAATCACAGTTTAACATGTTTTGAAAATACCATGATACTAAAATACCATTTTTATAACTTCAAAATTTTATGTTCACCTGAGCTTTGCTCATGTGTAAGCGTCACTAATTCAATAAATTGGGAGGGCTACTTCGTTCACCTGAGCTTTGCTCATGTGTAAGCGTCACTAACTCAATAAATTGGGAGGGCTACTTCGTTCACCTGAGCTTTACTCATGTGTATGCGTCACTAACTCAATAAATTGAGAGGGCTACTTCGTTCACCTGAGCTTTGCTCATGTGTATGCGTCACTAACTCAATAAATTGAGAGTGACGCTAAAAAGGTCCGAAGCATATATCTATGCCTCGGACTCCCATACTAATAATTATTATATAACTCTACTTATTTCATTATCATTAACCAATCTGCACACGCTCTTTTGGATAATGATATTTATCTGGTTCACGACGCCCACCAATCATAATGATGAAACTAATTAATCCAACACGACCGATAAACATCAATATCATAAGTGCTGTTTTCGACATATCATTAACATCACCTGTTACGCCTAAAGATAAGCCACAAGTTCCGAATGCTGACATTACTTCAAAAAATGCTTGTAAAAATGTTATTTTTCCATTCTCCACAACAAGTATAAAAATCATACTTGCAAAGGTTAATATTCCTGCCATCGTAAATACTGCAAATGAACGTTGAACATCAGTCGTATGAATTTCACGATTAAATGCTTTAATTGATAATTTTTCTGTATTATTACTAAAGTTAAATAGGAATAGTATTAAAATAGCAAATGTTGTTGTTCTGATTCCCCCACCTACTGAACTTGGAGATGAACCAATAAACATTAAAATACTCATAATAACATTCGTACCTTCACCAAAATGGCTAACATCAATGGTCTGTAATCCAGCACTTCTAGTAGTTGCAGATTGGAATAATGCATAAAATAATGACTTATGCCAACTCATATTTTGGAATGCATGATTATATTCCAACAATAAAATCATAATCACACCGAACACAAATAAAACTAAATATGTAACCGTTGTAATTTTCGCAAATAATGAAAACCTAAAATTAGGAATCCTATTTTTAATATAAGCCTTCACTTCAATCAAAACCGGAAAACCAATTGAACCTAAAATAATCAAAAACATTACAATCGTTTGTACAAAATAATCATTTGCATATGGTATTAATGATTGACCAGTTATGTCTAAGCCACCATTTGTCGTAGCAGATACCGCAACGAAGAATCCTTGCATAATGGCATATTGTAAGTCCGGTGTATCTCTATAGAAATAGAAAGCCAAAAGTGCTGCACCAACCACTTCAATAATTAAAATCGTACGTACAATATCTAAAATAAGTTTAACTGTACCACTCATTGTGTCTTTGTTATTATCTAACATAATCAATTGGCGTTCGCGCATACCTATGTGCTTCCCTAATACTACCCATAACATGGTTCCTATTGCCATTACGCCAATGCCACCAATATTAAGGATAATCATAATAATGATTTGACCAAATGTTGTATAAGTTTCAACTATATTAACTGGAGAAAGACCTGTAACACTTACACCAGAAACAGCAACAAATAGTGAATCTATCGGATCTACCTTTATCCCTGGTTTATGAACAAAAGGCAAATTCAGCAATAAAAACGCTACAATAATTGCTATAATATAATACATCACAATACCTTGTTGAGGGCTTGATTTTTTAAATAATTGATTGAAAATGGACAACGTTTATTCACCCCAACGCTACTTCAATTTAATGTTAATATCTCGTACTTTTCCATCTCTATATACTTTTGCAGTTAGTGTTTTCAAATCATCTTTATGACTAAATATGATTTGTCTATATCTAAGATTATCTTCTACTTCTTTACCATCTAATTCTACTATTACATCATTTTTTTGCAACCCAGATTTTTCTCCAATAGAATCAGCTTTGACATTTCCTATCAATACACCATTTTTCACATCATCAGGTAAGCTGATAGATTGTCTTGTCGTATCATCAATATCAGCAATATTAGCTAGCTCTACACCAGTATTAGGATATATCACTTCGCCTTTAGCTTCAAGTTGTTTTGCAATTGATTCTGCGTCATTGACTGGGATAGCAAAGGCAATACCTTCCACATTATCCATGTCAATTTTCAATGATGCTATACCAACTAACTTACCATTTTTATCAATTACCCCACCACCAGAATTACCTGGATTTACAGGTGCATCCATCTGGAACGCACTCATTAGTACATCGAACTTATCGTCTTTATCAATATCTACTGGCACATGTCGATTTAATCCTGACACAATACCTTCCGAGACACTGCCTTTAAAATCAACACCTAAAGGATTACCTACCACAATAATAGGTTCGCCTAGTACTAATGTACTTGAATCTCCCATTTTAATGGCTTTCACGTCGCTATCAGATTTCACTTTTGCTTTGATGACTGCGATATCCGAAAATTTATCTGCTCCAATCACTTTACCTATTGAATAGTCATTATTACCGTATGTAATCTTTTGTTCTTTTTTATCACCAACAACATGTGCGTTCGTCATGATAAAAATAGAGTCGCCTACTTTTTTGTAGACGACACCTGAACCTAATTCGTTTTCTTTACCTGCTTCCTGTGTCTCTTTCTCTGCAGATGATGAATCATTACTTGTATCATTTTCTACTGTTACAACTGAATGAATTGCACTATTTGCACTTTTCATTGTAGCAGTATAAGTTTTGTCTTTATCACTATTGTTTTGAAACACATGATCTTTTGTATTCCCATTATTATCTACATTACTAAATATTGCTTGAATTAAAATCAACAATAATATAACTGCAACAACGATTAATATTTGTGCCCATTGTTCTATAAAAAAGTACTTAAACCTATCCGTAAATGACTGCGGTTGATTATCATTGTGTTGGGAAGCCATTTTTCTTTGATGTTTTGATTCGTTGCTTACACCGATATGCTGTTGTGATTTACTTTCATTTTCGTCCTCTATATAGTTATTAACACGCGATTGTTGCGCTTCTTCAGAATAAAAATGGTCGTCTTGTGCATTTTTCAACTCATCTTTTCTTTCTGAATAATCGTGTGTAGCTTCTTTATTATGCTCCACTTTAGCATTTGATTGCTTTGCAGTTGATTTAGTGTCATTCAAAGTTGTTTCAGGCGTTTTTGCTGATTTATCTTTAGCATTTGTTTCTTTTTGTTGCCCTTCTTTATATGGTTCATCAATTTGATTTTGACCACTTGTAATGCCACTGCTATTGCTACGTTCTTTCATAACTTGTTGTTGCTGTTGAATTTCTTCCTGAGTTAGTTTCTCGATGCGTGCTTTTCTCAAATTCTCTTTCACACGTTCTTCATTATTTTTGGCTAATTCTTCTGCTTTTTCTGCACGTTGTTTTCTTGCTTTACGCTCAAATTGTACACGTTGTTCCCGTTCTTCATTATGAAAATACTCGCGTCTTTTACGGCCGTATTTTTCTTTTGGGATTACATGTTTTTTATTATCTTTCACCATAACTCCCCCTAAAACTGCATGTTTCTTTAACTTCTATTATGACATATCACATAAAATATTTCTGCTTTATTTTTATTTTATTACTATATATAAGTGATTATAAGCACTTTAAGCATATATTTCTATCATTAAGATGTTTTTACTTTTATATTAATATATATAAAAACTCCTTCCAAAACTTCCACTTTTATAGTGTCCACTTTAGAAGGAGTATATTAAAAAGTTAATTCTCTCATTTTTGATCAATTTTACTTTTCTTGTTGTTTATTTTTACGAACAGAACCTAACCATCCGATAATAACTAATAAGATCATAATCGACCAGAAGATTGACTGCCATAAAGCGCCATGTGGGAAATGCTCATCTAAAACGCCAATATCAGGATGAGCAAGCACCATAACAACTAATTTGACACCTACCCAACCAACAATCGCAAACGCTGCACCCTCTAAACCTGGATATTTATTCAATAGGTTTACAAACCATGTTGCAGCAAAACGCATAATAACAACACCTAGCATACCGCCTAGGAACATAACAATAAATTGACCTAAATCCATGCCACCAAAATGTATACCTACTGTCGGTAAGGTGACAGCTATAGCTAGTGCCGCAAGCATTGAGTCAATTGCAAAAGCGATATCGGCAAATTCTACTTTTAACACTGTACCCCAAAATGATTTAGCACTTGCATGTATCTCTTCTCCAGATTCATCAAAGTGATGATCATCACTGCCATCGTTCTTATCATGGTCATTTTCCTTAAAGAAGGATATCAAATTTCGGATAGACATATATAGCAAGTATAAGGCACCTAGTGCTTGTATCCACCAGAAATGTGCAATCACACTAATTAAGAATAAGGATAAGAAACGGAATACAAAAGCACCAAGCAAACCATAAAACAGTGCTTTTTTACGTTGTTCGGGTGGTAAATGTTTAACCATTACTGCCATTACAACTGCATTATCTGCAGCTAATAAACCTTCTAAAAATACGAGTACTACTAACACCCATAGGTAAGGTAAAATCAAACTCGGATCCATATAGGACATCTCCTTTAGTTTTTTTACATAAAAATAGAGACCTAAGCTAAGTCAATGCATACGAAAACCATTCACCGTATTTTAAAAAACATAAAGTAAATTAAATACAATTCATAGATATATACACTGTTAGCAAAGGTCTCACTCGACAGTTTTATTCTGCCCATCTTACCGGAAGTATTATACTTCGTAATGACGATAAAAATGACTAAGTTAAAAAGAATATATCAATATACATTCAGCTACATCTAGACAATACTTGCATGCTTCATATATCAATTTAACTTTAGTTAAGTTACTCCCCTCTGACTACATAGTCATAGGTATTCTATTAATATGGTTATTATACACAAAAACAAAATTTATAACAATCCATATAATTTAATTTCTGGGAATTTCTCTTCAAACCATCTTGTAGCAAACTCATTTTCAAATAAAAATACATAGTTATCATATACATCTTTCACTAGAATAGAACGTGTAGAACTCATCTTATCTTTGATGTCTTCTTCGTTTTCTATCCAACGAGCAATTTTTTGACCAACTGGCTCCATAACAACATCCACATTATATTCATTTTTCAAACGATGTTCGAATACTTCGAACTGTAACTGTCCGACAGCACCGATGATGATTTGATTCGTGTGTAATGCTTTATAATATTGAATTGCGCCTTCTTGAACTAATTGTTCAATACCTTTATGGAAATGCTTTTGCTTCATCACATTTTTGGCTGATACTTTCATAAATAATTCAGGTGTAAATTGCGGTAAGTCTTGGAAACTAAATTTTTGATTGCCACCAACTAGCGTATCACCAATTTGATAATTCCCTGTATCATATAGACCAATAATATCACCAGCCACCGCGTGATTTACAGTTTCTTTATCGTCCGCCATAAATGACGTTGAACGAGTGATTTTTTGTTTTTTATTTGTTCGTTGCAAGTTAACATCCATACCACGTTCAAATGCGCCACTAACAACACGCATAAAAGCGATTCTATCTCTATGTTTCGGATCCATATTCGCTTGGATTTTAAATATAAAACCTGAAAAATCTAAATCAAACGGGCTTACTTCTATATCTTCTTTTGTTTGACGTGCATTTGGCATAGGCGCGTGGTCTACGTATGCGTTCAAGAAATTTTGAACACCGAAGTTTGCCAATGCCGAACCAAAGAATACAGGCGTTAAATTACCGTTTAATAGCGCTTCATTATCAAAGTTTTCACCCGCTTCTTCAACTAACATAAGCTCATCAATAGCTTGGGCAAAGGCACTATCGTTTTTCATCTCGTGGTCTTCTTTGAGTTCGTAATCATCATCTAAGTGTAAGATGTTTTCTTCATCTCTAAACGGTTCAATTGTATGCGATGCTCTATCAATGATTCCGAAAAAGTTTTGCCCCATTCCGATTGGCCAATTCATAGGATATGTTTCTATATCTAATGTAGATTCAATTTCATCTAATAATTCGAATGGTTCTTTCCCTACTCTATCCAATTTATTGATAAACGTAAAAATAGGGATGCCTCTCATTTTACAAACCTTAAACAGTTTTAACGTTTGTGGTTCAATCCCTTTTGCACAGTCAATAACCATAACCGCACTATCTACTGCCATTAAAGTTCTGTATGTGTCTTCAGAAAAATCTTCGTGACCCGGTGTATCTAAAATGTTTATCTTGTAATGATCATAATCAAATTGCATTACCGAACTAGTAACAGATATACCACGTTCCTGTTCAACTTTCATCCAGTCACTTGTAGCAAACTTCCCACTTTTTTTACCTTTAACTGTACCTGCTTCTCTAATTGCACCACCAAATAATAATAATTTTTCTGTTAATGTTGTTTTACCAGCATCTGGGTGAGAAATAATCGCAAAGGTTTTTCTTGATTCTACTTCTTCCTTTATATTCATTTATAATCTCCTTTAATTCTCAAATATCCATTTAACGATGTCATCAGCAAAACGTGATGCTGTTGACTCATCAAGTAATGTAAATAAGTGTATCACAAGTTCCTCTTTCATATCATCTTCATTTAAAGTTGATTCTACTTCTAATGACCAATTTATTTCAGGAATGGCTATAAGAAATAATTGGTTTACTGCATTTTCATATATATACACATTAGCCTGAACGTCATTAAAATTGATTTTTTTAACCCTCATGAGGACCTCCACCAAATTTTTTATAAGCCGCTTCTAATCCAATAAGGTCATCACGATGCGGTACTTTGATGTGGCCAGGCATAATTTGATATGGTTCTCGACCTTTAGAAGCTAATACCACAGTATCCCCTGGCTCAGCAATATCTATAGCGTGTCTTATGCCATCAGCACGATCGTAAAATTCAATATAGTTATCATGCGTTGCCCCTTTAGCTAATTCTTGTGTTAATTTCTTAGGATCATCATCTGCAGGGTTATCAGGCGTAAAGATAACGTAATCTGCTCGGCATGCTACACGTCCCATTTCAGGTGTTTTAGTTAAATCACGTTCACCTGCCATACCACATAAGAAAATTAATTTTTGTTTGGCGAATGGCTTAACCGCATCAATTAATTTATCCATTCCATCTGCTGTATGTGCATAATCTATAATTAGATCGATTGGTAGTGAAGGATCTAATACTTCTAATCTTCCTTCAACAGGTTCTAAATTTTCAACAGCTTTTATAATTTCACCTAACTCAATACCTTTACTCCACACAGCAATCATAGCAGCCATAATGTTAGATACATTAAACAAACCAACATATGGTGAATGCACCTGGAATTTTCCTTCAGGCGTATTAAAAACGAACTGCACACCTTGTAATGATTCTTCAATTTGTTCCGCTGTAAACTGGGCATCATTATTGACACCATAAGTGAACACTTCATATGGTGTTACTGAGCTAAGATATTCTGAAAAAGCATCATCATTATTCAACACAACGTATTTATCTTGTGATAAATCTTCACCTAATTGGCTAAATAATAGTGATTTAGCATGTCCATAGGACTCCATTGTGCCGTGAAAATCTAAGTGGTCTTGTGTTAAATTTGAAAAAATGGCTACATCAAAATCCACACCACGAAGGCGACCTAAAGATAGACCATGACTAGATACTTCTAAGGTCATAGATTCAGCGCCTGCTTCAACTGCTTCATTTATTTTCTTTGTTAACAACACCGTTTCAGGGGTTGTGTTTGCCCCTTTTGATTTAACTTCATTTATTTGAAAGCCATTTGTTCCTAAGTAAGCACTGCCTTTATTTAATTTTCTATAAATATGATGTATCATCGTAGCGATTGAAGTTTTACCATTTGTGCCTGTTACACCATATGTTACGAGTTGCTTACTTGGATAATCGAATAACATATTAACTAACAAACTTGCTACACGTAATGTATCTGGGACAACGACTTGCGTTACATCTCCTACAATTTGTTGTTTGTGGTTAACGATGATAACCTCACATCCTTGATTCACCACATCTTGGCAAAATCTATGACTGTCTACTGTATAACCTTTTGATGCTACAAATACACTACCTCGCTGTGCAGTACGAGAGTCTGTTGTTATATCTGTTATATTTCTATCTAACGTGCCGAAAACTTGTTTCACTCTAATTTTTTCAAACAACACATTTGCTTCCAACATATATCGCTCCTTTATTTCCAATACTTCTATTATACACATTTCCCACTGTTTTTATAGAATCTAATGGTTTGATATTTATAATTTCTTCCTATTGTATTTAGTTCATTAATCATTTATTATGCTCAAGCACTATTTACCTAGGTATTATAATCTTTATAGTTAAGAATATTAACCCTATGTTGTGTAAATATTAATTCTTTCTATATATTTTGTTATTTACAGAATATAAGCTTATTGTCTTGTCAAAAGTGGTATTATATAGATATATAACAACTTTATTTTATTAAATTTTAATTTCCCAATGTAGTATGAATCATTTCACAAGTGTTTGTAAAATGATATAATTAAAATTAATTGTGTGTTTTTTCTTTCACACCTCAAGTAAATACGTTAAAATTACCTTGAGCTAAATATAAACTATTGGAGGGTGGCTCTTAATGGTTACTCAAAATAAAAAAATACTGATAATTACTGGATCTTTTGGTAACGGTCATTTACAAGTTACGCAAAGCGTAGTAAACCAATTTAACGAAATGAATCTAGACAATTTAACAGTTATTGAACATGATTTATTTTTAGAAGCTCACCCGATTCTGACTTCTATTTGTAAAAAATGGTACATTAATAGTTTTAAATATTTTAGAAATATGTATAAAGCTTTTTACTATAGTCAACCAGACCAATTAGATAAATGTTTCTATAAATACTATGGACTTAATAAATTAATGAATTTACTTTTAAAAGAAAAGCCAGATCTTATTCTACTAACTTTTCCAACACCGGTTATGTCTGTACTAACTGAACAATTTGATATGAACATTCCTATTGCAACAGTTATGACAGACTATCGCATGCAAAAAAATTGGATTACGCCACATTCACATAAATATTACCTTGCTACAGAGGAATTAAAAGACGAGTTTGCAAGTATTGGCATTCCTCGAGATCAATTGAAAGTAACAGGTATTCCTATTTCAGATAAATTCGAAGCGGATATCAATCAAGAAGATTGGTTACGTCAAAATAAGTTAGATCCTAACAAACCTACTATATTAATGTCGGCCGGTGCATTTGGAGTTTCAAAAGGATTCGGCCAAATGATTCAAGAAATTCTAAACAGAAGTCCTCATGCACAAGTAGTTATGATTTGTGGTAAAAATAAAGATTTAAAACGTTCGTTATCTAATCAATTCAAAGCTAACAATAACGTACTTATTTTAGGTTACACCACACATATGAATGAATGGATGGCTTCAAGTCACTTGATGATTACAAAACCAGGTGGTATCACGATCTCAGAAGCATTGACGCGTCAAATACCAATGATTTTCTTAGATCCCGCACCCGGACAAGAGCTTGAGAATGCAGTTTATTTTGAAGAAAAAGGCTTTGGTAGCATAGCACTTACACCTGAAGCAGCAATAGAGCAAGTTGCTACATTAACAAATGAGCCAGCTAAATTAGCTGCAATGTCACAAGCAATGGATTCTTCTAGAATCCCATATTCAACATACAAATTATGTAAAGACTTATTAGACTTACTTAATCATTCATCTCGATATGAGGAAGTTTACGGAAAGGTTCCTTTATATGCAAAGCTCTTCGTTAAATAATTATGGTACAAATAAAAATTTTATAATCATGCTAATCATCTTATTCTTAATGGAATTTGCTCGAGGAATGTATATTTTAAGTTATTTATCATTACTTCCAACAGCAACCTCAATCGCGGTAGGTATAACATCTATCGCTATTTCTATACATTTCATTTCAGATGCAGCTACAAACTTTGTTATTGGTTTCTTACTTAAACGCTTAGGTGCAAAATTAGTACTAACTTTAGGGTTTTTACTTGCTTTTGCTAGTTTATTTTTAGTTATTTGGTTCCCTACTGCACCCATCGTATTAATCATCAGTGCGGTCTTACTAGGTATTGCTGTAAGCCCTATATGGGTAATCATGTTAGCAAGTGTTGATGAAAAGAATCGCGGTAAACAAATGGGTTACGTGTACTTCTCTTGGTTACTAGGACTACTAGTAGGTATGGTAGGCATGAATATTATATTTAAATTTCATCCGACGCAATTTGCGTTTTTAATGTCACTAGTTGTATTAATTGCTTGGATATTATATTATTTCGTAAAAATTAGACTCACAAATTATAATACTCGCCCTGTTAAACAACAATTAGGTCAAATAGTAAATGTCACAAAACGACATTTAATTCTTTTTCCAGGTATTTTACTACAAGGTGCTTCGATTACCGCTCTTGTACCTATACTACCTACATATGCAACAAAAGTGGTCGGTGTTTCAACAGTTGAATATACGATGGCAATCGTATTTGGTGGCATTGGTTGTGCGTTTTCAATGTTATTCTTATCTAAGATAATTGATAATCATGGCACATTATTTATGTACAGTGTAATATTTGGTGGTTTTGTACTATACACACTCATGATATTTGCTTTATCGCTAATTACAGAAATTACATTGGTTTGGATATTAGCAGTATTTATTGGTCTCATGTATGGTATTTTACTACCGGCTTGGAACACATTCATGGCAAGTCATATACATTTGGATGAACAAGAAGAGACTTGGGGTGTGTTCAATAGTGTGCAAGGCTTCGGATCTATGGTCGGTCCCCTTGTCGGTGGTTTAATCACTGAGTTTTCAAATTCAGTAAATAACACATTTTACTTTTCAGCTTTTGTGTTTTTATTCCTAGCTGTCTTTTACGGCATCTATTTTATCAAACGTAAAAAGCACGTTTAAAACGTTCATAAACTTTAATACTTACAGAAAAGCTTTCTCGGCCATACTTAAGTTATTATTGTGAAACATTATTAACCAAACTCAAATATAAATGTACGCATGAGTCATCATAACTCAAAAATTTCAGTACATCAGACATAAAATTTACCTAGTTATAAAAACGTCAATTTCTATTAAACACATATAGAAATTGACGTTTTTAATTTCATGAAATTTTCCACCTTGCCCATACCTAGGATGGTATATGCTGCTAACATCATACTACTTAAAATATAAAAGAGAGCTAACCTCAATCGATTAGCTCTCTCTTATTTGGGAGGTACGTGTTTGCGCTCCCAACTCTATAACATCTTATGTCTAATCATGTTGCGTTCAGACAATAATCAAAATGGAACACGTTTATGCTAAATTAAAGTTCTCTAAAACTTTCCATTTATCTTCTTTTTCATCGTAATAAACTAAAGAAAGTTGCTCAATAGTTTCTTTGTAGTCAATTCCCGCTAGCTTCAATTGTCCATAAATATCTTCAAATTCTTGACTCGTCAATCCTTGGGCAATAGTAAAATGTGGTACAAACGAATGATCTGCAACCCCATAAAAATCGCCTTTGTTAAATTGATTAAATAAGTTTTCTAAAGTTTCTGTTTTTTCAACTTTAAAATAAATAACATTGGTTATTGGCGCAAAATTAGATGCTTTTGTTGCATGAACATCAACCGTTGGAATGCCTTCGATTCTTGATTTGATTGTCTCTTTTACAGACTCTAAATCACCATCGTTTATTTTAAATTGCCCCTTTATCGTAATATGCGGCATAATAGATGCATAATGAGCATCATAACGCTTACGATATGCATTCACTTCATCTTGAAATGCTTTTGACGGAATTAATGCCAATCCTAAAATCATTTAAATTCCTCCTTTGTTTAACATAATTACATTATAGCAAATTTCTGAAAAATTCGTTACTCTAAAGTCAATTTATTTCAGAATATTAAAATGAAATATTATCAGATAAAAAATATTTTAACATTTCATCAAGTAAATATTGCCATGACTTCCATCTATGGCCACCTTCAAATTCTAAATAGTGATACGTAAAATCATTTGCTTTAATAATTGAATTTAATTCACGATTTGGCGTTAAAAAATCTGCAGTTTTGCCTGTGGTCGGTAACTTGAAATCCGCTTCTTCTAATCCTACCGCATGCCAAATTGATAACTGCTCTTTAAATTGGCAACGCTCAATTAATGTCTGGATAGCCTCATCATGTTGCGGACTTAATAATCCCACCTGGCTAAATACACGCGGATATGATAACGCAGTAATTAAAGCAGCACTACCAGCTAAACTATCTCCTAATAGAACACGTGCATTGCCTACTTTGAACGTTGGGAATGTCTTATCTATAAACGGTAATATTTCATTAGCCATAGCTTTCACAGTCAATGGTGTACGAGCGCCTTGTGGATGAAATTCTGCTCTTCTTTTATCAACATCTTCATAGTGAAAACCTACAAAAATGGCGCGCTCAATTTCATTGTTTTCTCTTAACTTTTCATAAGTTCGATGGATTCTGCCAAAAGCAAAAAAGTCTGCCCCATCAAAGCAAAAAACAACTTTATATTTAAATAATTCTGTAAAATCCTTAGGTAAATAGATAGATAATGTCACATCTCTATCTAAAATCTCGCTAGGAAAATTAATCTTATTGATATTTCCTGGTTGAAAGTCATACATAAATCATGCGCCCCCTAGTAGTCTTATAGACATTGTACCAAGAGACGCATGATTTTAAAATATTTCAACTTACTTTTTACAAAATGAATGACATGTTAATCATCCATTTTTTCTTCTTTCAGTCGCTGTGGGTAATCTTTCAGCCAGAAAATAGCATTCGGTACTTTACTAGGATCTGGTCTGTAAATGGCGCGTTTACCTGACCCAAGTTTTTTCTTTTGCTTTTCATAATCTTTCAGAGCATTGATTGCTGGCTTATGTAGTATCCAAATGGCAATAATATTTAACCACGCCATCATACCTACACCCAAATCACCCATCATCCATGCCAAATCTGCAGTTTTAACTGCACCATATACTGTCGCTAAAATTAGAACAATTCTTATAATATTAATATATATAAATGTAGTTTTCTTCGAACTTCTTCTAGTTAAGTACGTAATATTGGTTTCCGCAATATAATAGTATGCCAGTATTGTTGTAAAAGCAAAGAAGAATAATGCAATTGCAATAAAGTATGAACCAAATCCTGAGAATGTCGGATCAAAGTGATAACCGCTACCATGGAAGGCTTTATCAATACCAGCTTGTGCATACATTGCTGTACCTGAATAATCTTTATCACCATTGGACATTTCTACAAATATACCATTGTCTTTAATCATACTCGCTTTACCGTCTGACATTGAACCACCATCAGTAACATTATATGTACCCGAAAGCAAAATAATTAACGCGGTTGCTGTACAAACAAATAATGTATCAATATAAACTGAAAATGATTGCACTAACCCTTGTTTAGCTGGATGAGATACTTCTGCTGCCGACGCAGCATGTGGACCTGTACCTTGTCCTGCTTCATTTGAATATAGTCCTCTTTTAACACCAATTTCAATCATAGCCCCTACAATACCACCAAAAGCTGCTTCAAAACCAAATGCTGATTTAAATATTAAAGCAAATAGAGCAGGAACTTGTTCGATATTTATAAATATAATTATAACTGCCATTAATATGTACGCAATTGCCATAAATGGAACTACTGCAGTTGCTGCATTTGCAATCCACTTTATACCTCCAAATATGATTAAACCAATTAAGATCGCCAAGAATATTGCTACTATCCAAGGTTCTAAACTGAATGCATTTTTCATTGAGCTTGAAATAGCATTAGACTGCACACCTGGTAATAATAGCCCCACTGATATAACAGTAACGATTGCAAATATTAAACCGTATATCTTTCCTAATTTCCCCTTAATACCGTATTCAATATAGAATGCTGGACCGCCTCGATATTGCCCTTTCTCTTCACGCTTATAAATTTGTCCAAGTGTAGATTCAATAAAGGCACTACCTGCGCCTAAAAATGCCGATGCCCACATCCAAAATATAGCACCAGGACCCCCAATAAATATAGCCGTCGAAACACCTACAATATTACCAGTACCTACTCTACCTGCTAAAGATAAAGCAATTGCTTGGAAACTAGATATACCAGTCGGCGATTTTTCCCCTTGAAACATCAAGCGTATCATTTCTTTAAAATGCCTAATTTGGAAAAAGCGCATCATAAATGAAAATAACACTCCTGTAAGCAATAAACCATAAACCAAAGGTTTACTCCAAACAATATCATACAACCACGTAAGTAACCCCTCTAACATAACGTATCCCCCTTGTTGTACCATCATGTGAAATGATATATTTTTCATTATTATACACATATATAATATTCCGCGCAACGTATTCATTAAGTTATCTTTTTCACAATTTATATATTATATTTCAAAATTTATATTAAATATTTCGGATTACTTTATTCTAATACACAAATAGTTTTACACTATTTAACATAAATTATTCTTATTCATAGGTGTAACTTTCTATTTTTTTATAGTTGCACAACAGAAATTATTGAATTCTATTTTCATCTTTTGTTCTTTGTATATTTGAGATATACTAAATAGTACTTAAAAAAGAATTTAGGAGGAACTGTCCTATGCTAAATAAGGTTTGGTTTAGAACAGGTATTGCATTATTAATCCTGTTTTTACTAATCAAATTAGTCATGGAAGTCCATAGTGTATTTGTACCTTTTGTTATTATTATTCAATCGGTATTATTACCATTGTTATTAAGTGGCTTCTTGTTCTATATTTGCTTACCTTTTCAAAAAATACTAGAAAAAAACAAAGTTCCACGTTGGGCTAGTATTACAATTATCTTTATCGCTTTATTTATCATTATCGGTATCATTATTAGGTTTATCGCACCACCTATTGCAGAGCAAATTGAAAACTTAATCAATCAAATCCCAGCACTACAACATGAAATTCAATATATTATCAATTTTGCTTTAGATCAAATGGAGAGATTACCTGCTGATGTAACAGATAGAATAAATAAAATGGTTCAATCTATGAGTGATAGTACTGCAGATATATTATCTAATTCATTTAGTTATTTAACTTCATTTATCTCAACACTATTTTTACTTATCATGGTGCCATTTTTCTTAATCTATATGTTAAAAGACCATGAACGTTTTATACCTTTTATTGCTAAACTATTTAAAGGCGATAGAAAAGTTTTTATTGTTGATTTATTAAAAGATTTAAATCATACAGTGCAGTCTTATATTCAAGGTCAAGTAACAGTTAGTATTATTTTAGGTATCATCTTATATATCGGTTATTCAATTATTGGTTTGAATTACACATTATTATTAGTTATGTTTGCCTGTGTAGCTAATATGATTCCATTCCTTGGGCCATGGATGGCATTTGCTCCAGCAGCCATTATCGGAATTATTCAAAGTCCAACTACATTTATATGGGTGTGTATTATCACATTAGTCGCTCAGCAATTAGAAGGTAACGTTATTACACCAAATGTTATGGGCAAATCTTTAAATATTCACCCATTAACAATCATTGTTGTCATCTTAGCTGCTGGTAATCTCGGTGGTTTTGGCCTAATACTTGTAGCTGTGCCACTTTACGCAGTAATTAAAACGATTGTGCGTAATGTTTTCCAATACAGACAGCAAATTATCGAAAAAGCTAATAGCGATGTTAAAGAATAGCTTAGAATAATAGCTTAGATACTACATCAGTCTTTAAATTGAGACACCTTTATTAAAGTACCTAGTCGATTTGTCTAGGTGCTTTAATTTTATATATTGAGGTTGTAATCAATACATGTCCCAATCTCAATTTATCAATACAAAAAACCTCTGATACCAAGTATCAGAGGTTTGAGACTGTCGACAAAGTCCCGAACTTTGTTGGCAGTTTTTTGCATGTTTTCTGCGAATGCTACCTTAACTTATAGTTTGCGGCTAGTGTTATTTCCGCAAACATCGCCCCAAATCACTGCCAATATTATAATATATAAATTAAACAGTAGTTATATTGATTTTGAGGTTTTACGATATTATTTAACGATATGATAACCGCTATCTACATGAATATTTTCTCCGGTAACACCACTTGAAAAATCACTTAATAGATAAGCTGCAGTTTTACCAACTTCTTCTTGATCGACATTACGTTTTAACGGTGCACGTTCTGAGATTTCATTTAAAATTGAATTAAATCCACCTACACCTTTTGCACTCAATGTACGGATAGGTCCAGCTGAAATAGCGTTAACACGGATATTTTCTTGTCCTAAATCTAATGCTAAATAACGCACATTTGCCTCTAAACTTGCTTTCGCAACACCCATTACATTGTAATTTTGAACTGCGAATTCGCCACCTAAATAAGTTGTAGCTACAATACTACCGCCTTCAGGCATAAGTTTTTTGGCTTCACGTGATACAAGTGTTAATGAATAAGAACTAATATCTTGTGCTAATAAGAAACCATCACGTGATGTATCAATAAAGCGACCACGTAAATCTTCCATATTTGCAAATGCAATTGAATGGTAAACGCCATCTATATTGCCAACTTCTTCTCCAATTTTAGCAAAACCATTTACTACATCTTCATCACTTTGAACATCAATTTGATACATATGATGCGTTTCTTGATTTAATTGTTCAACTAATTTTTCTAATTCTTTTTTACTACGGTCTTTACGGTATGTAAATACTAATTTTGCACCAAGTTGGTCCAATACTTTAGCTACGCCAAAACCAATACTACGTTTGTTTGCAATACCCATAATGACGAAAGTTTTGTTTTCTAAATTTAACATGAAAATAGCTCCTTTATTTAAATTTTCATTTTTAACTGGTTCGAATTCAGATGACACAGATATTCACTTTTTTACTCGATACCAATATCAACATTCTTTATTTTAACATTGGTTATAATGAATAAACAATTTATTTTAATATCAATTGAACTTTTTATGCGTTTACATAGCTAAAGTTAAATCAGCATCCTATAAGGATGCTGATAAAAAGATTAGAATATACATTGATCTCCAATTTTACAAGGAGTATCACAAAATATTACTTCTTAATTCTGTTTTAATATAGCAAAAGCTGAGACATTTCTATATGATATGCCTCAGCCTTCGCTTTAAATATTAAATATATGATTAGTTAGACGATATGAGATTAGAGGATCATTTACTGTCACACGCACTTTAATAATAAAACTCTAATTCACGTTTCAATTCATCAACATATTCTTTAGAACCTGTAACAATAACGCGGTCTCGATATCGTAGTTGAGTATCTCCATGTGGGACAATAGATTCATTATTTCTAATAATACGAACAAAGATAATATCCCCACCGAATGGGAAATTACGTAGTTGAATCTGGTCGTATTGATGATTTAACATCGCAATTTCATATAATGATGTTTCGACATTACTTAATAAGTTAAGCATATTAGGTGTTTCTATTAAACCTTTTAATAAAATCTTATTACTCATATAGCTACTAAACACTTCAATACCTTCTCTTTGCAGAGATTCGTCATTAGAACTAGATTCTAACCTACAAATAACTCGTTTTACACCATGAGCTTTTGCCATTAATGCTACTTTGCGATTAATATCGTCATCGTTTGTCGAACATACAACAATATTACGCTTAAATAAGCCAAGCCGCTCAAGTAATCCTTCTTCATAATCTGCAATTTCAACCATTGAAATTGCATCAGATAATTTACGTTTATCACTTAAATCATTTCGATAATAAAGTGAAACTTGATACAGTTGTGAAGATAAATTTTGAGCAATAGGGATGGTTAATTGGTTCTTCCCTATCAAACTTACTTCAATTTGTCTTGTTGCTTCGTCTGGCATTGGGAACATTTTCTTAAAGATAATGGGTACAAATACACAAGTGATAACAGCACTTAATATCAAAATACCAGATATCTCTGGTGAAATTGTGCCAAGTTGTTCTGCAATTTTAGCAGAAGCAATAACTAATGATAATGTAGATGTTAGTAAAAATGCAGAAGAAATTGTAGTTTTCATATCAAACCATCTACGTATATAAAATACTGGTATCAATTTAGATATTAGAAAAGCGAGTATTAAAAACGGGATAATCATCAATAATGCTGGTTCCTTAATCAACTCTGGTATATTCAAATCTACACCAACCATGATAAAGAAGATTGGAATAAAGAATCCATATCCAAATGAATCTAACTTTTCAACCATATCTTCATCTGGATTAAGAAGAGAAACTACAACCCCCGCTAAAAATGCGCCTAAAATATTTTCTGCTCCAACACCTTCAGCTAAAGCCACTAACAATAGGATAAGTGCAAACACTGCACGTATACCGATTTGAGTCGTACCATCCATTAATTTTTGTAAGAATTGTGCTTTTTTGAAGAAACCACCTAAAAAGTAAAAGACAATTGTAAATACCACTAAACTACCGATTAACCACAATGATGTATTGCCTGAAGCATGTAGCGTACCATATGCTGTTAATAAGATCATTGTCACTAAGTCTGCTAGTACAGCGACTAACAAGATAAATTGTCCGATTGTCGTACGCATGATATTCATTTCTTTTAATGTTGGTACAACGACACCTAATGAAATCGTAGATATGATAATAACCATTAATAAGACATCATCAATTAGGCCGAACCATTTAAACATGTATGCAAAGACAATAGATATAATCATAATAAACATAAATACAACTATGGCAAGCTGTAAATGACCTGGCTCTTGCTTTTTAACTTTTTCTTCTTTTTTAGTTGAACTTTTATCTTTTTTAAAAGCTTTAAAATCAATTTCTAAGCCACTTAAAAACATTAAGAATATAAAACCTAAAGTTGATAATATATTAAGTATTGAATCACGTTCGACTATATTCAAAAAAGAATGGCCTATAATAATACCCATTAATATTTCAGCTACTACTATAGGTAAAAATGTAATCCTTAATCTATTGACTATAATTGGTGTAAGAAATGCCGTTAAAACTACGACAACAAGTGATACAAATTCCATATAACCTCCTTATGTTAAATAAGACATAAATGATGTTGCTAAACCAAAATAAATCAACATACTGACAATATCATTAATTGTAGTGATAAACGGACCACTTGCAACTGCAGGGTCAATTTTTAATTTGTTCATCACTAACGGAATCATTGAACCTACTAATGTACCTACTGTCATCGCGATTGTTAAACTACTGCCTACAATGGTTGCTAAGATTGGTTGGCCGTATAAGACCATAATAATGATGAATAACAAGATTGCACAGACCAACCCACTTAAAAACCCACTACCAGTTTCTCTTAATGCGACTTTAAATTTACTTTGTTCATCAATTTCACCTGTTGAAATATTACGAACCGAAACGGCAAGTGATTGTGTGCCCGAATTTCCGGACATCCCACTAATAATTGGAATAAATGCAGCTAATAACGCAACTTTTGATAATGTATCTTCAAATGACCCTAAAATGGTCGCAGTAATCATTCCTAAGAATGTAAGTATAATCAACCATGGCAATCTTTTTCTTGCAGTTTTAATTACAGAATCATTTGTAGCATCGACGTCTGAGACACCGGCTAAACGAGAGTAGTCTTCACTTGCTTCTTCGTCCATAACGTCTAAAATATCATCGATAGTGATAATACCAAGTAAATGGTCTTGGTAGTCGACAACTGGCATCGCAATGAAATCATAATCTCTCATTTTTTGTGCAACATCTTCTTGGTCATCGGCTGCATTTGCGCTAATGACACGTTCACTCATGATATCTTCGATGTAAGCATCATTTTCGGCTACAATTAAATCTCTAAGCGAGAGCACGCCGGCTAATTGTTTATCATCATTCACTGCAAAAATAACATAAATGGTTTCTGCATTAGGCGCCTGTTCTTTAACATGAATAAGCGCTTCTTTTACAGGCATTGTTGCTTTCAATGAGATATATTCAGTAGTCATGATACCACCGGCAGTATCTTCATCGTAATGTAATAATGCTTTGATTTCTTTAGCATCTTCACGCTTCATTAGTGTGAGGAGACTAACTGTTTTTTGTTTAGACAACTGATTCATAATATCTACGGCATTATCGTAAGACATGTCTTCTAAAATCTTACTAGCATAATTAGCATCCATCGTATCAAACAATGCTTCGTATTCATCTTCATCGATTTCTAATTGTTCAAAGAAATCGGCAACTTCTTCTGGTGATAGTACTTCAAAGATACGTTGTCGTATATCTTCATCACTATCTTCAAAGTATTCACTTTGTTCATATGTATGCATAGATAAAAATTCATCTCTAAATTCGTCAATATGATTATTAATCAACAAATCATCTAGCAATACTTTATCATATACTTGCTCATCCTCTAATGTAATTGATTCTTTTTCATTAGCCATTAGCCCCACCTCCATAGTTTTTTTAAATTATATCATATTAAATATAGTTTCAATCGCGTCATATCTATCGTTTATTATAATTTTTTGCTTTTTAATTGGGTGAATAAATGATATTTGAATACAACGTAATAATTGATGATGATAAGTTTCATCTTTACCGCCATATAAGTCATCACCTACTAAAGGATGACCAATATGTTGAAAATGCACGCGTATTTGATGTGTTCTTCCTGTAAGCAAACTCACTTCACATAAAGTATGATGACTCGTATGTTTGAGTGCTTTATATTTAGTCTGTGAGGTCTTTCCTAAACTACTGACTTGACGCTGGATAATACTATCTGGATGTCTTGCGATAGGAGCATCAATTAAATCTTCACCGTCTAATAGCCCCTGACAAATACATAAATATTTTTTATCGATTTTAATTTGGCTCATTAAATGATGAATAAATCCATGCTTTGCTAACACAACAACCCCCGAAGTATTACGATCTAAACGCGTAACAATATGTGGGGTCAACGATAACTTTCTATCATTAAAATAACCCAACACTTGCTCCACTAAACTAAAATGTAAATGATCTCTAGAAGGTGCACAATTTTGTTGGGCAGATTTCGACACAATAATTAAATATGAATCTTCATATAAGATATTTAACGCGTCGTTATATGGTATTAAGTTAGAGCTTGGCGTTTCATCACTTAAAAAAACTTCTAAATTATCATTTATAGCTAATTGCTTTCTGACTGTAACTGATTGTCCATTAACTAATAAAGCGCCATTATGCTTAATGGCGCTTATCGTCCGTTTAGAAAATGCTTGTTGTTGTAAAAATGTGCGCACCATTTCTGGCCGCTGTATTGTATAAGTAAATTTCATTACTCATCATCTCCACTTGAAATGAAGGAGTCATGTACTCTTTTCCAAAACGGAAACGGTCTAAATCTAGCGAATCTAATCTTTTCATTGGCTACGCGATATTGTATCGCATTAACATTTTTATGTTTTATACTAACATGGTCAATCGTTGTTAAAATAGTATCATGATTAACTGGTGTTATTAAACACGTATGGTGTTTGGGTAATACTAAAGGAGAACCCACAGTTCTAAATACCCGATTGTTTATTGATGCAATTTCAGCAATTTGCATGGCTTCTAATGAGGGATGTATCAATGCGCCACCTAATGCCTTATTGTATGCTGTAGAACCTGATGGTGTAGAAATACACAAACCATCGCCTCTGAAGCGTTCAAATTGGTTACCTCTAATATTCACATCAACAACTAAAGTAGAGCCATTTTCAGTTTTCATAGTAGCTTCATTTAATGCTAAATGTCGCGTCTCGTATCCATTATCATTATAACGCACAATAATTTCTAACAAAGGATATTCAATGACTTGGAATTCAGAGTTATTAATCTCAATGATGAGTTTTTCAACTTCATGTGGCACCCAATCAGCATAAAAACCTAAATGCCCTGTATGAACCCCAACAAACGCACAGCGAGATAGCATATGACTATACTGATGAAACGCTTGTAACAGAGTGCCATCTCCCCCAACAGAAATGACGATTTCTGGATTATCTGGGTCTTCAACCATCTGAAAATCTTTCATATGGTTAATCATTTTATGTTTTAAAGCATTCGATTTTGAATCACCTTTAGATAAAATCGTATAACGCATCGTAACATCCCCTAGTCATTATTATGCTTTTTCGCACGCTTTTTAGAATAATATTTCTGAGCTTCTTGAATTTCTTCTTTAATTTCTGACATCTCTTCATCTAGCAAAAATGCCGCTTCTGCAGCTCTTTCCAATCGATGTTGAATCTCCGGTGGATAATCTCCATCATATTTATATCTCAAAGTATGTTCTATCGTTGCCCAAAAGTTCATTGCTAACGTTCTAATTTGAATCTCTGCCAATATTTTCTTTTCTCCATTTAATGTTTCAATAGGATATTCAATAATGACATGAAATGAACGATAACCACTTTGTTTGGTATTACTAATGTAATCCCGTTCTTCCACAACTTTAAAATCTTGACGCTGTCTTAATAAATTAACCACAATATCAATATCATCAACAAATTGACACATTAAACGCAAACCTGCAATGTCATACATTTCTTCATGTAAGCGATCAAAAGAAATTTGACGTTTATTCGCCTTATCAATAATACTTGTCATGGGTTTGACTCGCCCTGTTACAAATTCTATAGGAGATGCATTATCTTCTACTTCATATTGTTTTCTAAGCCCTTTTAATTTAATTTTCAATTCGTCTACTGCTTGTTTATATGGAGATAAAAACTGATCCCATTGATTCATTGTGCCTCACTCCGCTTCAATCTAATTCGAAAACATCCTCTACAACGGAAACAAACTCCTTACCATAATTTGAATTACCTTGTATGTTGTCCAGTATGTAATTAAACTCATTTTCGAATTGTTTTAATTCTAAGTCGTCATTAACGATAATTTTTTTGCCTTTGTTTTCATGCAGCATAGACCACGTTTCTTGAACAAATATCAAGTAAGAATAGTTTTGTCCGTCGTCTAAAATGTATGCAAAGCTGTAATTATCACTATCAACAAGCATTTGTCCTGCTTCTTGTAAACCTTCTGTGGATTGTTCTGTATAGCAATTAATGCTATCTTCTGTAATTTTAATTTCATTCACATAAATACGCATGCTTGTTCCTCCTTATTCTTCATTATTTTAACATAATTTCATACTACATAACACGTTACAACATAATGTTATACCAACATCAATCCATCAATTTCAACTATTTATGTAATCATAAATGCAGTTCAATTTAAATTAAATAAAAAGTGTTTTAAAATAAATGAATATACGCACCAGAAGGAGAGATTATAGTGGCAACTAATAACGAGATTGAATTCAAACAATTGTTAACAGAAAATCAATACAATGTTATTCATAAAACCTATTTCAATGAAATTGAACCTTTTAAACAAACAAATTTCTATATCGATACGCCAGACTTTGATCTAAAAGATCATAAGTCAGCTTTGAGAATTCGTGTGAAAGATGACTACTTGGAAATGACATTGAAAATACCAGCTGAAGTCGGCCTAACTGAATACAATTTTGAAACACATATCGTTCCTGAATTAAACAAGCCTATTCCAGAACAATCGTTGCCTTCTGAAATTTTAGAACAGCTTACAAAGATGGATATCGATTTAATTGAATTAATTATTCTTGGTTCACTTAAAACTGAACGCTTAGAAAAAGAAATAAACGGAAACTTACTTGTACTTGATAAAAGTACTTACTTAGATTTTGAAGATTTTGAATTAGAATACGAAGTAGAAGATTATGATGAAGGTTTAATTCAATTTAAATCAATCCTTGAAAAATTTGATATGAAACATGAAATTCCAGCTAATAAAGTACAAAGATTTTTTAATCGTAAATCAAATTTATATCATAATTAATCACATGCAATTGTAAGAAGTCGAATTACTTCCAAATGTAAAAATTCATGTTATATTAGTATTATATTAACAGGATACGGTGATATTATGACGCAAACACCATATGAAATCATTGGCCAAAAAGCCTTATATGAGATGATTGATTACTTTTATTATTTAGTAGAACAAGATAGTAGAATTAATCACTTGTTTCCTGGAGATTTTGCAGAAACAAGCAGAAAACAAAAACAATTTTTAACACAATTCTTAGGTGGTCCGAATCTTTATACACAAGAACATGGTCATCCAATGTTGAAAAGACGTCATTTAGATTTTATTATAACAAATCATGAACGCGATGCTTGGCTAGAAAATATGTATAAAGCTATACAGCATGCTGATTTTCCCGAAGGTGTCGGTGATTATTTATACGAGAGATTACGTTTAACAGCGAATCACATGGTTAATTCCGAAAATTAATTGTAGGTGGAATAGACATGACTGAAGAATTAAGATTAATACAACCCAATAGTCGTGAAGATGTAAATCTTTCACCTGTTAGTAAGATAGAAATTTATTCCTTTTTTGATCCATTCAGCAAGGAATGTTTTAAATTATCTGCAATCCTTTCTAAATTACGCATTGAGTATAAACAATATATAAGTATTAGACATATATTGAATCCTTCATTACGCGTTTTGACAAAATGCCAAGCGCAAAGTACATCTGATTTAGATAATATCGCACTCGCATATAAAGCCGCTGAACTTCAGGGACGCATACGTGCAGAGCGTTTTATACATCTTGTACAAAATGAGATTATACCCAAGCGAGATATTATTACAGAATCGATGGTTAATAATTGTATCAGTAACGCAGGATTAGACTACGAAGTTTTTAAAGAAGATTTGCAAAGTAACTGTTTAAAAGATAGTTTACAAGTAGATTTGCATATCGCACGAGAAATGGAAATTGAAGAAGCTCCTTCCCTCGTGTTCTTTAGCGAGGATGTGCACGAAGAAGGATTAAAAGTTGAAGGATTATATCCTTACCATATTTATACTTATATTATTAACGAACTCATTGGTTCAACAATTGAAAAAGAATTACCACCAAGTCTTGAAGAATATATTCAACAACAACAATTAGTCACTAAAGAAGAGTTATTAACAATATATGAGTGGCCAGAAAAACTAATGAATAAAGAGCTAAAAAAGTTAGCAATCCAACAAAAAATTGAAAAACTTAAGTCGCCTGACGGCAAATTTTGGAAAGCTAAAAATTAATGCGCCTATGATTTAACTTTATAACTAAATAGCCTTTATTAAATAGATAGTGACATAAAATGTACTACCTTAAATTAAAACGATGATTTTTACTGCAATTCAGTAAAAATCATCGTTTTTTGTTTTTCTTATATTTTCCACTTAAAGTTAATTGAATAGTTATTCAATTATACTCATTTTTAGAAGAATCATTAAAAAAGGGTATAAAAAAACGCCGTGTCTGATTACACGGCGCTAAACAAAGGGGATGGGAGAAATTTTTCACTTCAAACAAAGGGGTATGTTTGTTATGTGATTAATTTCATGTTTATAATATAACACGGTAAAATACACCTTTCAACCTTTTAAATTAAATAAATTTAGTTTGTCACAAACTTGTCATATTGTAAACGAATACATTCATGCTAAGCTTTCATTAACTTTTCAAAAGCATCTAATTTTTGTTCGAATACTTGGCAAGCTTGTTCAATTGGTTCAGGTGTTGTCATATCTACCCCAGCATTTTTCAAGATTTCAATTGGGTAATTTGAACTACCTTTTTTCAAGAATTCATTAATGTATCTATATACTGCCGGTTGTCCTTCAGTTAATATCTGATGACTTAAACTTTGTGCAGCGCTATATCCTGTTGCATATTGATACACATAATAGTTCATATAAAAATGAGGAATTCTTGACCATTCTTTACTGATATCTTCATCTGTTTCAACTGAGTCACCAAAATAAACACGGTTTAATTCAGCATATTCTTCGTTCATACGATTTGCTGTTAATGGCTCTCCCGCTTCTTCTATCTGATGAATTTTGTGTTCAAATTCAGCAAACATCGTTTGTCTAAATAATGTGGCACGGAAACGCTCAAGTTCTTGGTTTAATAACAACAATCTTCGTTCATCATCTAAATGTTTATCCATATAATCACTTAGTAATGCTTCATTACATGTAGATGCAACTTCTGCGACAAATATTGTATAATCACTTGAATTTGAAGGTTGATTTTTACGACTGAAATAACTATGCGCTGAATGACCAAATTCATGTACCAACGTGTATAAATCAGACACGGTATTTGACCAATTTAATAAAATAAATGGATTTGTTAGATGTGCACCGGAAGAATAACCGCCTGAACGTTTACCTTTATTTTCATATACGTCTACCCAACGATTATTTAATCCTTCATTCACTACTTCCATGTATTCTTCACCCATTGGTTGTAAAGCTTTAACCATCCAATCTTTTGCTTCCTCGTATGGCATTTCAAACTTCACATCTTTAACTAAAGGTGTATATAAATCGTACATTTTCATATCTTCAAGACCTAACAATGCTTTACGTAATTCTGTATAACGGTGCAATAATGGTAAATATTTATGGACTGTTTTTACTAAATTGTCATAGACTGCTTCTGGGATATGATTATTACTTAAAGCTGCTGCTCTTGCAGATTCATAGTTATGTGTACGTGCATTAAACACATTCTTTTTAACTTCTCCTGCTAATGTAGCACTTAAAGTATTATTATAGGCACCATAAGCTTTATATAAATTTTCAAATGCAGATTTTCTTAATATACGATCATCAGATTCTAAACACTTTATGAATGTGCCTTGTGTAAGTGAATGACGATTACCATCCTTATCGATGGCATCTTCAAACTCTAAATCAGCATTGCTGAACATACCATATACATTATCAGCTGTTGACAAAGCATCTTGTGCCTCTGTAAGTAGCTTTTCTTTATCTGCACTCAACACATGCGGACGTTTTTCATTGATTAATTTCAAATCAAATTCATATTGTTTTAAATTATCATTTTCATCAATAAATGATTGAATCTTGTCTTCATCAATTTGCAATATTTCAGGTACTAAGAAACTCCACCCTGAACTAAACTTAATTATTAATTGATGCGCACGCGCTTCATAACCTGTGTATTTATCATTCGCTGTGTCTTGATCTTGTTTTAAATGTGCGTATACATAAACTTTTTCTAATTTAGAACCTAATTCATCCTCTAAAGCTAATGCTTGATATAAAGTCTCAGCACTATCAGCTAAATGACCTTTAAATTGTTGTTCTTTTCCTAAATTTTGTTCTGCTTCTTTAAAAGCTTCTTCAAAAGCTTCATCCGCTTCGAATATGGTAGTTAAATCCCATGTATATTCAGGATATTTACGTTCTTGTTCTTCTCTTGTTAATTGTTGAGTCATAATTTTAGTAAACCTCCTATTAAATTCAATACTATAATTTTCTCATGTAAGACTCAATTTTGCACGTTATTATACCCAATATTTCGGTATATTTTTTGAAACTTATGGATAATTGCTTGAACTATTACTTGGCTATTAACATCATAATTATAAAAATGATTATACTTAATAGTATTTAAGAATACACTTTCATTAATATTATTTTTAACTAACATATTCAGCAATTGCAGTTGCCAATAAATAGGATGAGATTGTATAAATAGTTGTTCAGGATACACCATGCCTAAATTTTCACATACCCATGATTCCTTTAGTTGTAAATTATAAATAACACTCAAACTAGGCTCATGAACAGTTCCTTGACGTCTGCAATACTTGATATATTGTTCAATTGAAGACTTCGTTAATTTAAAATGACTTGGTAATATGGCAGGGTCACTTTTATTAAAATAATATGTAAATTGTTTATATGAAAGTTGTTCCCTAATAGCTATGTAACGGTTTCCCCCAATAAATTGTATTATTTTATATCTATATAATAGAAACGTGTCACTATGCCATGAAAAGAGTTGTCTTCTTTTTAAATTAATATAAGTGCGTTCAGACTTATTTAAAATTAAAATTTTTGTTCTTTCATTATATTTCAACTTACCGATAATCCAAATAACGTCAAAACCAGTATGAGCTAACCCATCGCTTCGTTTTTTTATATTATCTATAGTTATATTTGAAAATTGTATTTCAATCGCAATTGTATTATTAATGATTAAATCTGGATATTGGTAGCACTGTGATATATAAGGTTCAATTACAACATGATAATCTAATTTATCTAATTGCTGTGCCAATTCATATTTAAACATATAATGTTCATAGGTCTCGCCTTTGTTACAAAAGTTTGAATTTCTGTGAACATGAGCAAAATGCGATATTTTCATTGGACCTTTTTTTAGAACAACTTTATTATGACAATGCGGACATTTATAATCACAGTTTCTATTAGCGTTGCGCGCAGTCATCAATATTTCGTTACCGTCTTTAGCGTAAAACATGTTTTAATCACCTCATTTAATATACACGGTAATTTCACATAAATTACTTTAGTAAATTACACTTTCCACTTACCTGATATAAAAAACAACAGAGTCTAACACTTTGTTAACAATTTTTTGTGCACGCTTTTCTCGAGCATTGCCTTAGCCTGTAGTCTTCGGCTAATGCGCTTCCCAAAAGAGTCGGCCAAATCACTGCCTATATTACACTAAAATTTTTTAGTATTTATAAATTAAACAGTAATTTTTATTATGTCGCATAATTCCATTGATCATAGCGTCAACTTTGGTTTGAAAGACACTGTTATTAAAAAAATAACTATGCCAATATAAATAACCCTTAGGCGAACTATCACCTAAGGGTTGTCTATGGTCTGAGCAGACAAAGTATAAACTTTGTCGACTTTAAATTTTTCTTAAAAACATAACCCTTACTATATATTGTAAATCAATTTTAGTAAGGGTTATATTAGTCATTTTATTTTATTCACATTAATTATTCTGCAGTGTTTGGAAAATAACGACGCACTTGTGACGCTACATTGTGGCTCATGATTATTTTTGCATAGTCATTTAAATATACTTCAGATTTATCAGTAGGATATGCGAACTCAAGTAATTGACTATAACTATCATTAATTGTTTCTTGATCTACATTTTCGTCAAAATGCACAGCATAATAATAAATATTGTTAAGACTATATAATAAATCTTCGAATGCATCTGTCACTTGATCGTTGTGATGTGCATAATCGATTACTTCTTCTAAATCACTAAATTTAACAATAACAGTACGTGTATTTTGCTGTTTATGGTCGTTTCGTTCTTGGCTATGGTTATTTTCTTTCTGTTGTTGACGTTGCTCAAATAAATCTTCTAAACTATCATCTTGATCAAACGTCTGTGATAATAAATCGTTCACTTGATAATCAAGTTGTTCATTATCTTCATCTGACATATTGATCAGATCTTCATTTTTAGATTTAGATATCGTTACCTCAACACCTTTTTCAAAAGCATGTACTTGTATCCATAACGGGCCTTCAACAACAAAATCTTCTTCTTCATTGATTTCTTCCATCATATTCCAAAAGAATTCTTCTCCACGTTTGCGATTAGTCCACAAATCTTCACGTTTAAAACCTCTTGCTTCAATATCACTATATGTTATAAATAATTTAACGGTAGTATCGTCAACGCGCTCTATTCTCATATCATCTCACTCCTTACAGTCGATGAATAGTAATCATATTGTATTAGAACATAGCAATAATTACAATTGATTTGTTTGATTAAATTTCACTAAATTCCAATTAGTATCTTATATTAACATATACCCTTATATTAGCCAAAAAAACAGCACGAACTATTCAAGCGTGCTGCACCAAAATTAACTTAACTCTATATTAAATCGATTTTTCCACTTAGACAACCTTTGCGTTTGACCTAAGCCCATGAGTATTTGTTATGTTAAATATAACAAAACCATAAAGCAATTTTTAATTCATTACTTTATGGTTTATGATTTATTTATTTCACTTATAATTTGTCTTAGTCAACCATGCGTTGCGCTTCTTGCAATTGGAACGTACGAACTTTTCTAGGTAAGAAACGTCTGATTTCATCTTCGTTATAACCAACTTGTAGACGTTTTTCGTCTAAAATAATTGGACGACGTAATAAACCAGGGTTATCTTGAATAATTGAATATAAATCTTGAAGTGGTAGCGCATCAATATCTACATTTAATTTTTGGTAAGTTTTAGAACGTGTAGATATAATTTCATCAGTACCGTCTTCAGTCATTTTTAAAATTTGTTTGATTTCGTCAATTGTTAAGTGTTCTGAAAAAATGTTACGCTCCGTATACGGAATGTCATGTTCTTGTAACCATGCTTTCGCTTTACGGCAAGATGTGCAACTTGGTGAAGTAAATAATGTTACCATACATCTCACTCTCCTATTTTTCATGAATGTAAATTCATTTGATTTCAATATTTATATGATTAGGAAACTTTATAGTTTTCTTCGCCTTCCTTAACCTTACAATGAAAGTATACCCTTTCAACATTAAAATTAAATGAGAATTCTCTAATTTTTTTCAAAAAATTTAAAATAAAAGTATTTCTCAATAAATTCAACTAGAAATATTGATGTACATGTAGTTTAACATAACTTACAAATGATTGAAATACTGTTATAATAAACGTATTGTGTATTAAATTAAATTTCAGAAAGTAGGCATCATAAAATGGAAACATTATTTTCAGGTATCCAGCCTAGTGGGATTCCAACAATTGGTAATTACATTGGCGCATTGAAACAATTTGGTGAAGTGCAAGATGATTACGATTGTTTCTTTTGTATCGTTGACCAACATGCAATCACGGTACCCCAAGATCGATTAAAATTACGTAAACAAATTAGACAACTTGCTGCAATCTATTTAGCTTCTGGTATAGACCCAGAGAAATCAACACTATTTATTCAATCTGAAGTTCCTGCGCATGTTCAAGCAAGTTGGATGCTCACTACGATTTCTTCAATTGGTGAATTAGAACGTATGACGCAATTTAAAGATAAAGCAGGTAAACAAACTGAAGGTGTACCAGCAGGATTGTTAACTTACCCACCATTGATGGCTGCTGATATCGTTATTTATAATACTAATATCGTACCAGTTGGTGATGATCAAAAACAACATATGGAGTTAACACGTAATCTTGTAGACAGATTTAACTCCCGTTATAATGATGTTTTAATTAAGCCAGAAATCCGTATGCCAAAAGTTGGAGGCCGCGTGATGAGCCTTCAAGAGCCAACTAAAAAAATGAGCAAAAGTGACGATAACCAAAAAAACTTCATCTCACTACTTGATCAGCCAAATGTTGCCGCTAAAAAAATCAAAAGTGCTGTAACCGATTCTGACGGTATCATTAAATTTGATCGTGATAATAAACCAGGAATCTCTAATTTATTATCAATTTACTCAAGCTTGACTAATGAATCTATTGACTCACTTCAAGAAAAATATAAAGACTCAAACTATGGTGTGTTTAAAGCAGATTTAGCAGAAGTTGTGAAATCATTCTTAACTCATTTCCAAGAAAAATATGATTATTATTTCAATTCTGATGAGCTTGATACAATTTTAGATAACGGTAGAGATAAAGCACAAAAAGTGTCATTGAAAACATTGAAAAAAATGGAAAAAGCAATGGGCTTAGGTCGTAAAAGATAAGTTACTAAGCTTAAAATTTTCAGAACATTAAAAAGGAGAATCCAGTACTTCGGATTCTCCTTTTTAATGCTTATTTTTCTTTCTTTTTACCCGTTTTAGGATCGATACGCTTATCAATTTTCACATGTTTTAGTGTCGTGTCTCCACCAATTTGATGGTAGACTAAACCTTTAACTTGAGGGTTAGTTAAATGCGCTTCCCCTTTTTGGTAAACTGGCGCAACTGGTGCTTCTGCTAATAATAATTCCTCCGCTTCCTTCATTGCTGCATTTCGTTCTTCAGGTTTCTTCAATAATTTGCCATTAGCATCTTTAACTAATTTATCGAATTCTTTATTACCCCATCCTGTATTATTAGAAGGATTACCTGTCGTCATAATATTCAAGAACGTTAATGGATCTGGATAATCTGGTCCCCAACCAGATAATGATGCTTCAAATGTTTCAGAATGTTCCTGATTCACTCTTTGTTTAAACGGTAATTGTTTAATATTCATTGTAACTCCTGGTAAATTACTTTCAACTTGTGCTTTGATATACTCTGCTGAAATTTTTGCATCAGGGGTATCTTCCGTATTCATTGTAAATGTTAACTCTTTGATACCTAAATCTTTTTTAGCTTTTTCTAAATGTTGTTTTGCTGCTTTAGGATTATATGTTAATGGCGAATTGATTGATTCAGTAAAATCCTTACCATCTGGTGATTTAGCAGTTAGTTTAGATGTAAAGCCATCTGTAGCTTCAGAACCATTATTTTTAACTGCATTTACATAGCCTTCTTTATTAATAGCTTGAGAAATTGCTAGCCTTAAGTCTTTGTTTTTAAATTCTGGTACATTGTCTCGATTTAACTTAATATAAAATGTACTTGCTAATAAACGTTTCTTTAAGCCTGGATTATCTGCATATTTATCAACTTGGTCGGCAGTTATCAGTGTATCGTCTACAGAACCTGTGTCATAAAGTGACGCGCCTGCTTGCTGATCTTTCAACACTTTATAATTTACTCGGTCTAAATTGACTGCTTTTTTGTCCCAATAATCATCATTTTTCACAAGCTGTATTTTATCTTCAACTTTCCAGTTTTTTACTTTAAATGGCCCATTATATACCGTTTTATCAGCTGTAGTACCATATTGTTGTCCAGCTTTCTTCACAGCTTTTTCATTTTGAGGCATAAATGTTGCAAAGGCCAACATCTCATTCATATATGGTATTGGTTTGGTTAATTCCACTTTTAATGTGTGATCGTCAACAGCTTTAACACCTAGCTCATCTACGTCTTTTTTGCCCATATTGATTGCTTCAGCATTCTTTAAATCATACATAATATAAGCATATTCAGAGGCTGTATCTGGATTAACGACACGTTTCCATGCAAATTCAAAATCGTGCGCTGTAACAGGGTCACCATTAGACCATTTTGCATCTTTACGCAAATCAATCGTCAAAGTTTTACCACCATTACTTTCTTTTGGCATAGCTTTGGCCACGCCTGGTTTCGCTTTATCATTTTTATCTAAGGTATATAACCCTTCATATACCTGATTATATATATCAAATGAAACTGTATCAGTGGCTAAGGCCGTATCTAATGAAGAAATATCTTGTGTTATCACTTTTCTAAATACATCCCCTTTATCAGAATAAATTCCTTCAGCATTGCCACACCCTGCTAATACAACCGATAGTGCTACTAAAATAATTAAAAACTTGAATTTTTTCATCATTTTCCCCCCTTCCCCTATTAAACAGAAGCCTCTTGTGTTTGAGATTTTAATGCTTCAGCTTCTTCATCTGTAGTAAATACATAATGATTTGCTCTAATTTCATGTAATACGCGTTGATTATTCTTAGTGTCATCCTCTTTAAAATGCGTTCTTTTTCTAACTCTTTCACTTTCAGGGTCAGGCTGTGGTACAGCAGAAAGTAATGACTTCGTATAGGGATGCATTGGGTGATTGTAAATTTCATCTGCACTGCCTATTTCTACAATTTTACCAAAATGCATAACCGCAATTCTGTCTGAAATGTATTTAACCATTGATAGGTCATGAGCAATAAATAAAAATGTTATGCCACGTTCTCTCTGTAATTTTAATAACAGATTTACGACTTGTGCTTGTATAGAGACGTCTAACGCCGAAATAGGTTCATCAGCAATAATAAACTCAGGCTCAACTGCTAATGCTCTTGCAATACCAATACGTTGACGTTGACCACCTGAGAATTCATGAGGATAACGATTAGCATGCTCTTTACTTAAACCAACAGTTTCTAACAAATCGTAGACACGTCTTTTTCGGTCTTTTACCCCTGTTGAAAGTTTGTGTATATCAATCCCTTCAGCTACAATATCCATTACCTTCAGCCTTGAGTTTAATGAAGCATAAGGATCTTGGAAAATCATCTGAATTTTTTTATTGAATTTCAAAGAATCTTTACGATTTTTAATTTTTTGAATATCCACGCCTTCATATAAAATCTCGCCATCCGTTATTTCATTTAATTTAATAATCGCTTTGCCTGTGGTTGACTTGCCACATCCTGATTCACCAACAAGTCCAAATGTTTCGCCTTTATAAACATCAAAAGAAATGTTTTCAATAGCTCTAACTTCATTACGTTTACCTTCGTTAAAATATTGTTTTAAATTTTTTACTTGCAATAATAACTCACTACTATTCTCCATTGAAAGACACCCTTTCTACCTGTTGTGGTTTATCAAAGTTATTTGTCATTTTACGCAAACGTTTTTTGACCATTTCGGGTGGTTCTACGTGAGGCGCACGATCGTCTAGCAACCATGATTTCACAAAATGTGTTGGCGATACTTGATACCATGGTGGTGGTGTCTTGAAATCAATATCTAAAGCAAATTGACTACGATCCGCAAACGCATCCCCTTTTGGAGGATGTAACAAATCTGGCGGTGTACCAGGAATCGCTAGCAGCTCTGTATCAGTACCAGTTGTTAAGTCTGGCATAGAAGAAAGTAATCCCCAAGTATATGGATGTTTAGGATCATAGAAAATTTCATCTACATCACCTGTTTCTACCATTTGACCACCATACATTACAGCAACTCTATCCGCTATATTTGCTACAACGCCTAAGTCATGTGTAATAAATATAATAGAGGTACTGATTTTATGTTGAAGCTCCTTCATCAGCTCTAATATTTGTGCTTGCATTGTCACATCAAGTGCCGTTGTAGGCTCATCAGCGATAAGTACTTTCGGTTCACATGCGAGTGCCGTTGCTATAACGATTCTTTGTCTTTGTCCACCTGAAAATTGATGAGGATACGCATTAAATCGTTTTTCAGCATTTGGTAAACCAACTAGGTTCAGAATTTCAACTGCTCTTTTTTTTGCGTCTGCTTTATTATAATTTTTGTGTTTAATGAGTGGTTCCATAACCTGTTTTCCGATTTTCATTGTTGGGTTTAATGAAGTCATCGGGTCTTGGAAAATCATAGAAATGTCTTTACCACGCAATTTAATTAATTCTTGCTCTGATTTTTTCGCTAAATCTTCACCTAAGAAGTTAATTTGTCCTTTTTTAATTCTTCCGGCGTCACCTTGAAATAATTTCGTAATAGCTTTTGTTGTCACTGATTTACCTGAACCAGATTCACCGACAATTGCTAAAGTCTCCCCTTTATCGATAACAAAATCAACGCCTCTTACCGCTTGCACTTCCCCTGCGTCGATATCAAAGGAAACATGCAAATCACTAACTTCTAATATTCTTTCTGACATATCTGTTGCCTCCTTTTATTATCTACGCATTTTCGGATCAAATGCATCACGTAATCCATCACTAAATAGATAGAAGAATAAGATTAGTAAACTTAATACTAACGCTGGTATAAATAGTTCATGTGGATGAATGAGCAACATAGCTCTTCCTTCATTTACCAAAGAACCCAATGATGTTCTTGGCGCAGGCACCCCAATACCAATAAAGCTTAAGAATGCTTCAAAAAATATTGCGTTAGGTACTGTAAACATTGAAGTTACTACAATAACACCTAACGTGTTAGGTAAAATATGTTTGAAAATCAGTTTGAATTTTGATGCACCCAATGTTTTTGAGGCCAAAACAAACTCTTGGTTTTTCAACTTTAAAAATTCTCCACGAACTACACGACTCATGCCAATCCATCCTGTGATAGCCATTGCTAAAATAATCGTCCATATAGAGGGTTCAAAGATCAGTACAAATAAAATCACAACAATAAGTGTCGGAATAGAAGCAACAATTTCTATGATACGTTGCATGACATTATCTAATCGACCGCCAAAAAATCCTGATATTGCTCCGTATATGACCCCTATAAATATATCTAGTAAGGCAGCGACAACACCAATAAATAATGATACTTGTGCACCTTGCCATGTTCTTGACCATAAATCTCTACCTAATTGGTCTGTTCCGAACCAGAAGTTTTCTTTAACCCCAGCTTCTTTATAAGCATCAACGCCTTGTGCACCCTCACCATCAAATGGTAAGAATGAAATTTGGTCTAACACTGGTATCTTAGCCGGAAGGTTACGACGCTCAACATCTTGTTCAGCATAGTCATGTGAACTTAACAGTGGCCCTATCAACGCTAATAGTACAATAATAATTAAACCAACCATTCCTACTACTGCGAGCTTATTACGTTTCAATTGTGTCCATGCATCTTGCCAAAAGTTTTTGCTCTCTCTTTGCATTTCAGGTTCTTTTTCAATATCATTGTTACTTCTAATAAAATCAGATGCTGGAATAGCTTCAGAGGTAGTAGTCATCACTGCATTTGAATGATCATCTTTTAAGTTTTCATCTCTTTTATCAGCCATTATTTTTTACCCCCTTGTACACGAATACGTGGATCAATAACACCATATAATATGTCTACAAGGAAAATGGAAACAATAAATAGTGTACTGAATAAAATCGTCGTTGCCATGATAACTGGGAAGTCATTTGTTGTTATTGATCTAACGAATTGATCCCCCAAACCAGGCACGCCAAAGATATTTTCAATTGTTAGTGTACCTGTCAGGATACTCGCTAACATCGGCACAATAATTGTTATAACTGGAATTAATGCATTCCTTAATGCATGACCAAATAATACTCTCATTGTTGAATTACCTTTGGCTCGTGCTAACAAGATATAATCTGAACTTAATACTTCAATCATTTCCGCTCTTATGTATCTAGCCACGGTTGCTAGTACTGCTGCAGATAAAGCTAGTGAAGGTAGCACTGCTGTTGATAGCCCTTCCCAACCCGCAACAGGAAACCATTGTAATCTTACCGAAAAGACATATTGCAATAATACTGCTAATACAAATGATGGTACTGAAACCGCAATAACTGAAATTACCGTTGCAGAATAATCCACCCAGGTGTTTTGCCGTACTGCCGCTATGACCCCCAAAATCAAACCTAGTATTACGCCGATAACCATCGCTGTCATCCCCATCTCAAACGACGGTAATAACCTCGGTTTTATTAAATCCCAAACAGGTTGATTGTCATATTGGAATGAGTTACCAAAGTCCCCCGTAACTACATTCTTTAAATAACTCGCATACTGTACAGGTACCGGATCATTCAGACCATATTTTTCATTTAAAATTTGTTTCTGCTCTTCATTTAATTTTTCATCATTAAATGGCGAACCTGGCATTAACTTCATTAAGAAAAACGTGATCGTTATGATTATGAATAATGACAAAATCATATACCCTAAACGCTTCATAATATACTTAAGCATATTTTATCCCCCTTTAATTTCAGAATAAACATTCCCTTCAAAATATTCAGAAATATTTAATAACATTATACTTTTAGTTCATATTTTAATCAACATTGTTTTACTTTACATTATTAAAGTAATCATTTTTTAAATAAATTTATAAATCTTATAAGTACTGTTGCAAAAGAAATTCCATCAATTATTATTCATTTCCAAGTAATTTTAAGTTACAATAAATTTATTAATTAAAGGAGACAAAATAATGAAAAATTTAACTTCTATATTTGGTTGGGCGCTTTTAACACCCATCCTTTCTTTGCTATTTTGGTTTTTCGTTTCACATACCTTAATATATTTCATTAATATTTTCTTCTATATTTCGATTTCATTAACCATATTCTTTTTTATTATTATTATCGTACAAGAAGGTATTTTTGATCCTACAAGTTATGGTTTTAGAAGACTAAAATATCAACTTTCAAGTAAAAAGCACAAATATACCATGGAAAATGATGAATTTTTTAAACCTAAGCAAGTCAAAAAAGATGACTATTTTGTCTCTCCATGGGTGAAAATTGCATTTAGTTTTAATTTATTTTATTTAATACTCTCAATCGTCATATCATTTTCAATTTAAAGCCCACCCTAATTGGTTAATTTAATTAAAATAGTGATACGTTATATATTTTTTGTAATGCTACCAAACATTCAAACAAAAAATGAGTCCGAGACATAACTAGTTGTCTCGGACTCATGCATTATATGAACAGAAAATGATTATATCTTCACTAAAAACAGATTAATTCTACTAAATCATTATAGCCAACAATGATTGCTTGCTCTCTTTTTTATTATTTCGTTTCAATATTCGGGTTACAAAACAAAGCATAATATAACAATACAAACCCTATTAAAACAACGATTGCAACGTATACCGACATCATCCATGGTAAAACAAAAGCCCCTATAATTAATCCAGAACGTGCTAATAAGTTACCACCATAAAACGAAACCATACCAAATGTATTATATGTACTTCGTTTATCATCTGGTATCATTAAAAATCTTTGTGCGTTTTGTATAGGTGAATATATCAATTCCCCTAATGTAGCAATCATTGAGAATAAGCATAAAATCCAAAATGAACTCGCAGATGTCAGCACACTATAACCAACGGTGTATAATATAATACCTAAAATAAATGCAATGCTTTTGGATGTTGATTCCACAACTCTATTTACTGTAAAAGTTAATGTAGCTACAACAAGTGTATTGATTATCATAATAACAGTAAACATTCTTACTCCATCTATGTAAAAACCAAAAAAGCTTAAAGGTTCAAAATCAGACTTCAATCTAACCACAATATAAGAATTTAAACTTAACTCTGCCATAATTACTAACATAAAGCCTAAATTTAGCATCATAAAGTACTTATCTTTAATAACAGTATGGTAACTATTAATAAAATGTTTGAATTTTGATGTTAATTCTTCTTTTTTATTATAAATTTGCTCTACATCATAGTATTTCTCAAAAAGGTACCAGCTTATGAGCATTGCTAAGAAAAATATCATAAATAATAATCGTTTATGACCTAAATAGAGTAAAGCACCTAGCACCATACCAATTGCTGTACTAATATTAAACATCCAATAATTTAGTTGATACACGTATTCGCGAACTTCTTCATAAATTGCATCCATAATCGCTGCCTCAAAAATAGGTTCACTTGCAGCAAACATAATTTCAAAAATAAAAACTGTCACACAAAAAACAACTAATCCTATGCCGTCCATAGTAACGGTTATACTTAAAATAATGAGACAAATTGCATAAAGAAAATGAATGTAATTTACCACTTTCTTCCTATTATAATTATCTCCTATATATCCACCTATGAAGGACACAATGAAACTTACAATAAGATTTGTAATTAAGAAAATACCCGCAAACACTGCGTTCACTTTACTAGTTAAATATAATGCCAAAAAAGGTAAAATCGCTTGACTTGCAATAATTAATATAAAATCTGCTATAAGTCGTGTTTTTAATGTGGTGGATAGAGTTAAAAACCTTTTCATCTTATGTCCCTCCTTTATTCATTTTATCAATGTTTACTATTATACATTAAATGTATATTGTGAACAGATGATTATTAAATAAATTATACTTTTAATTGCTAATATTGCCACTAAAAATATGTTTTAACTATTTAAATACTTCATAAGATTTTATTAACTTAAATAAATAGAATTCACACTAATAAGAGTGTTTTTAAGTATTGGTCTACCTATTTTGAATAAAAAATCAAATTGAGGTTAAAGTATTTTAATAAATTTTCAAAGTATAGCTCTTTAAATTTATCCGAACGCAAAATAAACCAAACACTAAAAATATAGCGTTTGGTTTATTTTAATATATATAATATAACAGTATGAAAATACTATACAATTTTAGTCACTAAATTTCTTCAATACAATGACTGCATTATGTCCACCGAAACCTAAACTGTTACTCATTGCATAAGTAATATCTAAATCTTCTGCTTGGTTAGGCACGATATCTAAATCACATTCTGGATCTGGTGTGTTCGCATTAATTGTTGGTGCAATACGGCTATCTCTAATTGAAAGCGCAGAAAAGATTGCCTCAATACCACCTGTTGCACCAAGTAAATGACCTGTCATTGATTTAGTAGAGCTTACTTTTAATGTGGAAGCAGCTTCACCAAAAGTATTTTTTATAGCTTGGATTTCAGTTAAGTCACCTACTGGCGTACTTGTTCCATGCGCATTAAGATATTGAACATCTTTAGCTTCAATACCAGCATCATCCATAGCAGCTTGCATAGCACGAGAACCGCCTTCGCCTTGTGGTGCTGGAGCAGTAATATGATATGCATCACCCGTTGAGCCATAGCCTACAACTTCTGCGTAAATTTGAGCACCGCGTGCTTGCGCTGATTCTAAAGACTCTAATACTACAATACCAGCGCCTTCACCCATGATGAATCCATCACGACCTTCTTGGAAAGGACGACATGCTGTTTCTTTATCATCGTTTGTAGATAATGCGCGACTAGCGCTAAATCCTGCAATTGCCATATGTGTGATTGGCGCTTCCGCCCCACCTGTAACCATTGCATCTGCATCGCCACGTTGAATAATCTTAAACGCTTCTCCGATTGAGTTTGTACCAGTTGCACAAGCTGTTACTGTTGAACCATTTGGACCTTTGGCCCCAATATCAATTGACACTTGCCCAGTTGCCATATCAGGTATAAGCATTGGTACAAAAAACGGACTCACTTTTCTTGGGCCACGGTTAATTAATTGGCTATGAGAAATTTCAAATGTTTCCATACCGCCAATTCCTGAACCAATCCATACTCCAATTCTGTTAGCAGTGTTCTCGTTAATTTCAAGTTTAGCATCTTGAACCGCTTCTCTAGCAGCTACTACCGCATATTGAGTAAAACGATCCATTCTACGTGCTTCTTTTTTCGGAATATGGTCTTCTATATTAAAATCTTTCAGTTCTCCAGCTAAATGAACACTGTAATCTGTTGTGTCTAGTCTTGTAATATTCTCAATACCATTAACACCTTTCAACGCGTTATCCCACGATGATTTAGCATCGTTGCCTAGAGGTGATAATGCGCCAATTCCTGTTATTACAACACGCTGTTCTTTGCTCATAATTTATCCTCCTATTTTCCCCATCTTAGTGTGACAGCGCCCCATGTTAAGCCGCCACCAAAACCAACTAATACAAGGACATCGTCATCTTTAATTTTGCCTTTTTCTAATTCTTGGCCGATACTTAATGGAATAGATGCTGCTGACGTGTTTCCGAATCTATCTACAGAAACACTCATTTTTTCTTTTGGTATACCCAAACGTTCTCTAGCAGATTCCATGATTCTAATGTTTGCTTGATGTGGTACAAACATATCAACGTCATCCGGAGTTAAATTTGCTTTAGCCACTGCGTTTGTTGACGCTTCACCCATGATTCTTACAGCAAATTTAAATACTTCACGACCGTTCATAAATATTTTGCCATTTTCTGGGTTTAAAAATAAATGTTTTGCTCCTGAGCCGTCTGAACCTAGTTCATAGCTTAAAATTCCACGTCCTTCTGATACCTCACTAATAACTACTGCCCCAGCACCGTCTCCAAATAAAATAGCTGTTGAACGATCTGTAAAGTCAGTAATTTTAGACAATTTATCTACGCCGACAACTAATATATTTTTATAATCACCAGATTGTACAAATTGTTTTGCATTAATCATTGCATACATAAAACCACTACATGCTGCAAGTTGATCCATGGAAGCAACTTTCCCAACGCCTAATTTTTCTTGTAAAATATTAGCGACTGTTGGGAAAGGAAAATCACCTGTCGATGTCGCTACAATAATCATGTCAATTTCTGAAGCTTCAATCCCTGCATCTTCGATTGCTTTTAAGCTCGCTTGATAAGCCATGTCAGAAGTTTCTTCGTTTTCATCTGCCCATCTACGCTCTTTAATACCAGTCATTTGTGAAATCCACTCATCTGAAGTTTCTAAAAATGATTCAAAATAGGTATTTTCAACAACTTTTTCAGGTGCGTATGCACCAAAACCTTTAATACCCACATCCATGGTTGTACACCTTCTTAATCTTAATTTTAATTTTCCTTTGAATTAAACTTTTAATACCAGGTATTAATTTAACATAATACACATTTCAAATACAAGAACAACACATCGAAATTTTAAATATTACTTCTCTCTATACAAACTACACTTAATTATTTATAATGAAGATATATATATTATATTGGAGGCATTACATAATGAAATACCTCGCAGTTTTATTTTGGTCTATTATCTTATTACAAATGATTAATTTCGTACTTAATAGTTTGAATGGTGGCGGTGCACTTAACTATGTAACACCGATTTTTGGAGCAATTGCTTTTACAATTATTATCGTTTTATTAGATATGGTGATTAAACCTAAAAAGCATGATACCAAAGAACAACACTAAATACGGTGTAAGATAGCAATCGGATCATTCCATTGTCTCACCCCGTCAAAGATAACTATATCATTAAACAAGTCCAAGGCATATAAATGTCTTGGACTTGTTTTTTTATAATAAAAGGGACGAGTCAGAAAACAAATGATTACTTTGCTTTCTATAACGCGTCCCCAACTAAATTAGTTTAATTAGTGAAATTGCTTTCTATATTAATAGTATTTATTAAACTATTTCAGGTTTATTTTCAGAAAATGTTAAACCATCATCAGTCAATGCAATATCGATCGTTGTACCTTCAGGTAAGTTTTCTCTTATCATTTTGCGTGCTAATGGTGTTTCAATTTGTCTTTGAATGAAACGTTTCAATGGTCTTGCACCGAACTGTGGTTCATAAGCTTCTTCCCCTAACCAAGCTTTCGCTTCATCTGATACATTGATTGAAATACGTTGTCCCATTAATCTAATATTTAACTCTGTTAATAATTTATCAACAATTAAACTCATATCATTAATAGATAACGGTTTGAATAAAACAATGTCATCCATACGGTTAATAATTTCAGGTTTAAAATATTGGTTTAAACTGTTCATCACAGCTTTTTCTGTTGTTTCAGTTATCACACCTGAATCTTTAACATTTTCTAATAAAATTTGCGAACCTATGTTGCTAGTCATAATGATAATTGTATTTTTAAAGTCTACTTCACGTCCTTTAGAATCCGTCAAGCGACCTTCTTCGAGTATTTGTAACAATACGTTAAATACATCACTGTGTGCTTTTTCAATTTCATCTAATAGAATTACAGAATATGGATTACGGCGAACTGATTCAGTTAATTGTCCACCTTCGTCATGGCCTACATAACCTGGAGGTGCACCAATCAAACGAGAGACAGAATGTTTTTCCATATACTCACTCATATCAATGCGAATCATATGTTTCTCAGAATCAAATAACGTTGATGCTAATGATTTAGCTAATTCTGTTTTACCGACACCTGTAGGACCTAAGAATAAGAAACTACCAATAGGTCTGTTAGGATCTTTGATACCTGCGCGCGCTCTAACAACCGCATCAGAAACTAAATCTACTGCTTTATCTTGTCCTACAACACGTTCATGTAGTATCTCTGAAAGGTTCAACAGTTTCTCTCTTTCAGTTTCTACAAGTTTTGAAACTGGAATACCTGTCCACGAACTAACAATAACTCCAATTTCTTCATCAGAAACTATTTCACGAATAATACGTTCATTATCTCCATTTTGTTCATTTTGGAATGCATCTTCTAACTCGCGTAATTCTTTTTCTAATTCTGGAATTGTACCATGTTGTAGTTCAGCTGCTCTTTCTAAGTTGTAATTATTTTCAGCATCTTCTAATGCTTTTCTGTTTTCATCTAATTCCGTACGTTTTTCTTGTAATTTAGCAATTTTTTCTTTCTCTTCCTCTACACGAGATTGAATTGCATTTTGTTTTTCTTTTTCATTAGATAATTCTTGTTGTAACTCTTGCAAACGCTGTTTACTTGCATTATCTGATTCATTTTTTAATGCGCTTTCTTCGATTTCTAATTGCATTACACGACGATTAACTTGGTCTAATTCCGTTGGATTAGAACCCATTTCTGTTCTAATTGTCGCACATGCTTGGTCTACTAAGTCGATTGCTTTATCTGGTAAAAAGCGATCTGTGATATAACGATCTGAAAGCTCTGCAGCAGCTACTAATGCTTTATCTTGTATACGTACACCATGATAAACTTCATAACGTTCTTTCAAACCACGTAAAATTGAAATTGTGTCTTCTACATCTGGTTCCGATACACTTACCTTTTGGAAACGACGTTCTAAAGCTGAATCTTTTTCAATATATTCTCTATATTCATTTAATGTTGTAGCTCCAATACAGTGCAATTCACCTCTAGCAAGCATTGGTTTCAACATATTTCCGGCATCCATTGCACCTTCTGTTTTACCAGCGCCAACAAGCATGTGAATTTCATCTATGAATAGTATGATTCTACCGTCTGAATCTTTCACTTCTTTCAAGACTGCTTTTAATCGCTCTTCAAATTCCCCGCGATATTTTGCACCTGCAACAAGTGCACTTAAGTCTAATTCAAAAATCGTCTTATCTAATAACGACTCAGGTACGTCTTTTCTAACAATTCTCTGCGCTAAGCCTTCAACAATAGCTGTTTTACCGACACCTGGTTCACCGATTAACACGGGATTGTTTTTTGTTTTTCTACTTAAAATTCTTACGGTATTTCTTATTTCTTCGTCACGACCAATCACTGGATCCATATTACCTTGACGTACTTCTTCTACTAAGTCTCTACCATATTTTTCTAAAGCTTCATAATTTGCTTCTGGATTTTGTGTTGTCACATGATTTCCCCCTCTTATTTTTTTAATAATTTCTACGATAACTTCTTTTTTATTATCTACATATTGTTTTGTCGTATCATCAATGTCCATTGCAGCTAATATGATATGTTCCATTGAAATGTATTCATCTTCATATGATTTCATATATGATTCTGCACTATTGAATAATTCATTTGCTTTTTGACTAATATATTGTCCGTATTGAACGTTATCTCCTTGTACGGTTGGATAGTTTTTCAATTTGTTCGTATATGCATGATTTAAATGTTCAGTATCAATGTGAGCTCTCTCTAGCACACTTTTAAATAAACTTTCGTTTTCTTCAAGCGCTGCTTTTAACACAGCTTCAATTTCTATATTTTGGTTTTCATTTGATTTTGCTAATTCAACAGCTTTTTGTAAAGCGCCTTGAACAGCATAGGTCATTTGATTAATATCCAAAATGATTCACCTCACCATTTAGTATTTGATCAAGCGTCCCAAAGTTTGACTTTGACTTTCTTTGACCTTAACTATATTATAATACTTCTTATTAAATTAATCAATAATAAAGGACTCTTTTTTATATTCTTTTCATAAGACTTAAAAGCTTACTACACCGTATACTTTGCCTGTTTAACATAGAATAAAACATACATCTATTATCAATAAATAATCAAATTCAACTAGCACTTTCACTTTGATTAACAAAGTAAATACAATGACAGCACTTAGGATTATGTTACGATTATTGTAAATAGACATTATAAGGGAGTGTGCTTACATGGAACAAGAAATTAAAAAACCAATACCGCCTTTCAATAAGCAGACAGCGTTGGAAAAAGTAAAGATAGCTCAAGATGCATGGAATACAAGAAATCCAGAAAAAGTTTGTCTTGCTTATACGGAAGACTCAAAATGGAGAAATCGTACTGAGTTTTTTGAAGGACGCGAAGCAATCAAATCTTTTTTATATAAAAAATGGAATAAAGAACTTGATTATAAATTAATGAAAGAATTATGGTGTTACACAGATAATCTTATTTCTGTTCGTTTTGAATACGAATGGCGAGATGCAGAATCAAATCAATGGATGCGTACACATGGCAATGAACATTGGGAATTTAATAAAAATGGCCTCATGACTAGAAGAGATATGAGCGCAAATGATTACCCGATTAACAAAGAAGATAGAAAATATTAGTATTAAATATAGATTAATGAATCTTATTATGATTAATACTATATTTATAGAGGAAAATAGAACCTCTTATATTGTTTACTAAAGAAGATTATCATATGAATCAAAATTCAATGTATAAGACTATATTAGTGATAGGTGCGACAAGTGGTATAGGTAAAATCATCACAAAGAAATTACTACAAATATGAATATTGTATCTGTAGCTAGAAACCAAAATAAATTAAATAGTTTAGCTTCCGAATTAAATAACGACGCTACATTACTCACGACACAAGCAAATTATATCTAATAAAAAAGAAATAGAGTTTGTAGTTAAACAAGCCGAAACGTATTTTGAAACAGTTGATGTTCTTGTTAATAACGCAGAAAAAATGGGTTCTAGTAGGATCTTAGATCGTTCAGTATATGATTGATATAAATATTAAAGGTTTGCTTTACGGTGTAAATTCGATAGCCAGAAATATGGTCAATAATCAAAAAGTCATATCGTCAATATTTCTTCCGATTCAGGATTTGAAGTTATTGAACATTTATCTGTTTATGGTGCTACAAAATTCTCTGCGCACGCTATTTCTATAGTTTTAGAAAAAGAACTAGCTCATATAGGTGTATGTGTAAGAAATATATCACCAGGTATGGTGGAAATAGAACTCAGATCGAGAAGCCCCTTCGAAGAAAACAGAAAAAATTAGATCCTAAAGATATTGCTAATGCTGTATCCTATGCTATTTCTTAATCAAAGCATGTTAATATTAACGAAGTCAATGTGCGTCCTCCTTAAAATAATTAATTTAAAAAGGTATGCTAAGAAAGCAATTGCTCTCTTAGCATACCTTTTTTAGTTTTAAACTTTAATTTGATTTGTAACATCGTTAACGTCTACATGCACGCTTTTTTCACAGTTTTGTTATCTTTAAACTTTAAAAGCATCATTAATAAGAATCTTATATGTTTTCCATTAGGCCTAACGCAGTTAAATCGTGAACCAGTATCCTTACCTTCAAACGTTAGCTATACTGCTACACTGACATTAGACGATACTGATAAATTGATTATTAAAGAACTTCAAACATTATTATGTTTTTTAATCTATTTAGATTTTTTGGCAATATGTTTTAATATTTCATCTGTCATTGCTTTAATACCTGCATTTTCTAAATGTATACCATCAGGTGCAAAATATTCTGAATGACCTTCAGAACGTTTATGCCAATCGATTAAAGTAACATTGTCATGTTTTTTGGCAGCATCCGCCATCAATTCATTAACGTGACTTTCATAACTCCTAGGTACTCGTGTATTTACTAAATACACTTGAGCTTCACCGAATTTTTTAATTAATTCATTTAATTGTTCTTCGGAAAAGTCTCCATTTGTTCCCAATTCTAAAATAACTTGATCTGATTTTTGATTATAATTTTGATATTTTTGATCCACTAATGGTATGGCTTCATATAAATTCCTACCAACTTGGCCATCAATATTAGCATGAGGTACTTGCATTTTAAAGGTTTCTCCAATATCAACCATTACAGAATCTCCAATTAGTAATGGTTTTAAATCTGCATATACTTCATTATCTTTATCTTTTTTAAAGTCAGAGTCACCTAAGAAGTTAACGTCATCCACCGGAATAGGTCTGACTAAATATTTATCTATGTTATCCGTATTGTATGACGTTGCTTTATCGTTTATATCATTTTTACCTAGTTTGTCAAAGCTCCCTGCAAAGACAAATATGGTAGATATTAAAAATAGAATTAACACGATTAATCTAATTACTGCCTGTTTATTTACACGTGAGATACTAAATACTTGCATCCCCCGTTTTCTAAACGGCGTCTCTATATAACGATAGGACATTTCTGACAAAATAATAGTTAAAATAATATCAACAACATAAACATAAACAGGTAATTGCCCATCTACATAATATGAATGTATAAAGCTAATTACAGGGAAATGCCATAAATATAAACTATAAGAACGTTTCCCTATGTATATAAATAACGGATTACCTAATATTTTAGCAAAATAGCCGGAAGGATGTACTGCACTCATAATTACAAATAACGTCAATCCTGAAATTAAATAAAAACCACCATTATATATCCAATTACTATCATCGTTCACTATAAAGAAAAGCATTAACAATAGTGCGATGCCAACAACGCCTATACTATCAATGATAGTTCTCAATATATGGTTTGGATTTTTCTTTAATTTAAACGGAGGCCAAACAAATGCGAAGATTACACCTAATAACATAGTCTGTAACCGTGTGTCAGTACCAAAGTAAACCCGTGAATGACCAGTTTGTGCTTGGCCAATAATAATCATTGTTAATAAAGAAACTAATGAGATTATCCAAAGTATTAAAGTTACATTTCGATATTTCTTTATTATGAGCAGTAATAAAATAAAGACGATAGGAAAAATAATATAGAATTGTTCTTCAATTGCAAGTGACCATAAATGTTTTAACGGCATAAAAGCAAACTGTTCGAAATAATTAACATCTGTTGCTATGTACCACCAATTAGACACATAAAAAATAGCTGCAAAGGCATCTTGTTTAATATTTACAATTTCAGCAGGTTTAAATATTAAAGTTGCTACCGTTACAACCATCACAAGTACCAACATGGCTGGAATTAACCTTTTAATTCGCCTTAACCAAAATTGTTTTAAATTAATAATACCTGTGGACTCATATTCAAAAAGTAATAAGCTAGTTATCAAATAACCGGAAATCACAAAGAATGTATCTACACCTAAAAAGCCACCAGTCAACCACTGTTTGTTTAAATGATAGATTATAATACCTATGACCGCGATTGCTCGCAATCCATCTAAACCTGGCATATAGCGCGTACTATACTTTAACTGCTTATGCTTATTTAAATTATTGTTCATTTCTATTCATTCTTTCATCCCCAAAATAAAATATTTTACTATTATTCCTTATCATTCACTCAACCATTGTAATACTTCTGTAATATAACTGCAATCATTTTAATGAATTGCACTACAGAAAAAATATGTTTTTAAATACCCTGAATTTTAAGAATATTAGCTAAAAAAATAGCCCAATGTACATTAAGTACATTAGACTATTTTATAATTACTATTTTAATTTGGCTTAACCGATACCTAAAGCGATTTTAGCATAACGAGACATCATTTCTTTGCCCCATGGTGGACTCCAAACAATATTTACTTCTGTATCTGAAATCTCTGGAATTTCTGCTAACACCATTTTAACTTGGTTTACAATTTGAGGTCCCATTGGACAACCCATAGATGTCAATGTCATTTCTACAGTACATAAGCCTTCGTCATCTACATCTACATTATATATTAAACCTAAGTTGACGATATCGATACCTAACTCAGGGTCAATAACCATTTCTAAAGCATTCAATATGCTATCTTTTAATCCTTCATCCATACATTTCACCTCTTCGTAATTAATCATACTAACAATATATCAAATATCTTACAAAACGCCAATAAAATGCTATGATATTCATACGTCAATTATTAAACATTAAGGAGAATTCAATGGAACCTTATTTAATTTGTCTAGATTTAGACGGAACACTTTTAAATGATGAAAAAGAAATCACACCTTATACAAAAGAAGTATTAACTCAATTACAAAAACAAGGACATAAATTAATGATTGCCACTGGTAGACCATATAGAGCTAGCCAAATTTATTACCATGAATTGAATATGGATACGCCAGTTGTGAACTTTAATGGTGCATTCGTACATCATCCCAAAGATGATCAATTTGAAATAAAACATGATGTATTAGATTTAGATTTATCTAAAAATATAATAAAAAGTTTAAATGATTATGGTGTATCTAATATCATTGCAGAAGTCAAAGACTACGTGTTTATTAATAACTATGATCAAAGATTATTCGATGGATTTTCAATGGGCAATCCAAAAGTAGAAACTGGAGATTTACTCACTTTATTAACTGAATCCCCTACATCTATTTTAGTTGAAGCAGAAGAATTCATGATTCCTAGAGTCAAACAAATGTTAACACGCTTTTACGCAGAAAACATAGAGCACCGTAGATGGGGATCACCATTCCCGGTCATTGAAATTGTTAAACAAGGAATTAGCAAGGCGCGCGGTATAGATTACGTAAAGACTCATTTAGGTATCGACAGAAATCATATTATCGCGTTCGGTGATGAAGATAATGATTTAGAAATGATTAAATATGCTAAATACGGTATTGCCATGGACAATGGATTGGACGAACTTAAACACGTCGCAAACCAAGTTACATATTCTAATAATGAAGATGGTATTGGACGATATTTAAATGATTATTTCCAATTAAATATGCCTTATGAAGAAACTATAAAATCTCAAATTTAATTTGCGATTTTAATTTGAGGAGGCCATTCAGTATGAATAAAATTGTAGTCGTTGGTGCAGTTGCTGGAGGCGCAACTGTAGCTAGTCAAATAAGAAGATTGGATCAAGAAAGCGAAATTGTTGTTTTCGAAAAAGATCGTGACATGAGTTTCGCTAACTGTGCGTTACCTTACTATTTAGGCAATGTCGTTGATTCACGCGACAAAGTACTTGAAGCAACGCCAGAAGCTTTTTATGATTCTAAAAATATAATAGTAAAAACGTATCATGAAGTGACATCTATAAATGATGATTCACAAACAATTACAGTCTATGATCACGTGCATGATACTTCGTTTGAAGAACACTATGATACTTTAATATTAAGTCCTGGATGTAGTGCAAATTCGTTGAACTTAAATAGTCCTATAGCATTTACTTTAAGAAATATGGAAGATACAGATGCAATTGAAGCTTTTATTGAACAACAAAATGTAAAAAAAGCACTTGTTGTAGGTTCGGGTTATATAGGCTTAGAAATTTTAGACAACCTTTATGAACGCGGTATCACGCCTACGCTAATCCATCGCTCAACTCACATTAACAAATTGATGGATCAAGATATGAACCAAGCTATTATTGATGAAATGGATAAACGTCAAATCACTTATCGCTTTAATGAAGAAATAACAAAAGTAGATGGTAAGAAAGTATATTTCTCCTCTGGTAAAGCAGAAACATTTGATTTAATTATTGAAGGTGTAGGTGTAAAACCAAATTCAGAGTTTATTAAATCATCGAACATCACTTTAGACGACAAAGGTTATATCCCTGTTAATGACCAATTTCAGACTAATATACCAAATATATATGCGCTTGGCGATATCATAACATCACATTATAGACACGTTGACTTAAATGCACACGTGCCCCTAGCATGGGGAGCACATCGTGGTGCAAGTATCATTGCTGAACAATTGGCAGGTAATCCTAAAGTAAAATTCAAAGGATTTTTAGGCTCAAATATCGTAAAATTCTTCGATTTTACCTTTGCTAGTGTAGGCTTATCGCCACAAGAATTAAAACATTTTGATTATGGCATAGTCGAAGTTAATCAAGGTGAACATGCGGGATATTACCCTGGAAATAAAAAATTACACTTACGAGTTTATTTTGATAAAGCTAACAGACGTATTATTCGTGCTGCTGCAGTTGGAGAAAAAGGTGTAGACAAACGTATCGATGTCTTATCGATAGCAATGATGCAAAAATTAACAATTGATGAACTGACAGAATTTGAAGTTGCTTATGCACCACCATATAGTAGACCTAAAGATATCATCAATATGATAGGTTATAAAGCTCGAAATAAATAAAAAATCCAACTTTATTTTACTAACACAGAAAACAAAAAACCGATGATTTTTAGCCAGATACTGACTAGAAATCATCGTTTTTTTATTAGTAATTTAACTTTTAGGCTTGCTATAAAGCAGAATAATTCTAAAAAAATTTTTCTTTTTATAGAAATTTTCGTATTAACTTAACTACACTTTTAACAACTATACTTATGAATAATCTTCTTATTTATATCAAAAGAAATTGATTATAATATAGTTAAACTTTATTACCTTAATTCTATAATCATTTCATCTAAATAATTTGTTGTTAACGCTGTTTGTTTATTTAACAATTTTATATCTTTGTATAAAGCATTAACTTCTGAATTTGAACCTTGAATTTGATTCATTATTTTGATATTAATAATTAATTTTAATAGTGGGTAAGCAAGCCATTTAAAATTCTTAAAAAGCGTCGACTGTAATTTTGGGACAATGTTATAGTTACTATGTTCAATTAGTGAATGTAATTCATTATATGACTTAATCATATTACTAAGAAGTTGTTTTTGATTTTCTTTATATTTATGTTTCAACGATATCCCTGCATTTAGAGGTATTATCATTGCGGCATGTGACATTAACCAATCTTCGAACCTTGTTTCATAAGTTAATTTAATAGATGCATTTTTAAAAATTGCATCAAGTTTATTATGGAATGGGATTACTCCATTAAGATGACTTACTTTTAATTCCCCTGCATTAAATCGAATAACAGTTGTGGCACTCTCCCCTCTATTTCCTCCAGTCATTAAAAAACCAAAAGATATATTTTTATGTGTGATTGATTGGCGAAGTACTGTTTGACGAAGCTTATGAGGATCAGTGTTATTACCTATAAAAATAATATTGGTACTTATATTTTGAGCTAATGAAGGTACAACTGAGTAAAAATCTGAATACTTCAATGTTACAAAGATAATATCATAGTTATCATGCTTATCTAAATTGCTTACATAGTTAAAGTGATCCGTAGTTCTTTTATTTTGTAAATAATGATTCAACACAACGCCTCTGTTATTTAAGCGTTTATAATTTTGACCTCTAGCTAATAATGTTATGTTATTTTCAGGTTGATTTAATACATGTGCTAAATATTGCCCTTGTACTCCAGCGCCATAAATAAGAATATTCATATGCGTCCTCCTTTTTAATGAACATTTGTTCATTAACTTGAACTTATCATTATAAAAAGTTAAACTCAATAAACAAAATAAGTATATTGATGCTTATTGCACAGATTTCAAAAATCGTTGATAAATGAGGTATCGTTATGGATAAAAGAAAAGAAAAATCACGTCAACTTATTATCGAAAATTTTATAATGCTAATGCAAAAAAAGGACATTGCTAAAATATCTATGAAAGATATCGCTGAAGTTTCTAATATCAATAGAGGAACGATTTACTTAAACTTTTTAGATAAATACGACATACTTAACCAATCATTAGATTTTATCTTAGCTGAAGCAATTGAAAAATGCGAAAGTACGATGAACCTTCAACAAGATGGTAAAGCAAATATGCGTGAAATACTCATAGCTATAGATAAACAATATTTTATCTTAAAACAATTAATACAAAAATCTGATTTAAATATATTAAGACAAACACTTTCTGAAAAATTTATGCAAAACATAAAACAAAAAGATAATGAAATAGCGTTACAATTTTTAGGTTCGGCAATAGTAGGTGTTATTATATGGTGGATAGCGCACTCTAGACCCTGCTCTATTGATGAGTTAAGTACTGAACTATGGCATCTGTTAGAGCCACATATTGATACATTTCTATAGATTAAATGGAAAATTTTCAGCGCAATTTTAATATACTATGTTAACGTTTGTTGTCTCACACTATAATACCTTTTAATTTAAATATATTTATCTGTCACCAAAACAACAAAAGAGGCTATGACAATGAAGTCGTAGCCTCTTTTATATAACTTACAAACCAAACATTTGCGTAATTGGCCCCATCGGTAAAATAATACCAATAATGATAGTCAAGATGATAACTACAATAGTAGTCCATAATAAACTATGACTTGGTTGACCTTTTTTACGTTTAGTAATTGTCACTTCCATCAATGCAACAACTGCTACACCGCAAATCATTTTCAATGTTAGTAACATATGTCCACCTGCGTTATCAGATGAGAATGATTGAATCCAAACCCAAAAACCTGAAATTAACACAAGTAACATAAATAATCTTAAAACCATATGAATTGGTTTAAAATAAGGTGAAGCACCTTGTTTTTCCGAAAAGTTAAAGTAAGCTGCAAAAAATAAAATAATTAATAATACCCAACTTGCTATATGCATATGTAACATATAATATAACCCCCACACATTTTTCACTTCAAAAGTATATAAAACAGAAGTATATTGTAGTCTTTTAATTATAAAATCAAAAGATTACTTACCTTATCATACTTAAAATCACTTCATTTTTCAAAAAGAATTCTATATTACTCTATTAAAGATGAAGTAAAAAGAGCGGGATACAAATCAAAATTTTAAATTCGATACGTATACCCGCGCTCTATATTATCTTAATAATTTTTATTTATCAGCAATAAAATTAGTTAATGTACCAATGTTATCGATGGTAACTTTAATCTCATCACCTGGTTGTAAAAATTTAGGTGGATTCATACCTGCACCCACGCCCGCTGGTGTGCCAGTAGCAATAATATCACCTGGATGTAGTGCCACAAATTTAGAAATTTCTTCTATCAATTCATCTATTTTAAGAATCATTTGACCTGTATTACCATCTTGACGGATTTCATTATTTACTTTCGTAACAATGTTCACATCTTCTGGTGTAGGTAATTCATCTTTTGTCACAATATAAGGACCTATTGGGCAACCACCAGTTAAACTTTTAGATAAGAATGCTTGGTCTTGTTCATTTTGAGCTTTACGGTCTGTAATATCATTGATAATAGTATAACCATATACGTAATCTAGCGCTAAACCTTTCGGAATTTTTTCACCTGATTTACCGATTACAATACCAAGTTCACCTTCGTAATCTAACTGTTCAGTAATATCTTTATGGTTAGGTATCGTGCTATTATCACCAGTTAATGACGAAGCAGCTTTTGTAAACACATATAATCGCTGAACTTCATGATTTAGCTCACTAGCATGATCCTGATAATTACGTCCAAAGGCAATCACATTATTTGTTGGCGTAACTGGCGGTAAAAACTCTATTTCGCTAAATTGTACTTTATAGTCGTCGCCTTTGCCACTATCTTCTGCTGCAACAACAGCTTTACGAACTTGTTCTTGAAAATCGACAACTTGGTTTTGTTGAAGTCCGTTTAATAATGTTTTCGGGTGGAATTCGCCTTCAGCAAAATCTGCAAAAACTTTTTTTAAGTCCCATGCAGCCTCTTCACGTTTAACTTTCACACCATAAGATGTCTGTCCTTCATGTCTGAATGATAGGAATTTCATTCAATATCAGCTCCTCATCTATATCTTATTACATATTATAACTATATTTACCCATAAATAACAAATAAATAACTAGCGCTTACAAAAATTCTCCTGAACTCAATGAAAACGCATTTTTTCATGTTGTATGTCTGATTTGATTACAACTTCAACTTATTATTTGTCCTTTGAAACATTAAAAACAGTTTTAAAGTTTCAAAATGAGAGTAGAACGGCAGTCTACTTGATTTAAAAGATTTGCCATCCTATCTCTACAAAGATAACTCGTTACCATAAAGATAAAAGCTATGCATGCGTCGCCTCTCCCTATAACTCCCACTAACATATTACACATTAATGATGTCCTATACTCATTTAATAATTTTTACAATTCATTCGCATTATCTAAATTCATTTAAGATATGTGATCTTACGCCATAGCCATTCAAATGGTCCCATTTTAAAATGTTTTAAATAATAGTAACAGCCTACTAATTGTAAGGCATAAACAAGTAATGCAATGATATAAGATTGATATAGTGGTAATTGATTATATAAGCCCCCACCTATACCTAAAAATATGATTGATAAAACAATGCTTTGAGTTAAATATACCGATAAACTTAATTTACCTGGATATGTGAATACTTTGAGCAAATGTGCCATACGCGTACTTTGATACATAGCAACAAAAATTAATATATAGCCGGCAGCAACAATTGGGCCACCAACAATATTGATATTCTGGTATGCACTATTTGAGAAATCAAGTGCAAAAGGCATTTTAACTATATAACCTATAATAAGGCATAAAGCCCCCCATTTAATTGCACTTTGCTTTCGTAGTTGAATTTTCTCAACTAACTTTAATTTTTGTGCTGCTATACCTAAAAGAATATAGGGTAGAAGTTCAAAATAGGCAGTCCCTGTTACTACATCTAACACATTATATAGATTTTCGAGTGCATTTATTTTCAGAAAATCTGTATACAGTCCTTGTTGTTTAATTTCTATCAATTTAGATAAGGATACACCACTAAAATTATGCTGGGTATATGGATCATTGATTAAAGCATTTACTGCAAACGGTATAACTAGCAATAAAATTTTTAGGATAAACAAGATGATTGCTGCTTTTATTAAACGCTTGGCTTTAGATTTAATAAACAACACCGCTATTAAACCTGTAAATGCATACCCAAATAAGATATCTCCTGAAAACACAAAAAATCCATGTAACACACCCATAAACATAAGAAAAATTAATCTTCTAAGTATTATTGGGTAATAGTTAATGCCTTTCATCTGACAATTGTCGTACATAATGCTCAAGCCATAACCAAATAAAAATGTAAAAATAGGATAAAATGAACTAATAATTAACAAGGTAATTCCGTGTAATAAAATAGCGTCAGTTCCCTGTACAACATCAGACAATAAACTTTCCTCATACGGAAAACTAAAAACTAATATATTCATTAAAATAATACCTAGCAAACTTAATCCACGTAATGCATCTATTTCATATAACCTTTGTTGCGATGACACAACAAGCACCCCTTATAGTCTAGTTTTATTCATCAATAGAAAGTTGACCAAATTTAAAGAAATATAAATAACCTTTAACATTTGTATTCAATATAGTTTCTAAAGTGTTTCGATAATATTCCATTTGCACCTTATAACGTTCTCTTAGCTGTGCACCTATTGCTTCATCTGACATATTGCGACGTCTATTAAAGGCATCTGTCTTATAATCCACGAAGTAATATTGGCCATCCTTCTCAAATATAAGATCAATCATCCCTTGAATAATAGAAGCATCTTCTTCCATATTTTCAATGCGGTCTACTTTAGCTTGATTGACAACAAATGGTAACTCACGATATATACGTTCACTCATAGCAATCGTTGAATATAATTCACTTTCAATAAACTGATAAATATCTTCAAATCGGACATCCTTTTTAGCATCTTCGTCAATAATATGCTTGTCTATTAACTGATTGATAAGTACATCCACATCACTACGAGACAGCCCTTCTTTTTTAAACGGTAAATGTTGCATTACCGTATGCATAAGCGTACCAATTTCATTTGCTTTTCGTTTCGTAGTAAGGCTTAAAAATCCTGGTCTATCATATGAGGCTGAGCCAATTCGATATTGTCTAACTCTATCGTAGTTAGTATCAGCTTGTTCTGTTTCAAGTTGTCGTTTCAGTTCTGATACGGATTGTTTTGATGGCTTTTCAATAGCTACTTGATGTGGGTATTTGAAACTTAATTGTTCATGAATCCGCGACTTAAGCTCATCATTACCAGTCTGAGCCGACTGTATATCTACTAGCGTACGTTGTTCACTTTCAGCTATAACGATTTCTGAGGCAATATCTTCATAAAAATCTGTTTTTAACTGTACAAAAGGCATCATTGAGTCATCGATGTCATTGATTGTTGCTTCAAAACGTAATTCTTTTGGCAGTGACGTAGATTGATATTTTGCTAATATTGGATAAATCATATCAATCGGGCGTTGTGCGGTTAAACGGTAGCTCACAGGTAAGTGCGTCTGCGACACTGAAACCTGTTCAAGTTGAGTTAGTTCTTTTTCGTCTTTTACACGCCCAATTAAAAACAATTGTTCTTTAGCGCGTGTCAATGCAACGTAAATTAACCTCATTTCTTCTGAAATCATTTCTTTTTCGGCTATCGCTTTATACGTAACAGATGATAATGATGGATAAGACAAACGACTATCAATATCATAATATGTCATACCCAAGCCATAGCTTTGATTTAAAATAACTGGTCTGTGCAAATCATCTCTTCTAAAACGTCTTGATAACCCAGAGTAAATCACGAATGGAAATTCTAACCCTTTACTACTATGAATTGTCATCATTCGCACAACGTCATCATTTGGGCCAACAATATTTTCTTCACCAAAGTCCTTACCTCGTTCTATCAATTCATCTATAAAACGAATAAATTGATATAAGCCACGGAAACTAGAATTTTCAAATTCTACCGCTTTATTAAACAGTCCATATAAATTTGCGCGTCTACCTTTACCACCAATGATGCCACTAAAATATTGAATAACATAATGGTCATTATAAAACTTATCAATTAGTTGATAGACAGGGTGACTTTGGCTATAGCGTTGATACATTTCAATATCTTTCAAGAAATATTCGAGTTTAGTGACTAATTTTTTATTAGCAGCATCATTGGCTATATAATGCTGTATCGATTGATAAAAATAATCATCATTTGGACTAAACACCCTGATATTTGATAACTCATCCTCAGTAAACTGATAAATTACAGAACGCATGAGTCCAACTAAATAAATATCTTGTAATGGATTATCTACCGTTCTTAAGAAAGATAATATGAGTTGAACTTCAGTCTGTTCAAAGTACCCCTCTTTACTATTTACATGAAATGGTATGTTATGATCTTTAAACGCTTGTTGTATCTTACGTGCCTGACCATAGGAACGTTCTAAAATGACAATATCTTTATAACTTGGTTTACGATACTGCTCAGTTTTCATATCATAAATCTCATGTTCCGACATTATCTTTTCCACTTGTTGGACAATATATTCTGCTTCTTGTTCTGAACCATTCAAGTCCGAAGAAGCATCTTCCACTAACATGTTCAACTGGACATTATGTGGCTCATTATCGAAAGGAGCACCGTAATAAAGTTGGGCAGCATCATCATAGTCAATTTCTCCAACCGCTTCATCCATCATATGCTTAAATAAATAGTTCGTTGTAGTCAAAACTTCTTTTCTAGAACGGAAATTTTGTGATAAATCAATACGCATACCATTCTCTGAACCATCTAAGGTAAAACGGTTATATTTCCCTATAAATAAACTGGGATCAGCTTGTCTAAATTTATAAATAGATTGTTTTACGTCACCTACCATAAATAAGTTCCCGTCTGCCTCACTTCCCCGTTTAATACATGCAATAATTTGCTCTTGTACACGGTTGGTATCTTGGTATTCATCAACAAGTATTTCTTCAAACTGTTTACAATACATATCAGCAATATCTGATGGCGTGCCATCTTCATTCATTAATACGCGCAATGCAAAATGTTCATAATCTGAAAAATCAAGTAAGTTTCTACTGCGTTTCTTCTGATTAAATAAATCAATTACATCCGCTGTTACTTGTGCTAAATATGCTACTCTAGGTGCTAAGCGCTGCATATCCATTTTTAAATCTTCAGCATTACGTGAAAAATAATCTTCTTGTACCTTAGTTACCAACGCTTTATATTGATCGTAATGTTTTTTACCATCATCGTATGCATCTAACATCATTTCATTGGCTTCTTTTATTTTTTTATTCTTAGCTGGAAAACGTAATTCAAACTGGTGTTCTGCAATAACTTGTGTGTTTAATATACCACCTTCCATTGCTTGAGCAATAAAGCGACGTTCTTTTTCTAACACTTCAACTTGTTTATCTACTTCTTCAAGCATCATGAACAAATCATAACTTTTATTTAAAGCTTCCAATGCAGAATTCATAAAAATCATAGCTAAATCATTTAATAGTTTTAGTAACTCAGCTTGTTTCCCAATATCATCGTATGGTACTGATAGCTGATCCAACCAAGCCGATGGATTTGGATTCGCCACACTAAAATAAAACATTTCTTTAACGGTGTTTCGTAGCTGATTGTCATTCCGATCTGAAGATAGTTGTTCCGTTAAATCAATGAAATTAGGATCAAGTTGGTCATAATGTTTTTCTAACACTTCATCTATTGTCTGTTCAAGTAGCAATATATTTTCAGCTTCACTACTTGTTCTAAAGTTAGGATCAATATCTAACACATCATAGTGATGTTGAATTAATTTCAAACAAAAGCTATGTAACGTAGATATCTGTGCTTGATGTATCTTCACACGCTGATTCTTTAAATGTGTGTTATTTGGGTCTTCATTCGAAGCTTCTTGAATCCTTTGGTCTACACGGTGTTTCATTTCTCTAGCACTTGCATTCGTAAATGTAACAACAAGCAGTTTATCTACATCAATTTCATCTTTAATAATACGTTGTATAATGCGTTCTACAAGTACGGCAGTCTTTCCAGAACCTGCGGCAGCAGCAACAAGTATATCCTGACCTTTTGCATAAATACTCTTCCATTGGTTATCTGTCCATCTCGTATCCCCAGGTTTCACTGGTATTTGACTCATTCTCCATCGTCCTCACTTTCTAAAACTACATTTTGTACCGCTTCTAATGGATCAATAGATTCGTCAACTGTACGATAACGTTTACTATCTATCATACCGTCTACATGACAGACTGATTTATAGCTACAAAAATCACACGGTAATGTCTGATTGTATTTCATTGGCGCCACTTCTGTATGTCCATCCATGATATTTGATGCCGTTTCAATAAAGTTTTGTTTATTATGATGAATTAATTTATAAATGGTATCCTCATCTGCCACCTTACTATTACTTTTAATACCACCATCTTTCTTTAATCCTAAAGGTACAATATCAGAATTGTAACTTGGCTCCAGTCTAGTATCAAAAGCGTCTAATACTGATTCATCACTATTTAGTAAGCCGCTCAACTTGAAGGATTGGATAAATTCAGAGTCTCTTTTTTCTTCTGACAATTGATTCCATGCGAGTTTAATGCGCGGTTCATGTACATGGAAGTATAATAGCCCACCAGGCTTAGTTAACTCTGTTAATCCTAAACGTGATTTATTTTGAAGTACAATATCCATGTAGGTCATCATTTGCATTTGCATACCGTAATAAACTTTTGTTAAATCCAACGTACCGCTATATTTAGATGACTTGTAATCAATAATGTTTACATAACTCTCTTCCCCGTTTTTATACGTATCGATTCTATCGATTTGTCCACGTATATTTATAGGAATACCTTGTTTTGTATGTAACGATTCAGCTAATAACTCACTATTATCTCTTGGTTTTCTTCTAAAACCAGCTTCAAACCGTTGTGGCGTAAATTTAGTATAGTTACCTTGATATTTTAATGCTGTTAAAGTCGTTTCTACAATGGCCCCAATACGTTGTGATAAATAACGGTAATAGGCTGTTGAATTTAGTAAGTTAAATTGGACTTCAGGTAATATTTCACTCAAAGCTTCAACTGTGAGCTTATGAATTTTTTGTGGGTTTAGATTCTTAAAATCACCGTTCACTTTTTCTGAAATAAATTTCAATACTTGATGGAAAATATCTCCTAGATCAAAGTTTTCCAACTTGTATTTTGTACGTTCATTTAAACGTAAGCCATGTGATGCAAAGTGTTTAAATGGACAAGCTTGATAGCCTTCAAATCTAGAAACACTTGCATTAATTGTAGAACCATACAATTCTTTAGATAATGATTCACTTAATTGAACCGTTTCATTATCATAAGTTAAGGCAGTTAATAAATAATCTAAACCATCATTTAAACTTTCATCGTCTCGCATCACTTGATACGTATCTATCCAAGTTTCCGCAACAATTTCATCATCTAACCACGCTTTTAACGATTCAAATAAAGCAATTTTAGTTTGATGTGGATGTTCCATTAAAGTAAGTGGTTGAGCTTGATGTTGGTGATGTATATTTTGAACTTCTAAATTAGTAAACAATTGTTGAATTTGACTTAAAAATGGACTTGGTTCTTTTTGATCCCCACTAGACCCCATAAGTGAATATGAAAATGTAACTTGTTTACAACTACGTGTCATTGCAATATAACATACAAATGCTTCATCCATTTGCAGTATATCTGCCGTAGGACTTAACTCTATAGAAGATTGTTCTTGGAAATATTTCTTTTCGTCATCCGTAATTAAACTTGAAGATGAAACAGTTTGCGGTATAACACCGTCATTTGCTCCTACTAAATATACGTGTTGTTTATTATCTACTTTTGCTAAATCCATAGTACCAATACTCACCTGATCAAGCGTTTGAGGAATCATTACAAATTCTAACTGTTCTAAGCCAATATCAAACAATTCTAGAAAACGCGACTTAGACATTGTTTGCTCACCAAAAACTGTAACTAAGTCATCCAACGTTTGAATAAAGCCATGCCATATCTGGTCAATTTCCTCAGCCGCTCTATGTTGACCGTTATAATCTAACGTATCACGTTCAGTCATTAATTGGCTTGGTAAGTCGAATGCTTCCATCGATTCGTAGAAAGCAGTAGCAAATTCAATAGCTGTAGTTGCACGATTCATATTTTCTTCAAATAACATCACTTTATTGATAACATCTGTTTTCATTTGAATAACACGCTCAAAGGTCTCGCGTTCTTCATCTGATAATTGTTGACGTTTTAGCCCCATTTTTCTAAATTGCTCAATATCAAAATATTTTTCATCCAACCAGCGTTTACCGTAAATGCCACGTTCTAGCACAAAATTTTCTAATATATCTATCAAATAATTACTATCTTTAAATTTCTTCGATAAAATATCTGTTTTAAAAAGTCGCATCAGTGGATCAAAATTCCAATTAGTTTGTATTACTTCAATAAGTGATCTTATCATTTCCATTATAGGATGATGTGTCATTGATGGCTTCACATCGATGTTATATGGTATGCCAAATTGTGGCAAAATTGATTCCATGAGATAGGCATAAGCTTCATCTCTATATAAAATTGCTATATCTTGATATCTATAGCCTTTCTCACGTGTTTCTCTTAAAATACGACGGGCAACTTCATTTATTTCTTCTCTCATCCCACTTGCTTCTAAAATTGCTATATCGCCATTTGCAACTGTGGACTCAAATTGTAATGCATTAAAATTACGTTCTAAATTGGCTAAATCAGAATTAGCAAAGCGATATACTTCATCAAAACGTTTTGTATGTAATTGTACATTGAGATCGTTTGCAATTTCTTCTATGTGTAACAGTGATTCCGAAGGTTTTCTAAATAAACTAAACATATCTTTATCGCCGTCAGTTGTTAATGCCACTGTAACTTTTTTAGCACATTTAACTAAACTACGGATGATTTGATACTCTAGTGTCGAGAAGTTATGGAAGCCATCAATATAAATTTCCGCTCGCTTCAACCATTCAGATTGATCCATCATCGTAATGAATCTTTGTAAACTATCTTCTGTGGATACATATGTCCCATCAATTCTATCTTCTAAATGTTTATAAACCAGTGCAATATCTTGTAATTTATGCTTTGTTCTTGTTTGCAAGTCATTTTCTGAAATATAATCACTTAATTGTTGTGGAGTTACTGCATATTTTTTAAAATCTTGTATTTGTTCATAAAGTTTTTCACTAAATCCATAATATTTAACTTGAGAGCGATATAGTTTCAATTCTGATTGATGTTGTTGTATGATGTCATAAATCATCATTTCAGTGCCTGCTTTAGATAATTGTTGTTCTATCAAACCACCGACTTCTTGAAACACACGATAACTTAATCGTTCAAAGTGTAAAACTTCGGTTCTCATACTACCATTTAATGATTCATCACTTACGAATGATTGTTCAAGCTGGAAAGTGTTTTGTGTAGGCGCAATTAAAACAATAGGATCGCCTAATGGATCTTCTCGCATTTTTGTTTTAATTTCTTCAATTATTGTTTTCGATTTCCCTGTGCCTGCTCTGCCAATATAAGCATTTAATTCCATGATTTACGCCAACTCCTTTGACTCACATTTTAACATATATATGGTTGTGTATAACTATTCTTATACCTTGAATGTCGAATAAATTAGAATATGGCTTTACTATAAATTTGATTATTTGTTAGTAGTTTATAATAAAAATAGGATCGAGACACAAAGAGTTATCTCGATCCTTTTTCTATACGCTTTATAGTAGCAACTGCATTGTACATATTATTGTTAGTCAATATATACTGTTCTCATTTTCGAACTTTTACTTTATTAATCAATTAGGGCAATGAAATCTTATTTGGTTAACAAAATTTCACTGCCCTACGCTCAATATTTTACTATTCATATTTTGTATCTGGATTAAATCCAAATTTCATTTCGCTTAACGGCCAAAAACTGAATGATACTTTACCAACAACTTGGTCTTCGTCAATTAAACCAAACGAACGACTATCTTTACTTACTTCACGGTTATCCCCAAGAACAAGTAATTTACCTTCTGGGATTTTATTTTTATCTTTTACTTTGTCTACACCTTCAGATTGTTCGTTCATCTCTTTTGTTGTAAAACTACCAGTTATATAATTATAATCTTTATGTTTTTCATTATAATCTAAGTATGGCTCGTCTACTTTTTTACCATTAACAAATAATTGATCATCTTTATATTCGATGTTATCACCTGCTGTACCGATAACACGTTTGACATAATCATTATCCTTAGTTGCATGGAAGACAATCACATTGCCTTTTTCAACATCTCCAAATCTTTGACCAATCAAATTGACAATAACGCGTTCCCCATCTTTTAATGTAGGATCCATAGAGTCGCCTTTAACTGTATATGATTTTCCCACGAAGTTAACAATTAGCAATACTAAGGCAACTGCAACAACGATGGACACAATCCATTCTACGATTTCTTTTCTCAATTCCTTCACCTCGTTTATTTAATTAAAAGTCACTGTAAATTTTTCAAACGGATAATATCTTAAACTTGTATTGCCAATGATATCTTTCTGATGCACGAAACCTAATGTTCTTGAATCGTTTTTATTATCACGATTATCATTAAGTACAAAGTAAGCATTCGGCGGAATAATATCACTTTCAGAATCTTTGATGTTTCTAAGTGACAAGTTATTGATGCTATTGTTTGTATAAGGTTCATTTACTTCTCTATCATCTCTGTACAATGACCCGTCTTTAAATGAAATAGATTGTCCAGGTTTTCCGATGATTCTACTAAACTGGATTTCTTTTCCGTTACGATACATAATAATATCATTATTATCTAAAAAATTAAATGTCGTTTTTATCTTATTAACAATAACACGATCATCTTGTTTTAGATTTGGAGCCATTTTATCATCTTTGATAACTGATCCTGTAAGTACAAATGCCTGAATCAATAGTACAATAATAAGCGCAAATATTATGGAAATCAAATGTTTTAATAATTTTCGCAAGTTGTCACTCCTCTGACGAATGCATAAAATGTTTCTCTAGTTTTCTACCAACGAGCCATACTACAGCAATTACTACCACTATTGTTATCAGCCTTATCGGATTAGTAAAAAGTGTTGTAATATCATTACCTAACCAACCTACAAGACCAATCATTATAAACTTAGATGCAATTAATACAATTAGATAGGCATGCGCTTTAATATGGGATAAACTTGCCACAATATTAACTAAAGCACTTGGTGTAAATGGGAAGCACATTAAGATAAAAATAGGTATGACACCCTTTCTATCGATAAAATGTATTAAACGTTGAACTGATGTCCGTTGCTGAATTTTTTGCATATATTTTGTATGTGTTAATCTTCTAAAAAATAAAAATACAATATAACTTCCAGCTACAGTGCCTAACCAAGCTAATAAAGTACCAATGAACCAACCAAATGCATTAACGTTTACAATTACAAACACAATGATTGGTAAAATAGGAATGAAAGCCTCAATAAATGGTAATAGAAATCCTGCGATGTATCCTAAACTACCAAATATATCAAACCAATACTGTACTTGTTCCTCTGTCATCAAACCCATCCTCGTCATCACTATTCTTTATAATTATAAGTGTAAAGTTGCTTTTTTAAAACTATAAAGCGTTCTATATAATATAAATCAGTCTTAAGGACGACATGCTTTCGAAACCCAGATTGAATGACTATCTACGGTTTCAATATAGCACTAATTTTATAGAGCGTGAACAAAATCATAACCACTGTAATGTTGACTTTGAGTTAATCAGCTTGTTAAATACTCCTGTATATACGTATTAGAAAAAAGAGAGCGTATGAAAGTTTTTAAATTATTAAAAACTTTCATACACGCCCTCTGCCAAAGATGACTAAAGCCGAAAAAATGAAAAATTTACCTGAGTTGTATCTCATATATAAGTGACCCTATCTCAATATAATGATAAAGGCTGAGACAATTAATTGTCCCAGCCTCCTCAAAATACAAATTTAACATCAACTCATTATGTGCTATATAACATTACGTTGAAAAATTATAAACGTTTTTCTAATTCTTCTTTTTTATCTTCAAAACCTGGTTTACCTAATAAAGCAAACATATTTTGTTTGTATGCTTCAACTCCAGGTTGGTTAAATGGATTAACACCTAATTGATAACCGCTCATAGCACATGCTAATTCAAAGAAGTAAACGATATAGCCAAATGTCTCTTCATCTAAACGAGGAATATTGACAACAATATTAGGTACGCCACCATCAGTATGCGCTAATAATGTACCTTCAAATGCTTTCGTATTTACTTCGTCTATAGATTTACCAGCTAAATAATTTAAACCATCTAAATTATCACCATCTTCTTCGATAGTAATATCATGTTTAGGATTATTAACTTTCACAACTGTTTCGAATAAGAAACGACGACCTTCTTGAACATATTGTCCAAGTGAATGTAAATCTGTTGTATAGTTAGCGCTAGAAGGATAAATACCTTTATAGTCCTTCCCTTCAGATTCGCCAAATAATTGTTTCCACCACTCATTAAAATATTGCATTGATGGCTCATAGTTAATCAACATTTCAGTGTCATAACCTTTTGCATATAAAACGTTACGAATTGTTGCATATTGATACGCAATATTGTCTTCTAAATCTTCTGAAGCCAATTCTTCACGTGCTTTTGCAGCACCTTCCATCATTGTTTTAATATCAATACCCGCAACAGCGATTGGTAATAAACCAACTGCAGTTAATACTGAATAACGACCACCTATATCATCTGGCACGACAAATGTTTCGTAACCTTCATTAGTTGCAAGTTGCTTTAACGCACCTTTTTCTTTATCTGTAGTAGCAAAGATACGATTTTTCGCTTCTTCTTTACCATATTTATTTTCTAATAATTGTTTAAACAATCTAAATGAAACTGCTGGTTCAGTCGTAGTACCTGATTTAGAAATAACATTCACTGAGAAATCCTTACCATCTAAATAATCGATTAACTCTTGTGTATATGAAGAAGATAAATGATTACCTACAAAAACGATTTCTGGGAATTCCTTACTATTTCTAAATGATGATGTTAGCATTTCGATAGCCGCGCGTGCACCTAAGTACGAACCACCGATACCAATTACTACAAACACCTCTGAATGTTCTTTGACACGTTTTGAAGCTTCTAAAATACGTGAGAATTCTTCTTTATCATAGTCTACAGGAAGATCAATCCACCCAAGGAAGTCACTACCAGCACCAGTTCCTTCATGAATTGTTTTGTGAATTGACTTAACTATATCTTTTTGTTGCTGTAATTCATGTTCGCCGAAAAATTCTAAAGTTTTACCATAATCTAATTGAATATGAGTCATTTTGAATTGCCTCCAGTGTTTTTAATTTCATCATTATTTTACTAAGTTTATTTTGAGTATTCAAACAACTAGCCTATATTAGATTGATATTTTACCTATTAAAGCGTTAAATTACTCAATACACCTCATCGATTATTCATTATTTTATACAAAAATAAACATACTGTAATTCTCCAGAAACCCTTAAAATAGGTAAAAATCAACGATAAGAAGAATAAAGTTTATATATTTTTGTATATTTATGTATAAAAATGGTTTTATTTTCATTTACTTTCTGCTATACTAATCAATATCAAATTCTTATTAATAAATTATAAAAATTCAATTGAGGTGGAACTTATGAAAGAGAAAATAGTATTAGCATATTCAGGTGGTTTAGATACAAGTGTGGCAGTAAAATGGTTATTAGATAAAGGTTATGACATCGTAGCTTGTTGTTTAGATGTCGGCGAAGGTAAAGATTTAGATTTAGTACATCAAAAAGCGTTGGATATGGGTGCAATCGAATGTCATATCATTGATGCTACAGAAGAATTTAGTGAAGATTTCGTATCATATGCAATTAAAGGTAACTTAATGTATGAAGGTACATATCCTTTAGTTTCTGCATTATCAAGACCATTAATTTCAAAAAAATTAGTTGAAATTGCTAGCAAAACAAACGCAGTTGGTATTGCACACGGTTGTACTGGTAAAGGTAATGACCAAGTACGTTTTGAAGTAGCAATTAAAGCTTTAGATCCTGAATTAAAAGTTTTTGCACCAGTAAGAGAATGGGCATGGAGCCGTGAAGAAGAGATTGACTATGCAATCAAACATAATATCCCAGTTCCAATCCAACATGATTCTCCTTATTCTATCGACCAAAATTTATGGGGAAGAAGTAATGAATGTGGCATACTTGAAGACCCTTATGCTGCACCTCCAAAGGATGCATTTGACTTAACAAACGAACTAGAAGATGCGCCAGATGTAGCTGATGAAATTGTACTTTCATTTGAGAAAGGTATACCAACAGCTTTAGATGGCACACCTTATAAACTTAACGAACTTATTTTAGAGCTCAATAAACTTGCTGGTAAACATGGTATTGGCAGAATCGACCATGTTGAAAATAGACTTGTTGGTATTAAGTCTAGAGAAGTTTATGAAACACCAGCAGCAGAAGTAATTGTCAATGCTCATAAAGCACTTGAAACAATTACGCTTACTAAAGATGTTGCACACTTTAAACCAGTGATTGAAAAACAATTTTCAGAACAAATTTATAACGGTTTATGGTTCTCACCTTTAACAGATAGCCTCAAGGTATTTGTCGATAGTACGCAAGATTATGTAACTGGCGATGTACGTCTTAAATTATATAAAGGTAACGCTATTGTTAATGGAAGAAAGTCACCACATACACTTTATAATGAAAAATTAGCTACTTATACAAAAGAAGATGCATTTAATCAAGAATCAGCAGTTGGCTTTATTGATATCTTTGGCTTACCAACTAAAGTAAACTCTATGTTACATGGTGGATACAAAGATGAGCAGTAAAGCTTGGGGCGGTAGATTTAGTGAGCAACCAGAAGCATGGGTTGATGAATTCAATGCTTCTATACACTTTGACAAAACATTAATCAAATATGATGTTCAAGGTAGTATTGCTCATGCAACTATGTTAGCCAAACAAGATATTATTTCTGATTCAGACTGCGATCAAATTATTGAAGGTTTAAATGCCATTTTAGCTGATTATGAACAAGGCAACTTAGCACTGGATGTCTCATTGGAAGACATCCATTTAAATATCGAACATGAATTAATAAAACGTATTGGTGATGCTGGTGGTAGATTGCATACCGGGCGTAGTAGAAACGACCAAGTTGCAACTGATATGCATTTATATACAAAAGCAGAAGTATCTCAATTAATTGATTTAATTATTTCGTTTCAACAAACAATTGTAAAAATTGCCGAGTCTCATGTAGATACAATCATGCCTGGTTACACTCATCTTCAAAGAGCTCAACCTATTTCATTTGCCCATCATATCTTGACGTATTATTGGATGTTAGAAAGAGATAAATCACGTTTTCAAGATAGTTTGAAACGTATCGATATCTCTCCACTTGGTGCTGCTGCGTTAAGTGGTACTACTTATCCAATAGATCGTCACGAAACACAGTCATTATTAGACTTTTCAGCTGTTTATGAGAATAGTATGGATGCCGTTAGTGATAGAGATTATATTGTTGAAACACTGCATAATATTTCATTAACAATGGTTCACCTGTCACGTTTTGCAGAAGAAATTATTTTCTGGTCATCTGCGGAAGCAAACTTTATTACATTATCAGATGCGTTTTCAACTGGTTCTTCAATTATGCCACAGAAAAAAAATCCTGATATGGCTGAATTAATCAGAGGTAAAGTTGGACGTACAACAGGCAATTTAATGAGTATGTTAATGACGCTTAAAGGGTTACCTTTAGCATATAATAAAGATATGCAAGAAGATAAAGAAGGTCTATTTGATGCAGTTCATACACTAAAAGGTTCTTTGCGTATCTTTGAAGGAATGATTGGTACGATGACTGTAAATGTAGATCATTTACAGGAAACTGTATACAATGACTTTTCCAATGCAACAGAACTTGCTGACTACTTAGTTAACAAAGGGGTTCCTTTTAGAAACGCTCATGAAATTGTTGGTAAAATCGTACTTTGGGCAATTCAGCATAACGTATACTTATTAGATGTACCTTTAACGCAGTATCAAAGCGCCCATGAAAGTATCGAATCGGATATCTACAATTATTTAAAACCTGAAAATTGTATCAGCCGTAGAATAAGTCATGGTTCTACTGGCCAAGAAGCTGTAAAAAAACAATTAGAAATTATAAAACAAAACTTAAATTAAACTTTTTGCACGGATCCCCTATTTATTTAGGTGTGTCTGTGCTTTTTTGTATGACAATCCAAGCCCAATATTTCTATATGGTTAAAACATTGTAATAGCATTCATTGATTGTATGTAATGTTAAAATTAATTTTTTATAGTTTAAATTAGAATATTGTAAATGCTATTTTCAATTTAAGTTTTTTTATGTAATGTAAAAAGAAAGTTCATATTAAGGAGTGACAGCTTGTGAAACATTCGAATAAAATTTTGATTTCAAGTATAGCAATATTGGCTTTATCTGGTATAGGGAGCGCAACAATTACCGAAGCATCTAGTAACGCCCTTGGTGTAAACAACCAAAATGAAAATACTTCAGTTCAAACAGTTAATGAGAATAATAAATCAGATCAACAAAATTGGATACATAATTTAACTGGCGAGAAATTCACAACAATTGCACATAGAGGTGCTAGTGGCTATGCTCCAGAACATACTTTTCACTCATACGACAAAAGTCATAACGCTATAGGCGCATCATATATTGAAATTGATCTGCAAATGACTAAAGACGGTCACCTAGTAGCCATGCATGATGAAACAGTTGATAGAACTACCAACGGAACCGGTCGAGTTGATCAGTATACACTTAAAGAATTAAAACAACTTGATGCTGGAAGCAAGTTTAATGAACAAAATCCACAATATGCTAATTCAAATTATAAAGGTGCAAAAGTACCAACATTAGACGAAATATTAGAACGTTATGGCACTGATGCCAATTATTATATAGAAACAAAATCTCCTGATGTATACCCTGGTATGGAAGAAAAATTATTAGATACACTTAATAAACATCAATTATTAAATGAACAGTCACTCAAAAAAGGTCATGTGATGGTTCAATCATTTTCACAAGAAAGCTTACTTAAAATGAAAGATTTAAATTCAAATGTGCCACTTATAAGACTATTAGACAAAGGTGAGCTACCAAATATGTCACAACAAGATTTGAATTATATTAAACAATATGCCATCGGTGTCGGCCCTGAATATACAGATTTAACTAAGCAAAATGTTGCTAATCTTAAAGATACTGGATTTTTAGTTCATCCTTTCACTGTAAACGAGGTAGCAGACATGGAAAGGCTTAATGACTATGGAATCGATGGATTATTTACAAATTATCCCGATTTATATAAACAAGTCATCAATGAACAATAACCGACAACTTACCTTTAACACTTTATTTATATAATCCAAAAAAGTCCGAGACGTCAAATAGATGTCTCGGACTTTAAACTTACTATTGTTTTTCAAATATTTATTTATGCCCATCCACGGTAACGTGCTGCTTCTGCAGTACGTTTGATACCAACAATATAAGCTGCTAAACGCATATCAATCTTTCTGTTTTGAGCTAATTCGTAAATGGTATCAAATGCTGTTGTAAGTTTTTCACGTAATTTCGTGTTTACTTCTTCTTCAGTCCAATAATAACCTTGGTTATTTTGTACCCATTCGAAATATGAAACAGTTACACCACCAGCACTAGCTAATACATCTGGAACTAGCAACTTACCACGTTCAGTTAAGATACGAGTACCTGCTGGCGTCGTTGGTCCATTTGCCGCTTCAACCACAATATCAGCTTTAATATCATGTGCATTTTCTTCAGTAATTTGATTTGCAATTGCTGCTGGCACAAGAATGTCACAGTCAATTTCAAACAATTCTTTATTAGAAATTGTTTCATCAAATAGATTAGTCACAGTTCCAAAGCTATCTCTTCTATCTAAAAGATAATCAATATCTAATCCTTCTGGATCATGTAAAGCGCCGTAAGCATCAGAGATACCAACAATTGTTGCTCCCATATCATACAAGAATTTCGCTAAGAAGCTACCCGCGTTACCAAATCCTTGTATAACAATACGAGAACCTTTAAGTTCTAAACCTTTTCTTTGTGCTGCTTGTTCAATAGCAATAACAACACCTAACGCAGTCGCACGGTCACGTCCTTGCGAACCACCTAACACGATTGGTTTACCAGTGATAAATCCTGGTGAATTGAATTTGTCTAATGAACTATATTCATCCATCATCCATGCCATAATTTGAGAGTTTGTAAATACGTCTGGTGCTGGAATATCTTTCGTTGGTCCAACGAATTGAGAAATTGAACGCACATATCCACGAGATAAACGTTCGACTTCGTGAATACTCATTTGACGTGGATCACAAATGATACCACCTTTACCGCCACCATATGGTAAATCAACAATGCCACATTTCAATGTCATCCACATTGATAATGCTTTAACTTCTTCTTCGTCCACATCTGGATGGAAGCGTACGCCACCTTTTGTAGGTCCAACAGCATCATTATGCTGCGCACGATAACCAGTAAAAGTTTGAACAGTACCATCGTCCATGCGCACAGGAATTCTAACTTGAAGGAATCTTAAAGGTTCCTTTACTAAATCATACATCCCATCATCAAATCCCAGTTTGTGCAATGCTTCTTTAATAATTTGTTGCGTCGAAGTAACTAAATTATTATTCTCAGTCATGATTCATTTCGCCTCTTTTTCGTTACTAATGATTTCGCTTTCATGATAATTGTAACATAAGATTTTCCTTTTTAAAGGGTTTTCAAAACATATGTTACAGAACTGTGAATTTACTCAAAAACGCTTCTAATTTTGTCTAATGCAAAGTCTAATTCTTCTTTAGAAATAATGAGTGGCGGTGCAAATCTAATGACCGTATCATGCGTTTCTTTACATAATAAACCTTTTTCTTTTAATGATTCACAATAAGGTCTCGCTTCCTCATTTAATTCAACCCCAATAAACAAGCCACGTCCTCGTACTTCTTTAATTGATGGATGATTTATTTTTTCTAATTCTTCTTTGAAATAGTTACCTAATTCTAATGAACGCCCTGGTAAATCTTCGTCAATAATTACATCTAATGCTGCGTTTGAAACCGCACAAGCTAGTGGATTACCACCAAAAGTAGAACCGTGAGACCCTGGTGAGAACACACCAAGTACTTCTTCGTCAGCTAATACTACAGATATTGGTAATACGCCCCCACCTAATGCTTTACCTAAAATGTAAACATCTGGTTTAACGTCATCCCAGTCCGTAGCAAATAATTTACCTGAACGTCCTAAGCCAGCTTGTATTTCATCAGCAATAAACAATACGTTATGTTCATCACATAGAGCTCTTATTTCTTTTAAATAACCTTCAGGTGGAACATTAATACCTGCTTCACCTTGTATTGGTTCAATTAAAATTGCTGCTGTATTTTCTGTAATAGCATTTTTAACAGCTTCAATATCACCAAAATCTACCTTACGGAATCCATCTAATAATGGACCATAACCACGTTGATATTCTGGTTCTGATGATAAAGATACAGGTGCCATTGTACGACCGTGGAAGTTACCATTGAAAGCAATAATCTCTGCTTTATCTGGATCTATTTTTTTAACATCGTAAGCCCAACGACGAGCTGCTTTTAAAGCTGTTTCAACTGCTTCAGCACCCGTATTCATTGGTAAAGCTTTAGCTTTTCCTGAAAGCTTACAAATTTTTTCATACCATTCACCTAGATTTTCACTATGAAACGCACGTGAAACTAAAGTAACTTTATCTGCTTGATCTTTCAATGATTGAATAATCTTTGGATGTCTATGACCTTGGTTTACAGCTGAATATGCTGACAACATATCCATGTATTTGTTACCTTCTGGGTCTTTAACCCAAACACCTTCAGCTTCCGATATAACGATTGGAAGCGGTACATAGTTTTGTGCTCCATAATGATTTGTTACTTCAATGATTTCTTCTGATCTTGACATGATATCTCCCCTTTGTAAAAATTTAAGAGTAAAATGACTCTTAAGTAATACTCATTCATAGCATAACGTATTTATCGATTAACTGAAACTATTTTCTAAAACTGCTTGGACTTTATGTAACAAACACCTTTATATCAGTTAAATTAGCGTAAATAACATAATTAAAAACACTAAAATACCATTGTAAGCCCTTACATACATAATGACACATTTACTAATGCTAATACAAGACTATTTTGTTAATTTTAATATTTAATTGCATTTTATTATTATTGCACGAAATTGCATATTTAATCATAGTTTCTATCGTTTTCCTTATAAACTTTGCTTTTATAAATACAAGCGTGAATTTACGATTGTTTCATAAAATTATATAGTATTCGAGGCCGAAACATATCGTTGATGTTTCGGCCTCGAATACTGTGATAAATGTAATTATTTATTATCTGTTCTTGGTAATGGATAAAACCCTTTATTGAATTGTTCCCAAAGTTTAGGTGGTAAATGATGTCTATCTTGTCTATTTGGATCAAAGTGTGAAATAATTTCGTCTTCTTTACCATCTTTAATTTTACTTATAAAGTTATGGTCTAATAATATTTCTCTGCCTAATGCAACAAGTTCAACGTTAGTAGATTCAATCGCTTCAAGCGCTTGTTCCGCAGTAAAAATAGAACCGATACCTACTAAAGGCATGCGACCATCAATCCACTCTAATAATAATTTAATTCGTTCTTGGCCTGCGTATTTACCTTCACGTGTTTCTGAATGTATATCCATTAGTGAAACATGTAAATAATCTAAAGGCTTATCAATTAAGTGTTTTACTAAAGATTCGGTAATTTCCATACTTATGCCAGGTGATTCTGCTTCTTCAGGTGAAAATCTATAACCTACAATAAAGTCTTCATTACCATACTGTTGAACTGTTTCCGTTACTTCATCAACAACGTTTAATGCAAATTTCAAACGGTCTTTGCCCCACTCATCTTCACGGCGGTTATAATAAGGTGATACAAATTGATGAATTAAGTAATGATTGGCACCATGGATTTCAACACCATCGAAACCAGCTTCTATAACTCTACGAGTCGCTTCGCCGAAAGCTTTAATCGTTTGCTTAATTTCATCTTCTGTAATTTCACGTGCATGATGTTCTTCTTGCTCACCAAAACTTTTTAGTGAAATTGGCGTTGGTGCAGCTACATCTCCATTTGGCGTTAAATTTGGTAATGATTGTGCGCCACCATGATGAATTTGGACGACAGCTTTTGCGCCGTTTTTCTTCATAGCTTGAGCTAGGCGTTTTAATCCATCAATATTTGAATCATGTGCTACAGATGGTTGTCCAGGAAATGCTTTCCCTAAATCTGTAACATTACTAGCAGCTGAAATAGCTAAGCCAACATCTTTCGAACGTTGTTCCATATAAACAACTTCCTCATTTGAAATAGATCCGTCATCATTGGATGAAACATGCGTAAGTGGTGCTAAAACAAATCTATTATCTAAAACTACTTTATTAGGTAATGTTAATTTTTCAAAAAGTGGTTGAAACTTTTTATTCATTTTACTTTTCCTCCTATACGTTAAAACATTTGAAAATCTTTAAAACACTTAAAGTTTGTAGTGCTTTTATAATTCTAACTATAATCATCTGATATATAAATAAATATGCTCACGCATATATTTCTGCAATTTTCCTAAGTTAGATTCTAAATTGTTGTTTTTTAAACCCCTTTAATATATGAATACGATAAATAAAGGCCCCCTCTAAAAAGTGCGCCTCACAAATTATGAAGCACGGTTCAAACTGTCGACAAAACCTCCGATTTTGTTGACAGTTTTTGTGTACGCTATCCGCGAGCACTGACCCAGCCTATAATCTTCGACTAATGCTATTCCTGCAGGAGTCGTCCCAAATCACTGCCAATTTCACATTGCAAAGATTATAATATTTATAAATTAATCAGCGGTGGTGTTTACTATGTTGACTAAATCAATTGATAATAATGCCAACTTCGTTCTGAAATAACACTGTTATTTTGAAAAATAACCATACAAATATAAATAAACAAACCATATATGAACTATCTAAGGTTTGTTTATTCTTTGAAATGCTCCTCATTATTTTTAGTTACATATTTATAAAAGGATTATTTCTGTGACTTATTATTTTTTATAAAATTTTTTATTGAAAAAGATAAAGAAGACAACCCTATAGATACTAAAATAATAATTAATACATTTAGGAAAATACTTATAAAATTATAAGTGGGTAAATATATGTATAGTAAAAAAAGAGGGATTAGGAAAATCAAATCTAACCAACCAAAACCATTCATTGCTTCTTTTAAATCATTCATTCTCTCACCTTCTTTTATCTACGGATAAAATATGTCTTATCATTACTTCAATGTTTTTCTACAAATGTTTTGAATATAACCATTAAAAATCACCCTATAAATCACTTAAGGCTGAGACATAAATTTATGCCTCAGCCTTAAGAAAAGATGATTTCATTCATCTTTGATCGCATTTTTGGACTGTTTAATCCAAACCGGTAAGCGTTCTTTAATTGTTTGAAACCCATATCTTTCGGTTTCTTTAATTTCATCTAATACTGATTGCTTTTCTTTCTTACGCTCATAATTTTTAAAATAGTCATTATCTTTTAATGAAAGGTTTAATTTCCCCTCATCATCAATTGAAATTACTTTCGCTCTTACAATTTGTCCTTCTGATAAAAACTTTTTCAAATTATGGACGTAATCATCCATAATCTCAGAAATATGGATTAATCCTTCAGCATTGTCAGGGGTTTCTACAAAAGCGCCATACGGTTGAATACCAGTCACACGAACTTTAATATGTTGACCTACTTTATAGTGATTATTCAACGTGATAACCCCTTAATTCGTTTTACTTAACACTATTATAATAGCATACATTATACGAAGGCACTAACATAAACATAGAAAAATTTCACATTTTACAATTTTATATTGATAAAACTATTACTAAATACAATGTTTAAACACTAAGAAATTGTATTTGATAACCATTTTTCATAGTAATTTCAAATAAATGATTACTCCTTTTTTAGCTAAAAACTAATTATATGTACCTTAATTCAAGTTGTAAGCTGAATATTTAGATATGAGAAAAATCCTATTATTTCCTATTTAAAATAGTTTGCTATTGAAATACCCCTATTCATAGTTAGCAATGCTATACCACATCATTTTTAAATATACATAAAAAAAGAGAAGAGTAAAAATCAACATCACATTGATTTCTAAGCTCTTCTCCTAAAGTGTAGACTAAATAATCATCAGCTTTATACATACTGAATAAGATAGTTAGCTACAACTTTATATATTCAGTTAATTATTCAACAATATCGATTGAATCAATTGTAATATCATATAATGGTTTGTCTTGTGGACCTACTTTTGTATTAGCAATGTCTTCTAATGTAGTTTTACCTTCAATTAATTGACCAAATACAGTATGTTTTTGATCTAACCAAGGTGTGCCACCAGTTTCACCGTAAGCTTTTACAATCGGCTCTGGCCAACCACCGTCTGCTAATTGGCTCAGCATTGATTCTGGCACTTCATTCATTTGAACAATGAAGAATTGAGAACCATTTGTATTTGGACCTGCATTTGCCATTGAAAGTGCACCGTAGATATTAAACGCTTCTCTTGAAAACTCATCTTCAAAAGGTCCACCGTAAATACTTTCGCCACCCATGCCTGTAGCAGTTGGATCTCCACCTTGTACCATAAAGTCGTTGATTACACGGTGGAAAGTAACGCCATTATAATAACCATTTTTAGCATGTGTAACAAAGTTTTCTACTGTTTTGGGTGCAACATCAGGTAATAATTTAAAGGTCATATCTCCCTTATTTGTATGCATTACCATTTTAATTTCATTGTCATTTATTTCTGAGTTCAATTGAGGATAGTTCGTCATTTTTATTCTCCATTTCATGTTAAGATGATATATGTATTCTAACACAAAAGAAGGGATGTATTGAATTATGTTATACCGTTTTTCACATAAAACTGGCAGTTATGGCGTAACAATTAAGGAAGAAAAAGAAAATAGCGTTCTCGTTCAAGTTGAACAAGTAATTAATCACCCTAAACAAGGAGATTTACACAATCCTACGGAAACTGAAAATGTGTTTTTCCATGAACGTAAAGCACTTAGTCATTATGAAAAGCGCTATACGACAAAATCACATCTTAGAGCGTTCAATGTAGAAACTATGCCTTACACAGAATCATTACAACAAGCTATATCTAAATTAGAAGCGAAATTAAAAACTCAAAATACATTGCACGCAACTATGTCGCTCGACAATTTACAGCGACTAAAGCATGATTATTCCATTCAATATAAACAAAATTTTGAATAAAAATACCGTGTTTCTTCTTATTTAATAAAACATCTAACACAAGTGTTTCAAGGCTTCCTGACGTTTTTCAGAATAGTCTACTTCATGTATAATGGTTTTATAATACACTTTTAAAGGAGGATAAAATAATGAGTTTGTTACATATATCGGTGCTTTTACCGTTAATATTCGCACTCATTATTCCAATTGTATATCGTTTTTATAAACGCATACATTTAGGATGGTTTGTGTTACCTATCCCCGTCGTCTTATTTATATATTTCCTATCATATATTTCGACAACCATGTCAGGAAATAACATAATGCAAAAAGCCAATTGGATGCCTCACTTCGGTATGAATTTTAATTTATACGTTGACGGTTTAGGCTTATTATTCAGTTTGTTAATAACTAGCATAGGTAGTTTAATTATACTTTATTCTATAAGTTATTTAAGTCGACAAGAGCAACTGGGGAATTTTTATTGTTATCTATTGCTCTTTATGGGTGCTATGTTAGGTGTTGTATTATCAGATAATTTAATTATCTTATATTTATTTTGGGAATTAACTTCATTTTCTAGTTTCCTACTCATCTCATTTTGGCGTGATAAGCAAGCATCTATATATGGTGCTCAAAAATCCATGCTCGTTACGGTATTCGGAGGATTGTCGCTTTTAGGTGGCATTATTTTACTTTCAATCGCCGGTGGGACAACAAGTATTCAAGAATTAATTCACAATGTTTCTGAAATTCAAACTAGCCCATTTTTTATTCTTTCAATGATTTTAGTTTTAATTGGGGCTATTACCAAATCGGCACAATTTCCATTTTACATATGGTTACCAGATGCCATGGAAGCACCAACGCCGGTAAGTGCTTACCTACACTCAGCAACAATGGTTAAAGCTGGTCTTTATTTAGTTGCGCGAGTGACACCCATTTTCGCTGTTTCGCAAGGTTGGATTTGGTCAGTAACTTTGATTGGTCTAATTACATTATTATGGGCATCTTTTAATGCTACAAAACAGCAAGATTTAAAAGGTATTTTAGCATTTTCTACAGTTTCACAATTAGGTATGATTATGTCTATGTTAGGTATCGGAGCAGTTAGCTATCATTTTGAAGGCTCTGAAAGTCAACTTTATGTTGCTGCATTTACTGCTGCTGTTTTCCATTTAATTAACCACGCCACTTTTAAAGGCGCGTTATTTATGGTAACTGGTGCCATCGATCACTCAACAGGCACACGTGATGTAAATAAATTAGGTGGACTATTAACTATCATGCCGATTTCATTTACGATTACAATCATCACTTCATTAAGTATGGCTGGTATACCGCCATTTAATGGTTTTTTATCTAAAGAGTCATTTTTAGAAAGCATGATTGAAATTACAAATGCTAATCTATTTAGCTTAAATACACTTGGGATATTAATTCCTATTATCGCAATTATTGGCAGTATTTTTACATTTGTTTATTCTGTCAGATTTATTGGTCAAATCTTTTTAGGTAGTCATAAAGCTGATGAATTACCTAAAAAAGCTCATGAAGTATCTATACTCATGCTAATTTCACCAGCTATTTTAGCTATATTAGTTATTGTGTTTGGTTTCTTCCCATCAATATTAACTGGCACAATCATTGATCCTGCAGTAAATGCAATTAGCCAAACAACAGGCAAACCTGCAGAATTTCATATGTTCCATGGCTTTACGCTAGCATTCTTCTCAACCATTGTTATTTACGTTGTAGGTATTCTACTCATATTAACTTTTGGTTATTGGATCCGTTTATTGCATTTACAACCTACTAAGCTCACATTAAATTATTGGTATGATAAATTTGGCGAAGTTACTCCGGATTATTCAGGTAAATTTACCGACGCTTATGTCACTGGATTTACTCGTAATAATTTAATTATTATCTTTGTTTCATTAATAGTAATTACGTTAGTAACACTTTTAGTTACACCATTTAATATTGACTTTAAAGATGTCAGTGCAGTACGTCCGTTTGAATTAATCATTGTAGTATTAATTATTACCGCTGCTTCTATGATTATATTTGCTAAATCTAGATTATTTAGCATTATCATGGCTAGCGCTGTAGGTTATTCTGTTGCCATATTCTTTATTTTCTTTGGCGCACCAGATTTAGCCCTTACACAATTTGTAGTTGAATCTATTTCTACTGCACTGTTCTTATTATGTTTCTATCACTTACCTAATTTAAATAGACATAAAGAAACACGTTCTTTTAAATTAGTAAATATTGTTATTGCAGTCTGCGCGGGTATCGTTGTAACGGTACTTGGTTTAATTGCTTATGGTAATAGACATTTTGGCTCTATCGCTGAATTTTACAAATCAAATGTTTATGACTTAGCCCATGGTACCAATATGGTTAACGTTATCCTTGTTGACTTCCGTGGTACCGATACTTTATTTGAATCTGCAGTACTTGGTATTGCCGGTTTAGGTGTGTATACAATGATTAAATTACGTACAAATAATAATAAAAATGATGAAGGAGGTAAAAACGTTGAACAGACAGAAAAATAATTTAATCTTTCAATATTCAGCAGTTGTTATCTTCTTTCTCATCGTGATGTTTGGCTTATATTTATTTTTAGCTGGACATTATACACCAGGTGGTGGTTTCGTAGGAGGTTTATTACTTTCTAGTGCACTCGTGATTATTACAGTAGCTTTTGATATAAAAACGATGCGTAAAATTTTTCCTTGGGACTTTAAAAAATTAATCGGTATTGGCTTTTTCTTTTGTCTAGCCACGCCAATGGCAAGTTGGTTTTATCATAAAAACTTTTTCACGCATACACCATTTGAAATCCCACTAGTAATTTTAAAACCAATGGAAATGCATACTGCTACATTTTTTGATTTAGGCGTATTATGCGCTGTTGTAGGTACAATAATGGCTATCATATTAGCGATTGGAGAGAATGAGTAATGGAAATAGTTATGATTTTTGTTTGTGGTATTCTCACTGCAATGAGCGTCTATCTCATTCTTTCTAAAAGTTTGATACGCATCATTATTGGGACTACTTTACAAACGCACACAGCCAATTTATTTTTAATTACTATGGGTGGCCTTAAAAAAGGTGAAGTGCCTATTTATGAAAAAGGAATCACTTCTTATGTAGACCCGATTCCACAGGCATTAATACTTACAGCTATAGTAATTTCGTTTTCTGTAACAGCATTTTTCTTAGTGTTAGCTTTTAGAAGTTATAAAGAATTAGGTACAGACAACGTAGAAAGTATGAAAGGAGTGCTAGACAATGATAGAGAGTAATCTCATTATTTCATTACTCGTCATACCAATGATTACTATTATCGCACTCATATTCATTGGTAAGCGCCCTAGGATAAAGCGCTACGTTGCCTTATCAGGTACAGCAATTACATTAATTTTTGCTATTATTAATTTCCAGAATGTACTTAAAGATGGCCCTATCACATTAGAATTAGGTTCATGGGAAGCGCCATATAGTATTGTCTTTGTCCTTGATATCTTTAGTGCCTTACTTGTCATCACCAGTTTGATTATAACGATGTTAATCATCCTTTATTCTTATCAATCTGTAGGTATAGAGCGCGAAACGTACTACTATTATTTCGCAGTGATGTTTATGGTTACAGGTATAATTGGATCATTTATTACTGGAGATATATTCAACTTATTTGTATTCTTTGAAGTATTCCTTTTAGCCTCATATATCTTGTTAGTTATAGGCGGAACCAAAATACAATTAAGTGAAACTATTAAATATGTACTTATCAATGTAACTTCATCAGCTTTCTTCGTTATAGCTGTAGCTATGCTCTACTCTGTAGTTGGTACTTTGAATTTAGCTGATATTAGTGAAAAGATAAACCAACTACCTGCTGAAGATAGCGGTATAATAACAATCGTATTTATCATGTTTATCTTTGTTTTTGCAACTAAAGCTGGTGCATTTCCAATGTATATCTGGTTGCCAGGTGCATACTATGCCCCACCGATTGCAATTATCGCTTTCTTTGGTGCTTTATTAACAAAAGTAGGCGTATATGCCATTGCGAGAACAGCTAGTTTGTTCTTTAATGATTCATCGAACTTCTCATTTTATACAATATTATTCCTAGCATTACTCACTATTATTTTCGGGTGTGTTGGTGCTGTCAGCTATTTTGATACTAAAAAAATCATACTTTATAACATCGTAATTGCTGTCGGCGTTATCCTAGTTGGTATTGCTATGATGAATCAAGCAGGTATGATGGGTGCGATTTACTATACACTACACGATATGTTAGTAAAAGCAGCACTATTTTTCTTAATAGGAGTTATGTATAAAATTACGAAAACACATGATTTACGTAAATATGGCGGTCTGATTAAAGATTATCCAGTTTTAGGATGGACATTCTTTATCGCTGCACTAAGTTTAGCGGGCATACCGCCACTAAGTGGCTTTTATGGTAAATTTTATATCGTACAAGCTACATTTGAAAAAGGATTTTACTTAAGCGGTATTGTTGTTTTACTTTCAAGTTTAGTAGTACTTTATTCTGTTATTCGTATTTTCTTATTAGGCTTTTTCGGAAAATCTGAAGGTTATCACGTAAATCCTAAGTTGCAGTATAAAGGCATACTTACAATAGCAATCATTTCAGTCGTGATCACAGTTGTTTTCGGACTTTCTGCAGATTGGTTGCAACCAATTATTAAAGATGCTGCTGAGACATTCTACAATCCTAGTATCTATAGAGACGCAGTATTGGGAGGTAAATAATATGGCAGTTCAAATATTAGTAAATTTGATGCTTTCTGTATTTTGGTTATTCGTCACAGGCAGTTATACATTTAATAACTTTATTTTAGGTTACTTATTTGCACTTTTATTAGTTTACTTAATGCGCGGCGTATTACCAGGTAGATTCTATATCATTACTGTCTATAAAATTGTGAAACTATTCTTAGTGTTTTTAATTGAACTAGTAAAAGCAAACATAGATGTTATACGAATTGTAATTAAACCAAAGATTGATAATGAACCAGCCTTCTTTACGTACCATACAGATTTGAAAAACGACTGGCAAATTGCATTATTATCTAATTTAATCACATTAACACCAGGCACAATTGTGTTAGGCATTAGTGATGATCGTACAAAAATATATATACACAGTATCGATTTCACTACAAAAGAAGAAGAAATAGAGAGTATCAAATCATCCCTTGAAAAAGTGGTCAGAGAGGTAGGCGAAAATTAATGAACTATAATATTATTTTGATCATTGCACTGGTTATTGTAGCTTTATCAATGCTAGGCATGCTTGTTCGTGTAATTATCGGCCCTTCTCTCGCTGACAGGGTCGTCGCACTTGATGCAATGGGTATTCAACTCATGGCTATTGTTGCACTATTTAGTATTTTCTTAGGTACAAAATATATGATTGTTGCCATTTTATTGATAGGTATTTTAGCCTTTCTTGGTACAGCAGTATTTGCAAAATATATGGATAAAGGTAAGGTGATTGAAAATGATAACGACGATCGTCATTAGTATTGCACTTATCTTAGTCATTTTAGGCTCACTTATCAGTGCCCTAGCTGCTATTGGTCTATTACGTTTAGACGATGTATACGCCAGAGCTCACGCAGCTGGTAAAGCTGCAACATTAGGTTCAATGCTGTTAATTAGTGGCGTATTCTTATATTTTATTGGTCGAGAAGGTTATGTGAATATGCAATTACTTGTGGGTATTTTGTTTATTTTAATCACTGGTCCATTAGCAAGTCATTTAATTATCAAATCAGCTTATAATTTACAAACACCTGCTTCAAAGAGAACGAAGCATGATGAAATTAAAGAAGATTTAAAGGATACAAAATTATAAAAACAATTTATTAGGATTTGGTTAAATACATTTCTCCATCTCCTAGTACTGATTATAAAATAAAAAAGTGGGAGAGACATGTGTCTCTCCCGCTTTTTTATTTTTCAAACATTTTAGACAATCAATATACTCATAATTTATTTACAAAATGAGTTGTTATAAAGGATATTACATGATATATTAAATCGTAATAATTACGATTTAATATAAACAGGAGTGTTTTTATGACAACATGGACTATTATTGGTGGCGGATTACATGCTGTAACTATCGCTATTAAATTAAGATCTTTAGGTTTAAAGGCATCACAATTATCAATGATTGACCCAAATCCTAATTTATGTGCACAATTCGATCATTTTTCACAACGTATCGACATGCCTTATTTACGTTCACCCTGTGTACACCACGTACACCCTAACCCTTTTCACCTAAATCAATATGCTAAAAAAATGCATTATACAAATGCTGCATTTGGACAATACAAACGACCTAATCGAAATATGTTTATGGACCACACACATGATTTAATTCACTCATATCATTTAAATTCATGTCATATTCAAGGATATGTCAGTGATATTAAGATGAATAAACAACAATGGCACATGCAATTGAACAATCAAAGCTGGATCAGTTCAGACCATGTAGTAGTTGCATTTGGTTGTAATCATGAAATATATGTTCCTAAACTATTTCAAAATCAACCTGACATTTCTCACATTTTTGAAAATGAACAAAATCATTATGCAGGTACATCTCATGTCATTGGTAGCGGTATTTCTGCAGCTCACCTCACGTTAAGGCTTTTAAAGGAAAATAGTAATAATCAGATTCATTTATGGATGAATAAAGCTATAGATGTTCATGACTTTGATGCAGATCCTGGATGGCTAGGACCTAAAAATATGAAAAAATTTAGTGCTATGCAATCCTCTATTGATCGTTTAAACATTATTAAAAACGAGAGACATAAAGGCTCTATGCCAAAAGAACTAGAATTAAGACTTAAAAAGTATATTAAAGACGGTCGTCTTAAAATACATATCAACGAAATAGCAGATATAGTGAATCACCATATTTGCACTGACACTTATTGTATACATTACGACCATATATTATTAGCTACAGGCTTTAAAGAAACGATTATGCAACAACCTTTAATCCAGCAATTAATAACAGAATATCAAGCTCCTGTATGTAGCTGTGGACTACCTTCAATTACACCAACTTTAGAATGGCTCCCTAACCTTTATGTAAGCGGTGGATTGGCTGATTTAGAACTTGGACCATTTGCACGCAATATTATGGGAGGACGTGAAGCCTCATTAAGAATCGGTGAAGCTTTCGAACACAAACAGTTCAACCAATCACAGCAACATTATTATCATTGTGAACCTTTAAATACCAAACAAACCATATGACTTTTTTGACGAGACACTTGAAGGAACTAGGCAAGCTGAAGATTACAGGCCCAAGTTGTCCCCAAGAAAGCAACCCAACAATACGAAATATTGAATAAAAAAGCACTCAGATGATTTAATTCATCTGAGTGCTTTTTGTCTGGGCTTTATGCCCCCAAGCTCTTTATTGTTATTAATTAACGTTTTAATGGTTTTATAGCAATAGTACCTCGCATTACACAAATTAATCTATCTTTATCATCTTTGATATCAATAGACCATACCTGTGTGGTTTTTCCTTCATGAATAATCGTAGCAGTTGCAAATATAGTCCCTTCAGTAGTTGAACCGATATGATTGCCATTCATTTCTAAACCAAGTGGTACATATTGCTCAGTATCAATTAAATAAGCAGCTCCCATCGAACATGCTGTTTCACCAAGTGCTAGACTCGCACCTCCATGCAGATAGCCAAAAGGCTGTTTTACATTGTCTGTCACAGGCATAGACATTACCATTAAACCACGTTCTTGTTTCACAACTTTAATATCTAACGCATCTAACATATTAGCCATTGTGTCACCTCATTTTCTTTATATACCTTTTATAGTACCATAGCAGCAATTGTTCCAAAAATAATTAATGGAATATTGTAGAATAGAAAGTTAGGTATACAAGTATCTCTAATGTGGTCATGTTGTCCATCAACATCCAAACCTGCAGTAGGACCAAGCGTAGAATCACTGGCTGGCGAACCTGAATCTCCTAATGCACTGGCTGTACCAATTAAGGCAATTAATCCCATTGTGCTTAATCCTAACGATTCTCCTAAAGGTACAAATAATGTAGCAATGATTGGAATAGTGGCAAATGACGAACCAATACCTAAGGTAACTACTAAACCAATTATATACATCACAATGATACTAACTAATTTGTTATCCCCTATAACTCCACTTAATCCCTCTACAAGTCTGTTAATATCTCCAGTTTCATTCATTACTCCTGCAAAACCATTTGCAGACAATATCACTACTCCGATAAACGACATGATTTTTATACCATCAACAAATTGCTTGTCTAATTCTGTCCATTTATATGCTCTTGAAACAAAGAATACAAGCACACCTGCTAATGCACCAAAGATCATAGAGTCTGTTAATAATTGCACTAAGAATGTTACTATAATTGAAATCACAGTAACTACAAGTACATAGGGTTTAATTTCTATTTGACTATTATCTTTAATTTCTTCATGTTGAATGTATTTTCTTGGCTTTCTATAATAAAAGATACCTGCAACCAATCCAAAAATATAACCTAAAGATGGAATAATCATCGCTTTCCAAATCATGTCCATTTCAATTGGGTGATTTGCTTTGGTAAAACCATTTTGAATAATTTGGTGGAATATTTGACCAAAACCAAAAGGTAATAAAACATATGGCCAACATAAACCAAATCCTATAATAATTGCTATTTGTCTTCTATCTATATTCAGTTCATTAAACAAACTAATTAACGGTGGTATTACAATGGGAATAAACGCAATATGGACGGGTATTAAGTTCTGACTCATAATGCTCATCACTAATAAAGCTAATATGATGATCACTTTCACTTTAATACGTGACATCTTGCTATTTTCAGCATGGATACCATTTATAATCTTATTCACTAAATAATCGGTAATTCCACTATAAGAAATAAGCGCTGCAAAGCCACCAAGCAATGCATAACTTAGTGCTACTTCTGCACCATCTACAATATTCTTACCAAAAACAGACACGATATCTGAAACACTCATACCTGCAATTAATCCACCTACTAAGGCACTGATAAACAAACTGATTACTACATTTAATCTACATAAACATAAAATAATCATCAGTACCACTGCTATTACTACAGCATTTATCACAAAGCACAACTCCTTTACCACGTTATCGAACTAAAGCATCATGAGAACTATATTATCAATAACTTGAGCACTTGTCAAACACAACAAAGAATTTATTCATAGATTTCATATGCTTCATTTAATAGTTAATAGTATGATGTTTACTTTTGGATCTCAAAAAGCCTACTAACGCACGATTAATAGCATTACTATTTTATCTCTTTTAGTGATTAAAAACTAAAAAAGCGGAAGTATGAAATCAATATTATAAAATTAATTTCATACTTCCACTCAAAAATAACTGTATTGCTGTTAATTTTTAAAGTATTAGTTATATTATAGTATGAACAAAACGACCAATTAAAAGGGATACGTTATGTTAACGGTTTGCTAAACTTTCATAATTATTTTAAATTGCGTAACCATTCAACTATAGTAGGAATTAAGTAGCCTGTCGGCCCTTTTGGACCTTTGTACGTATTTTTATTGATTGTTGCAGGGCCAGCTATGTCAAAATGCATATGAGGTGTATCTCCTGCAAAATGATTGATAAATGTTGCTGCAAATAAAGCTTTGCCTTGGCCATTTGTGTGATTAACTAAGTCTGCAACATCACTATTTTTGATTAGATTACGTTCAGTCGTTGTCATAGGTAATTCAAATACAAATTCATCATTAGTCTGTGCATAATTAAGTATTGTTTGTAAGTGATTGGTAGCATTATGGTTAAACACGGCAGCCTTATCATCTCCTAAAGCTACAATAGCTGCACCTGTTAATGTTGCAAAATCTAAAATTACTTGTGGCTGGAATTGATTCGCATAGAATACTGCATCACCTAATACCAAGCGTCCTTCTGCATCTGTATTCAACACTTCAACTGATTCACCGCTTAAAGCGGTATATACATCATCCGGTTTCATTGCAGCTTCATTTATCATATTTTCTGCTGCAGCAATAACACCGACAATATTTATTTTCAATTTAAGTTTGCGAGCAACTTCTATGATTCCTACGACGTTAGCAGAGCCACACATATCGAATTTCATCGTTTGCATGCCTACTTTTCCTTTTATAGAATAACCACCTGAATCATAAGTAATACCTTTACCTACTAATGCAATAGGTGCTTCATCTGTTTTTCCACCATTATATGTTAATGTAATGACTCTCGGTCCATGTTTAGACCCTTTACCAACTGCATGAATTAAGCCAAAGCCTTCATTTTGTAATGTCTCATGATCTTTAATATCAACTTCTACTTCTGTCTCTTTAAAATGTTCGTAAATAGTGTTTGCATAATATTCAGGAGTTAAAATGTTTGGTGGTATATTACTATAGTCACGTGCTAAGTTTATTGAACTACCAATGATTTGACCTGCTTCAATAGATTTCAGTATGTCATCATTGTCTGTATGTATATCTAATGTTAATTCATAAGGCATAGGTTTATCTGTTTTATAATTATCAAATTGATAAATCGCACGGTCGCCTTGTTGTCCAAATACCTCTGCGACTACATTACTAGATAAAGCTTGTGTTTCAAATGTTTCTAATTTAAAAGAGGCTTGTGTAATACGATTTTGTTTTAAATATTGAAATAGATTACCAAATATTTTTAAATAGTCGTTATACGTCAAGGTTTTTATATTACCCATGCCCACAGTAATCAGTTTTATATATTCATCTCGTATTGTGAACATCGTGCTAGAAACTGTACCAATATTAGTATTAACTATTTGATTTTGCTTTAATAATTTTAATTGATCATTAATATTCTCATCATTAATAATGATTTCCCCTAGCTGATTTAAATGTTCAGGCAAACCGATAATCAGCGTATTTGTTGCTATGTCGTTGGTATTTTTTAAATTAACTAACATATAACATCTCTCCTTTATTAGTTTGAACTTCTTTTTAATGCATTTTAAAGCAATACGATTAAAAAGTGTAATAAAAAGAGACCGGACATAAATCATGTCTCGGCCTCAGATATGTTTTAGATAATGATGACTGGCGTATAGAGTGTTTTCCCTATTTATCCCCTTGTCATCAAAGTCTTGGCGGGACAATAAAATCATTTTAGACAGTATGTTTCTATCCCGCTCCTTTAAAAATTTTCATCACAGTTAAGTATGTGAATTACATATTTAAATTATATATTAAAATTTACCTTTTTTGAATGCTAAACCGATACCGCCAAGTTTAAATACTGCACGAGTATCAATAACTTTCTTCATGAATGCTGCTTTTTTACCTTGGATATCTTTACCATAAACAACACCAACACCATCATGCGCACCTAATGAACATACAGTACCACGATCAACATAATCAAATTCTTGAGTTGGTTGACCTTCTAATACATTTTTAATGTTTTTAGCAGTATGTTCACCTTGTTGCATAGCGATTTGTGCTGTAGTTGGTAATGGGCGTTCTTCTCCAGCAGGGATAAATGCAGAACAGTCACCAATAACAAAGATATCGTCATAACCTTCGATAGTTAAATCTTGTTTAGTTACAATACGTCCACGTTTTACGCCTTCGAATGATTCTTCCATTAATTTACTACCACGAACACCAGCAGCCCATACAACTGTATTAGCTTCTAATTGTTCTTCTTTGTCATTAACTTTTACAACGAAACCTTTTTCGTTAGCTGCAACAATCGGTGTACCAATTTTGAATTCTACACCTTTACCTTCTAAGTAACTTACTGCATAGTTAACTAGTTCGTCAGAGAACATTGGTAACATTTTAGGCGCAGCTTCAACACAAGTGATTTTCACTTTGCTTTGCTCAACACCATATTTATTACATAATTCCGGAATTCTATCAGTTAATTCACCTAAGAATTCAACACCAGTAAATCCAGCACCACCAACAATGATTGCTAAATCTTTATCATCTTTTTGTTTTGAAGATGCATAATTAGCAAATTTATCTTCGATGTGACGAGATAATTGACGAGCAGTTAATATGTTTTCAATTTGGAAAGCATGATCTTTCATACCTTTGATACCAAACGTTTCACTTTCAAAGCCTAAACCTACAACTAAGATATCAAAGTCAAAGATTCCAGCATCTGTTTCGACTTTTTTCGCGTTGCGATCAATTTTAGTAACTTCTGCCTTAACAAAGTTAACTTTGTTTTTGTCTACAACACTTTCAACTGGATATAGTAAATCTTCATAGCTAAGAGTACCTGCTGAAGCCTCGTGTAACCACGTTGCTTCGTAGTGGTAATCATTTTTATTAATTAATGTAATTTCAGCTTCATCTGCTGAAATTTGCTTTTGTAATTTTGTAATAGTTTGTAAACCGGCATAACCAGCGCCTAGAACTAATACTTTTTTACGATCTTGAGCCATTTCATTCACCTAAGCTTTCTTAATTTTTTTGTTGCTATAGTCTTTTTCTATACCCCATTCACAATATAGTAATTCACAAAAAAGACATTTTTCATCCAATACTAATTTTATAGTTTTTACTGCTGATTTTCAAGCACCAACGACCATATTGTTTATTATTTCACATAAACGATTAAAAGACTATAGTTTACACTTATTTTAAGTGAACTATAGTCTTTTAAACTAGATATTATAATTTAGCAATCTTCTGGTGAGCCAGCAACTTTTGCAGTTCTAAACGAACTACCACAACCGCATGAAGCAATTGCATTAGGGTTGTCTATTTGGAAGCCACCGCCCATTAGTGATTGTTTAAAATCAATGGTTGTTCCATCTAAAACTGGTTTATCATATTTATCTATTAATACTTTTAAACCATGAAATTCATATATTTCATCATTTTCAGCAGGTTCAGCTTCAGCAGACATACCATAAGTTAATCCGGTACAACCGCCACCGTTCACCTTAACTTTTAAATAACCATCTGCCATATCATTTTGCTGTAACATATCTTTAACTTCATATGCAGCAGCTTCAGTCATTTCAATAATAGCCATTATTTTTACCTCCCTAAAAAATCCATGTTTCTTCTATATGTGCGTAAATTTTTTGTAATAAATCATCCGGCGAATCACCTTCAACGATATCACCATTCACTAATGCATACAACCCACTAGAACAAATGCCACAATTTTGTAAACAACCGTATTCTAATACGTCTACACCTGGGTCATTTTCAAGCTGATTATATACATAATCTCCACCCTTCGCTAAATTCGAAATGCAGAACTCGATTATTGGATTCATAATACACCCTCTCATAAAATATCAGTTAAGCAATTATAACAAAAACGTTATTGTTATTTCTACATACTAGCTTATAAAATATCACTTACTACTTAGTTCGGATTAATATGCATTTCACATTACGCACACAATAAAATTGCAGGAAATAATGTCCGTTAAAATAAAATATGTATTTTTAATAATTACAATTTGTCTTCTTTATTTGTAGTAACAAATAAAAAAGCATATAATAAATATAAGTAAGCTGATTATAGAAAATTGGTATATCGATGCAGGACGAAATATGATTTAACCACATTATATTTAATAACTTACATTGACGAGATAACAAGTTCAATTACCTACTATAGAAGTAAGTAATTGTATGTTTATGCTCAATACAATTTTTACTAGAGGGGTATCACAAATGAAAAACTTAGTATTATTAGGTGGCGGTTATGGAAATATGCGTATCATGTCACATATCTTACCATCTGCACTGCCTGAAAATTATACGATTACATTAATAGATCGTATGCCTTACCATGGTTTAAAACCAGAATTTTATGAATTAGCAGCTGGTACAAAGTCAGATAAAGATATTCGCATGAACTTTCCTGATTCAGATAGAATTAACAATGTCTATGGTGAAATCAATGATATTAATTTAGAAGATCAAATAGTTTCTGTCGGTAACACGAAAGTAGACTATGATGAATTAGTGATTGGTTTGGGTTGTGAAGACAAATATCATAATGTCCCTGGTGCTGAAGAATACACGCATAGTATTCAAACACTTTCTAAATCACGTGAGACTTTCCATCATTTGAGCGAACTACCAAATGGTGCCAAAGTAGGTATCGTTGGTGCTGGTTTAAGTGGGATTGAATTAGCTAGTGAATTAAGAGAAAGCCGTAAAGACCTTCAAATCTTCCTTTACGATAGAGGCGAACGTATTTTATGTCGTTTCCCTGAAAAACTGAGTAAGTATATTGAAAAATGGTTCAACGAACATGATGTAACAGTTGTTCCTAATTCTGATATTAATCGCGTGGAACCAGGACGCATTTATAATAATGACGTACCTGAAGATGTGGATTTAATTGTCTGGACTGCTGGCATTCAACCAGTAGAGTTAGTCAGAAATTTACCTATAGACATTAGTAAAAGTGGTCGTGTGATCTTAAACCAATATCACCAAGTACCAACATACAAAAACGTATATGTCGTAGGTGATTGTGCAGAATTACCGCATGCACCAAGTGCTCAACTAGCAGAAGCCCAGGGTGATCAAATTGCAGATGTTATGAAATTACAATGGCAAGGTAAACCTCTACCTGAAAAAATGCCAGAAATCAAAATACAAGGTTTCCTTGGTTCCTTAGGAGACAAAAAAGGATTTGCTTATATTATGGATCGTACGGTTACAGGTCGCTTAGCCTCCATTTTAAAATCCGGTGTACTTTGGATGTATAAATATCATAACGGTTAATTAATGACTTTAGTAAATATAAACTGAATGAGTTAAGTTTATTGAAAGTCCATTTTCATACTTATAACCCCAGGCGGCACCATCATTTATTAATGGTGCCGCCTGGGGTTATTTTAAAAAAAAAATTTTAGTACCGTAAACTTTATATGATTAATAGTCATAACTTAAATATCTTTTTGATCGAATTAATTGATCTAATGATTATCTAAGAAGCGGGTTATATCTTTCAATTGTACATATCCATCAGAAACATACTCGTCATTCATGGTTACGAGTGGATAAAAGAGTTCGTCATCTTGAATACGCTCAATAAATTGTTGATCATGATCCGACAAATTTTCGGTATCTTTTTCGATATCGATATACGTAAATTCAAATTGTTTGTCTGGATACTTTCTCTGTAATAATGGTTGTAACCAGTCAAACGTATTACGAGACGTCGGTGCATTGACACAACTTGCACAAATAACATCTGCCCCATAAACAACAACACTTATTTTGTCCATATATCTTTTCCCCTTTTATCTTGAATTATAGATTTTTCGTTACATTTCTATTATAATAAAAAGATAAGTAGAAAATGAAATAATATACTTGAAAGGAGGCATTTCCATGCCAACTGAAAACGTAACAATGTTTGATCAAGTAGCGGAAGTTATCGAAAAATTACGTCCCTTCTTACTACGTGATGGTGGTGACTGTTCCCTTGTTGACGTAGAAGACGGAATTGTTAAATTACAATTACATGGTGCTTGTGGTACATGCCCAAGTTCAACAATTACATTAAAAGCAGGTATAGAACGTGCTTTACACGAAGAAGTACCGGGAGTAATCGAAGTAGAACAAGTATTCTAAATCATAGATGCTTTAAATATAACATCAGAAAATTTAGTTCCTTTCGAACACTTTTATAAGAAACAGGACAATGAACCTTCAATATGATTGATTTCATTGTCCTGTTTTAATTTTCATGCGAAAATTCCTTTCAACATTTCACTTAATTGTGTAAATATTGAAAGGAATTTTTATTTTCATATGTTATTTCTGGTGTATATGTTCATCGATATTTTTAGTGATGTATACCCAGCCTTTCCAGCCAATATGTACTGCATCACTTACAACATATGGTTCATAGTCTTTATCTGACATGTCGTACGTCTGTCCACCATGATCCACTATTGTTTTATCAATTTTTTTATATATTTTCTGACGTCTATCTTTATCAATACCAATGTGATCATACCACTTACCATTAGACGGTATAATTATATAATCAACATCCGCGCCAGCTTCTCGTAATGTATCTACAAGTAACTCTAAATCTTTAAATTCGGGCGAATTTTCCCTGAATTCATGATTTCTATTAATTTTTCGTTTATGCTTTTTGATTAAATCCCAATATTCATCTCGAATACCAAATTCATTTGTTTTTGTATGCTTTGCACCATAGATTTCAGCTTCTGTCATCACATCATTCCAAGAATCATTTTTTGAGGTAATAGGATCAATATGCGATACAGGTGATGTTCTCAATGGATACACAGCTTTAATAGCTTCAATTTTCTTCAATTGTTCATCTTTAAATGTTGAAAGATAATTTTTATTTTCTTGAGTTTTTCCTTGCGCAACTTTTTCTAAATATGCGCGATTCTCCACATCTTTAAATTGTAATAATCGTTTGGCATAACGTTGTTTCAGTTCCGGACTTAATTGCTCTTGGTTAAACAACTGATTGAGCTGTGCCTTTGAAATACGCGCCTTAAAATTATCTTGTGTTAAGCCATTTTTTGTAAACCACTGTGGCGAAACTATAAATGCCATTTTCTTACCTTTTAAATTCCCATACTGTGAACCAAGTTCCACAGCGTTTACTAAATCTGTCGAACCACCCGTACCAATCAAGAATGGTTTCTTACTAACTTGATTTCGATTATTTAATAAAATTGCTGGATTAAATGGATCGTCTTTCTCTAATTCACTGGAACCATATATCGGATAATAAGCATCAGACTGATACATTTTATCTTGCACTAAGGTTCCTTTCAGTACTTGATCTGTTAGAGCAACACTTTGCGTAGCTACTGTTTTGGAATTAATTAATCCAGTGAACCAACTTGCTGGCAACACTAAGAAAATTCCAAACAATACAAGACTTAAAATAATAGGTATAAACGGTTTTAACTTCATCGTAATTCTTCTAATACCGCTACAATCTTGTTAGGTGTTGCCCATTCATCTCTATCAAAATCCATAATCGATACTTCAATATCTAATTTATGTTGAATCTCTAGCAAAAGACCTACCGTTTGAAAAGAATCAATAATCCCCTCTTCAAAAAGCTCTACGTCTGGATTTTCCTTAATGACATTATTTTCAGCAACTTCAGTTAATAAATCTAATACTTGTTCTCTAAATTCCATAATAACTCCTCCTCATAATTAAAACAGTTTCCCAGAAAAGATAAGAAAACCAAACGTTACAAAATGGAATGTAACGATAATACTTAACATTGATGTATATCGGTTAGACCATCTTGGCGGATGATTTTTTCGCCATTTTTCATAATAACCATAACCAATAAATAAAACTGCGTGATATAAACCATACAAAATATAATGAACTTCAATGCCATGCCAAATGCCCATAATTAAAAAGTTTAATGAAAAAGCAATATTAGACATGGTAAATTGATTTTTTAATAAGCGTTTTTTCGACATGTAAAATAAAGCTCTCATATAAATACAATCTCTAAACCAAAATGATAAAGACATATGCCATCTATTCCAAAAATCTTTGATATTCTTTGCTTTAAACGGTTGCTTAAAGTTTTGTGGTGTCTGTATGCCATATAAATAACTAAATGCCATAGCAAATAATGAATAACCAGCGAAGTCAAAGAATAGATATAAACTATACGCATACATATATAACCATTTAGCAGTGAAATTTGAAAAATCTAACATTAATGGATTAATTGCATAAACTTGTATTAAATAAGCAATAATATATTTATATAAAAAACCTAGCATAATAAAATGGATGGCTTTATTTAGTGATGCTCGATAACTTTCACTACTTTGTATCTTGCTTTCATCTTTGACAAAACGTTTGTAGCGGTCAATTGGACCAGATGAAATGGTCGGGAAAAACGAAATGAATTGAAATACTTTAGTAGCTTTCACTTCTTTTATAGAACCATCACGAATTTCCATTAATAATTGAACGCTTTTGAAAGTAACGTAAGAAATACCTAAGAAGCCTATAAATTCAATTACCTTATTTTCATGGAGCTTTAATTGCGCAGCACCAAACCACGAACTTTGCATTACTTTCACCACTACAAGTGGCAATATGGATAAAGCAATCACTGTGAAAAACTTTATAAATGAGTTGTTTTTTGAACGTGATTTCCAATAAAACATAATGATTGCAACTTGCCATAATAGATATAAAACAAAGTTTATAAGTTGAACACTTAAATATGCTTGGCCAAATAAATTATGTTTATCGGAAGAAAAAATAAGCACAATCATAATAGCTGTACTTATACCATTATAAATACGGCTTCTCTTTCCAGCTAAACCTAATATAATAACCGGAATTAAGACTATAAATGCTATAAGAAAGAACGTAAATGTGCCATATGGAATCATGCTAATACATCCTCGGCAATCTGCTTACGATCTAATTTCCCATTTATTGTTAAAGGAAATTGCTCTTTAAATATAATCTTCCTTGGAATCATATATTCTGGCATCGCTTGTTTAAGTTCTTGTTTAATATCGTGTATCAATGTTTGTTCATCTTTAACATCGTTTAAGTCATTTAAGACTACAACACCTTGTAATTGCGTTACTTTATTATTTTTGTATACTGGAACAACAATTGCTTCTTTGACTACATCTACCTGTCTTAAATGAAATTCTATTTCTTCTAGCTCCATACGGTATCCATTTAGTTTCACCTGAAAATCTATACGCCCAGTGATAAACCATAAGTCATCTTGAACGGTTGCTTTATCACCAGTAAAATAAGATCTGCGATTATTTATATCTTTAAATACTGCGTTAGAACGTTGCTCATCTTTCACATAACCTTCACTTACGCATTGTCCGGAAATGATTAATTCTTCATTTTCAGCTAAAGACAATTGCGTTCCCGGTCTCACTTTGCCCACTGGTAGTGGATTATATTGATTGATAACCGCTTCAGTAATTAAGATACTTGTAACTGCAACTGTCGCTTCTGTAGGTCCGTATGTATTATAAATATATGCAGATGGGAAGCGTTGTAACAACATCTTAGCAGTTTTATGCGGTAAAATTTCACCACAAAAGAAGAATTCTTTTAAGCTTTCATAACGTTCTTCTGTTAAATTAGGTAACATTAAGCACATTTCCATAAATGATGGTGTAGACACCCATACGTTTATTTTGGATTGCTCTAGCATATCATTTAATAATTTAGGCTTATTAATCATTGTCTTATCTACTAAATTTAATGTTCCTGCAGTAGCTAAACATGGATAAATTGCCATTACAGATAAATCAAATGAAAATGGAGCTTGATTTAGCCATTGTTGATTCTCACCTATTTTATTCAAATCTACCATCCAGTTCGTAAATTCGTTAAGACTTTCATACCTAATTTGTACACCCTTAGGTTCACCTGTTGAGCCTGATGTAAAAATAGTATATGCAATATCTTGATCTTTAATTTTAGCTTCAAATTCAACAGTACGACGATCCATCACAAGTGTTTCAGTATTAATGATTACTCTGTCATTACTATCTAGCGAATGTTCACTTGTATTAAAAATAAAATCAGGGTTAATTTTTTCAGTAATCGTATTAATACGCTCTTCAGGCATAGATACATCAAGTGGTACATAACCACATCCTGCCTTCATGCTGGCAATCATTCCCACAATCATAAACGGCGACATATGACCATATACAATTAATGGACTTTTACTATCTTTGATTAAATCTGCGAGTTTATTTGCATATTGATTTAACTCACGATACGTTAATACATCTGTATTATGCTTTATTGCTATTTGCTCAGGGTACATTTTTTCATTTTCAATTAATGAATATATAATATCCTTCATACTATTCTCCTCGACTAAAATTCATTATAAATAAAGTTATTATGCGTATCTCCAGAACCATAAATTAAATACAGTGCTATAAATATCGCAAAATATAAAAGAGTTAATAACCATGGTTTAATTTTTTGATATTTTGTCGTATTTTCCATCTCTTTACGCATTTTTCACCTCTTCATTCTAATTATTTCTTATATTATTAACTATTTATTACATAAGTAATTTTTTTGTTGTAGTACTATTTACACTACTTTAACATTTTACCAACTTATTATACATTTTTTATGATGTTGTGACAATCGAATTAACATATTTATATATAACAAAAATGTTAGATTGTTTATTTTATAGAGTTTTATAAAACCAAAACTATTATTAATTATTAGTTTGTTTTACATAATATGATTCGAAGTAATATTTTATTATCGTAGTAATAATGTAATTATTTGTTACAAATCATTGTTAAAAAATCTTGCCTAAGACTATAACTGAGCGTTGTTATTGCTATCTACCGTATTTAAAGTATGTAGTAGCGTCATGAAATTGCTACGGAAAATGTACAAATTAATAAGGAGCAATCATAATAAATTTTGAAAATTATTCATTATCTACTTGCTTTAAAATTTGTTATTTAGCTATTTAATCGAGGGGAGATTTGTAACAAATTCGACACTTATACAATTGATTTTTTTAATAATGTTATTCTTTACACCATTATTTATAGCCTATTAATTAAAATTTCACATGAAAATCCACCTCCCTTTAAAACAGAGGTGGATTAAAACGTAGACCATCCTTAGTTCATTATTCGACTAAAGTTTATTTGTATAGTTTTTTCAAAATAACAGTAGGTTTTCAGACCAAAGTTGGTTTTATTATCAATTAATTTATTCGACATAGTAAACACCACCATTGTTTAATTTATATAATAATCTTTTTAGTGTAATACTGGCAGTGATTTAGCTGGATTCCTGCGTGAAGCGCACTACCCGAGACTACTAGCTAAGGCATCTCCCTGGGAAAGCATGCACAAAAAAACTGCCAACAAAGTCGGAAACTTTGTCGACAGTCTGATACACCTCTCTTTAAAACAGAGGTATATTTCTATATTAGAGGTAAGTATTAACGCTCTACCTTATTTCTTTTATATTCGGATGTAATAATACAAAACGTCGCCATATCATCTATTTACAAAATTTATTTAAAATTGACTGGTGTTTTAGCTCGTTGATTGCTTAATATTAATCTTATATTATCAACACATAATTGAATCATACGATTTCTGGTTGTAACAGAGGCGCTTCCAATATGTGGAACGATAACAGCATTGTCCATCGATAATAAAGGATGTGCCATATCTATTGGCTCTTCGCGTAAAACGTCAAGTCCACAAGCTGCAATCTGTCCATTTTGTAACGCAAATACAAGCGCCTCTTCATCTACGACAGCACCTCGCCCAATATTTATAAAAATGGCATCACTTTTCATTTTTTCAAAGGCTTGGGTATTAAATTTATTTCTAGTTTCTTCTGTAAGTGGTGCAGTACAAATAATAAAATCACTATGTTCAAGCAAAGTATCAAAAGGAACATACAATGCACCAAGTGCTTTTTCAGTATCTTTATTTCTAGATCTATTATGATACATAATCTTAGTATCAAAACCTTTTAACCTTCTTGCAAATGCCTTACCAATCTCACCCATACCATATATTCCTACATTGGCATTAGACAAATCTTTTCCGGCAAATAAGTATGGTCCCCAACTTTGCCACTCTCCATTTTGAACATACTTTTCAGCTTCCACAATACGTCTAGCTACTGTTAACATCAATGTAAATCCAAGTTCTGCAGTTGTTTCAGTAAGTACACCAGGTGTATTAGTTACAGTAATCCCTTTACTATTTACAAGGGGGACATCTATATTATCAAAACCAACTGCCATATTAGCAATCACTTTCAATTTTGGAGCAGCTTTGATAACTTCACTATCTATTTTTTCACTTAAAGTAATTAAACAAGCAGTTGCATCTTTAATAGCCTCTAGAAATTGATCTCTTGGCATTGGTATTAAAGACTCATCCCACATTTCAACTTGTGCAATAGCCTCTAACTGATCTATAAATGGTTGTGGAATACTTCTACTTACAATGATTTTTTCCATTCAATCACTCCTAACTCTCGAGTTCTTTAATAACATCATTTAAATCTTTAAATGTATAGGTCGGCGGTACTGGCTTCTGTTCAATTTCTTCTTTGGTTGTTACACCTGTTTGTACATGAATCGTATCAATATTCACATTGATGCCCGACATAATATCTGTGTCGTATAAATCACCTACCATCGCAACCTCTGAGCGCTCTAACCCTAAAATGTCTAGCGCTTTTTTCATAATAATTGGTTCTGGTTTACCGATAAATGTAGGTTGGACGCCAGTTGACACTGTGACTACGCTTGTAATCGCGCCATTTCCAGGTAAAAATCCACGTTCCTTTGGTATTGATACATCTTGGTTAGTTGAAATAAATTTCGCACCATTACGTACTCCTAAAGTGGCAGTCGCTAATTTTTCATAAGTAACGGCTTCGTCTAAACCAATAACAACATAATCTACAAATTCATCTTCTTTAACGACTAATCCTTTGTCTGTTAACGCATGTTTCAATCCGCTACCACCTAGCATATATACACTTGCTCCTGGAGATTCCTCAGCAATATATTCTGCAGTAGCTAGCGCTGATGTAACAACCTCATCAGCTTGTGCGACTAATCCTATTTTATTTAATTTCGCTGCTACTTCTTCTGGGTCTTTGGTAGAATTATTAGTCACATATAAATGTGGAATTTTATATTGATTTAAATATGATATAAATTGAGACGCACCATCTATATGTTCATCGCCTTTATATAAAGTACCATCCAAATCAATTAAGTAAGCTTGATATTTTTTCATATTACTTATTCTCCTTTTTTGCCAAATGCCGTTACAGGTACATCTTCACTCTTTAAAAATTGTATAACTTCTTCTACATATGTTTGATAATAAGATACCGACTCGTCAAAAAGTGGTACTAATTCAGCGGTATCAAGTTCATCATAATAATGAACAAATTGTTTTCTAACATCTACCGTTTTATTGATTTGATTTTGTGTTTCTTCTGAAATCACTTTTTCCAAAGCTAAGATATCTATTACGTCTTTATAATTTCCTGGGTCTCTTAAGATAAAACCATCAATAATCATGTTGCCAATGTCTACTGCTGATTCAATAAACATTTGTGCTATGCGCTCGAACGCATAAACATTATCTTTATTTTGCGGATAATCTCGAATAAGTTGTTGCAAGTAATTTAATTTTGTATTTAATTGATCTTTATTCACGAAATACATCTTTTCACCCCTATCAATCTCATCATACCATACCTTTGCAGTCGAATTCATTTATGGTTATACTGTAAATTAAGACTTTTTAACTAAATTAAATATCTATAATAATTAGATTTGCAAAATAGAAGAAGTAAGGAGTGTTTCAAAGTGATTGATATGTATCTTTATGATGATGACGAATCTGCTCAGGTGCAATTTGTTGGTTTTGTTGGTGAACATAGTCGCTATGACCTAATGCTAGTTCAAACAAACCGTCATTTCGGTAAAACGATTGTATTAAATATGCAAACGAATCAATTCGGTATAATAGGTACCGACGATTTAGAAGAAGAAGGTTATATTGCCCACATCCTAGGTGTTAATGAAGACGAAGGCAATGAAATTTCAGAATACCTTAATGAAGTTATTCAATAAATGCGTACAAGCATATAAATATGATTATCGTAACAAACCTTAGCTAAGTAGAAATCGTTATATTAACGATAGCAATTCAATTCTATGCTCTGTAAATATGTTCACTTCAACACCATAAACCAAAAGCAACTTTATTCAAAATTGAATAAAGTTGCTTTTTTAAGTCGGACTATTTTATTTATGCGTCAAAATTTTAATCAAACGATACATACATTACTATTGCACATAATACTCAAACATATAGTAAATATTGTTTAAAGTACGATATACCCAAAATCATTATTTTTCAGTATCTTGAATACTAGGCTTTATTTTAACATCGTGCAACTTATCTTCTTCAAAATCTGTTTCAACTATGTCATTTGACTCTACATAATTTTTCATTTCTACTTCTGGAATACGTCTTAATATAAAGTACGGGCAACCAAAATTACAATATTCTAATAAATAATCTTGAATTGTTGAAAAGCGTTTGCTTAATTCGGCTTTCTTATTAGAATCTTTATAAAAGCCTTTCAACCTCAGTTGGTCATAACCAAAATCTCCAACAATAAAATCATACTTATCTAATATATCTGAATAGCGATTCACAAATGTTTCTTCATCAAAACATTCTCTATAATCTTCTATGATTTCAAAAAATTGTCCATTTAACTTTATCATGTCATTCACCTAATCTAAACGTATCAAATTACTATTATTCACTAATTAATTGATTAATAAATAGTTCTTTGACTTGTATGTAATTATATTTTACTTCTAAGAAAGACTTAGCTCATTAGTATTGCGCATCAACACAACTGTAACAAATGAACTAAGTCTTTAATTAACTTATTTATTTAAATGCTTACCGATTTCTGTACCAAGTTGCGCTTCACCAATACGGTGTTTTTCTTTAGCCGCTTCATTTACTTGCTCGTCGGCATGGTATGAACTTCTTACTAGTGGTCCTGCTTGGCAATGTTTAAATCCTTTATCCATTGCTACTTTTCTTAATTTACCAAACTCTAATGGTGTATAATATTTTTCAACTTTTAAATGTTTACGTGAAGGTTGCAAATATTGACCAATCGTTAAAATATCAACATCATTAGCACGTAGGTCGTCCATTGTTTCATAGATTTCCTCGTGTGTTTCACCTAATCCAACCATAAGACTTGATTTTGTTGGGATATCAGGTTGTAACTCTTTAGAACGTCTTAAGAACTCTAATGTACGATCATAAGTTGCTCTAGCACGAACTCTCGGTGTCAAACGGCGGACTGTTTCGATGTTATGGTTTAAAATGTCTGGTTTTGACGCCATTAAAGTTTCTAAAGCATCATAGTCTCCGCCCATATCTGAAGGTAAGATTTCTATTGATGTGAAAGGATTACGCTCACGTACTTTACGTACAGTTTCAGCGTATACATTTGATCCTGCATCTCTTAAGTCATCACGAGCCACAGCTGTAATAACAACATGTTTTAAATTCATTAATTCTACAGATTCAGCCACGCGTTCTGGCTCATCTAAATCTAATTCATTTGGAAGTCCTGTTTTAACTGCACAGAAACGACATGCACGTGTACATACTGCACCTAAAATCATAAACGTAGCAGTACGACGTTCTCCCCAACATTCATGTATATTTGGACACTTTGCTTCTTCGCAAACTGTATGTAAATTCTTTTCGCGCATCATTTTCTTAAGACCAGTGTAGTTTTCGTTAGTATTTAGCTTTATTTTCAACCAATCTGGTTTACGTAAAATCTCTTCATTTTTAGTAGCCATAACCGCACAATCCTCCTGATTTGAAATCTCTAATCATTATAACGAAAATTCAGGTAAATTAAAACGTATAAAGTCATATTTTAATATTCCAATAATTTTTCTTTAAAAATATCTCTTAAAAACTCTGGCATCAAGTAATCTATAGACTGATCTTTTAAAGTAGGAAAATAACGTCCAAACGTATACATATCTATCGTTCCCAATATATATGTCTCGTCATCATTGATTAATTCACCATTTATAAAATAACGTGATTCAGACTCAATAAATCCTAAATTATATAAAATATAGCCGCCAAAAATATTACCTCTAAAACCCAGACCTTGTGCGTGTTCATTAAGGTATTCTTGTTTTTGACTTTTAATTATTATATTTTTCAACTCTCGCCCACTTAATCTAATACGGACTGCGTTAATAGGGTGAGGTAACATCTGATGTATATCGTACTCCGTTAAACGTTCTGCCTCTATGCCATTTACGATGAGTCCTGCATTAATAATTGTACAGTCTGCATTCGTAAATTCAAAAATACTTTCTGCTAAAATATGCGCCGTTTGAGTAATGGTATCTGTTCTTCTAGGTAAGGAAATTGGTCGATCAATCACTGAATCATTTAACAACATTTTTCCTTCTTCATCAAAATGAGTCTCAACTTTTGGTAATTTGTCTAGTGGATGAAGTATTGCTTGTTTTTTAACTATGCTATTATTTTCAATTTCTAAAGTGACTTCCCCTAAAAAATGCCCATATTTTCCTGCTGCAGCCATTAATACACCATTGTTAATCTCACCATTTTCAAAATAGTGGTGTGTATGACTACCTAAAATCAAATCAATTTCTGGAATTTCTTGGCATAATTTTTCGTCAAAGAATACACCAACATGGCTCATAATCACAAGTAAATCATAGGCACCTTCATTAGCATTTATTTCATCTTTAATTGCTTCTAAAGGATTTGTGACAATCCAATCTAAAGCTCGATAAAAAGGAGTGAATGGCGCAGTAGCCGCAATAAATAGTATGCGTACCCCGTCTATAACTTTTATGAATGATGATGACATATTACGGGGTAAACGCCCCTGTTCATCAAAGACATTCGCACAAGTAACATCGAATGTTGCATTGTCATATAAAGTATTTAACGCATCATGAGAAATTGTCATACCTTCATTATTACCAATCGTAGCGATATCACAGTGTGCTTCATTTAATAATTCGACATTTTTTATACCCATAGTTGCTTCAGTGACAGGCGCCGAAAGGTCAACATGGTCGCCAATATCTAAATATAACGAATGATGGTTTAGCTGTGGTCTCTTTTGAGTCAAATACTCTGTAATTCGTGCATATTCGTGTAAGTGACTATGTATGTCATTTGTGTGATAAATTGTTAACTTCATCTATAGTTCCCCTCCTTCGTTTTATAAAAATGATTTAATTATTAAATATATACCCATAATTAACATTACTGTACGCAATAATATGACAACGGTCTCTGATTTTACCGAGTGATTAATTTTCACACCGATCTTTGCACCAAAATAACTTGCAAACACTAGGACAATTGCATATAACCAGGCCACATGTCCTTGTGCAATATGGCCTACTGAACTCATAACACTAGAAAAGAATATCATCATCATACTTGTACCGACAGCCACATGTGGTGGGAATCTAAATACAATTAACATCAGTGGTGTCATTAATGCACCACCACCTATACCTAGTAATCCGGTTAATATACCAATAAATAATGTTGCAATGAAGGAAATTAAAGGTGGCACATGATAAAAATATTGCTTACCATAACCATCAATATAACTCCGTTCGTACTTTGCTTTAGCAAATATTTTTAATGGTTTTATTTTCTTTCGTATTACAAGCAAACTCGCTACTAATATTAAAAACAAACCAAAATACAAGTTAAAAGATGTTAATGTTAAGTAACGACTTATTACAGAGCCAATGAGCGCCCCTGGTAGCAAACCAAATAAAAATATCGAGCCATTTTTCACATCAACTTGTTTAGTTTTCAAATACCCCAACGTCGAAGACAATCCAGTTACTATTAATATAACTGATGAGGTACCTATAGCGATTTGAGGCGTCATACCTTCAAGTAAATCATGATCAACACCTAAATAAACTAGTGTAGGTACAATGATTATACCTCCACCAATACCAACTAATGATCCTAAAATTGCTGATAAACCACCAATTAAAATCAATAATATTACAGTTAACATCCAATCGCTCCTAAAATAATTTTAATTGTTGTGGCGCTAATCCCTGATAATCTATGCCCAATAAGCGTTGATAGGTTTTAGCATTTTGGGCTGCATGTCCACCAGAATTATTATTAAAAACGACGTAAATATCTTTTGCTTTATGTTCTAGTACTTTCACTTTATCAATTAATGCTTTTAATTCTTGTTCACTATAATCATATAAATACCTTACTTCTCTCCAAGCATCATCCGTCATATCTTTTTTAGTCCATCCATGTACATTTCTTCCATGGTACCGTACAAATGCGGTTTCATTTGTAATGCGGTTAACCATGGGTATAGAACCTTGACCAACTTGAGGTTCATCACAAACCGCATGTATGATATCTTGTTGTGTTAAGAACGATAACGTTTCTTCTTTAAAAGACTCGTTAAACCAAGATTGATGTCTAAATTCTACACATACAGGAAAAGCTTCCAATTGTGCTCGAATATAACGAATATACGTTATATTTTGAACAGTACAATCAAACCAAGGAGGAAATTGTACCAACACCATCGCAAGCTTATTTTCATCTTTTAATGGTTGAAGCATCATTTTGAACTGATCTACTAAAGTTTGTCTTGTCTCAGCAAAGTCATGGTAGTCTGCATGTAAAGTTAATGCTTGATGTATTTTCACTATAAATTTAAATCTTTCAGGTGTTTCTTTTATCCATTTTCTAATATTTCTCTCAGGTTGAATTGCATAATACGTTGCGTCCAATTCTACAATTGGAAAATGACTTGCATATGTAGCTAATTTATCCGTCTTACGCTGCAAGTCTTCATACAATGAATCATGGTCTCCCCAACCTGTTAACCCTATATTTATCATAGTATCACCAAGTTAATGATACCACATATGTTTTAATGGATTCACTTGATTAAATTCAATTTACTATAACTTAAAAAAGTAAATCTTGATACTTTATGATTTATCGAATGTATTTAAAAATCTGATAATGACGTGATCATTTTAGTCAGTGTTAATTTTCAATAATAAAAAAGAGAAATAGTATTGAAATCAAAAGTTTAAAGTTGATTTCAATACTACTCCTCATTGCTTAAAAACACTATTTTCAAATTTTTTTAGCTATGCTATAGCTTAATAAGCAATTTACATATTGTGCTTATCATATATTTATAGTTATTCACTGATTCAATAGTTGGTTTGCTTGTTGTACAATACGTTCCATCAATGCTGATGCCGACGAACATTGCGCCAATCTAGGACTTTGTCCACTCCATAAATGTGTCCACTGCGCATTACCTTCTCTAGCCGCTTCTTTACGAATTGCGCTAGTTAATTGATTTTGTATAGGGTAATCTGGGATATCTTCATTATATTCACCCATTTCATGGATAAACTCATTATCTATACCTCTCGCAGGTTTACCAGTAAAGACATTTGTAACTACAGTATCTGTTTCTTTACTATGTTGGATTGCATTTTTATAAAGTTGGCTTGCACCACTTTCCTCGGATGTTAAAAATGCCGTACCCATTTGTATGCCTTCAGCGCCTAAAACCATACTAGCGACCATACCTCTGCCATCCATAATACCACCTGCTGCAACGACAGGTATACTCACCTGGTCGACAATTTGAGGTATGAGTGACATCGTACCTATGAGAGGAGTGAGATTGCTGGATGTTTCTGTAAAAGCGCCCCTATGGCCACCTGCCTCACTGCCCTGGGCTATGATAGCATCCATACCTGCACTTTCATTAGCAATCGCTTCCTCCACACTTGTAGCCGTTCCTATGACTTTAATATTTCTTTCTTTTAATCTGGTAAGTATTGATTGTTCAGGAATGCCAAATGTAAACGAAACTACAGGCACGCCTTTTTCAATCACGATATCAATCGTATCTTCAAACTGCTGTTTCTCACTTATATTAACAATAGGTTCATCTATATTTAATGCTCTGCGATATGGTTTTAACCAAGCATTCATGTGCTCTACTTTTTCAGGAATAAATAACTTCTCACTAGGCACAAACAAGTTCACTGAATAAGGTAAATCAGTTAATTGTTGCACATTAGTGATTTCTTTTTCCAGTCGCTCTGCACTAAAATAGCCTGCGCCAATCGTTCCTAATCCACCACTATTACTCACTGTCGCAACTAATTCAGGCGTGGTCGATCCTGCCATGCCAGCTTGTATAATTGGATATTTAATATTTAATAATTTAGTAACTCTAGACGATAATTCCATTTAATCTGCCCCTTTGTCTTTTTAACAAAATAACATCATTAAATCATGATTAAAATCACATATTATTTTTATTGTACGCCTTCATTTGTTCCTCTAGTTTTTCATTTTCTTCTTCATCCATCTCATCTTCTATTTCCATACCTAACATTTCTTCAATTAGGTCTTCGTGAGAAACAATAGCTTCTGTACCACCATACTCATCTAATACAATGGCTAAATGTTTACGTGAAACTGTCATTTTCCTCAACACCCATTCAGCACGATTATGCTCATTCACAAATAAAGGCTCGGATGTATATTTTAAAATATCATTCTCAGGTTCACGGCTCCATGCTAATAAATATTTAGAATGAAAAATACCTATAACTTGATCAATATCTTTACCATATACAGGATAACGTGTATATGGATTAGAAACTACAGTATCATAAGCTTCTTCATACGATATATCTGAAGGAAATGCAGTAACATTTATGCGTGGCGTTGTATCAATGTCTGTAATCTTTAATTGCTCAAAATCCATAACCCCTTGAATACGATTACGCTCCATTTCATTAAATGCGCCTTCGCTACCTGCAATGGTAACCATCTGTCTAATCTCTTCTTTTGAATAACGTTGTTGCTCTTCCTGTCCTTTAGATAAAAATCGGTTAATTGCATCTGTCATACCATTAAGAATTTTAGTGATTGGTTTAAATATTAAGACGAAAAACGATATAGGTGTATACACTAAACGTGAAATTCTATCTGGATATGTAGCTGCAATTGACTTAGGAATTACTTCTGAAATAACAATGATGACTACCGTTGTTACTGCCGTTGCAATACCAACATTTAAACCCAAGTCTACTGCTAATATTGTAACTAACGTAGGTAAAATAATATTCGCGATATTATTTCCAATGAGTATCGCCGTGATAAATTCACTTGGTTTTGTTAATAATTTTGATAATTTCCCCGCTTTTTTATTTCCCTCTTGAGCATCTGTTTGTATTTTCATCCTGTTTGCAGCAGTTAATGCAGTTTCACTTCCCGAAAAGAAAAATGAAGCAAACAAAAGTATGATTATACCAATAACCATAAATTCATGACTCCTTTAATAAGCTTTATTAATAAATTCACTTTCATATTATTTCCCATTTTAATAACTTTATAAACGCATTGTTCTTGTAATTTAACATATCGTTTCCCAGTAAAAAGCACTCACATTTGATAGCTAATTGTTACAGGTAAATATGTTATGATAAGGAAAATAATACAGGATAGGAGTTGTTCATATGGCTAAGGTAACGCAGTGCCAAAGTTGTGGGATGCCTATAGATAAAAAAACGTCTGCAGGAACAGAAAGTGATGGTACAGCATCAGAAAAATACTGTCATCATTGTTATCAAAATGGTTCATTTACTTTGGATCTTGGATTTGATGATATGTACGAGTATAATCTAAAAAGATTTCAAGAATCAGACATGAATAAAATACAAAAATTCTTTTTAAACAAAATGTATACTAAAAAATTTATGGCCAAGTTAGATCGCTGGAAATAACACACGCTAGCAGCATGTTAAAAACACGTAATCAATCGAATTATTTAAGCCACTTTTAAACAATTCGACTTAAGTTTAAAAAAGTATGAGCATACACATAGTTGAGTCAGTCTTATTTAATATTATTTTTCTAAAATGCTCTTACTCATGGACCTGTTGTTTTAAACAGTCACAATGTAAATAACATTATATTCCAAAATATACAAAGGAGTGAACATATGAAATCATAACAGTTACCTTGATTTCATATGTTCACTCCTCTTTATAGCTGAATAATAGTCTTAATAAACATTTCCTTATATTGATAGCTCATGCATACATCAATCACAATCTAAGAATATACAATTTTCAATAACTTAAATCATAACTTTTTCAAATTTAAAAAACTCAAATTCTTTTTCTACTCCATTCACATCAAACATTTCTTTATAAAATCCTGTAATGTGAAAATTGCATTTATTTACGTAGAAATGGATATTACGCTTTTCAAAATAAGGTGTATGTAATTCCCAAACTTTAGTTTCTGGAAAATGATTTTCAATCGCTTTCCAAACTTTAGTTCCAATCCCTTTTCCGTGTACATTGTCATTAATATATAATGTATCGACATGGTTTCTGTTATTTTCTTTATCTATTTCAAAGATAGCACCACCAATATTCTCACCATTTAAATAAAAATAATAAATATGGGCGTTATCTGAATAAAAAGATTCATTATAATCTTGTTCTGATGGAACTGGTGCAAAATTTTCTGGATGTGCTTGTTCAGGGAATGTTTCTTTAAGCCCTTTCAAAAATGACAATGAAGATTGTTTTTTGAAAGCTTCGAATTCATCCTTTTTAACGCGTGCTAATTGTATTTCGCTAAGTCTCTGCTCTGTCACGTATATTACTCCCCTCAAAAAAGTAAAAGCTATGAGTTCATTAATATTTTGTTATTTTCAAAATAAAAAACACGAAATGATACGTAATTTTAACAACATTTAAAGATAAATGCTATCAATTTAGTATCACTTCGTGCTTTTAATATTATCCAACGGTGATTTCAATGGTTAAATTTAACCGATTGAACCTTCCATTTCAAATTTAATTAAACGGTTCATCTCTACCGCATATTCCATCGGTAATTCTTTTGTAAATGGTTCAATGAAGCCCATTACAATCATTTCAGTCGCTTCTTCTTCAGAAATACCACGACTCATCAAGTAGAATAATTGTTCTTCAGATACTTTTGAAACTTTCGCTTCATGTTCTAAAGAAATATTATCATTGAATACTTCGTTGTAAGGAATTGTATCTGAAGTAGATTCATTATCTAAGATTAAAGTATCACATTCGATGTTTGAACGTGCACCCTTAGCTTTACGTCCAAAGTGAACGATACCACGATAAACAACTTTACCGCCATCTTTAGAAATTGATTTAGAAACAATTGTTGAAGAAGTATTTGGCGCTTTATGAATCATCTTAGCACCAGCATCTTGTACTTGTCCTTTACCTGCAAATGCAATAGATAAAGTACTTCCTTTGGCACCTTCACCCATCAATACACAGTTAGGGTATTTCATCGTTAATTTAGAACCTAAGTTACCGTCAACCCATTCCATGTTACCATTCTCATGAACTAACGTACGTTTTGTAACTAAGTTATAAACGTTGTTTGCCCAGTTTTGGATTGTTGTGTAACGAACATGTGCGTCTTTATGAACGATGATTTCAACTACTGCTGAGTGAAGAGAGCTTGTTGAGTAAACAGGAGCTGTACAACCTTCAACATAGTTAACAGATGCGCCTTCATCAGCGATGATTAATGTACGTTCAAATTGTCCCATATTTTCAGAGTTAATACGGAAATATGCTTGTAATGGTGTATCTAATTTAATGTTTTTAGGTACATAAATAAATGAACCACCAGACCAAACAGCTGAGTTTAATGCTGAGAACTTGTTGTCAGCAGCAGGCACAACTGTTGAGAAATATTGTCTGAATAACTCTTCGTTTTCTCTTAATGCACTATCTGTATCTTTAAAGATAATTCCTTTATCTTCAAGTTCTTTTTCCATATTATGGTAAACAACTTCAGATTCATATTGTGCAGAAACACCAGCAAGGTATTTTTGTTCTGCTTCAGGAATACCTAATTTATCAAACGTACGTTTGATTTCTTCAGGTACTTCATCCCATGAACGTTCTGTATTTTCAGATGGTTTAACATAGTAAGTGATATCATCGAAGTCCAATTCAGATAAATCTCCACCCCATTGTGGCATCGGCATTTTGTAGAATTGTTTTAATGATTTCAATCTATAGTTAAGCATCCATTCTGGTTCATCTTTCATGCTTGAGATTTCACGGACAATATTTTCCGTCAAACCACGTTCTGATCTAAAAATGGAAACATCTTCATCATGGAAACCATATTGATAATCCCCAACATCAGGTGCTTTTTTAGCCATTTAAATCACTCCTTTTATATATTAAAAACGACTTACGTGCAAAATCATTTGTGTATTACTTTTTATATGCTGTTAAATAGGCAATGTATTAAACCTTTAACTACATTAGATATCATGTTGTAATCCCTAGTTTGAATGGAATTTTACACATTGTCAATGCATCAACTTCAGTTTAATCCTACTCTTCAGTATTGCCTTCTTTTTCAACTGTACCCTTTTCGAGTGCTTTCCATGCTAATGTGGCACATTTAATACGCGCAGGGAATTGAGCGACGCCTTGTAGGGCTTCAATATCGCCCATATCTTCGCTAATTTCATAATCTTCACCAAGCATCATTTTGGAAAATTCTTGACTCATTTTCATAGCATCTGCTAATGAATGACCTTTTACCGCTTCAGTCATCATTGAAGCGCTAGACATGGAAATGGAACAGCCTTCCCCATCAAATTTAGCATCTTTTATGAAACCATCTTCAATATCAAACGTAAGATGAATGCGGTCCCCACACGTTGGATTGTTCATGTCGACGGTCATGGAACCATTATCTAAAGTGCCTTTATTTCTTGGGCTTTTATAATGGTCCATAATCACTGAGCGATACAATTGATTTAAATTATTAAAATTCATATGAGAAAAACTCCTTCGTCTGTTTCAACGCTTCGACGAGTTGGTCAATATCTTCTTGCGTGTTATAAATATAAAAACTTGCGCGTGCTGTAGAAGATTGATTCAACCACTTCATAAGTGGTTGTGCACAGTGATGTCCGGCTCTTACGGCCACACCTTCAGTATCTACCGCAGTTGCTACATCATGCGCATGAACATCAGTCATATTGAATGTAATAACACCAGCGCGTCTTTCTTTCGCAGGTCCATAAATTTCAATACCATCTATCTCTGACATCTTGTCGTAAGCGTACTGTGTTAATGCTGTTTCATGTTGTTGGATCTCTTCGAAACCTAAGTTTTCAATATATCTTACGGCTTCAGCTAAGCCAATTGCTTGAGCTATTAATGGTGTACCAGCTTCAAATTTAGTAGGTAAGTCAGCCCATGAAGCTTCATATTTACCTACAAAATCAATCATATCTCCGCCAAATTCAATTGGTTCCATTTTATTAAGTAACTCGCGTTTACCATATAAAACACCAATACCTGTTGGACCAAGCATTTTATGACCACTAAAGCTGTAAAAATCAACATCTAATTCTTGCATATCCAATGCCATGTGAGGCGCTGCTTGTGCACCATCCACGCTAATGATTGCGCCATGTTCATGTGCAACTTCTGTTATTGCTTTTATATCATTAATTGTGCCAAGTACGTTGGATACATGTGCTATAGCTACAATTTTTGTATTATCATTAATTGTAGCTTTCACATCTTCAATCGCTAACTCCCCATCTTCAGTCATTGGGATAAATTTTAATGATGCATTTTTACGCTTAGCCAATTGTTGCCATGGCACGATATTAGCATGATGTTCCATTTCAGTGACTACAATTTCATCACCTTCTGCAATGTTAGCATCACCATAACTGTGAGCGACAATATTTATCGATGCTGTTGTACCTCTAGTGAAAATGACTTCTTCAAAGTATTTTGCATTAATAAAACGTCTCACTGTCTCACGAGCACTTTCATAACCATCTGTCGCTAATGACCCTAATGTGTGTACACCACGATGTACGTTTGAATTATAACGTTTATAATAATCAGCCATTGCATCAATAACTTGCACGGGTGTCTGACTAGTAGCGGTTGTATCTAAATAAGCCAAGCGATTGCCATTAACTTGTTGATTGAGAATTGGAAAATCTTTTATAATTTCAGTAACATTTAAAGTATCAGTCAAATTACTCACAGGCCTTCCTTTATTAAAAATCAATATGCAGACCTTAGCAAAGGTTCAGTCACAATTGATAGATCGTTATACTATCTTTGTCGCTACGGTCAAAATTGGACTTCCCGCTTTAATTACTATTGTCTTAACTTCAATTTTAAGTCTATTTATTTACTTTTAATTCAATTACTTCACGTAATTGACGTTTAACATCTTCAATTGGTAGTTCACGAACTACTGGATCTAAGAAACCATGAATAACTAGGCGCTCTGCTTCTTGACGAGAAATACCACGACTCATTAAGTAGTATAATTGCTCTGGGTCAACGCGACCAACTGAAGCTGCGTGTCCTGCTTCTACATCATCTTCATCAATTAATAAAATTGGATTAGCATCCCCACGAGCATTTTCAGATAACATCAATACACGAGATTCTTGGTTAGCATTTGATTTAGCGCCACCATGTTTGATGTAACCAATACCATTAAATACTGTTGAGGCACCTTCAAGCATAACACCATGTTTTAAAATATAGCCATTTGTTTCTTTACCATATTGTACAATTTTTGATGTTAAATTAACTTTTTGGCTACCTGTACCAACAACAACAGATTTTAATTCACTTTCTGAACGGTCACCAATTAAATTAGTTGTATTATCAATAATCTGGCTACCTTCATTCATAAGTCCAAGTGCCCAATTAATTGTAGCATCTGCTTGAGTAACACCACGGCGGATAATATGACCAGTAAAGCCTTTATCTAAATAATCTACAGAACCATAAGTGATTTTTGAGTTTGCTCCTGCATTTACTTCTGAAATGATATTCAATTGGTTGCCTTCGCCACTAGCATTTGATAGATAGTTTTCAACATATGTCACTTCTGCACTTTCCTCTGTGCTAATAATGACATGATTGTAGAAACTTGCTTGTTCATCGTCATGTAAGACAACATACTGAATTGGGTGTTCTACAACTACATTTTTAGGCACATATACAAATACGCCACCGTTTAATAATGCTGTGTGTAATGCTGTTAATCTGTGTTCATCAACAGTAACAGTTTCATTCATGAAATATTGTTTTACTAAATCTGGATGATTAATTAATGCCTCAGATAAACCTTCAACAATAACGCCATCATTTTTTGCAGAATCAGAAACTTTAGTAAAAGCCAATGTATTATTATGTTGAATAACCAAATTCTCAGAGTTATCTATATCGATAATATCTTTTACTGCTTCTGGTAATTCTTCTAACGTATGGTATACGCTACCTGTTGTTTCGTGTTGCTTAAATGAGTCAAAATCCCATCTGTTAATTTTTGTTTTATCTGGTTTTGGCATTTCTAAAGTTTCAGTTAATTTTAACGCTTCTTTACGTAATTCTGTTAGCCAAGTAGGTTCATTATGGGCTTGTGAATATTCAACTAGTTGCGCTTCAGAAATGTTCAAAGTTTCAGTCGTCATACTTTTTTCCTCCCATTTGATGATTGTATGATTTAATTCATCGGTATAAATCAAGACCTTAAATCTTCATCTAAATTAATATGTTTAATATGAATTGAGACTTATTCTGTAGCACCATACTCTTCTTTAACCCATTCGTAACCTTCTTCTTCAAGACGCTTAGCTAATTCTGGACCACCAGAAGTAACTACTTTGCCGCCATACATAACGTGAACATGATCAGGCGTAATGTAATTTAATAGACGTTGATAGTGCGTGATAATTAATGAGCCAAATTCGTCTCCACGCATTTGGTTGATCCCTTTAGAAACAACTTTTAATGCATCAATATCTAAACCTGAGTCAATTTCATCTAAAATAGCGAATTTTGGTTCTAACATCATTAATTGAAGAATTTCATTACGTTTCTTCTCACCGCCAGAGAAACCTTCATTTAAGTAACGTTGTGCCATATCTTGATCGATATCTAAGTAATCCATTTCTTTATCAAGTTTTTTGATAAATTGCATTAAATTAATTTCTTCACCTTCTTCACGTTTAGCATTTATTGCTGAACGCATGAAGTCTGCATTTGTTACACCAGTGATTTCTGATGGATACTGCATTGCTAAGAAAAGACCAGCTTTTGCACGTTCGTCAACTTCTAATTCTAAGATATTAACGCCGTCTAAGATTACTTCCCCTTTTGTTACTTCAAAGCTTGGGTGACCCATGATTGCTGATGATAATGTTGATTTACCAGTACCATTTGGTCCCATAACTGCGTGTATTTCACCTGTGTTAATTGTTAAATTAACACCCTTTAGAATCTCTTTATCTTCTATAGACACATGTAGGTCTTTAATTTCTAATGTTGATGGCATACATATTCCCTCCGTATTATATGATATGTTTTTCCTATCTAGTTTATAATAATTTTAATCTGCAGTCAAAAGACTGAGCACTTGTTACATCATCTAATTATAACGTAGTTATATATGAATATAAACCTTTTCTAGTGCTAAATTAAAATCGTTATTAAAACACAATAATTTTCGATAATAATACTATGATTTCTGTAAATGATAAAAGCATCCTTAATGTTCTCAATACATTAAATACTCTTTTTCATATTAATTCGCATTATAAATATGGTATCTACATCATTTAGTTTCTTTGTGTTTATAATATTGTATTTCACTTTTTTATGCTAATATCATTACTACATTATTAAAAAAGGAGAAAGATATGTCAAAAATTAAATGGTCTAATTTACGGAAAGGTTTTGCAATGGGTACGACTGATTTAGTCCCCGGAGTAAGTGGCGGAACAATTGCACTGTTGCTAGGTATCTATGATGATTTCATACGTTCCGTTAGTGGGATTTTTTCAAAACGGTTTTGGGAAAGTCTGAAATTCTTAATTCCTATTGGTCTAGGTATGGTTATCGCAATTGGAGTATTAAGTAAACTCATTAATTACTTACTCAGTACACACACAGTACCAACAATGTTCTTTTTTGTTGGGCTTATCGGGGGAATTATTCCTTACCTATTGAAAACGTCTAAATTCAAGCAAACGTTTAGTATACAGCATTATATATTATTGTTATTAGGTATCGTTATTATTGTAGTTATTACATTACTCAATAACGGAGATAAGCACGCTGGTGAAACTTTAACATTAAATTCTTGTTTAATAATCAAATATTTTATAGCAGGTATGTGTGCTTCTAGTGCCATGTTATTACCTGGCATTTCAGGTTCATTCATGTTACTCGTCTTTGGCGTTTATGGCACAGTAATGTTTGCTATTTCAGAATTCATGTCTTTAAACTTTGCGGCAATACCTGTTTTATTAACTGTAGGTTTGGGTGTGATTTGCGGATTTTTATTCTCAAGTAAATTAATTCAGTATCTACTATCCTATTATACCTTTCTCACATACGCGCTTATTATAGGTTTTGTAGTTGGCTCACTTTACGCCGTGTTCCCAGGACTACCTGGTACATTTATAACTTGGATAATTTCAATCATCACACTTATATTAGGATTTGTTATTAGTTTTAAACTAGGAAAAATTACAGCAAATGACTAATGATTTTTAATTTGTATCCTATTTGACTACAAATTAAACTCATAGTCATTCAATTTATCGTTCAACTACGTTATTTCACATAAAGTAATTCTTTACACTAGCTATGAACTCGTACTTTTTATATAATAGAATACCAATCAGAAATGATTGAATAACAACATATCGGAGGAATTAATTAATTTTTGGGGACCTTTATTAGTTTAATTATATTTATTTTATTATTGGTGTTAACCGCATTCTTTGTGGCGACAGAATTCGCAATCGTTAAAGTTCGAACATCTAGGATTAACTCACTTGCGAATGGAAACAATAAAAAAGCAGTTGCCGCACAAAAAGTAGTTTCACACTTAGATGAATATTTAGCTGCTTGTCAACTTGGCATTACAATTACAGCTTTAGGTATTGGTATGGTCGGTGAATCTACCTTTGAGTTTTTATTACATCCTATTTTTAGTAGTTTAGGCCTTTCAGAAACAATGATTCACATATTCACATTAATTAGTGCGTTTGTAATTGCAACTTATTTACACGTGGTTGTCGGTGAAATGGCACCTAAAACAATTGCAATTCAAAAAGCTGAACAAATCACATTGCTAATCGCTAAGCCAATTATCATGTTTTACAAATTATTTTATCCATTTATTTACATTCTTAACGGCTCGGCAAGATTAATTTTAAAAATGTTTGGCATGCAACCTGCTAAAGAAAGTGAATTATATCATTCAGAAGAAGAATTAAAACTATTAATTAAAGAAAGTCATGAAGGTGGAGAAATTTCAGAAAATGAGTTAACACACATTAATCGTGCTTTCGCGTTTGATGAAATGAAAATTGCAGACGGATACTTGCCACTTGAAAAAGTCTCAGTTGTTGATATCAATAGTAATATTGACGAAACTAAAGCATATGTAAGTAATGCAAACTACACAAGATTTCCTGTAATTAAAGACAACTCTACACAAATTGTAGGTTATATACATGCAAAAGATCTATTAAGTAATGATATCAACTCGCTTAAGGATATTACTCATAAGATTCTTAAGATCAAATTAAATTCAAAATATCATCAAGTCTTAGAGCAAATGAAATCACACCAAATTCATATCGCTCTAGTGGAAGACGAACAACAAAACCCACTTGGCATAATCACAATGGAAAACATCTTAGAAAATATTGTCGGTGATATTAAAGACGAATACGATCAATCTTAATAATCAAAATAAGTACAAATGATTCCGAGGCATAAATGAATGTCTCGGTTTTTTTATGTATTTAACTATCAATTCTTGTTGTTAAAATTTCAAAAAGAAATACTAAAGTTACTGCTAAATATCTTTGTGACTATTAAATTTTTATACTGGAATTATTATTGTAAAAAATTGATTTCCGTAACTATAGCTCATGAGAATTTTTATTCAATTTTTATCAAGTGAAGTATCACAAATAAAACCCGACACATAACTTATATACGTTTTCACCTATGATTGAAATGAAAATGCATATAACATAATTGTCGGGTTTAATAATGATCAATATCAATAGCGAAAATGATATTTCATTCATATAATATATCCATAAATAGAGCTCTAAGAAGATTCCTGTCTCTAATTATTTTAAGCTCTCCCATTACAGTTAAAATTAACAATTTGAAACTAATAACATTAAATATTCAAAGTAACCGTATTATCTTTTGCATTTAACTTAGCAAATATATTAATTAAAACTTAATTGTATTTTACACCTTAGAATTGTTCAATTCAAACTTAACTGCTAGGAAATACTTTATTACGCTTTCTATTAGTATTAAATCTAAACACTAATTAGTTTCAACCTATTTTTTGAAATTCTTATCAAACCAAAGTAAATAGACGATAGCACCAACTGGTACACCGACCAATGGCGTTGTAACCAAACTTACAACAAACATACAGGCTATAATCGTTAATACATCATTAGTACGCCACTTTTTATTTAATAAGTAATTCCACATTTCTTTTAGACTCATTTAAATCCACTCCTTAATATTTAAAAGTCATTTATTAATCAGATGCGTTTTAATAAAATCACTCGTTTAACTTTAAAATTTTTATTTCAAGATATTTGTAGTTATCATTTAAAATTCAATACATTGATTCATTCATATTTTAATTTAGATAACTGTGCTAATTGTAAAATTAAGCTATTTTAAAAAATATCTATCATCCGAAAATAGCTCAAGTATCAAAACGGCATCAATTCAATATTGTTGATAATTTAATGATAACACGTAATAAAGTAGATAAAACTAACATTGTTGTCACTTTTTAAATAGTTTAATTAATTAGGAATATGACTTATACGCCTCTACTAAATACTCAAAATCTTAAAAAACACTAACTACCCAACCTAATGAATAGTTTGTGCTTTTTATTTTTATAGGTTCTTTAACAAAGTTAACACAATATTACTCTTTAGCCATTACGGTATAGAGGATAATAAATATTCCACTATTATTTAGTTGGAATAATTGAGTAGTTTATCAAGGAAGTTCATGAATAATCAAAACACTGTTAAATAGGTGATTATGAGGGGATTCTATAAATTTCATCTCATACCCTTGCCCTTATTATCAAAATCACACCCTTTTTTACCCCCCTGGAATTACCCATCTATTAATGTAGATGTGCTTTTGCGTATTCATATAAATTAACCTATAATGACATTAATACATTTTGTTGAAAGTTGAATTTGTAAAAGAGGTGCTTTATGAGATTTAAAAAGAGCTTAAAATATTCAATTGTTTTTTTCTTGATAATAACATTTTTAACAATTCTTTTTAGACCGACAGAAACTGGAATTAATCAATTTGTGAATGTCCCTTTTTTTAAAACAATAATTTTGATTTGTAGCGAATTTATAAAAACCTTAGCTATAAGCTTGCCACCAACAATCATAATATTTTTTGTTTATTACTTTTATATTTTAAAACCGAAAGAAGATTAATGCTTTAAAATAAACTCCACCTTAATTGGTGGAGTTTTTTCTACACAATATCTTCCCAATCAACAAAACCCCATAAAAGACAATTTAGACTTATACGATAAATACTCTAAGTGATTAATTCAGTCATTATTATCACTTAGATATAAAAATAACCACCCAGTGACTGTGTGAGCGGTTAGAATAGTCTTATAAAGTATTGCGTTTAATATCTTATTCCTTTTTTTCATCCATAAAATACAATGACAACAAAGCAAAGAAAGCACTAACAATCCATAATCCAGAAATATAAAATAAAATTGCTGCTAACCCAGAGAAAGTAATTTTTAAAATTTTCAAATCTTTTTTCTTCATTGCCTTCCACCTTCTTTTTATTCTAATCTCTCTGACAAACCATATTAACCCATTAATCAATTACTGTTTTTAATTACTTCTGTTATCCTTCATTTTCATGGACTTAACAACTAAATATATTGCATTGGCACCTATTATAAGAACATAAGGTATTAATATAAACAAATTATCTAGGCGCATAATGAATATAAGTCCAAGCATGAAGAATACATTTAGCACAGTTGATAAAATAAATCCTTGATCTAGTTCGTCATTATTTTTCAAAATACCCACACTCCTTTTATAATCAATTCACTTCAGTTTTATGCCCTTTTTCTAATTAAACTCAAACAAAAAGAACCCTAAAACCACCGTGGTTAAAGGGTTCTTTGCATAATATACTATTATTTAGCTGGTACTACGGCACCATCATATTTTTTATTGATTTCATCTTTAATTTCTTTAGATTGTAATACTTCCATTAATGCTTTTACTTTTTTATCATCTTTATGTCCTTCTTTAACAGCAATTAAATTGGCATAAGGATTGTCTTTAGCTTTCTCTAACACAATAGAATCATCTTTAGGACTTAATTTTTGATCGATTGCAAAATTAGAGTTGATAATGACAGCATCAGCATCTTCATTTTGATAAATTTTCGGTAAGTATTCTGCAGATTGTTTATTATTAAATTTGATATCTTTTTTGTTTTCTACGATATCATCAAATTTAGCATCTTCAATCTTCACGCCATCTTTTATTTTAATTAATCCTGCATCTTGGAAGAATTTTAAGAAACGGCCTTCTTCAGCTGGATTATTAGAAACATAAACTGTGGCACCTTTTGGTAAATCTTTTAGACTCTTATACTTTTTAGAATAAACAGCCATTGGTTCTAAATGAACATTACCTGCTGATTCTACTTTATATCCTTTATCTTTTTTCTCAGTTTTTAAGTAAGGTGTATGTTGGAAAAAGTTTGCGTCTAATTCACCTTTATCTAATAATTTATTCGGTGTTGTATAATCATTGATTGTTTTAATTTTCAAATCATAGCCTTTATCTTTTAATAATGGCTTGGCTTTTTCTAAAATTTCAGCATGAGGGGCTGGAGAAGCGCCTACTGTAATTTTTTTATCTTCACTACCTCCACTATTCCCACAGGCTGCTAAAACAAGCGCTAATACAAGTACAGAAGCTAAACTAAATAATTTTTTCATATAAAAAGTCCCCCTTTTTAAGATTATCTCTTATCAATTTTATTAGTAGCCCAATCACCAATAAATTGAATGATGAACACTATAATAAGGATTAAAATTGTTGAAACAAAAATAACGTCATTTTGATTTCTAGTGAAACCTGTTAAATAAGCTAGGTTACCTAAACCACCTGCACCAATAACACCAGCCACTGCAGTAGAACCTACTAAAGCAATCGCTGTAACAGTAATACCTGAAATTAACGCTGGCATCGCTTCAGGTAAAAGTACTTTTTTGACTACAGTCCAAGTAGTAGCACCCATTGACCAAGCCGCTTCAATAACACCTTTATCAATCTCTTTAAATGCAATTTCTACAAGTCTTGCATAGAATGGCGCCGCACTAATAATTAAAGCTGGCAATGCTCCAGTTGGACCACTAATTGTGCCTAAGACTAAACTTGTAAATGGAATTAACAATAAGATCAAAATAATAAATGGTATCGCTCTAAACAAGTTAACTATAAATGAAACAACCGTATAGAAAACCCTCGCTATAGGTGATTTACTTTTTGCTGATAAAAAGAGCAATACACCTAATATTAAGCCTAATACAAAGGCAAAAATTGTCGAAATAACTGTCATATAAATTGTTTCGTATGTCGCTAACCAAACTTCGTCCCAGCTGACGTTTGGCATTGTAAACATCTCGCGGAGGATGTCACTCAATGAATTACCCATGTCTTAACACCTCCACTGACACATGTTGCGCTTCTAAATCATTTTTGAACTTTTCGAATTTTTCTGAATTTACATCGCTCAATTGAATCACTAAAAATCCAAGCGAACCATCTTTTGTATGTTTAATATTAGCTTCTAATATGTTCACATCGATATTATGCGTTTTGGTTATGTATGACACGAGAGGTTGCGTGGCATTATTCCCTGTGAAATTCAAACGTACAACATAATCATCTTTATTAAGTGAGACTAAGTCACTAATAGATTCGTCAAAATCATCATTTAAATCATCTTTAACAAAACGTTTTGTAACTGCATGTTGTGGATTTTCAAAGACTGTGGAAACTTGACCTTGTTCAATCACACGACCGTTTTCCATAACAGCCACTTCATCACATATGCGTCTAATAACATGCATTTCATGCGTAATAATCACGATTGTTAAATTTCTTTCTTCTTTAATTTTCAATAATAATTCTAAAATTTCATCTGTTGTTTGAGGATCCAATGCACTTGTCGCTTCATCACAAAGCAATACAGTTGGTTCGTTTGCTAACGCTCGCGCAATGCCGACACGTTGTTTTTGACCACCTGATAGCTCTGAAGGATATGCACTTTCTCTACCTTTCAGTCCAACAAGTTCTACTAATTCTTTTGCCCGTTGTTTTGCTTCGCGGCGAGGCACGCCCGCTATTTCCAATGGAAATGTAATATTATTTAATACAGTACGAGACCATAGTAAATTAAAATGTTGAAATATCATGCTCACTTTTTGACGCTTTTTTCTTAACTGTGATTTTGATAGCTTACCAATTGTATCTCCATCGATAATGACGTCTCCTGAAGTCGGTTGTTCGAGGTTATTTAGAAGTCTAATTAAAGTACTTTTCCCCGCACCTGAAAAACCAACTACTCCAAAAATCGAGCCTGATTGAATACTTAAATCAACATGATCTACAGCCAGTACGTCCTGTTTTTTCGTTTTGTACTTTTTGACTATTTGATTTAACTCAATCATTCTGTTTCCTCCTTGTGTTGCTAATCCTTCAATTAAAAAATGCTTCCTCTATGTTCACCGAAGTATAGAGAAAGCAAAATCGCTTCTCTCATCTTCTAAAGTTTTAAAACTTTATGTGAATTGGCACCATTTCTTTTAAAGACGGTTGCCGGGCTTCATAGGGCACATCCCTCCACCTCTCGTGATAAGAGTTTCATTATTTAATTATTTTTAATCCTACCATTGCACTAATATTTCGTCAATAACTATTTTAAATTTTCTAACAAATAAGGCACCGATTGAAATGCATAAATCCTTTTTTGCTCTTCACCTTTTGACATTACTAACAAAACTGGTACAGATTGGATTTCATACGATTGGCTAAAATCAGGATGAAAATTTAAGTCCATTTTTATTGTAGGTAATTGCAAAATATCATTAGCAATATCTAGCATTCGTTCAGAAACCTTACATGTTCCACATGTCGGTGTGTATCCAAAGATAAGATACTTATCTTCATTTATATATTTATTGACGTCAACGCGTTGTTCACTTGTTACATTCATGTTAATAAACTTACCCTCTCAGCTATATAATCCAATCTTGCTTTCGCCACCTTTTCCTCATCCTTTACTATAAAACCATGTTTTTCTAGTACTCTAGATAAATATGGTTTAGGACAACGAGCAACTTCACAATATTGTTTATCTACTCTTATATGTCTACTTTCACTTAAATAGCGTTTGAACCATTTTCGTATTCTTTCACCTTCATCATCCGAATCCACAAGAATATACACTTGTTTGTCATATAAAGTATCGATCATTTCATCTAATTTATCTACACCCATTGTACCATTCGTGCAGATAATTTCTATAGGTTGATCAATCACTTGTTTGACACGCTTCTTGTCTGACTTTCCTTCGACAACAATTACTTGGTTCAGTATCGTCATGACATCCACCCTCTAAATGTTGATAGTAAATCTTTTCTACTTAGTTCTTCACAATCCGTGGTGACAATAAACATAATTTACATAGTTAAAATATTTCTTATTATTACAAACATAATTTATCATTTTTCAAAGTTGAGGTGAACTCGTTAGACTTATAAAATTACTAACGCTCCAATAGTCCTCAATGATACGAAAAAACTCCAAGATAGTTATATCATGGAGTTCAATGTTATATTATTCGCCAATCATTTCTGAATATTGCTCAGCAGTTAATAATTCATCTAATTGACTTTCGTCACTTAGTTCAACTTTAACCATCCAAGCTTTTTCGTATGGTGATTCATTTACGAATTCTGGGCTATCTTCTAACTCATCGTTAGATTCAACTACTTTACCTGATACAGGTGCATATAGTTCTGAAACTGTTTTTACGGATTCAACACTACCAAAAGTGTCGCCTTCATTAATTTCATCATCAACTTCTGGTAATTCAACGAATACGATATCGCCAAGTTCACCTTGAGCATATTCAGTGATACCAATTGTTACTGTATTACCTTCAACTTTTACCCATTCATGTTCTTTAGAATATTTTAATTCACTCGGTACTGCCACGAGAATCCCCTCCTAAATGATTTTACATATTAATGATGCCATATGCATACCATACAATCAACTATTTCTTAGCATATTAATATTATTATAATGTTTTCATAACAATAGATGAAGCGTTTACAAACACAACTTATCATTCCAACTTACAGAGATTGCTCTATTTCCATGAGAGGAATTAAGATAACCATGTTGCTTTATATTGATCTTCTTTAAAACCAACTGTAACTTTGTCCCCAGAAATAGCTAATGGTCTTTTGACCAACATACCATTTGTTGCTAATAAATCTAACTTTTCATCATCAGTAAGGTCACTCATTTTGTCTTTAAGACCTAATTCACGATATTTAGCGCCGTGTGTATTAAAGAGTTTATTTATATCGATATCTGTCGTCTCTAAAATTTCTTTAAACTCGTTTTTAGTGGGCGTATGCTGCACTATATCGATTGGTTCAAAGCTCACACCGTAGTCTTGTAAAAATTTCGCTGCTTTTTTACAAGTAGTACAATTAGGATATTGGTAAAATTTTATCATTATTCTGTACCTCCTATAACTAGTTAACATTAATATATCAAATTTATTGCCAAAACGCTCTAATAAATAAGCTGATTTTTTTTATAACTTTAAAATGTCCGTTATAATAAGCTTAATTATATTTTTAAAAAGGAGAAAATTATGAAACCTATTAATACAAATGATGCATTTAAAGAAACTGTACAAAGTGATAACCCTGTTATTGTAAAATTCGAAGCTGGCTGGTGCCCTGACTGTAAAGCAATGGATATGTGGATTGACCCTATCCAAGAAAAATACAATGATTACGACTGGTTTACAGTTAATCGTGACGAACTTGAGGACGTTGCAGCAGACAACGACGTGATGGGTATACCAAGTTTACTAGTATTTAAAAACGGAGAAAAATTAGCTCACTTACACTCAGCTAATGCGAAATCACCAGAACAAGTAGAATCATTTTTAGCTGAAACATTTAAATAATTGAGATTAATAAAATGAGATATTTCATCTCATTTTGAAGGGCTGGGACAAATGAATTGTCCCAGCCTTAATCATTGTAATGTAGCATTTTTAAAATACCTCTACTTTATAGTGCTACTTCTTTAAAGAGCCATTTCTTTAAAGAGCCATTTCTCAATTTATTGAGTTAGTGGCTCTTATGCATGAGCTTTAGCTCAGGTAAACAGTTTTAAGTTAGTGAGATTTATGCATGAACATCAACTTTAACTCAGAAAAGTCCTCCAATTAGCCTTAATCATCTTGCCAGGAAACACCAACGCAACTTTTTAATATTTGCGTATATCATGATAAAAATTAAGAATGAGCATTCGAAGTCAAATTTTACTTTTGATTTCGAACGCCCATTCTTAAAATCGCTTTAAAACTTTTCTATCACTTGATCCGTATGACGCTTTCTATGTGGCATTTCATCCTGTAAATCTGTGAGATACAAGAAACCTACAAGTTGTTCATCATCTTTCACATTAAATATTGATCTTATTTCAGGGGTGAATATATATGCCGGTGATTTCCAACATGTACCAATACCCGCTTCATGTAATAATAGCATTAAGTTTTGAGCGAAAGCCCCAAATGCCATATTATTCTCTAAATCCTCTCGTTGTCTTGGATCTCTTTTTAGAATTAAGGCAAGCATGCCACCAAGATTTGTAACAGTATTATAATGATTTTCTTGTTTTTTATCTAAGTTAGGGAACGCAACCTCTGAGAGTTGTTTACTCATAGGACCTAAGCGATCTTTAGCAATATGAACCACTCTCCACGGCTCTCTCATGCCATGATTAGGAGCATCTGTCGCTTGCTGTATCGCTTGATATAGAGCGTTATCATCTATAGTCATATTTCTTTTAAAAACTTTAATACTTCTACGATGTGCAATTGCATCTTGTAGTTCCATTGATTATCGCCCTTTCGTTAGTGATAATTATTTTCAATTATAAATCAGGCGACCACTATTTTCAAACTACTCGTATAATTTAATTTGTTGTTTTAATTTTTCAACATGAATTTGACCAGGTGCTTTTGGATCGTCTAGGCAGCCGTACGAAACCGAGCCTCCAAACAATCCCTGAGCAGTTCTTGAAATTAATCCAAGCTGAGACATCGCTATACCAACAACTTGTTGTGAAACTGTGTCTGCAGTCTCAGACATTGCATTTAATAAATTTAGAACATCTTGTTTATCATGAGGCATAACTGCTACTTTTAAATAATCCGGTTCAAGCTGATGCATTTTATAATATAAACGTTTTAATATTTCCAATTTAGGTGTTTTCTTAAAGTTATGTTGCGATAATACAACTTCTAAATTTTCACGATGAGCTGATGCTATCAAGGTTTGATATTTTTCTATAGGTGTCCCTTCTTCATATTCAATATCTATCATATCAACATAATCTAATGGGATTATTGTCTCTAGCACATTCAAGTAGTTATCATTTGCTAATCGACCTTCTCCACCTTGAGTCTTTGTTCGATAGGTTACTAACAATTTTTTATTTAAGTTTAGATTGTATATATCTTCAGCAATTTTTGCTACAGATGCTTCATCAAAATCTGACCACTGATCTATTCTTAGTTCTATAATATCTATGGCGTCTTGATATTGTTTTAAATCCTCAATTGTATGTTGTGCGAGTTCATGTTTAGGTGCAATTGTAACAGCTATATCAACTTTGGCCATGTTTAAACTTCCTTTTATTAGTAATATTTAAATTATTGTATAACAATTTCTAAAAATAATACAATTAAAAAACATATAAATTACTCTGTGAAATGATTTAAAACATTTTTCTTGGGTAAACATGAATTAGAAGTTTTTAAGGAGGTCATAAAATGGCAGTAAATTATGAAACGAAAGCAACAAATACAGGCGGACGTAATGGTCACGTTCAAACTGACGATAAAGCAATTAATGTAGCAGTTGTACCACCAGCTCAAGCTGATGCTGAAAAAGGTACAAACCCTGAGCAATTGTTTGCAGCAGGTTATGCTTCATGTTTTAATGGCGCATTTGATTTAATCTTAAAACAAAACAAAGTGAGAGGCGCTGAGCCAGAAGTTACTTTAACAGTACGTTTAGAAGATGACCCAGAAGCTGAAAGTCCTAAATTAAGTGTCTCAATTGACGCAAAAGTTAAAAATGTATTATCTCAAGAAGAAGCTGAGAAATATTTACAAGATGCACACGAATTTTGTCCATACTCAAAAGCTACACGCGGCAACATCGATGTTGACTTAAATGTAGCAGTTGTTGACTAATATACTCCCCCGAAAAATTCTTAATTGAAACTTTTCGGGGGGATTTTTTTGTCTTTTAATTCCTGGTGTGCAATCTAGATGTTTTAATACTTAATGAATGTTTAATTAATTGTTCCCTTCATCTTTACTGTGAAATAAGATGTAAACAACCAACACTGTAAAAGAAATCAGGATTAGCACTACCAGTGAAACTATAATAGTTATTAAAGCTCCCACAATTTATGCCTCCATTCACATTTATGCGTCTTACTATATTATACCATAATTATCATATCTCTATTATTTACTTAAAATATATATTAAGATGAATTTTAAAGTTTATAAAAATTCATTCTTTTACATACTGAATTGAAAATGTCCACATATTTTTGCAAAAAATTAAAGATGGTATTGCTCAAATAAATTATTTCCTTTAATATTATAATTAAATTGGTAAACGAGAACTATTCATCCATTATAAAAAATACTTTGCAGAGGTTAGGAGGCATTGAATGACGCAAATTCGCTATTTAACAACTGAAGATTTTTCTATTTATAAATCCTTGTTACTGCAAGGCATTAATAAAGAACTCGAAGTATTAGCCTGGAAATTACAAAATGAGAAATGCTTAAATGATACAGATTTACAAAAGGTACTATCCACAGACTCAACAGATTGTATCGTTCTTGGTGCTTTTGAACAGGATATACTTCTTGGCGCTGTTACACTAATTCATCATCAAACCTATAGCTTGTCTCATAAAGCAACCTTAGAAAATATGTGCATTAAAGATGTAGATCAAAATTCTAAAGAACAAATTTCAAAAATGCTTATGCGCCAGATATTTGAAATTTGTAACGAAAAAGAAATTGAAATATTGATGACTTCACTTATTTCAAATAACATTAGTGGTAAAGTTTTTTTTAGTAACTTAAATTTTGAAACACTTGTGCTAGAACAGCATGCTAGAAAATACGATGATTATTATGTAGATGAACACTGGCTTATTTATCGTTTCGACGGTAATGACAGTGACTTATTTGCTTAATAGCAGTAATTGCTAAATTGTTGACATTGGGTAACTAACTGCTTCTAATTCATATTTAATTTTAAATGCAAGGTGATAAATTGTGTTTTATTTCAAAGTGCTTAATTAATATGAAACTGATTCACTAATCTTAAAAATGACTTGCAATTATATTGCTAAACAAATATTATTTTTGTTAAGTGCTATTTTATTAATAAATATTCTATTCACCTTATTATTTAAGAGAGGGCTGAACATTTTGAAATATGCTACAACGTTACTATCACTGTTCTTGTCATTAATTACACTTGCTACCCCACTATTAGTAGTGAATAAAGTTTTAGAGGGTAACCTGCCAATATTAGCAGGTGGACTATTTATCTTAGGCGTTATATTAATTAATATTTATGCAGCAATACGTGGCGACCGTATTGTGAATTTATTTGCATTATGTGTCTCCGTCTTTTCATTTATTTTATTAAGCTATCCATTATGGAAACCTTTTGTAATTGGTTTTTTATAATACTAATAAATATCCCTATTTATTTATAAAAGCTTTATGATTACTTTGTTTGTAATCATAAAGCTTTTTATAGTTTGTTAATGTGATAAATATAAATTTACACATTTTTAATTTTACAAATTTTCTGAAAACGCTATAATATAAAAAATAAGGGGGAGAACACTATGAATTTAGCACTATTAGGTTTTATCATGATTATTATTTTTATGATATTAATCATGACACGCAAGATGTCTGCATTAACAGCTTTAATTGTTTTACCAACTATTTTCGCTTTGCTTGGCGGCTTCTATGCTGGATTAGGTAAATTTATGCTCGAAGGAATAGAAACAGTTGCACCGACTGGGATTATGCTTACATTCGCTATTCTCTACTTCGGTGTCATGATAGATGCAGGTTTATTTGAGCCTGTAATCAACCAAATCATTAAAGTGGTCAAAGGGGATCCAGTTAAAATTGCATTTGGTACTGTAATCTTAGCTTCAATGGTAGCATTAGATGGAGATGGCACGACTACATTTATCATCACAGTTACTGCAATGATGCCACTTTATAAGAAAATTGGTATGAGCTTGTATACACTATCAACACTCGCATTATTGTCCATTGGCGTTATGAATATGTTACCTTGGGGCGGACCGACAGCACGAGCTATTTCCTCATTGCAGGTAACAACTGAAGAGGTATTTATTCCTATCATACCTGCAATGGTGGCAGGTATTGTTTTTGCTTTCGGTGTTGCATTCATACTAGGAAAGCGTGCCAAAAAACATATTACTTCTTACACGGATATAGATTTAAATGACATTAAACCAGAAGTTTCAACTGAAGACTCATTGTTAAAAAGACCCAAGATGCTTATACCAAACGCAATACTTACAATTTCACTTATTGTCTGTTTGGTAATTGGTATATTACCCATACCAGTAATGTTCATGCTTTGGTTTGGAGTAGCGATTTTATTAAATTATCCAAATCTTAGTATTCAAAATTCAGTGGTAAAAAAACATGCAGGAGACGTTCTATCAGTTATCAGTTTAGTATTTGCCTCGGGTGTTTTTACAGGCGTAATGAACGGTACTAAAATGGTTAACGAAATGGCAAATACCTTAGTTAACATCATTCCTGATGCTATGGGGGATCACTTTGCATTAATAACCGCCATATTAAGTGGACCATTTACATACTTCATGGCAAACGATCCATTTTATTACGGTGTGCTACCTATTCTTGCCGAGTCTGCACAACAATTTGGTATTTCAAAAGTTGATATGGCAAGAGCATCCGTATTAGGCCAACCATTACATGTGCTCAGTCCTTTATATGCTGCTGGTTATTTACTAGTCGGCATGCTTGATATAGAATACGGACAAAATCAAAGAATCGTTATAAAATGGGCAGTAGGATCTAGTTTATTCATGATACTTGTGGCGTGTATTTTAGGAATTATACCGTGGTAACAATATATTAAATTTTTAAAATAAATTATAACATGAGGGCTATGTTACCTATCTAAAAAAGATAGATGACATAGCCCCATTTTTGGTAATAGTATCATTATGGAAGAGCGCAATTTTTGTCATTCTATATTCATGTTCGTTTATCCTGTATATCCCATTGCAACTTTTTAAAATATAATATTCTATTACAAACTTAGATAACAAATAAAATACTTTAGAAGAAATAAATTTATATTATGCAAACCGTTTGATTTATGTTTTACATGGGTAAAAGTTAACGTCGGATTTACAATATTGAGGAGTGTTTTTATGAATCAAATTAATGAATGTAATTATATCAATCCTTCTAAAGTTTCACTTGATTGGGAATGCTTTGTACTAAGCAAAAGTGACATGGAATTAGATGGATTGCCAAAGGAACTCATTAATTCTTGGATGGCACAAAATATCATTGAACCTTTTTCTATTAGAAACAACGAGATTAATTTTAAAACAACAGATATAAAAGCTGCTTTAGAAAAACAAAATTGGTATTATGACAATTAACGTATTAGTTAGCTAACTCTATATTATTTCGATATAAACTTAATGCTCGTTTTGCAGAAGCTAAAACTTCATGATCAAAATAATTACTATAGAAATACGAATTTAATGCAATAAAACTTGTTTCATTTTTCGGAAAATTTTTGTCGCCTATAATATTATGCGCAAGTTGCCCGAGCGGTGTATCATCTTCTATAAAACCGATTACAAAATCATAAAATGTCATAAGCATTACCTCGATTATCTATATTTTAATCGTTACAGTCTTTTCGATATGTGAGCGTTTGTTTAATCATAACAAATAATAATGTTTTGTCTATCACGATACATTTATAAATTTAAATGTTTTCAAATTAAATACTGCCATGACAATATTTAATTTGAATTGTAAAATTTACAAAGTTTTTTTAATTTTAATGTTAATTCCATAATTTCAACTAAAGGTAGGGGCATTTATATTATGTAACCGTATAACCCCCCTACCTTTTCAACGTGTCTAATAAAATAAATGAACTAACTATAACATTGCAAAAAGTAATAAAATTTCTAATCACTATTCCCTTTATATAATTTAACTGTTGCTTCAACTATCCAATTTTTCTGTATGTATAAATGAATTAATACAAATATTTTTTTAATTAATATTTTCTTTTTGTACTATTTTATGGCTTACCAAAACTACTCGCTATGAATATATACATTACCATTCAAACAAAAAGAGCTGTAAAGTAATCTAAAACGATAGATTACTTTACAGCTCACATGCATATACTTCTTAATTGTGCTTATACTAACACGTTACCATTTTGATCTGCTGGTTTAAATAATGTTAATATTGCACCTATAATAGCTAATATTTGTGGAATTCCGGTCCAACAAAAGACCAAGAATAATAAGCCCATTCCTGTTTTTCTAGCATAAAATTTATGAATTCCAAAGCTACCTAAAAAAACAGCTAAAACAATGTAAATAACTTTATTTACTTCATTCATATTTTCGTCTCCTTACTTCATTTATATTGACTTCATTATACATCAAACTATTTAATAAATTAAATAATATTACATATTATCATAATATACTTTGAAATATGTTTGTTCTAACTCCAAAATATTTGAATAACTATTAGGCATAATTTCAATGCTTAATTCGATAAACTTGTCTAAAACTAAAATTATCAATTGTACGTTATCCTTATCATCTTTAAACTTGTGTTTAATTTGTTCAATTATTGTATTTTCTTCTAAGAGTACCAATGCACGGCCATAAGTTTTATCTACTTTGCCTCTTTGAAAAGCCGGCTCTAAATAATTAAGCATGTCATCTATACTTTTATAAGTTTCAAGTCCAGTTTGGATATGCAAATGAATTTTGTCAGCGATTTCTCTAATTCTCTCATCTTCTTGTTTATTTTTGGGCATTAATTCTTCGCGAATCATGTTTTTTTGTTCAACCATATCATTTTCTACTTGATTATATAACTCAACAAAATCACTAACACTTTTCGACTTTAATGTTTCTATCTTTTGTTCAATCTGTGTAAAGTTACTGTTATATTCTTCCATTGTTATTCCTCTTTTCATACTTTAAATAATTAAAGCCTATTATTTATTATCCATTCTTTAAATAAGTGAAACTTTAAAATTCATCCTATATGAGATTGTAAATTAGTGATAAGATGATAATGCTATAAGATTAAATGTAACTACAGTTAAATTTTTTAAGATTCATATAAATTTTGCACAAATTTAACAGTTTCATAAGTGCATACACATAAAAAGGAGGTGTAGTATTTTGAATCTACATTTCATGGTCGTTTTTTGGTTATCGGTAATTTTCTTAATTTGTGGTATAGGCGCACTTATCGTATACAAAGTAAGAGGGTCACAACAAGCTAAAGAATCTTTACTAGGTGTTACAGTCATGCTTATTGTTTTTGGTGTTGTTGGTATACTATTCTCATTAATATTTAGTTAAAAAATAAATTTTAAGTTTAGTTATTAGAAGCATTTATAAAACTATACATCGGCAAACAACCTATATTATTTCTTAACACAAATTAACCGGCGCAAAATACTAAACACAGGTCTATTGGTCATTTCAGAAAATAAATCCATATTGTTTAAAATGAGGAACAAGGCAGAAATCAATTTTGATTATTGTCCTGTTCTTTTTTTACTAAAATCAAGCTACGTTTTCTATTTATTTTTTAAACTTCACCTTTTAATCTTGAAGAAAAGTGTAAATGACTAATATTACTATTGCTAAAACAAAATAATAAATAAAACGCTGGAAAGTACGTTTCTTTTCATGACGTATTTCATCTTTGGCATAATTTTTATTTTCATGTAATCTAGTATTAATAAATAAAAACGGCATTGTTGCTAAAAATGCGAAAATAAGACTTAATATTACAATAATAACTATGTTCATAGGTTCACCTCTATAAAAACATTGTTTACTTAATTCTTATTCCCTGTATTTTGTACTTTAATGGAAATTTGATTAAATATATTAGATGTAGTGTTATAGTGTTATAGTTTTATGATTTATAATGAAATTAATGTCGATTTAACTCGATAAAAATTAAAAAGGAGGCACCATTTTGAATTTAACTTACTTGCCACAATGGACAGTTATTAATCAAAGTCAAAAACAGTTTGTTATACAAGAGGATGAAACGTCCATTTCAATAGTTAGCCCTATAAACGACTACGCCATGGGTATTTTAAGCCAGGTATCTTTTGATATCGAACAAGGAGCTGTTACAAATTATAAAGTAGAAAATAACAGCAAATCGTTACTCATTGAAATCGACGAATCAAAGAAACACTTAATAATTAAAGATATTTAAAATACGGTGTGATGAACATAAATCAAAGTGAAGTATTAGATTTATATTTTCACTTATTAACGTAATTAACGGGTATAATATTTATAGCATGAGTTATTTATTTTATCTAATATAAGATGGGTGAGTGATTTGAATGAAATTCTTCAGAAATTTATTGTTACTCGTATCTGGTGTATTAGTCGTCCGTGCACTATTATTAAGTGTTGATAATTCAACTAATGAAAAAGTAGAAAACAAAGTTAGCGTTCAAGATAAGCAAAAATAATAAATTAATAGCAATTTAACTAACAATCATTAAAATTCTATATAATGATTGTTAGTATTATATTCGAGGATTTATTTTTATATTTTAAAGAGAGGTAACTATGCAACATTTAAAAACTAAAATTGAAAATTACCAAATCTACATATATTTTACCGTTATATTACTTGCTATAATTACAGGATTAACATCAGATCATATAACTCAATTACTTGAATCAGTCATACCTTTCTTTATTGGAATTTTAATGTTTAGTATGTTTTCACAGATTCCTTTTTTTGAATTACGCAAAAACATGCTAAATGGCAAATTTATGACAGCCCTCATTTTATCAAATTTCATACTTATCCCTATCTTCGTATATGGTTTAATTCAGTTATTCAATATTACTTCCCCTGCTATATTGATAGGTTTAATGCTCGTATTGTTAACACCCTGTATTGATTATGTAATTGTCTTCACCTCGCTAGGCAAAGGCAACACACAATATATGTTGATTTCTACACCTATTTTATTTATTTTACAAATCATCTTATTGCCCTTGTACTTTGTTATCTTTAATAGCGAAAACGCCTTTTCTTTCAGAGATTTAGCACCATTTATTCAATCATTTATCATTTTTATCGTTCTTCCCTTTATGATTGCTGCATTACTACAATATTTTAGCAAACATGCTTTGACTTTTGAAAAAACGTTAAAATTTACTGGATGGCTTCCAGAAATTTTTATGTCTTTTGTACTTTTTGCAGTCATTGGATCTCAAATACATAAAATCACTCATGATTTAAGCATCGTCGTTACTGTTATCCCAATCTATATCATATTTATGATTATCGCTCCTTTTATTGGATATCTATCAGGAAAACTATTCGCATTAGAAACTGCGACTTTAAGAACATTAGCCTTTAGTTCAAGTACAAGAAACGCTTTGGTTGTATTACCTTTAGCCCTTTCCTTACCAGATAGCTGGGTAACGATTACAACCACTGTGATTATCACACAAACGTTGGTTGAATTAGTAGGAGAGATCTTTTATATAAAAATCATACCTAGATTAATCAAATGAAGTTTTCTGTAGAATCTTTAAACCTATACATCCCAGGGTAGGTATAAAAAAAGTTTTTTATTTATTAACAATTACATATCATGCAACTAAAACATTTGCTATAATAGATATCAATCGTAAAATATTACCTTTTGGTTTAAAATCTTCGTATAAGTTAATATTTTGATACGTTTGGATATGAATTCATTATGTTTTATATTGAAATTAAACTAAGGAGTGGATGTTTTGAAGAAATTTATTTTAGTTTTATTAGGGGTATTAGGCACAGCATTTTTAATCAAACCATTATTAACAGTTGTAGTCGATGACGAAGACGAAAGTGTTGATGAGGACCGAACAAACGAACAATTTTAAACTCAACGATTTATAAATTACAATAAGTAAATTATGAATATATTCAAAAGCGCCGACAAACTCTTAAGATTTTGTTGGTTTTTTTATTTTGCTTATTTTAAACACAATTCAAATATTGTTATTTTGTGTAATTTTACTATAAAATAGATATATAGTTTTCTTTCCTAATGATTTTGTATTCCATTAATTCACTAAACCTTTAAGCGCTCTATACATGAGAAATTTCTAAATTTGAGGTGATTTTATGCAAATACTAAGAAAAGTGACTGACAATGACAATCTGTTATATTATGTAAAAACTGACCTAGGTTTAATTATTAAAATTAAAGCCAATCCCTCTTTAAATAAAGCCGAAACAAAACAAATGCTAATTGATGTAGCAAATGAAATGGATGATAAATTGAGGAGTAATATTGAATAAATAACAGACTTCATATGCGAGCATTTAATGACTGCTTATGTCTAATACTTCCCCCATTATCTAATTTTATTTCTATAAACGATTCACTTCTTAAAGAATTAATATCATAAGATACTCAGATTAACTGTGGAAGCAACTATCATTAACGATGCTTTCACAGTTTTTATAATGTTATTAAAGCATCACTTCAAAATTTCTTAGATATTAAATTACATAAAAAAGCGCCACCCTTAAGAATGGCGCAAATCTCGAAAATATAATCCACACTAGAGTTTGGAGGACTTCTTGTGCTTATTAATATCTACCCCATAGTAATTTAATAAAAACATAAATAACTAAATTAATATTAAATTTCTTAGATTTATTTATTATTGATATACATTCATTTCCATCTCTTTAATAATATATAATTTGCTGTTTAAGAAAAAAATTAAATGAATTCAATCATACTGTTGGAAAACAAATTAATAAAAAGTTATCCTATATATAAAGCATTAAATGAAATGAGTGATTAAATAAGCGTTATTCGTAGTAATAATTTACAACGCATTTTTATTTAGTTAGGTAGTAGATTAAATAGAAATGTTTCAATAAAAAGGGTGATGAAATGGAAGTACTACGTAAAGTTTATAAGGACGATGAACCAGTCTATCATGTAAAGACTGACAAAGGATCAGTTATAAGAATTAAAGGTTCTGATGAATTAACTGACCAAGAAACTGAAGAACTATTAACACTAGTGTCTCAAGATATTGATAAAATGAAAAAATAAACAACTACATTTTATAAACTACTACAAAATGTATAGTGTAGAAACTTATTAGGTGCATGTTTAAAGAAAGGGGCAATTAAACAATCAACACCTGCATAAGTTAAAAATTCATTAACAGTAATTATATACTGAGATAAACACTTAATAATATGTTTCGAATATATAATTTTGAGCGTATTAACACATACGAAATGCGTGAATATGAAACCTAAACATTGTTTTAGATTTCGACTTCACGCATTTTCATTTTATATTATCAGGTTATTAACGATCTAAATACATTTGAAAGGTTATATGAGGAATATTGTCTTCTAAGTAAACATCTGAGACACTTTCAAAGCCAAATGACTCGTAAAATGCTTTAAGGTATGCTTGACCAGATATTCGAACCTGCGTTTGCTTATAGCTTTCTTTAATCTTATTTAACGTTGCTTTCACAATTTTTCTACCATAATTAGATTTTCTATATTTTTCTACTACTAGCACTCTACCAAAAGTAATATAAGACGGATGTTCTATAATACGACTATATGCAACGATTTCTTCTCCGTTTTTAAGCATTACATGTAAAGTATTTAAATCAAATTCATCTACTTCTTGATACGTACAATTTTGCTCAACTATGAATACATTGATTCTAGTTTGGAAAACTTTAACCAATTCTATATTCGACATTTCTTTTGTGTGCTTAACAACTAATTCCATCCTATATTCCTCCAATAAATAAAAAAGTACCAGATTTATCCCATCCTCTTAAAACGAGCGCACATAGCATAAATCTAGCACTGTCGACAAAATTAATCCATCTAATAACAAACAATATATTTAATTCTTATTCGGGCTGAAATCATATAGCATAAGATTATTTGCACTTTTCATGATGACTTTAATTAAAAGTTTATATTTTATTGTTCAACAATTTGAATTAAATTACCACATGTATCATCAAATATAGCATATTTCACACCTTCAACCTCTTTAGGTCTTGTATGAAATTTGACTCCTTTATTTAACAATACTTCATGTTCTTTCTCCAAGTTATCTACACCAAACATGGTTACTGGTATACCCGCTTCATATAAACCGTCTTGATAGTTTTTGGCTATCGGACTTTCATTAGGTTCCAAAACGATTTCAACTGGGTTATTGGAATTATCTTCAGTAACTGTTAACCATCTAAATCCGCCCCCCATTTCAATATTATGCTTTAATTTAAATCCTAATTTTTCGGTATAAAATTGTTGTGCTTCATCTTGATTATTAACAAAAATACTCATAGCAATTATTTTCATTATAAATCTCCTTCTTCTTAATTTATTTATTTTATACATATTCCCAAACCAGATAATTTTGACACATCGCTACAATTAACTATTTAATTTACACATTTCTATACCAAGATAAAAATACATGTAAACATACAATTTTTTATTTAATTTACTTAAATAAAAAAACATAAATTTTGTAATAATAGTACCCATATATTACAATTGAAAGTGGTATTCGTATTATCTATTTATAGGAGTGAACGATTGTGAAAATTCTTAACGAATTACGCGAGAAATCTAATTTAAGTATATCCAAACTAGCTATTAATTTGAATCATGGCTATGGGACAGATATCAGAAATTGCCAAATATGGGACTGGGAAAATGGCTATCGCACAATTTCAGAAAAAGATGCAGCAATGCTAGCAGACTATTTTAATGTTTCAGGAGAAACATTTACTTCATAATTGCATTAAACGGAATGTAATATAAATTAAGGGACAATAAATTGTTAATAAGGCTATGACATAGCAAATGTCATAGCCTTTCATCATGTAAGTGATATTATCAAACAACTTTAATAACAGGCTCTAATTACTAAAAGTAACTATATCTATCAATTACACTTAAATTCATATCATTACAATTTTTTAACTATTTATTTTTTATAGACAATCGTAATAAAGTAATCAACGCCTTCAATACTATTTGTTACAGATGGTGTGACACTCACTAATTCCCAGTGTTGCTTCTCATCTACATATTGTAAGAATTCGTTAACACGTTCATCAAATTCTTCAAAACTTTCTTCATATTGCATGTGTAATGTTTTTATCTTCATTATTATCTTTCCTTTCAACCATTTTTCCTTAACCAATTGTAAATCTTTATTTTTTTCATAACAAACATGACGATGCTTGCTTAGTTTGGTTAAACACTTTTATTGTAAGGATACTTTTTAAATTTTAGAAATACGTATTTCATTATCTAGCCAATCAACAATTTCTTTGAAAATACTTAAATTATAAGACGGTTCATTAAATATCTCATGTTGTAATCTATCATAAATATGAATAGATTTATGTTCAGATTCTATTTCTTGGTACAATTGTAGTGAATCATGGTAACTTACTAATCCATCTTCTTTACCATGTAATATCAATATATTGTTAGTAAAGCGCTCCGCGTTATTTTTCAAATATGTGATGCCATCTAATAATGTACGAATCAGACCCATAGATATCTGTTTGGCGTTTAATTGGTCAATTTGATATTTTCTAATAACTTCAGTATCAGAACATACACCATCCCCTAATTCATTTTTAATATAAGTGTCTGATGAAATGCTTGGATCAGGATTACCAAATAACTTATTATTATACCTTGTTAATGCACCCGATGTAACTACACCATCTACAGTACCAGGATAAATCGTTTCAAATAAAGTTACTGTATAACCGCCCATGCTATGTCCAATTAGATATACTTTCCCTTCGAAAGTAGTTTTTACGTATTCAATTATAGCTGTTAAACCTTCTACAATTTCATACATATTACTGTAATAAGTTTGTGCGCCTCCAGACCTACCATGTCCTCTTTGGTCGTATCTTATGACATTAAAGTTATTTTCATTTAAATATGCCGTTAAAATATCGTAACGATCTAAATGTTCGGCTAATCCATGTACTATAATAATGTTTGCCTTCGCTCCTGGAGCATCATTAATTTTAGTATACAATTTCGTATTATCTAATGAATTTAAATATTTAATATAATGCATCTTGTTCACCCCTTGATTTATAAATTCTTATACTCGCCATTATGTCTACCCTTATTGTATCAATTTACACTTATCTTTTTACGTAATGACTTTCTTGTTTATTGTAAATATTAATTGAATTTCACTCCTGAAAATAGTTATACAGTAATGAATTTGGTATACTCAAAATAATCAAAACTCAATGAAGAAGGTACATTATGTATAAATCAATAGACTTTATAAGCTCCATATTTAAATCTGCGAATACTATTAATCTTAAAAATTAGGAAACAGAATTTTTTAACGAGGCGTATGAGAGTTGCACTTTTCAAGCTAACAATCAAAATTTCAGAAGTAGAATTGCTAAAAAAACACCAAATAAACCAGGCTATTTTGTAGTATTTTGGACTAAAGATAACAATAATAAAAACAGGCCTTTTACATATAATGAATCATGTGACAAATTAATTATTACAGTAATTGATGGCAGTCACAAAGGGTTATTTATATTTCCAAGAGACGTGTTAGCTAAACAGAATATTATAGCTAACGGAGCAAAAAAAGGAAAAATGGCAATGAGACTTTATCCAACTTGGGAACACAAATTAAATCAAACTGCAATTAAAACCCAAAGGTGGCAATCAAATCATTTTATTGATTTAACTGATAATATTGACAAACCTTTATTATATAAATTGTTAAGTTGAAAATTTAACTAGCCTATTTAGAAACTATTGAATACTATAAAAATATAACTTCCTAGATTCTCTATGCTTCATCTTTTGGATGACAAAAACTTAACTATAACCTGTACATTACGTCAGTTTAATTTTTGTATTATTGTTGAATTTTTAATGTAGTTTACATCATAATAATTTGCCATGCTTTTTAAAAATTGTAATAGATATATTTCATCAACTTCTTCTTTTTTAAATGCTTCTTTTAAATAGTTATGTAAACTTTTTTCTGATGAACTACACTTTCTTTTAAAATAACCCCACATATGATCATATGCGTTAATTATTGACCCAGTACTTGGTGTAGTACTTAGTGCTTCATTAATTAAAGTTTCAATTTCTTCTATCGTTGGATCATATTTCAACTGTTCTCTAATCATTTTATATTTATTTTGATCGTGCCATAAAACCTCATATTTATGTTGTTTCCATAACTGCTCGATTTGATATTGTCCACTCATTGTAATGTATCCTTTTTAACTCTCCTACTAAAAATATATTTTAATTGGAGAACCTATTTTTAATGAAATATATTGCTATTATCTGTATAGATATTATTACCTTAATTTCATTTTTACAAACCAGAACAACATCTATATTGTTGAAATTACAGGTAGAGGTATAAAAACTAAAAATATAGTTAATACTAGGCTCCTACAACTTTTAAATTACAGTTAATGATATGCTTGTATGGGAGCGTGATATAAATGTCAAAATATATATTATCTTATAATTTAAATTCCATTTCATACGGATATGAAAAATTACCTGCACAATTAAACTCTTTAGGTAATGCACTATATATTTATAGTGGTTTGTGGTTTTTGCAAAGCGACTTAGACAAAAACACAATCTGTGAAAGCATCAAAACATCTTTTAATGCAACTGATGATTTTCTAATTTTTGAAATTGAACAAAGCCCTTTAGGTACATTAAACGCACAAAAATATTCTGAAATTCAAAAAATACTAGATGCATAAAATCATAATTTATTTAGATAATATCTAATATTTCTCAATAATACATCTTATACAGTTTTACTACTCAAAAATGCGTTTATAGCACATATTGAATGATTGTCACTCTCTTGCTTAGGAGGAATACTTTTTAATTCATAATCTCCTTTTCCACAGCGAACAATGAATTTTCCATTAAAGTAACATATGATTGCTCACCATCACTTTTTCTCAATCTTATAAAATTTGTTAGTACTGCCATACGCAATCCCTTTTAAATATAGCAAGTTATATACATTTTGATTGTTTTAAATTATATTATTTTATATATTATTTATAGAATCATCTAAAATATTTTTGAGGTGAATAACATGGCAGACGAAAGTAAATTTGAACAAGTTAAGGGAAACATAAAAGAGACAGCAGGCAATGTTATGGATAATAAAGCATTAGAAAAAGAAGGTAAAGAAGATAAAGCTTCTGGTAAAGCTAAAGAAGTAACCGAAAACGTTAAAGACAAAATCAATGGCGTTATCGATAAATTAAATAAGTAATAATAATTTTTGTAAGATCACAATTCTAATTATTGTGGTCTTCTTTATGGCTACATTTACAACAATTCATTACATAGGTCTAAACAGATTTCTTTAAAATTAAACCTTATCAGTCTACATATAAACATAGTACACTTTATAGTTGCAAAAGCGTTTATATGTAGTACAATTAAACAAAACATACTATTTCTATAGGAATATTAGTTTTATAGTTAAATAGTGGCTTTATTTAAACGTATATACTCAAACTAAATTTTTAAAAGCTATTTTAAGGGGACATTATGAAAATTATTAAATATGAAATTGGTAGTATAGACATTAGTTACACAGTCAAGACATATAAAGGTCATGTATTTACGCATGCTTTTCCTAAAGATACACCGTCAGATAATGTTCAACGTTATTTGATGCTATTATCAAATACTGTGGATGAAAGAAAAATTAAATAAACACTTTTAACTTGTATAATAAAGGAGTGAATCGACCACTTATTAAAACAATTCGTTGGCTGGCACACTCCTTTATGCTTATTCATGGTACTTTCTAATTTATTAGTTACCTAACATTATAAATTATCCATAAAAAATGTTTTTATTTGTTCATCTTTTATAAAGTAATAAGACATTTTTCCTTCTTTGTATTTATCAAGTACCCCTTTTTTATATAATAATCTTAAATGATGTGATGTAGTTGCAATACTCATATTTAATAATACAGATATATCACATACACACATTTCACTTTCTTTTAATAACCCAAGTATAATTTTAACTTTAGTCTCATCAGAAATCTTGCTAAAAATACTTAATAGCGACTGAGGTGCAGCTTCTTCAATGAAATTCTGTGCGTTTTCAATTTTCTGTTCATGCACACACTGCACTTCACAAATATAATCATTAGCCATCTCTTCCACTTCCTTAATTTATAATTAAATTATAAATAGTTTGTATTGTCTCATTTTCAATTATAATGAATAATCCTAACCCTATGTATATGACAGCCATAATCCAACGGTTAAATCGTTCAATTACTTCACCTATACCTGGGATTTTTGATAAAAGTTGTGCTGAAAATACTAATACCAAAATTAAAATAATAAATATGATTAATGTAGTTATCAGCTCTACTGTATTTAAAGTTACAAAGTATGGCACAAATAAACCAACATTGTCTGCGCCACAACTAGCTATGGTAACAATTGCAACCATACCAACCAACTTACTTAGGCCTTTTTCATCTAATTCTCTTTTAGCTCTCTCCTCACCTTCACAATCACCAGAAATAGCTACACGAACCCCTAAATAAATGGGGATTATACCTAATAATCCTAAAATCCATTTTTCAGGAACATAGTTTAATACAAATGCTAAAAATAAACTTATTAAAATTAATGCTAATGAACCTACATATTGGCCAATATAAATATCTCGATATTCTTTTTTTGTATTAGCTCTAGCAAAAAATATTAATAAAATAACTAATAAATCTACCGCTGTAGCTGTGTACAAAATAATTGCTGTCATAATAGTTTGTAGCATAACACACCTCATTCAAAAATACTTTTGAATGTATTGTATAATATTCAACATCATAATTAAATAGAAAATCCACAAACTACTATATAATTTGTTTTTTTATACTCCAACAATAACGCCACAATATTCAGTTAAGAATCAAAAAATACGGGACATCAATCTAATTTAAAAAATAAGATTTTAATGCCCCGTCAAAATAAAAATCACATCTCATTCTGTAAAATTATAGAATTTACAGTAAAATGCTTACGTATTTAAAAACTGAAATTGAAGATGATGTTTCAGTTTTTGACTTATTATTAATTTTTAATTATTCATTTATTTACTGTAATGTGGTCGAATAAATACCAATTCTGATTCATAATCATGAACAACCTTATGCGCAACCTCGGTTTTATCCTCACCGCCGCCTTCCCAATTTTGGTCTAAGGACTGAAATTGAAGATAATTACCATCATAGTTGCCGTTAGTTACAATCGCAGTATGACCCGCACCTTCACCATAATTTTCATTAAACACCACAATATCGCCTGCAGTTGCTTTGAAATCAGGCGTATTTTCATAAACTGTCGCTTCACCTATAAAATTATTTTCTTTTGGGATATCTTTTGCATAATCACCCTTTAATCCATGACCATATAAATAGTCCCACTGTTCATTTACAAGATCAAAGCATTGCCATCCATATTCCGAATCATAATCCCAACCTTGACCGTTTAAAGTTTCAACATGATTAATTGCATCTTGTTGTGTTGCATTTGTAGCAGCTGAAGCATTACTAGATTGATTTATTACAAATATGTATAATGTTGCCATCATTAAAAACGTACTGATTTTTAAAATATACTTAAACATACAAAGCCCCTTTGTTTATTATAATTATGATGTACCTTTAATTTTCACTATAACTTATTTCATTAATTCTTTATACTAAAACTATTGTCACAAAACATAAACGGAGGTAACAAAATGGCATATTTTGCTACATTATATTTTTTCACTGGTAAAATGGGTGCTGGTAAATCAACAACTGCTAAAAAAATAGCTAAAGATAAAAATGCCGTACTATTATCAGAAGATGAAATACTTGAACAATTTTATCCAAAACAAATAAAGACATTTGATGATTACTTAACTTATTCAAATCGTATTAAACCTTTTATTAAAAATCACGTTCAAAATTTATTAAGCGTTGGTACAAATGTGGTTATGGATTTTCCAGGAAACACTCAAAAACAACGCAAGTGGCTTAGCAATATTCCTTCAGAAATCCATGTTAGCCACAAACTCATTTATCTAAATATATCAGTCGAAACATGTTTAGAAAGGTTAAAACAGCGAAATATTGAAAATCCTGAAAGAGCTCATTTTGACACACAAGAAACGTTTAATTATGTAAACCAGTTTTTTGAAGTACCTAAAGAATCTGAAGGACTAAATATATTAGAAATAACGCAATAATCATTCACAAACATTTTCACATAAAATTAAAGAGCACTTCTTATGATTTTAAAACTTCATAAATAGTGCTCTTTTTTCTATCACTTTGTACAACTCTATTTAGTCACTCACTGCGAAATAATTGCCTTGACCATCTTGAAAATTAAACACCCTTGTACCTGACATTTCAATTATGTCATGACCAGTTAACCCTTTTTCTTTTAATTTTTCATACAAAGCATCAAGATCCTTTTCTTTGAACATTAGAGAGGGTGTTGTAACACTTACTTCAGGACTATATTTTTCCATAAACTCTTTTTCAATAATTGAAATAGATGTTTCAACATTATGATTTGGTGCCACCTCTATTGCTTTAAAACCTTCTGCCATTTCTTCTTCGGAAACTACAACAAACCCTAAAATATCGGTCCAAAATTCAACTGATTTCGCTTGATCATCCACATATAACATCACTTGATTTAACTTTTCCATTTAAAAATCCCCTCACTTGTTTTATGTATACTTACCCTTTATATTATCGTTAAGAAACATCATTAATAAATATTACTTCAAATGACTGATATATCAAAAAATATTAAGTAGTTAACATCTAGTTTCTATTTAATTATAAGTAATTATATTGTAAAATATAAGATTTCGTTATCACAAAACTTATTTATATATAGTGCAATTAACTAATATAATTATTTTACGTATGTATGCAGAATAATCCATATGAGTGTTATTAATAAATTTTAGCATTTGGGGGTATATAAAAATTTATTAGCACAAAATTAAGGAAATTCGAAAGATCCTTAAAATTTTATTTAAAGGAGCATATTTATGGAGATTGTAGATTTTAGTTATGATCACGAAAATTATACTTACATTGTAAAGACGATGTCAGGTGTCTTATTTTCTCATTCAGTACACAAAGATATGCCACCTAACAAAGTTACTTCTGAATTACTTCAAAGAGAAAGACAAATTGAACAACAATAACTAACTTATTACATTTAGCAAAAACGGGAAATCAAACTTAAGGGAGTTAATATGAAAATATTAAATTATAGTATAGAACACGATGTTTTTAGCGAACTTGTTACTATTGTGGCAGAAACAGCAAAAGGGAAACAATTTAGTTTTACTTTTGCAGATAGTCACACACTTAAAGAAGTCAAAGTTAAATTGGAAGAACTTGCTGATGCATTAGACAACAATAAATAATTTAAAACACTTGAAGCATAACGATACTATCAATTATTTAACTTATGAGAGATAGCATATTAATCACTGCCATAAACAAGGCAGTGATTTTTTTATGTAATTCTAGCAAATACTTATATAATTTCTTTAGACAGAAATATCCTATCCATACTTATATTTACAATTGATAAGTGAAAAATCCAGCACGTATCCTTTTTATGAAATGAATACCTAGTTTTTCGTTACATAACCATCATTTCACGCTTCTAATCAAAATCATTAACATACAAAAATGTTAAAAACCTCACCAATAATGATGAGGTTTAGACATTATAGTTTAATTTTTGCTTTCCTAGGTATATCTTTTTCTTTCACTTCAGTATAGCCTTTAACTTCTCCAACTTTATAATCTAATTCTAAATAATGATTGGTCTTTAATTTTTTAATAGCTGTGTAAGTAATCTCTTTTTCATTACCGTCCTTATCATATGCTTTATTTGTATATTCATATTGTTTAGTACCTTTACCAGAATCTTTTACACTTCTAGGCTCATTAGTCTGTATATAATATTTTTCACTTGTAATTAAAGGATTTAAATTAGCAAGATTTCTAACGTTTTTACTATCTGTATGTGATTCAGCATATAGCTTCCAAAAGAATAATGCCAAAATTATTACCACTATAAATATAAATATCTTAAAAATTATTTTCATTATTTAAACCTCCTAAATTTTAATTCAATACTAACATTTCATTATGATTGAATCGTTCGAAAATCCTTACAAAATATCACTCACATGTGACAATATTGAAAGAAATGCACTATTGAATTGCTAATAGTAGTTTCTTTAGTTATAGATTCTCTTTACTAACAATTCAAATGGCAATTTTTAAAATTTAAAACTTTAATAATTTTGACCATAATATTTTAATTTTAGAGAATCAACAACTAATAATTAATACATGGATTTCTTCCATAGACTATAATTAACAAACCGCCCATATACATAATTGGGTGGTTTATTTAATAATGAATATTTATTTTAAAAGCTTATCTTTTAAATGTATTGCTGCAACAATAATTATTCCATTTGAGATTCCTACCAATATACCGCCTAGTGGATTATCTAAATAATTGAAGATAACGTATGAAATACTAAACATTAAAATTAGAGATATTACTACAATTAAAAAGTTCTCATAGAGCTCCCTTCATAAACGAAAATTAATTGAAATCCTATTACTAAATTATTGAACTTTCTTGACTTAACTAAAGTACATTTATTATTTTGTAATATCCTCATGAATAGTATACTGCATTTCAATAGTTGAATATCCAAGATACTTTGCACTTTAATTATATAGTAACATTGATTTAATTTATTAAATATTCTTAAACCAGTGGGAGGCTTTTTATGATAAAAGTAATTTTATTTGATTTAGATGGAACAATTTTAGATAGAGAAAGCTCATTAAATAATTTTATTGATGACCAGTATGACAAATTCATTAATTACTTAAAACATATTGAAATGATTACTTTCAAAAATAAATTCATAGAATTAGATAAAAATGGATACGTTTGGAAAGATAAAGTTTATGCACAATTAATAGACTATTTTAATATTAATCACTTAACACCTGATGTTTTTCTTAATGACTATACAACTAACTTCTGGAAAAATTGTTTACCTTATCCCAATTTATATAAAACTTTAAAGATACTTACCGCAAATAATTACAAGTTAGGTATCGTAACTAATGGTAAATTCCCATTCCAATATAATAATATTAAATCTTTAAAATCGAAGAATATATGGACATAATTTTAGTATCTGAAAAAAAAAGTTAAAAAACCTAACCCCGTTATTTTTGAAAGAGCTGCTAAGCAATTAGGAGTAAAATTAAATGAATGTATTTTTATAGGTGATAGTTTAGAAAATGATTATACAGCATCTAAGTCAGCTGGAATGTATCCGATATATAAAGCAAACAATGATCAAAATTCAATTAATACAATACCAACAATCCAAGATTTATCTGAAATACCTAGTATTATTAACACCTACAACTAACTAGTTGATAATTAAAAATACTTAGTTCTAGCTTCCAACAATAAAATATTTATACAAATGAATATCTTTACTTTTATTTATTATTTGATCTATAAATATAAGATATACTCTCGATGTTTTATTCAAAAGAAAAAGCCTATGATAATTTAATCGTAGGCTTTTCTTATATTTACATTTTCTGTTTCTCTTAGCTATTATTTTAGAAGTTAATTTCCATATGGTTCAATTAATGTAACATAATTTAAATTAACAGCTTTTTCAAATGGCTCTATAATTACTAGAATATTCTCATTAGATAATGTTTCGTCTATTTCACTTACAGTAATACTTCCACTCTTGTTATTATCATGTATATAGAGGAATACACCATTGTTTTTATCATTATTCAAATAATGTTTAATGACATCTAGGCCCATAATTCGTCTCCTATTCTTTATCGTAATTTTACAGAATATTAATTTCAGTATAACTACGCATTTTTTATAAATTTCAAATACTTAAATGCTTAAACGTAATACATCTGTATTGTTAGGCGTATAACCAAGCATACGAAGCATTGTAACAATTTGTCCTTTGTGATGATATTCGTGTGTAATTGAATGGAATAATAGCTGACGTATTGTTTTTTCGATGAACTGATCGTCCTGCTTCCATAATGCCTTTTTATGAATACGATTATCCAATATGTTACTTTCTCTATCCAAAATTTCTTCAACATATTTATCCGCTTCTAAAAAGTATTGCTTTATATCATTTATATCTAACGTTGTGATTTCTTCATTTGTAAATAGTGGCCTTTTAGTTTTCTCAAGAACGAATGAACCTAACCATGCATGGTAACATCCAGCTATATGAACTAATGACTTTTTAATACTTTGAAAGCCAAAGTCAAATTCTTTAGAAACTTCATATTCATTTAAATTACTGCATTGTTCTAATAAAATCTCCCTATTTTGTCTAACCCATTTATACTCAGCATACTCCATTGACTTCCCCCCATTTTCTTATTCACTGAATATTCTAACATATACAAGTTGAGCAAACATTACTCTCACTTTAACCTTAAGTTACATAAAACATATTACCTGTGTAACATTATAATTGCTAATCGCTCAAAAATTAAAACTCAGTACCTATTCGTCTAATTGAAGAAATAACTTAATTTTGTGCACTTTAACTCAATATATAATATACATTCGAATAACTATATCCTCTTAATGATGTATCTAGAATTTATTTATGTATAGCTATTTTCCTGTTCAACAAACTATTTTATCTATAACTAAAATGAAATTTCAAATTTTTCCATGTGATAAGTATTCAGACACATAAATTATTTGACTATAACTTTTTGTTATCACTTTTACCATTTAAGTGTAGTACAATTAAGTTATAAATTTATTTTTCAAGGGGGATGTATACATGAAAAAAGTCTTATTTTTATTATTAGCTAGTTTTCTAGCATTAGCAGCATGTGGTAGCAGTGAAGAAAGTAACTCTGATGACAAGAAGGAAACAAAATCATCAAATGAAGAGACTAAGAAAGATGATAAGAAGTCTAATGATGATAAAAAAACTGATGACATAAAAGTTAAACCTGAAGAACAAGTAGCAACACAAGATGCAACTACACAAACACAGGAACAAATAAACAACGAGGAACAACAACTTATTCAATCACAGGAACAAACACCTACACAACAAGAACCTACTGAACAAGAGAAGATGGAAACTAGCGCAAAAGTAGCTAAAGAACATGGGTTTACTGGTATTCCTAATGGGGATGCTGGCATGTTAGATGAAAATTACTCCCCCGAAGATGATTCAGAACAAACTTATGATTATGACAATAACGGAGTAGAACGTACGCCTAGTGAACAAAAAGCACATGAAGATTGGGTTAATGGACAAGATGAGTGGATGAATGCTAGCGAATCTGAAAGAGAAGAAATCAGAAAAGCTGATGCAGAAAAATATGGATATGAATATGATCCAAGTGATTATGAACATTAATCTTCAAGGGAACTCTTATGTGTCCTTTTTATTTTATCTCCACAATATCTTTCAAATGACTTTATTCAAATCCAATTTCTTCATATAAATGTAGTGTTTGTGTGTGAACATCTACTTTATGAATGTAACTTCTTTAGTTTTAATATATTCATCTACAAAATAACGTAATTCAATTGGTGGTGGCTTAATGACAGTTTATCAATCTTACTTAGGTCTTGTATGTATAGTTCTAGTTGTTTATATTGTTCGAGCAGTGTTTTAACCGCTTGCCACTTAACCATACCCCGACCTTGTGGTATACGTGTATTAAGATACACTCTAGGTGTTTTACGATAATCAGCTTCATATTTATATTCATCTGGTGAGTCTGAATTTATTACTTTTATATCTGCACCTCACGAATATAACAGATCATTTGTTCTTGTATGTAAATAAAAAAATAACCACCCAGTGATATGTGTGGGTGGTTTAAAGAGCCCCACATATACTTATTGGTATACTAGGACTCTTATAATGATCATTATGTATGGCGGTTTCGAGCGCTACCCGTCAGCAACAGTCACGCCAACCAATATCCGCAGAACATGGCGACCTCCGATGTGGAATTTTGATGAGCGCTAAGGTTCTTCGTACACACCTTATATCATGATTTTAATAATTAAGTTGAACTACGAATCACCGATTTATTACCTATTTTCTTAGTATGTGCTTTATTAGAATAAAAAGTATAGTTTACCTTATATGTAGGTCTTAGTTTGGGGCTTTTCTTATCTTTATAGGCTTGAGCGCTATAATAAACTTTTTTTGAACCCGTCTGATAAAATAAATTTGCTATATTTGTTATCCATTTAGCTGCCGTAGGAACTTTAGTTATAGCACCTATTGTTATAGCAAGTGACCCTACAGTCAGTTTTTTAGCAGTATTATTCCCACTGTACGAACTCCCGTATTTTACCCAGTTTCTCTTCTTGCTAGCTTCTTGCACTATTTCTCCGTTTTCAGGCTCAGGTTCAGTATTTTTAATAATTTCTTTAATTGTACTAGGGTTGCCCTTATCAATTACTTCTTTTGCCTCAATAGCTTGAGGGGTAAAGGTAGCTATTAAAAAACCTAACACTAAACTACATACAAACATTTTTCTTTTCATAAACTATCTCCTCTCCTTTTTCTTTTTAACTACTAAGTCTAAATATATTATTCCTATTATAAAAATTAAATAAATTATTATAAATGCATTTAGACCTATCTTATCAAAAATAAATAATCCTAAAGTTACTATGGCAACAAGCCATAGTATAACCCTTAATAAGTTGTTTGTTCTCATATACAACCCTCCATGATTGTTCATTCATTATATTTTCTCCCGAAATTAATAATAACAAAATATTATATATTTTCAATTAATATTTAAATTAACTACAAAAGTCCCTCTTAAAAACGCTTATTTTTTGTAGCATATTCTCAATAATATAAACTAAAATAGGGCAAGCACATAAGTGCCTGTCCATAATATAATCACGTGATGTACTTATTGTAACTCTTTTATTATATTTAATTTTACCGAATAATTCTTTCATATTTAATACGTTCTTGTTTTATCGGTGATTCTAGCAATTGCACAGTATAATGAAACTCTTCACTAAATATAGAAGGTAACCACGTATAATACAGATAAATTCTATTACCTACTACTTAAGATAGTTTACTCAACAATCCGTCAAATATTTGTTTCACTCTACCATCAGTTACATAAAGCACATCCCCAATTTCTTTGTATGAATAACCTTCACTTAACAACCAAAATATATAATGCTCTTTATCTGACCCAACTTGTTATACAATCGACTCTAATTTATTATAAAGTATCACGTCTTCTATATTATTATCGTCATAAAAGTCTGTATCCACTTGATTATTAAGTTCAAAGAAATTACCTAAATCATTATTACATTCATTTACATCATCATTTTTTTGTACACTATGATAGTTAAGTATAAATCTCTTTAATGTAGCTTTATCATAATTCATATATTTATCACAATCCTCACACTACAGTTGCTTTTCTATGCTTCTTAGCACTATTATTACGGTCAGAATACTTTAATTCATATAAATCTTTTTGTAGTTTGTCAATCGTCTCATAAGCCTTTATACGTCCATTAGAATGCATAAAATCCATTACTTCATTTTGCTTCTGTTTTGTATCAAATCAATGTGCACTCAAAAATAAAAAGCCTATGACCAATTCAGTCATAGGCTTTCCTTATATGGAGACGGCGGGATTCGAACCCGCGTCCAGAGGTTCTGATACTAGCACTTCTACGTGCGTAGTCTATCAATAGGTTTCGCATAATGGGAGGTGATAGACATCCGTCATTATGCTAGTTTGATTCATCTCTTCTAGGCAGACTTCAAACGGCAGTGCCTAGCGTATCCTACTATAGGTTGAATCGCGTTAACGGTACATAGGAGATACCGTTAGGCGATGCAGAGTGCTATTACGCAGCTACTGCGAAATTATTGTTTTCTTTGCCAGTTATTATAACTGTGTGTGTTGGTGACGGAGACAACCCTCCGACACGCTTAACTAGCTCATGGAACCCCTGTCGAATCCAAAAACGCCCCCAGAATAATATTAAATGTACTTTCTGCTGACTTCATAATTACTTTATAACAACTATATAGTAACTACTAAGCTTTTTCAGAAAGCACATATTATATTACCAAAGATTATCATCTTTGGCAATATATCCGCTTAATAACGGGCTTTCATCTCTCTAGCTACATCACGTTGTACTGCTTTTTCTTTTAAAGCTTGGCGTTTGTCATATTTCTTCTTACCTCGAGCAACACCTAATAAGACTTTGCAGTGACCGTGTTTGAGATAGAGCTTCAATGGAACAATTGAATAACCAACTTCACGTGTACGTTCACCTAGTTTTATAATTTCACGTTTGTGCAATAATAGCTTACGTGAACGACGTGGGTCATGGTTAAATCGGTTACCTTCTTCATATGGTGCAATATGCATATTATTTAAATACATTTCACCACGATTGACTTGTGCGTAACTATCTTTAAGATTGGCACTTCCCCGGCGAATCGATTTAATTTCTGTTCCTTGTAACACAATGCCCGCTTCAATCGTATCTTCAATATTATAATCATGTCTTGCTTTACGATTTTCTGCTAGTGTTCCTGGTGATTTTTTCTTTGGCATTGAGTTTCACCTCTTTGTTGAGTTATTTTTTCTTCTTGCGCGCTTTATTTTTCACTTTTTTATCTTTGTAAAATGGTTTATGTTTCGTATTACCTTGTTCTTGTTTCCCATTATTGCGTTTGTTTTTACCTTTACGTTGTTTCTGTTTCGTGCGATTACCTTTACTGTTTCCATCATCTTTTGATTTGTCTGATGATTTACCACGCGGATTAGCTTGAATCGTCTTACCACGAGAAGGTCTTTGGCCACGTTCATTTTTAGGTAATGGCATACCTACAATTTGGAAATCAATCATACGTTCGTCGACGTCAACATTGATTACTTTGATTTCTACAGGATCACCTATACGGAATACTTTAGCTTGGCGTTCACCAATCATAGCCATTTGACGTTCATCAAAATGATAATAGTCATCTGTCATGTTAGATACATGTACCATACCTTCAATTGTATTTGGCAATTCAATAAACATACCAAAGTTCGCAACTGAACTAATGATACCTTCGAACGTTTCACCAATATGTTGTACCATATATTCGGCTTTCTTCAGTTCATCCGTGTCACGTTCAGCTTCTATCGCTCTACGTTCTCTTTGTGACGTATGTTCAGCAATTTCAGGCAGCGCTTCTTCCCATTTATTTTTTTCTTTTCTATCCATAGACTGTTCTACAATGTACTTGCGAATTAATCTATGCACAATTAAATCAGGATATCTACGTATCGGTGATGTGAAATGGGTATAATACTCTGCTGATAAACCAAAGTGACCCAAGTTCACATCATCATAACGTGCTTGTTGCATTGAACGTAACATCATCGTTGAAATAACCATTTGTTCTGGTTGCCCTTCAACTTCTTGTTGGATCTTCTGTAAAGTGGATGGGTGAATATCTTCGCCTGTCCCTTTGATCATTAAACCAAAATTAGTTACAAAGTCAAAGAATTGACGTAGACGTTCTGATTTAGGTTGCTCATGGACACGATAAATAAATGGTACTTCTAAGCGATCAAAATGTTCAGCAATTGTTTCATTAGCAGCTAACATAAATGATTCGATGAGGCGTTCGCCTTCGCCACGTTTTCTTAATTGAACGTCAGTTGGGATACCTTCCTCATTGACAAGTACTTTGGCTTCATCAATATCAAAGTCAATTTCACCACGGCGTTTTCTCATATTAATTAAACGTTGCGACAAGTCTTGTGCTAAGTCAAGCATCGGTGTAACTTCGCTATATTTATTACGAGTTTCTGCATTTTGATCCGTTATAATTTCATTTACTTCATCATAAGTCATACGATAATTTGAATGAATTACACTATCAAAAATTTCATGTCTAACAACTTCACCACGCTCGTTAAGTTCCATTTGACAACTTAAGGTCAATCTATCTACTTTAGGATTTAATGAACAGATACCGTTACTTAAACGGTGTGGAATCATTGGAATTACACGGTCAACTAAATACACACTTGTTGCACGGCTATAGGCTTCTTCATTTAACGCTGAACCTTCAGTTACATAGTAACTTACATCTGCAATGCTTACTGTTAGTTGTGTATTACCGTTACTTAATCTTTTAACACTAATGGCATCATCTAAATCTTTCGCATCTGCGCCATCGATAGTAATTGTCAATTCATCACGTAAGTCGTGGCGACCTGCAATTTCTGATGGTTCGATATGATCTGGCACTGCCTCAGCCTCTGCTAAAACATTATCAGGAAATTCAATCTCGATTCCATGTTGATAAATGATTGATAGGATATCTACACCTGGATCATTCTTGTGTCCTAAAATTGCTGAAACGATACCTTCTGGATTATCTGTACCATCAGCATATTTCGTAATTTGTACGAGCACTTTGTGACCGTCAACAGCTCCAAGGTTTTGACCTTTTGGAATAAAGATATCTTGCATAATTCGTTTATCGTCTGGTAACACAAAACCGAAATGACGTGCTTCACTATAGGTACCTACCACTTGAGTGACCGAATGTGTTTCTATAGTTTTAACTTCGCCTTCAACTTTCCCTTTATGATCCCCTTTAGATTGATGTACTTCAACTAGGACTGTATCACCGTCCATAGCTCTGTTTATCTTCGTAGGTGGGATAAAGATATCATCCATGTCCTCTACTTCTGGACGTAAGAATGCAAAGCCTTTTTTATTTTGGCTAAGTTTACCTTTTATCAATTTTGGTTGTTTTGACTTTTGTGATTCCTTGCGCTGATATCTATCTGTTTTTGTACGTTGAATTAAACCTGTTTGTTCTAATTCAACAAGCACCTTAATTAAGTCTCTAAATGAGTCGGCACTATTTAAACCTAATGCATCTTGAAAATCAGACACAGACATTGGTTCATAATCTGGTTGTTTTATAATTTCTTCAATGGATTGCTTTAAATTCATTATGCCCCTCCTTTCTATTTTTAAATATTTATATTTTAATTAGACCAATCTAATGATTCTAAGAAATTATAGACATCTTCGAATACTAATTCTTTCTCTTTGTCTATCGTAATGACATGTCCTGAATTTGCATACCATTTAATATCTTTATCATCAGATTCGCTCTCATTGTATATAATGTTTGCAGAATCTGTATTGATCATTTGATCTTGCTCTGCTTGAATAACCAATAACGGATCCATCACTTCATCAATGTGTTCTCTTACATCTTCAATTTGACCTTGCAATTCTTTTAAAGTATCTGTTGGTTTGAAATGATCCATTTCTTTTTGAATTGTGGCTTCATCTTTTCCTTCATACTTTTTAAAATTACGGGCATATTCTAAAACCCCTTCAAACATAGCGCCCTCAGTCTTAATATACATAGGAGAGCACATAGTTACAATACCCTTTACATCTCTGTTTAAGCTTAATTTTAAAGCATAGCAGCCACCAAGTGACAAACCAGCTACAACAATTTCATCATAACCTTTATCTACTAAAAAGTCATAACCATCTAAGGCATCTTTAAACCATACAAAAGGGCTAGATTTTAAAATCTCTTCAGGTGGTGCTGCATGTCCTTCATATTGTGGTGCGTAAGATGTATAACCTTTTTTCTGTAAGAATCGACCTAATTGTCTTACATCTGAGGAATTTCCTGTAAAACCATGCAATAACAACACTGCTCTATTCCCTTCTTCAAAAAAGAATGGCTCTGGAAGTTTCATCTGCATTGTATTCAATCCTTTCGTTTATGCTTTTAATTACAATATCACTATATTTATCTATACTTGAATATTTCACTATACATTTAAACTCAACATATCTATTATAAATAAAAAAGCCCGACTTTAACATTGTCGGACCTTATAAACCAAAATAACTTATGCCTAACATTAACAAGAAGAAAATGATAGACAATACAATTGTTAATCTATGCAAGAATAAATCAATACCGCGTTGCTTTTGTTTACCAAATAACTGTTCGGCGCCACCACTGATTGCACCTGATAGTCCATTACTTTTACCTTCTTGGAGTAACACAACAGTTACTAATGCAATACAATCTAAAATCAAAAGTACTATTATTAATGTATGCATGAAAATTGTCCTCCATTCATCATATACGAAACGCATTATATCATACGTTCGTTACCTTTAGCAAACTTCTATCTATTGAACGTACTCTTACGTACTATTGAAACGATTAACATGTATACGCCGAGTACAAATGATATTACTAATACTAATGTTAGTGGTAATAAGTTTAAACTTGATTTCACATCTAATATTGCGTGATAAACTGCACCAATATTAATTATATTATACAAAATTTGTGATGCGAATACCGCAAACATGAACCACCATAAATAGCTATGTCTATTCCAAATTGCAAAGATACCTGCTAAGTTCGCTAAGATATACATAATCCCAGTAAACTGAAAACTATTTTTAATTGTGCCAACAGCATTTTTTGATGTTTTTTGTCCACTATTAGATAGCAATTGTTTTATTACACTATCATCTAACACTAAAAATAAATGTACGGCATAAAGTATAGCAATAATTAATGAACTATATGCAATCAAATGTGCTGTCTTAATTTCTTTTGACTTTGGTTTTACATCCATAATGAGTTGATACTCCTTCTATAATTTACACTTACAATTATATCAGTTTCATAGTGAAAGATGAACAATTTAAGTAAATAAGTAAACTAAAGTCATATGCTCTAGTAATACTTTTTATTTTTGATATTAACTATAAACTAGGGAGTGGGACAGAAATCTAATTTGTTTTTAAATGATTTCGTCGTCCCACCCCGGCAAGGATGACTAGGATTGAAATGAATAATGATTTTATTGGAACTCAAGCTCATACTTTAAAAGCATTTACTCAATACACTATTAAAGATCATTTTTATTTTCAATCCAGTCAGCTACTGCCCTTTTAACAATTACGACTTGAATCAAGTACACGCTTCCACTGTTTACAATAGCTTTGCTATTGCATAAGTCCTACTAAGCTCAATTTTCAATTGAGCAAGTA